>NZ_JBARWZ010000001.1:0-14512 GCF_049647105.1 Actinophytocola sp.
TTCGAGGTGTCGGTGCGGTCGGCGTGGGATTCGGATCTGGTTGATCGTACGGAGTTCACGCAGCCCGCGTTGTTCGCGTTCGAGGTGGCTCTGTACCGGTTGCTGGTGTCGTGGGGGGTGCGGCCCGATTTCGTGATGGGTCACTCGGTTGGTGAGATCGTCGCGGCGCATGTGGCTGGTGTGTTGTCGCTGCCGGACGCGTGTGCGCTGGTGGCCGCGCGGGGCCGGTTGATGCAGGCGTTGCCCGGTGGTGCGATGGCGGCCGTCGAGGCGGCGGAGGCCGACGTTGTGGCCGCGTTGCCGGACGGCGTGTCGATCGCCGCGGTGAACGGTCCGCTCGCCACCGTGATCTCCGGGGCACCCGGCGAGGTGGACGCGCTGGTGGCACGGTTCCGCCGCGAGGGCCGTCGCGCGAAGCGGCTGCGGGTCAGTCATGCGTTCCATTCGGCGCACATGGACGGGATGCTCGACGAGTTCCGTGTGGTGGCGGAGGGTTTGACGTTTCACGAGCCGGTGGTTCCGGTGGTGTCGAATGTGACCGGTCGGCTTGCCGGGGAGCTGACCGATCCGGGGTACTGGGTGCGGCACGTGCGTGCGGCGGTCCGCTTCGCCGACGGCGTGCGGTGGCTGCGGGCCCAGGACGTCACGTCGTTCGTCGAACTCGGCCCGGACGGCGCGCTGACCGCACTCGGCCGCGACTGCGTCGAGGACGCGGCGTTCCTCCCGGTGCTGCGCAAGGACCGGGACGAGCCCCGCGCGGCCGTCACCGCGCTGGCCGAACTGCACGTGCGCGGTGCCGACGTGGACTGGCACGCGTTCTTCGGCGCGGGACCGAGGGTCGAGCTGCCCACCTACCGGTTCCAGCGGCAGCGGTACTGGCTGTCCGGCGACGCCCCCCAGCGCGCGGCCCGGCCGCTCGGCGTGGACGCCACCGGCCACCCGCTGCTCGGCTCCGCCATCCACGTCGCCGACACCGACGAGTACGTGCTCACCGGCCGGATCTCCCGGCACACCCACCCGTGGCTCGCCCAGCACGTCATCCAGGACCGGGTCGTGGTGCCCGGTACGGCACTGCTCGACCTCGCCATCGCGGGCGGCACCCACCTCGGTGCCGACACCGTCGAGGAACTGGTCCTGGAACAGCCGCTCGTGCTGCCCGGGGGCGGGTCGGTGCGCGTGCAGCTGCGGCTGGGCACGCCAGACGAGAACGGCCGCCGGTCCGCCGAGCTGTACGCCGAGGCGGGCGACGGGTGGACCCGCCACGCACAGGGTGCGGTGGCGCCCTCGCTCGCGCAGGCCGGCGAGGCACTCGCCGAGTGGCCGCCCGAGGGTGCCGACGAGATCCCGTTCGACGACCTCCACGACCTCCACGACCGGGTCGCCGGCCGAGGGTTCGGTTACGGGCCCGCGTTCCGCGGCCTGGAGCGGGTGTGGCGGCGCGGTGACGGTGCCGCCGCCGAGGTCTTCGCCGAGGTCGCGCTGCCGGGCGCCGCGGCACCCGATGCCTTCGCACTGCACCCCGCACTGCTGGACGCGGCACTGCACGCGGTCGTGTTCGGCGCGCCAGAGGAGCCGGGGGAGGGGCGCGTCCCGTTCTCGTGGGAAGGCGCCCGGCTGCACGCGACCGGCGCGGTGCGGCTGCGTGTCCGGTTCACCCCCGCCGCCGACGGCGAGTACGCACTGACCGCCGTGGACCCGGCGGGCCGCCCGGTGCTGTCCGTGACCGCGCTGCGGGTACGGCCCCTGGCCGCGTCCGCCACCCGGCCCGCCGCGGGCGGCCTGCTGCGACTCGACTGGCAGGAACTCCCGGTGGCACGGCAGGACATCCCCGCCGAGGTGCCGGTCGTCGTGTGCCCGCCCGCCGACGACGTGCACACCGCCGCGCACCACGCGGCGGCGGTGGTGCGGGAGTGGCTCGCCGAGGACCGCGCGGACCGGCTCGTCGTCGCGACCGTCGGCGACACCGTCGCGAACGCGGCCGCGTGGGGCGTGTTCCGCGCCGCGGCCACGGAGAACCCCGGCCGCGTCACCCTCGTCCACCTCGACGGCACCTCGGCGGCCCGCGAACTGTTGCCGCACGCCGTCACCGCGCTCGACGAACGCGAACTGTCCATTCGCGACGGCGTCGTCCGCGTCCCTCGGCTGGTGCCCGCCACCCCCGCCGGTGTGGCGGACTTCGGCGACGGCACCGTGCTCGTCACCGGTGGCACCGGCGTGCTCGGCGGTCTCGTCGCCCGCCATCTGGTGACCGCGCACGATGTCCGGGACCTGCTGCTCGTCAGCCGCAGCGGGCCCGCCGCGCCCCGCGCGGACGAACTGGTCGCGGACCTCGAGGCACGCGGTGCGCGGGTGCGCGTCGCGGCCTGCGACGTGGCCGACCGTGCCGAGGTGGCCGCGCTGCTCGGCACGGTGCGGTTGACCGCGGTCGTGCACACCGCCGGTGTGCTCGACGACGGCGTGCTGCCGTCGCTGACGCCCGAGCGGATCGACGCGGTGCTCGCGCCCAAGGCCGACGCCGCACTGCACCTCGACGAGCTGACCCGGGACCACGACCTGGCCGCGTTCGTGCTGTTCTCCTCGATCTCCGGCACGGTCGGCCTCGCGGGCCAGGCCAGCTACGCCGCCGCGAACGCCGTCCTGGACGCGCTCGCCCGGCAGCGCCGCGCCGCCGGGCTGCCCGCGGCCTCGCTCGTGTGGGGGCTGTGGGCGAGCGGCATGGGTGCCGAACTGGGGACCGCCGACCGCACCAGGATGGCCAGGGCGGGCCTCGCGCCCCTCTCCGACGCCGACGGCCTCGCCCTGTTCGACGCCGCGTGCGCACTCGACGACGCGGTACCCGTGCCGCTGCGCACCGACGCGGCGACGTTGCGCGCGCCGGACGCCCACGACGAGCTGCCGCACGTCTTCCGCGCCCTCACGCGGCGCACCGCACCCACCGCGGTCGCCACCGCCGCCACCCGGCCCGCCACACCGAGGGGCGAGCGGGAGATCGAGGACCTGCTCCGCACCGAGATCGCCGTGGTGCTCGGCCACGACGGCACGAGCACGATCGACCTCACCCGCGCCTTCCGGGACCTCGGGTTCGACTCGCTGACCGCGGTCGAGCTGCGCAACCGGCTCAACGCGGCGACCGGACTGCGGCTGCCGGCCTCGGTGCTGTTCGACCACCCGAGCCCGCAGCGGCTCATCGCGTTCATCGCCGCCGAGCTGGCCCCCGCACCGGCCGCCACGACCACGACCGCGCGGGTCGCCCCGGTGGACGAGCCGATCGCGATCGTCGGCATGGCGTGCCGGTTCCCCGGCGGTGTGCGCACCCCGGAGGACCTGTGGCGGGTCGTGGCCGATGGCCGCGACGTCGTGTCCGGGTTCCCGGCGGACCGGGGCTGGGACGTCGAGGCGATCTACGACCCCGACCCGGAGCGACCGGGCCGGACCTATGTGCGTGAGGGCGGGTTCGTCGACGACATCGCCGGGTTCGACGCCGAGTTCTTCGGTGTCAGCCCGCGCGAGGCGCTCGCCATGGACCCGCAGCAACGGCTGATGCTGGAGACCTCGTGGGAGGCCTTCGAACGCGCGGGCATCGACCCGGCGGACCTGCGTGGCAGCGACACGGGCGTGTTCACCGGCGGCATGTACTACGACTACGTCTCCCGTCTCGGGGCCGCGGCGGAAGAGGTCGAGGGCTACAACTTCACCGGCGGCTCCGGCAGCGTGATGGCGGGCCGCGTCGCCTACACGTTCGGTCTGCAGGGCCCGACGGTCACGGTGGACACGGCCTGTTCGTCGTCACTGGTCGCACTGCACCTGGCGTGCCAGGCGCTGCGGGCTGGTGAGTGTTCGCTCGCGCTGGCGGGCGGGGTCGCGATCATGGCCACCCCGGGCTCGTTCATCGAGTTCAGCCGCCAGCGTGCGCTGTCGGTGGACGGCCGGGCCAAGGCGTTCTCCGCCGCCGCCAACGGGACCGCGTGGGCCGAGGGCGCGGGCACGCTCCTGGTGGAGCGGCTGTCCGACGCGCGCCGCAACGGGCACCGGGTGCTCGCCGTGGTGCGCGGCTCATCGGTCAACCAGGACGGCGCGTCCAACGGCCTCACCGCACCCAACGGACCGTCCCAGGTCCGGGTCATCGAGCAGGCGCTGGCCGTGGCCGGGCTCGGCACCGACGCCGTGGACGTCGTCGAGGCGCACGGCACCGGCACCCCGCTCGGCGACCCCATCGAGGCGCAGGCGCTGATCGCCACCTACGGCCGGGGCAGGCCGGAGGACCGGCCGCTGTGGCTGGGATCGCTGAAGTCCAACCTCGGCCACGCACAGGCCGCGGCCGGGGTCGGCGGCGTCATCAAGATGGTCATGGCGATGCACGCGGGCACCCTGCCCAAGAGCCTGCACGCCGAAGAGCTCACTCCGCACGTGGACTGGAACGCCGGTGTGCGCGTGCTGCAGGAGCAGCGGGACTGGCCGGAGCAGGGCCGCGCCCGCCGCGCCGCCGTCTCGTCGTTCGGCATCAGCGGTACCAACGCCCACGTCGTGCTGGAGCAGGTGCCAGAACCCGCCGCCGCGCCGGGACAGTCCACCGGGGAGCCGGTGCCGTGGCTGCTGTCCGGCGCGTCGGCCGCCGGGCTGCGGGGGCAGGCGGCGCGGCTCGCCGAGTTCGCCCGTTCGTCCATTGTGGACAGTGCGGCTGTCGCCGGTGCGCTCGCCACGGCCCGCTCGGCGCTGGAGTTCCGCGCCGGGGTGCCCGGCGGGGACCTCGCTGCGCTGACCGCGCTCGCGGAGGGTCGCGAGGCGACAGCAGTGATCCAGGGATCCGCCCGGCCGCGCCGCACGGTGTTCGTGTTCCCCGGTCAGGGCCAGCAGTGGGCGGGCATGGCGGCCGCGCTCTGGGAGTCCTCCCCGGTGTTCCGCGACGAGCTGAGCGCGTGCGCGCGGGTGCTCTCGGACCGGCTCGGCTGGTCGGTGCTCGACGTCCTGCACGGTGTCGACGGCGCGCCGCCGATGGAACGCGTCGACGTCGTGCAACCGGTGCTGTTCTCGATGATGGTGTCGCTGGCCGCGGTGTGGCGCGCGGCCGGGGTCGAGCCCGACGCGGTGGTCGGCCACTCGCAGGGCGAGATCGCCGCCGCCTACGTCGCGGGTGCGCTGTCCATCGAGGACGCCGCCCTGGTCGTGGCCGAGCGCAGCAAGCTGTGGCTGACCCTGGCGGGCCGAGGGGGCATGGTGTCCGTGCTGGCCGCCGCCGGGCAGGTCGCCGACCGGCTCGGCCGCTGGGCCGACCGGCTCGCCGTGGCCGCGGTCAACAGCGCGGGCTCGTGCGCCGTGTCCGGCGACCCGGAAGCGCTCACCGAGATGGTGGACGAGTTCACCGAGGCGGGCTGGCGCTGCCGCTGGATTCCGGGCGTCGACACCGCGGGGCACTCCCCGCAGGTCGACGGTCTGCGGGACGACCTGCTCGCCGTGCTGGCACCGGTCCGCCCGCGCGAGTCCTCGGTGCCGCTGTACTCCACGGTGACCGGTGGCCGGCTCGACACCAGCGGGATGGACACCCACTACTGGTACCGCAACATGCGTGAACCGGTCGTGTTCATGGCCGCGGTGCGGGCGCTGGCCGCCGACGGGCACGACGCGTTCATCGAGGTGAGCGCGCACCCCATGCTGATGGCCGCGCTGAGCGAGACGACGCAGGACGCGGAGGACGGCGCCGAGGATGGCGCGGGGGACACCATCGTGGTGAGCACGCTCCGCCGCGACGACGGCGGTCAGGACCGGGTCCTCACCTCGTTCACCGAGGCGTGGGTGCGTGGTGTCGACGTGGCGTGGGAGAACGTGCTGCCCGGCACCGGCTCCGTCGACCTGCCCACCTACGCGTTCCAGCGGTCCCGCTACTGGCTCGACGTCGGTGACGCGGGCGGTGGCGATGCCGCGTCCGTCGGGCAGACCCGGGCGGAGCACCCGCTGCTCGGCGCCGCCGTGCCGGTGCCCGGCACCGGCGGGGTCGTGCTGACCGGGCGGCTCGCCCCCGGGCGGCAGCAGTGGCTCGGCGACTACGTCCTCGCCGATGCCACCGACACCGCGTTGCTGCCCGGCGCCGCGCTGGTCGACCTCGCACTGCACGCGGGCGAGCAGACCGGTTGTCCCGGCCTGCGGGAGCTGACCGTCGAGACGCCGCTGGCGCTGCCCGGCACGGGTGCGCTCGCGTTGAACGTGTCGGTCGGCCCCGAGGCGGGGGACGGCAGGCGCGTCGAGATCCACACCCGCGCGGCGGACGACGAGAGCGCGGCGTGGACTCGGCACGCCGTCGGTGTCGTCGGGGACGTCGCGGTCCCGGCACACCGGGCCATGCCCGCCGAGTGGCCACCGGCCGACGCGTCCCGTGTTGACCGCGGCGACGGGGCCGACCGCTACGCGCTGCTGGCCGCGGCCGGGATCGTCTGCGGGCCCGCCTACCAGGGCCTGGAACGGGTCTGGGAACGCCGAGGCGCCGACGATACGCCCGCTGAGATCTTCGCCGAGGTCACGCTGCCCGACGAGGCGCCACGCGGGTGCGCGCTGCCCCCGGCACTGCTCGAGGGCGCTCTGCACGCCACCGACGTCGCGGCGACGTCCCTGCCGCTGGAGTGGCGCGACGTGGCGCTGTACGCCGCCGCGCCGGACGCGCTGCGGGTGCGGCTCGTCCGCGACGGGTCGGGCGCGTTCGCGATCGACCTCGCGGACACCGACGGCACGCCGGTCGCCTCGGTCGGCTCGGTGGTGCTGGCGCCATTGCCCGCCGGTGCCCTCCACCGTGGCCACCGCCCCGGCGCCGACTCACTGTTCGGGATCCGGTGGACCGAGGTGCCGCTCCCGGAGCCGCCAGCACGCGGTGACTGGGTCGTGCTCGGCCCCGACACCGGCGGGCTCGCGGACCGGCTCGGTGCCGGTGCCCGCCCCGACCTCGCCGCGTGCACCGGTGACGTCCCGGACGTCGTGCTGTTCCCGCACGAACCCGGCGCGGGCGCGCAGGCCGACCGTGCGCGGGCGGCGACGACGGAAGTGTTGGCACTGCTGCAGTCCTGGCTCGCCGACCCCCGGTTCGCCGGTGCGCGCCTGGTGGTCGTGACCCGCGGTGCGGTCGCGGTGGCCGATGGCGAGGACGTACCGAACCTGGCTGGCACACCGCTGCTCGGGTTGCTGCGCTCCGCGCAGAGCGAGGAACCCGGCCGGTTCGTGCTGGCCGACCTCGACGACACGCCGGAGTCGGCCGCGGCCCTGCCCGCCGCCCTCGCGTCGGGGGAACCGCAGTTGGCCCTGCGTGCCGGGGTGGTGCTGGCGCCACGCCTGGTTCGCCGCGCCGTGCCGGACAAGCCCGCACGGCAGACCGGCACGGTCCTGGTCACCGGCGGCACCGGCACGCTCGGCATGCTCCTGGCCCGGCACCTCGTCACCGAGCACGGCGTGCGGCACCTGATCCTCACGAGCAGGCGCGGCCCGGACGCGCCCGGTGCGGCCGACCTCGCGCGGGAGCTCGCCGAACTCGGTGCGGACGCGACGATCGTCGCCTGCGACGTCGCCGACCGCGGCGCGGCGCAGGCACTGCTGGCGTCGGTGCCCGAGAACCACCCCCTCACGTCGGTGGTGCACGCGGCTGGTGTGCTCGACGACGGCGTGCTGTCGTCACTGACCCCCGGCCACGTCGAGCGTGTGTTGCGCGCGAAGGTCGACGCGGCGGTGAATCTGCACGAGCTGACCCGCGACGCGGGCATCACCGACTTCCTGCTGTTCTCCTCGGCGGTCGGCGTGCTCGGCGGGCCGGGGCAGGCGAACTACGCCGCCGCCAACACCTTCCTCGACGCGCTGGCCCAGCACCGGCAGGCACTCGGGCTGCCAGCCGTCTCGATGGCGTGGGGGCTGTGGACCGAGCGCAGTGGCATGACAGGGCACCTGGACTCCGGCGACGTGTCCAGGCTTGGCAGGCTCGGCGTGGCCGGACTGTCCACAGAGGAGGGACTCGCGCTGTTCGACGCGGCGTGGGCGAGCGGGGATGCGGTGTCCGCGACCGTCCGCCTCGACCTGGCCGCGCTGCGCGCCGGGGGCGAGGAGGTGCCGCCGATGCTGCGCGGTCTCGTCCGCGTCCCACCGCGGCGGGCCACCGCCGGGACGACCGCGGCGGCGCGGGAGGAGACCGGGTTCGCCGACCGGCTCGCCGGTCTGTCCGCAGCGGACCGGTCCCACGCGGTGCTCGACCTGGTCCGCACGCACGCCGCCGCGGTGCTCGGCCACGACGACCCGCACGGCACGCCTGCCACCCGGGGGTTCCTGGACGCGGGCTTCGACTCGCTGACCGCGGTCGAGCTGCGCAACCGGCTCGGCACGGCCACCGGGCTGCGGCTGCCCGCGACGATGATCTTCGACTACCCGAGCCCCGCCGAGCTGGCCAGGTTCGTCGAGTCCCAGCTCGTCCCGGCGGCCGCGCCGGTGTCCGCCGACGAGCAGCTCGACGCCATCGAGCACGAGCTCCGCACGCTGGCGCCACGCGACCCCGCGCGGACCCGGCTGCGGCTGCGGTTGCAGAGCCTGCTCGCCGCGGCCGCGGCGCCGGACGAGGAACCGGCGGACGCGCCGGAGCTGGAGGGCGCGGACTTCGACGAGCTGTTCCAGTTCATCGACGACGAACTCGGGCTCCGCCCGGAATGACCACCCGGATGATCACGAGGATGGGGGCACGGTGAGCGACGACAGCAAGGTGAGCCAGGACCGGAAGGTCCGGGACTACCTCGCCCGGGTGACCGGCGAGCTGCACCGGGCGCGTCAGCGGGTGAAGGAGCTGGAAGGCGAGCGGGACATCGCCGTCATCGGCATGAGCTGCCGCTACCCGGGCGGCGTCATGTCGCCGGAGGACCTGTGGCAGCTGGTCCGCGACGGCCGCGACGTCGTCACCGAGTGGCCGGCCGACCGCGGCTGGGACGTCGAGGGCCTCTACGACCCCGATCCCGCCGCGCCGGGGAAGAGCTATGTCCGCGAAGGCGGGTTCATCACCGACATCGCGGGTTTCGACGCGGGGTTCTTCGGCATCAACCCGCGTGAGGCGCTCGCGATGGAGCCGCAGCAGCGGCTGCTGCTGGAGACCTCGTGGGAGGCGTTCGAACGCGCCCGCATCCCCGCGTCCTCGGTACGCGGCAGCCGGACCGGCATCTATCTCGGTGCGCTGTCCGCGCCCTACGCCGGGGACTTCGGCGCCGCCCCTCGGGAGCTGGAGGGCTACCTGTTCACCGGCAGCACGACGAGCGTGGTGTCCGGACGGGTCGCGTACTCCCTCGGGCTGGAGGGTCCCGCGGTCAGCATCGACACGGCGTGCTCGTCGTCGCTCACCGCGCTGCACCTCGCGGTGCGCGGGCTGCGGGGCGGGGACTGCTCGCTCGCGCTCGCGGGCGGCGTCACCCTGATGCCCTCGGCGGGCTGGTACGTGGAGATGAGCAAGCAGGGCGCGCTCTCGCCGACGGGCCGCTGCCGCACGTTCTCCTCGGCCGCCGACGGGATGTGCATGGCGGAGGGCGCCGGGCTCGTGCTGCTGGAGCGGCTGTCCGACGCGCGGCGCAACGGGCGGCGGATCCTCGCCGTGATCCGTGGCACCGCGGTGAACCAGGACGGCGCGTCGAGCGGTCTCACGGCCCCGAACGGCCCGTCTCAGCAGCGGGTGATCCTGTCCGCGCTGGAGGACGCCGGGCTGACCCCCTCGGACGTGGACGCGGTCGAGGCGCACGGCACCGGCACCCCGCTTGGTGACCCGATCGAGGCGCAGGCGCTGCTCGCGACCTACGGCCGGGGACGCCCCTCGGCGCGGCCGCTGCACATCGGATCGCTGAAGTCCAACATCGGGCACGCCGCGACGGCCGCCGGTGTCGGCGGCGTCATCAAGACCGTCATGGCGCTGCGTGCCGGTGTGCTGCCGAAGAGCCTGCACGTGGACGAGGTCTCCGGCCACGTCGACTGGTCCGATGGCAACGTCGAGGTGCTGCGCGAGGAACGCCCCTGGCCGGCGGTGGACCGGCCGCGCCGCGCGAGCGTGTCCTCGTTCGGCATCAGCGGCACCAACGCCCACGCCGTGCTCGAGTCGGCGCCGGAACCCGAGCTTGCGCCCAGGCAGGTGCAGGCGGGTCCGGTGCCGTGGGTACTGTCCGGCCGGTCCCCTGAGGGGCTGCGCGGGCAGGCGGACCGGCTTGCCGCGCACATCGGGGACGGCGGGCACGAGCCAGCCGACATCGGTCTCTCGCTCGCCACCACGCGCGCCGCGCTGGAACACCGCGCCGCACTCGTGTCCGCGAGCCTGGACGGGTTCGCGGCGGGGCTGTCCGACCTGCCGGGTGCGGTGTCCGGCGTGGCCCGGCCCCGCAGGACCGTGTTCGTGTTCCCCGGTCAGGGCGCGCAGTGGCCGGGCATGGCGACCGAGCTGTTCGCGACCTCGGCGGTGTTCCGCGACCGGCTGACCGAGTGCGCCGCGGTGTTCGAACGGCGCCTCGGCTGGTCCGTGCTCGACGTGCTCCTCGGCGCCGACGGCGCGCCGCCTCTCGAGCGGGTGGACGTCGTGCAGCCGGTGCTGTTCTCGATGATGGTGTCGCTCGCGGAGGTCTGGCGGTCCAACGGCGTCGTGCCCGACGCCGTGGTCGGCCACTCCCAGGGCGAGATCGCGGCCGCCTGCGTCGCCGGGGCGCTGAGCATGGAGGACGCGGCGCTGGTCGTCGCGGAACGCAGCAGGCTGTGGCTGGGGCTCGCGGGGCGCGGTGGCATGGTGTCGGTCCTCGCGCCGGGGGACTGGGTGCGGCCCCGGCTCGCGCGCTGGCAGGACGATCTCGCGGTGGCCGCGGTGAACGGCCCCGGTTCGGTCGCGGTGTCCGGGGCGCGCGGCGCGCTGACGGCGATGATCGACGAGTTCACCGAGGCCGGGGTGCGCTGCCGCTGGATCCCGGGTGTCGACACCGCGGGGCACTCCCCGCAGGTCGACGGGCTGCGTGACGAGTTGCTGGCCGTGCTCGAACCGGTGGCGCCCATGGCGGGTGACATCCCGTTCTACTCCACCGTCACCGGCGGCCGGCTCGACACGCGTGGGATGGACACCCGCTACTGGTACCGCAACATGCGTGAGCCGGTCCTGTTCATGACGGCGATCCAGGCGCTCGCCGCCGAAGGGCACGACGCGTTCATCGAGATCAGCTCGCACCCGATGCTCATGGCCGCGATCTCGGAGACCACCGAGGACACCGAGGGCGGCGACGTCGCCGTGCTCGGCACGCTCCGCCGCGACGACGGCGGCAGGACCCGGCTGCTCACCTCGCTGTGCGAGGCGTGGGTGCGCGGGGTCGAGGTCGACTGGGCCGCCGTGTTCGACGGCACCGGCGCTCGCACCGTCGACCTGCCGACCTACGCGTTCCAGCGCATCCGCTACTGGCTCAACGCCGCGTCGGGAACGGGCGCGGGTGACGTCGCGTCCGTCGGCCAGGCCGCGACGGACCACCCCCTGCTCGGCGCCGCCGTCTCACTGCCAGGTGACGGTGGGCTCGTCCTCACGGGCCGGGTCTCGCTCGCCAGGCAGCCGTGGCTCGCCGACCACGCGCTGGACGGCCGCCCGCTGCTGCCCGCCACCGCGTTCGCCGAGATGGCGGTCCGCGCGGCGGACGTCGCGGGCTGCGACGTGGTCGACGAGCTGACCATGGAACGCCCGCTGTTCCTCGACGGCGACGGCGCCGACCTCCGGCTCACCGTCGACGCGCAGGACGACGAAGGCCGTCGCGCGCTGCGCCTGTACGCGGGCACCGAAGGCAGCTGGACCCGGCACGCCTACGGCACCCTCGCGCCAGGGGCCGAACAGCCGGAGCCGATGGTGGTCTGGCCGCCGCGCGACGCCGAGCCCGTCCCGGTCGTGGACTTCTACGACCGGCTCGCGGACACCGCCTACGGCTACGGGCCCGCGTTCCGTGGCCTCGAGAAGGCGTGGCGCGCGGGCGACGACTTGTTCGCCGAGGTCGCCGTGCCCGCGCAGGACGCGGGGTTCGGCCTCCACCCAGCGCTGCTCGACGCCGCGTTCCACGTGCTCATGGACCCCACGGCGCCGGTGCGGCTGCCGTTCGAGTGGCAGGGGATCCGCCTGCACGCGAGCGGCGCGACCCGGCTGCGCGTCCGGTTGCGCACCACCGGTCCGGACACCGTGTCCGCCGAGTTCGCCGACGAGACCGGCGCACCGGTGGCGTCCGTCGCGTCGCTGGTCCTGCGTGCGGCGGGCACGGCCACCCCGGTCGCGACCGACGCGTTGTTCCGGGTGGACTGGACCGCCGTGCCGGAGACCGCGTCCCCGGCGCCTGCGGACTGGACCTACTGGGCCGACCTCGGCGACCGGGTGCCCGGCACCGTCGTCGTCCCGTTCCTGTCGCGGCCGTCCGAAGCAGACGATCTCCCGGCCGGCACCCGCGCCGCCACGACCGCACTGCTGGCGATCCTGCAGCGGTGGGTCCGCGAGGACCGGTTCGCCGACGCGAAGCTCGTCGTCCTCACCAGCGGTGCGGTCGGCGGCGGCCTCGGGGACGCGGTGACCGATCTGTGCCACGCGCCCCTGTGGGGTCTCGTCCGTGCCGCCCAGACGGAGAACCCCGGCGCCTTCATGCTGCTCGACACCGACGACCCCGGCGCGGTCGGCGACGTGCTGCCCTCGGTGCTCGCCGCCGGCGAGCCGCAGGTCCTGGTGCGGCGCGGAAAGCTGACCGCCGCGCGGCTCGTGCCAGCCACGACGACCGACGTGCTCAGCCCGCCAGGGGACACCTGGCGCCTGGGCACCACCGGCGGCGGCACCATCGAGAACCTGGTCCTGCGCGACTGCCCCGAGGCCCGCGCACCGCTGGCGGACGGCCAGGTCCGCGTGTCCGTGCGCGCCGCGGGCGCCAACTTCCGCGACGTCCTCATCGCACTCGGCATGTACCCCGACCCCGCCGCCGACATGGGTGTCGAGGCCGCCGGGGTGGTCGCCGAGGTGGGTCCCGGCGTCACCAGGTTCGCGCCGGGCGACCCGGTGATGGGCGCGTTCTCCGGCGCGTTCGGCCCGGTGGCCGTCACCGACCATCGCTACCTCGCCCGCATCCCCGACGGCTGGACGTTCACGGCGGCCGCCGCCGTGCCCGTGGTGTTCCTGACCGCCTACCGCGGCCTCGTCGACCTGGCCGCGGTGAAGCCGGGCGAGTCGGTGCTCGTGCACGCCGCGGCGGGCGGCGTCGGCATGGCCGCCGTGCAGCTCGCCCAGCACCTGGGTGCGGAGGTGTTCGGCACCGCGAGCCCCGGCAAGCAGGACGCGCTGCGTGCGCTCGGTCTGCCCGACGACCACATCGCGTCCTCGCGCGATCTCGGCTTCGTGCGGCGGTTCCGCGAGGTCACCGGCGGCCGGGGCGTGGACGTCGTGCTGAACTCGCTCGCCCGCGAGTTCGTCGATGGCTCGCTCGACCTCACGGCCGAGGACGGCCGGTTCATCGAGATGGGCAAGACCGACCTCCGGTCCGGCGACGAGCTGGCCGCGCGCTGGCCTCGGGTGTCGTACGAGGCGTTCGAGACGCTCGATGCCGGGCACGACCGCGTGCGGGAGATGCTCACCGAGATCCTGGCGCTGTTCGAGCGGGGTGCGCTGCGGCCGCTGCCGGTGCGCACCTGGGACGTGCGCCGGGCACCGGAGGCGTTGCGGTTCCTGAGCCACGCCAAGCACATCGGCAAGATCGTGCTCACCGTGCCGGTCCCGCTCGACCGGGACGGGACCGTACTGGTCACCGGCGGCACCGGCGCACTCGGTGCCAAGGTCGCCCGGCACCTCGTCACCGCGCACGGCATGCGCCACCTCGTGCTGGCGAGCCGTAGCGGGGAGGGTGCCGAGGACGTGGTCGAGGAGCTGACCGGTCTCGGCGCGTCGGTGTCCGTGCTGCGGTGCGATGTCGCGCGGCGCGAGGACGTGGCGGCCCTGCTCGCCGCCATCCCCGCCGACCACCCGCTCACGGGTGTCTTCCACGCAGCGGGTGCCATCGACGACGGCATGCTGCCCGCGCTGTCCGCCGCCAGCGTCGACACCGTGTTCGCCCCGAAGGTCGACGGCGCGCTGCACCTGCACGAGCTGACCTCGGACGCGGATCTCGCCGCGTTCGTGCTGTTCTCCGGTGCCGCGGCCACCGTCGGCAACGCGGGGCAGGGCAACTACGCCGCCGCCAACGCGTTCCTCGACGCGCTCGCGACCCGGCGCGCCGCCGACGGCCGGGCGGGGGTCTCCCTGGCGTGGGGTCTGTGGGCCGGGGCGAGCAGGATGACCCGGCACCTCGACGCCGACGAGCTGGGCCGCCGCATGGCGCGCCAGGGCGTCGCCGCGCTGTCGGCGCAGGAGGGCCTCGCGCTGCTCGACGCGTCGCTGGCGCAGGGCGAGCCGTTCCTCGTGCCCATGCGGGTGGACCGCGCCAGGCTGCGTGCGGAGACCGCGCCCGCGCTGTACCGGGCGCTGGTCACGCGGCGGGCACAACCCAGGGCC
>NZ_JBARWZ010000002.1:0-17845 GCF_049647105.1 Actinophytocola sp.
GCCGCACGGAGGGGCTATTCCTCGCCGCCGAAGTCCTCGCCGCCGTCGAACAGCTCGCCGTCCATCATGTCGCCGATGATCATCCCGCCGACCAGGCCCGCGGCGGCACCGCCGACCATCGCACCCATGCCGGGGCGGCGTCCGTGGTGGCCGTGGTGGCCGTGGTGGCCACCGCCGAAGGCCGGGTTGACCCGCGGCGCACGGTCGGCGGCGTCGGCGAGCCAGCCGCCGATGATCGAGGTCCAGTCGGCCCGCTCCGCCTCCGCATGGGACATCCGGAAGCGGCCGAACGTGTCACCGCCCTGCCGGAAGAGCCCGCCACGCTTGTCGGCCTCGAGGACCACCCACAGCTCATTCGGGTTCGTCACGAAGGTCAGCTCGACCTGGTTGAGCCGCCCCGCGAACCGCGGCGGCGGGAAGAACTCGATCTCCTGGTAGAACCCCAGCTCCTGCGGTACCGCGGCGATCCGGCCGACCTCGACGTCGGCGGCCCGGAAGGTGGCGCCCAATTCGCCGAAGGCCGCCAGCACCCGGTCCTGCGACGGCAGCGGCCGCACCATCACGGGGTCGAGGTCGCCCTTGTCCGGCGCGCCCTTGATCACCAGTTCGGTGCGCACGCCGACGACCATGCCCGGCAGGGCGACCTCACCGACTGAGGTCACCGGCGTCTCCCACGGCAGCGCGAGCTGGAAGGGGATGTCGAGCCGCTCGTTCGCGGGCACCCGGACGTCCCGCTGCACGACGAGCCGGAAGAACTCCCCGGTGCCGTGCGCCTCGCCGTCGCCGTGCTCGACCTCGATCCGGGTGACGAGCGAGAGCACCACCTGGTCGATGACGGCGTCGTTCGTACCGCCCTGGATCTGGACCTTGCCCCTGAGCACCTCCCCGGCCTGGGCGATCGACGAGTCGAGCACGGTATCGACCGAGGGCCCACCCACCCCGAAGGCGGAGAGCATTCGCTTGAACACAGACATCCCTTCCGTATCGCGAAGCGCGACAACCCGCGCACGGAAATGGTGTCATGAACCAGTAAGACCGGACAATACGGGCGGACTGTCCACAGAAGATGCTTTGGTCTCAACGTCTGTCAGGTATTGCCACGGCCGGATCGCCGACACCGCCCGGGGCCGCGCGGCGATGTTGGTGTCAGCCCTGTCTGCTTTGTGCTCAAGGACACATCGTCGGGGATGTACGACCCAGGGCATGATCTCTTGTGTTCGCCTCTTCATTGGCCACGTGGTCGATTGGTGGCGTCTTCGGGGGAATCGGTTGCGGTTCCGAGGTTGCGGAACGTGCCGTGAAATCGTTCGGGACGACTCACTGCGTGTGCTGGTAGAAGAAGTAGGACTGGGGATGGTCATGTCACGGCGGACTGGTGTGGTCTGTGGTGCTTTTCTGCTGGTGGTCGTCGCCGGCTATTCTGCTCAGAACACCGCCGGTGGGCACAAGTCGGCGGGTTCGGCATCCGAACCCGTGAGCACGGGCGCGGTGCCTTCCTCGCAGTCCTCCGGCGCCGTGCCATCGCGACGCGTCTTCGCGAACCCGAACGAGCTCACCGCGCAGGACGCGCTCGGAGATCTGACGCTGTTGAACCCCTGCAGCGTGGTCGATCCTGACGCGTTGCCTGACAGTTGGATCGCGGTGATCGACATACCGGTTGCGTTCAACTTCTGTGAGATCGCGGTGACCACCAAAGAGGGTGCGGTGCTCGAGGTTCGTGTCGGGAAGCCTCGACTGGCTGCGGGCACTGGAAAGAATCAGCCTGTCAGGGCTCGTGAAGCGGGAATCTCCATTGCCTCCGGACTGCCCGAAATCCATGGTAGTTGCTCGCGGGAGGTTGTGTTCGCAGATTATTTTGCGTTGGGTGTGCACGCGAGTATCGACACGTCCATGGGCACCACTGACCCGTGCGTGGTGAGCGACACGATCGCCGATCACGTCGTCTCCGAAGTGCTGGACGGTCGCGCCGAAAGTCTCACCTTCTCCGAGCACTCACTGGGCAGGCTCGACGCGTGCACGCTCGTCGGGCCGGACCTGCTTGCCGCGGTGCCCGGCCTTGGTGCCGATGCCGAGCCGGCGGAGTTCATCGCCGGTCACAGTTGCTGGTGGGAGAACGTCAACACGCGGGCGATGCTCGACCTAGAGTTCGGGGTCGGCCACCTCCCTGTAGGACACTCGGGCACCACGTTGCACGGGCGTTATACGGCGACCACCCAGTATGCCGATTCCGAGCAGATCTCCATGTGCGAGGTCAGCGGTGAACACGTGCCGTTCGAGTACGAGAACGAGATGGCGATTCTGGAGCGTGTGACCATCTTCGTACAACTACCTGCCGGCCAAGGTGGTCAGGCCTGCGTCGCCGCCACCGCGGTCGCGGACGGTCTGTGGCAGACCCTGCCGCCGCTGTGATGGACCGGGGCTTGTCGAGGCTGGTCCCATGATGTTGCCGTCGCGAATCGGTGGATCGACGACCCACACTGTCGGCTACTTCGAGTATGACCATCGGAGTTTGGCTGAGTGGGCGGCGCTTGACGGCGTGCTCGCAGCGCACTCGCGATCCTGTAACGAGGGCACCGGTGATCGCGACTGGTTGGTGAGACGTTCACAACCAGGGGGATCATCGGTGCGTCGTACTGTCGTGGCTGCTCTGTCCGTGCTTGCCGTGGCCACAGCCTGTGGTTCACCGTCCGCGACCGGTTCGGTCGCGGACTCGGCGCCATCGACGGCGCCGCCGCCGCCGACGACGACCGCCCCCGCGTCGGCACCGGGTGGGATCCCGGAGCCTGCTCCGGTCGACGAGTGGACACCGACCACGGACGGCGACACGGGGGTGAGCTTCGCGCTGCCGGGTGTGACGAACCGGCAGACCCGGCCGGGTGTCGACGGTGTGAGCGCGGCGACCACGCTGTACGGGGCAGAGGTCACCGACGAGTTGAACATGTCGGTCAGCTTCACGAGCGCACCCGGTGCCGAGTACTCCGCCGCGGGACTGCAGGACGTCGCCGCGCAGCTCGTCGCGCAGCTCCAAGCGGCCGGTTCCGAGGACGCGGAGGCGCTCGACCGCACCGCGACCACGGTCGGCGGGCATCCGGTCCTGGACTTCCGGATGTCGTTCACCTCACGGGACGGCAGGCGCAGCATCTGGTTCGTGCGCTTCGTGGGTAACGGGTCCTCGGCCGTCCAGCTGCAGAGCATCGCCTTCGTCGACCCGGCCACCGAGGCCGCGGCCACCGGCGTCGTCGGGCGATACCACCAACAGCTCATCGGCACGCTGACCATGTCTTGACACGGTTTCCCGTTGTTGAGAAGAAACGGGATGGGCCACTTCGCAACAACTGGAATCGTCGGCAATTTCGCGCTGAATGCACTGCGAGATCCTTCTCCGATGTGAGTCGAGAAGGGCGCGTAACAGAACTATGTCGCAATACAGCAAACCAGGCCGTTTCCGATGGAAACGGCCTGGTCAGCATATGTAGCCCCGACGGGATTTGAACCCGCGCTACCGCCTTGAGAGGGCGGCGTCCTAGGCCGCTAGACGACGGGGCCTTGAACCAGAGAGAACTCTATCAGTACCGATTTTGTTCGCTCTGCTGGGGTACCAGGACTCGAACCTAGACTAACTGAACCAGAATCAGTCGTGCTGCCAATTACACCATACCCCAACGTTGCTGGTCGTCAGCGACCTCGCGGTCGCTCGATCAGCACCGGAGAAGATGTTAGACCACGCCCTCCCGCCACCGGAAATCGGCCCCGGCAGTGGCGGTCAGGTCAGGGGTGCGGTACTCGCTGACCAGCAGTTCCGGCAGGTCGGCGAGGGTCTCGATGGTCTGGACGCCCGATTCGATCGCGGTGTTGGCCGACGACCGGGTGAGCCACACGCCGTGGAGGCCCGCGTCCCTCGCGCCGATGGCGTCGGTGTCGAGAAGGTCGCCGACGTGGACCGTCTCGGATGGAAGGACGCCCATGCGGGCGCAGGCCGTGTGGAAGATCACGGGGTCAGGTTTGGCGGCACCGAGTTCGCCCGCGATGACGAGCGTGTCGAAGAACCGTGCGATGCCCAGACCCGTGAGTTTGGCGCGCTGGTGGTTGCCGGAGGCGTTGGTGACGGCGGCGATCTTCAAACCGGCGGCACGCAGCCAGTCGAGACACGGGATCGCGTCGGTGAAGAGCTGCCACGTGGTGCACAGCTGGGTGCGGCGGCGCTCTTCGAGGGTGGCGACGAGGTCGTCGTCGAGCAGGGCGCCGAGATCGGCGAAGAACGCCTTCGTCCGGGCCTTGTGCATGGCGTCGTAGGTCAGCTCGCCCGCCACGACTCGTGCGACGTGCTCGTCGGTGGTGCGCTGCCAGCACGACCACATGTCGTCGCGGCCGATGAGGTCGAAGAGGGCGCGCCGGGCGGAGCTCGTGAAATCGACGAGTGTGTCGTCGATGTCCAAGCACACTGCCTGGATTCTCGGGAGCTCGTGCGCGGCAGCCGGCCCGGTCGGGTGGCGGTCGGAGGCAGCAGGAAACGGCACGAGCCCAAAGGTCATCAGCAGAGGTTAGGCCGCCCGGGGCACCCTTCGATTCGGCTATAGAGGTGATTGTGTGGACTCTGACTCGATAAAGAGAGTCCGGCCCCAGCAAGAGGCGATTACGATGTATCGCTCTTCATCACCATGGCGTTACCGGCCCGGTCAGGCGCGAGCCGCGCGCAACCGCGAGAGTGATCGTTCGCGGCCCAGCAGTTCGAGCGACTCGTACAGCGGCGGGGAAACCGTCCGGCCCGTCGCCGCGACCCGCACGGGAGCGAACGCCTTGCGTGGTTTGAGTCCGAGCCCGTCGATCAGCGCCGCCTTCAGCGCCTCCTCGATGGCGGTCGTCGTCCACGTCCCGACGCCTTCGAGCGCGGCGATGCTCGCGTCGAGAACGGGTGCGGCGTCGGCGCCGAGTGCCTTCGCGGCCGATTCCGGCTCCGGCGTGAACTCCTCTTCCGGGGTGAAGAGGAACCGCACCATGGTGGCCACTTCGGACAGCACGGTGACGCGTTCCTGGACCAGTGGGGAAATGGCACGCAGCGCGTCCAGATCGGTGCTCGACGGGTTCTCGGCGAGGATCTTCGCGGAGACGAGGTAGGGAATGACGCGCTCGACGAAAACCTCGGGGGCGAGCCTGCGGATGTGCTCGCCGTTGATGGACTCCGCCTTCTTCACGTCGAACCGGGCCGAGTTCGCGTTGACCTTCGAGATGTCGAACGCGGCGATCATCTCGTCCATCGTGAAGATGTCCCGGTCCTCGGCGATCGACCAGCCGAGCAGCGCGAGGTAGTTGAGCATGCCCTCTGGCACGAAACCACGTTCGCGATAGTTGAAGAGGTTCGACTGCGGGTCGCGCTTGGACAGTTTCTTGTTGCCGTCGCCGCGTACCAGCGGCAGGTGCCCGAACCGCGGGGTGAAGGTGGTGACGCCGATCCGCTGCAGCGCCTCGTACAACGCGATCTGCCTCGGCGTCGACGGGAGCAGGTCCTCGCCGCGCAGCACATGGGTGATGCGCATGAGCGCGTCGTCGACCGGGTTGGTGAGCGTGTACAGCGGGGCGCCGTTGGCACGCACCAGCACCGGGTCGGGCACGCTGCCGACCTTGAACACGATCTCGCCGCGCACCACGTCGTCGAACGCGATGTCGTGCGCCGGCATCCGCAGGCGCAGCACCGGTTCGCGGCCCTCGGCCAGGAAAGCGGCCTTCTGCTCGTCGGTGAGCTCGCGGTCGGCGTTGTCGTAGCCGAGCTTCGGGTCCTGGCCCGCCGCCTTGCGCCGCGCCTCAACCTCCTCGTTGGAGGAGAAGGACTCGTACAGCTCGCCCGCTTCCAGGAGCCTGCGCGTGATGTCGGCGTAGATGTCGCCGCGCTCGCTCTGGCGGTACGGGCCGTCGGGGCCGCCGACCTCGGGACCCTCGTCCCAGTCGATGTTCAGCCACCGCAAGCCGTCGAGCAGCGCGTGGTAGCTCTCCTCGCTGTCACGCGACGCATCGGTGTCCTCGATGCGGAACACCAGCGTGCCGCCGTGGTGGCGGGCGAAGGCCCAGTTGAACAGGACGGTGCGGATCAGGCCAACGTGCGGCGTGCCCGTCGGGGACGGGCTGAAGCGGGCGCGGACCTCGGCTTTTGCAGTAGTCATGGCCCGATCAGCGTATCCGCCTTGACGTCGCGTGCCCGACGGGTGCATCCTGACCTTATTCAACATGAGATGAATTCGACGGGAGGCGTCATGACAAGGACGCGACGGACCACGTGCCTGGTCGTCGGCGGCGGCCCCGCGGGCATGGTGCTGGGACTCCTGCTCGCCCGCGCGGGCATCGCGGTGACAGTGCTGGAGAAGCACGCCGACTTCCTTCGTGACTTCCGGGGCGACACGGTGCACCCGACGACCCTGGACCTGCTCGACGAGCTGGGGCTGGGGGAGGAGTTCGCGAAGTTGCCGCAGAGCAGGCTGGAGCAGGCGCAACTGCCGACGCCGCGGGGGATGGTGCGGTTCGGCGACTTCACCCAGCTGTCCGGCAAGCACAACTACATCGCGATGGTGCCGCAGTGGGATCTGCTGGACCTGTTGGCGGACGCCGCGAAGCAGGAGCCGACGTTCACGCTCCGCATGGAAACCGAGGCGGTCGACCTCGTCCGGGACCACGGACGGGTGGTCGGCGTCGAGTACCGCACGGCGGCTGGTGAGACCGGGCAGATCCTCGCGGACCTCACGGTCGCGGCCGACGGGCGCCGCTCGGTGCTGCGCTCCGCCGCCGACATGATGGTCCGGGACTACCCGACACCGCTGGACGTCTGGTGGTTCCGGCTGCCGAGGCACGCCGACGACCCGAGCGGCGGGGTCGGCGTGATGAGCAGGCAACGCGCGGTGATCATGTTGGACCGCAATGACTACTGGCAGACCGCGGTCCTGATCCGCAAGGGCTCGGACGCGGAGGAGCGCAGGGTGCCGGTCTCGACGATGGTGGCGAGCATCGCGGAGGTGGCGCCGTGGCTGGCCGGCCGGGTGGACTCGGTGTCCTCGTGGGACGACGTGAAGCTGCTCGACGTCCGTGTCGACCGGCTGAGCCGCTGGTACACCGAGGGCCTGCTGTGCATCGGTGACGCGGCCCACGCGATGTCACCGGTCGGTGGCGTCGGCATCAACCTCGCGGTGCAGGACGCGGTCGCGGCGGCCACGCTGCTGGCCGAACCCCTTGCCGAGGGCACGGTCACGACCCGCGACCTCGCGAAGGTCCAGCGGCGCAGGCTTCTGCCGACGGTCATCACACAGGGCGTGCAACGGTTCCTGCACGCACGGGTGCTGAAGCCCGCGCTGGCAGGCGAGATCGAGATCGCGCGTGCGACCAAGCTGCCGCTGCCCCTCCGGATGATCAGCCGGTTCCCGAAGCTGCGGCGCGTCCCCGCATACGTCGTCGGCCGCGGCTTCCGCCCGGAGCACGCACCGGACTTCGCCCGCCGCTAGCCAGTCCGCCTCCCCGGCATTCAACGTGTTGGTTCCGGCCCAGCGCAGGCGCCGGACCTCGAGGTGGTTGGTGGCTGGGTGCCGGCACGGTCCCCTGAGATCACTGTTGGTCAGGCCCAGACCATCGCACAAAGATCCATCGGACAGGTTCGATCTAGTCCAGGTTCCGTGCCGGAGAAGGCGTGTGCCGGGAAGTCCTTGCTGCTCGGTGGCTTGGTGAGGAACGGCCACCGGACCCGTCAGGCCACCCTCCGTGCCCGGTCGGTCGCACAGCGCGGCGCCGATCGTCCACTGGGGATGATCACTGTGGACGACCTAGAGACGGGTCTGGAGCGCGTCCGCCGCCGCGAGCAGGTCCGCGGCCCAGCGCGCGCCCGGTCGCCTGCCCATGCGGTCGATGGGGCCGGACACCGAGACCGCCGCCACGACCTGGCCCGCCGTGTCGCGGACCGGCGCGGACACGCTTGCCACGCCGGGTTCCCGCTCGGCCACGCTCTGCGCCCACCCGCGCCGCCGCACCTCGAGTAGTGCCCGCTCGCCGAACACCGCGTCCGCGAGCAGTGCCCGCTGGGTGGCCGGGTCCGTCCACGCCGCAAGGACCTTCGCGCCGGAGCCCGCGGTCATCGGGAGCCGTGCGCCGACGGGAACGGTGTCGCGCAGGCCACTCGGCGGCTCCGCCGAGGAGATGCAGACGCGGTGCATGCCGTCGCGCCGGTAGAGCTGCACGCTCTCGCCCGTGCGGTCCCTCAGCCTTGGCAGCACGCTGCTCGCGGCGTCGAGCAACGGGTCCACCGCGCCACCGGCCAGTTCGGCAAGCGCGGCACCCGGCCGCCACCGCCCGTCACTTCCTCTGCGCAGCAAGCGATGCACCTCGAGGCCCACCGCGAGCCGGTGCGCGGTCGCGCGAGGCAGTCCCGTGCGTGTGCAGAGTTCGGCCAGTCCACAAGGCTCCTTGGCGACCGCCTGCAGGACCGCCATTGCCTTGTCCAGTACACCGATGCCGCTATGCTGTCCCACGTCTCGATATTAAGTTCCCGCTATATGGGATGTCCAGTGTTTCAGATCGTGGGAACCAAACTTCCGAAGTCGATGGGTGAGAAGGCATGGGAAAGACGCTTGCCGAGAAGGTATGGGACCAACACGTCGTACGGCGGGGAAGCGGCGCCGAGCCGGACCTGCTGTACATCGACCTCCACCTCGTCCACGAGGTGACCAGCCCGCAGGCGTTCGACGGTCTGCGGTTGTCCGGTCGCAGCGTGCGCAGGCCCGATCTCACCATCGCCACTGAGGACCACAACGTCCCGACGATCGACATCGACCTGCCGATCGCGGACCCGGTGTCCCGCACTCAGGTCGACACCCTCCGCAAGAACTGCGCGGAGTTCGGTGTCCGGCTGCACCCCATGGGCGACGCGGAGCAGGGCATCGTGCACGTCGTCGGCCCGCAGCTGGGCCTGACACAGCCGGGGATGACCGTGGTGTGCGGGGACAGTCACACCTCGACGCACGGCGCGTTCGGCGCGCTGGCGTTCGGCATCGGCACGTCCGAGGTCGAGCACGTGCTCGCCACCCAGACTCTGCCGTTGCGGCCCTTCAGGACGATGGCGATCACTGTGGACGGGGAGCTCCGCCCCGGCGTCACGGCGAAGGACGTCATCCTCGCGGTCATCGCGAAGATCGGCACCGGCGGCGGGCAGGGCTACGTGCTCGAGTACCGGGGCGCCGCGATCGAGAAGCTGTCGATGGAAGCGCGGATGACCGTCTGCAACATGTCCATCGAGGCGGGTGCCCGCGCCGGGATGATCGCGCCGGACGAGACCACGTTCGCCTACCTGAAGGGGCGGCCGCACGCGCCGAGGGGGGAACTGTGGGACGCCGCGGTCGAGTCGTGGCTGGCGTTGCGCACCGACGACGACGCGGAGTTCGACACCGAGGTGCGCATCGACGCGAGCACACTGACCCCGTACGTGACGTGGGGCACCAACCCCGGGCAGGGACTCCCGCTTTCTGCGACGGTGCCCGACCCGGCGGCGATCGGGGACGAGAACGAGCGGTTCGCCGCGGAGAAGGCGCTCTCGTACATGGACCTGGAGCCGGGCACGCCGCTGCGCGACATCCACGTCGACACCGTCTTCCTCGGCTCGTGCACCAACGGCCGGATCGAGGACCTGCGTGCCGCCGCGGACGTGTTGCGGGGCCGCAAGGTCGCCGACGGGGTGCGGATGCTCGTGGTGCCTGGGTCGATGCGGGTGCGCGCGGCCGCCGAGTCCGAGGGCCTGCACCGGGTCTTCCTTGAGGCGGGCGCCGAGTGGCGGCAGGCGGGTTGCTCCATGTGCCTCGGGATGAACCCGGACCAGCTCAAGCCCGGTGAGCGGAGCGCGTCCACATCGAACCGCAACTTCGAGGGACGGCAGGGCAAGGGCGGACGGACCCACCTGGTGTCGCCGCTCGTCGCGGCCGCGACCGCGGTCCGCGGCACCCTCTCCTCGCCGGAAGACCTGCTTGCTGGGTCCGGCATCGCCACCGGCGACCAGGCCTGAAAGGGGCAAATGACGATGGATGCCTTCACCACACACACCGGCGTCGGGGTGCCGCTGCGGCGGTCCAACGTGGACACCGACCAGATCATCCCGGCCGTGTACCTCAAGCGGGTGAGCAGGACCGGTTTCGAGGACGGACTGTTCTCAGCCTGGCGGCAGGACGACCAGTTCGTGCTCAACCTGGCCCCCTTCCGTGCGGGCAGCGTCCTGGTGGCGGGCCCGGACTTCGGCACCGGGTCCTCCAGGGAGCACGCCGTGTGGGCCTTGTCCGACTACGGCTTCCGGGCCGTCATCTCCTCCCGGTTCGCGGACATCTTCCGCGGCAACGCTGGCAAGCAGGGGCTGATCGCGGCCCAGTGCGAGCAGGCGGATGTGGAGCTGCTCTGGAAGCTCCTTGAGTCCGAGCCGGGTACCGAGGTGACCGTCGATCTCACGGACAAGACGGTGCGCGCCAAGGACTTCACGGCGCCGTTCCAGATCGACGACTACACCCGCTGGCGGCTCCTCGAGGGGCTCGACGACATCGCTCTCACGCTGCGACACGAGGACGAGATCGGGTCTTTCGAGGAGTCAAGGGAACCCTGGAAGCCGACCACCTCTACACTCCCATCCTGAGGCCGTCGAATAGGCAGCCACGCAACGAAATCCGACACCCGTAGCGGGGAAATTGGGCGAGTCGCGTGGAAATTGTGCCGAGTTAGGCATACGGTGGCCAAGAAGTCGGCCGGATTGGCCGAGAACGCTAGTGTGGTCATACGGAGGACTGAAGGGTGAACAAGGCCCAACTCATCGAGGCGCTCTCGGATCGCCTCGGCGACAAGAAGGCCGCAGGCGCTGCGGTCGATGGTCTCGTCGATGTGATCGTCCGCACGGTCAACAAGGGCGAGAAGGTGAACATCACCGGCTTCGGGGTGTTCGAGAAGCGTGCTCGTGCCGCTCGTACCGCGCGCAACCCGCGCACGGGCGAGACGGTGAAGGTCAAGAAGACCAACGTGCCTGCCTTCCGTGCCGGCACGACCTTCAAGGACGTGGTGAGCGGCGCGAAGAAGCTGCCGAAGGTGGTCGCACCGCGGAAGACGGCTGCGGCGTCCACCGCGCGTAGCGCTGCCGCGACCACGCGTACCGCGGCTGCTCGCCCGGCGTCCCGCGCCGCCGCGACCACGACGCGCAGCACGCGGACCGCCGCCGCCAAGCCGGCAACGCGCGCCGCCGCGGCCAAGACGACGGCGAAGGCTCCGGCCAAGACGACGGCGAAGGCCACGGCTGCGAAGACGACCGCGAAGGCGACCACCGCCAAGAAGGCCACTCCGGCCAAGGCGACGGCTGCCAAGCGGACGACGGCTGCCAAGGCGACCCCGGCGAAGGCGACCGCCGCGAAGCGGACCACCGCCGCCAAGCGGACCACCGCCGCGAAGAAGAAGTAACAACAGAGCAACAAGCCGAAGGCCGCCGCCCCCAGTGGGCGGCGGCCTTCGGCCGTCTCAGTACCGGACACACAGGACACCCTGCGGCACACCACATGCCCCTCATCCCCACCCCAGCCAAGCCAGACACCCGCCGAGCAGCCGGTTCACACAGAGCCCTGGCCAGCGCCTCAAACCCCCGCGAGTCCACGCTTCAGAACCCGCGAGTCCACGGTTCAGAACCCGCGAGTCCACGCTTCAGAACCCGCGAGTCCACGCTTCAGAACCCGCGAGTCCACGGTTCAGGACCCGCGAGTCCACGGTTCAGGACCCGCGAGTCCACGGTTCAGGACCCGCGAGTCGGCCGTTCGGGACCCGCGAGTCCACGGTTCGGGACCCGCGAGTCGGCCGTTCGGGACCCGCGAGTCCACGGTTCACGACGCGCGAGTCGGCCGTTCGGGACCCGCGAGTCCACGGTTCAGGACGCGCGAGTCGGCCTTTCCGAACCGCCGAACCGGCGGTTTTGCGACGGATCCGAAACGTCGACTCGGCGCCCGCGAAAGGTGGACTCGCGGATCGGCGAATCGAAGACTCGCGGGGTCGCGAAACGCGAACTCGCGGGTCCTGAACCGAAGACTCGCGGGTCCTGAACCGAAGACTCGCGGGTCCTGAACCGAAGACTCGCGGGTCCTGAACCGAAGACTCGCGGGTTCTGAACCGTGGACTCGCGGGTTCTGAACCGTGGACTCGCGGGGGTTTGGGGTGGCTACATCGGACAGGTGTGCGAAAGCGTTGTGGGGTGGGGGATGTTTACGGGACTCGGATGTAGTCCGCTGCCACCAGATGGGGGCCGTCGAAGAAGAGGGCCCACACGCTGCCCTTTTTGCTTTCCACGCGCCGGGGGACCGGTAGCCCGGTTTCGGCCGCCATACGCGACACCAGGTCCGGGATGACCCCACCCTGACTGCACACCACGGGAACTCCGCCCCCTGCCGCGATCTCCACCAGACGGCGTTGTGCGGCCTCCTCCATGCCCTCGTACTTCCGCTCCGCCAGCAGTTCCTCTTCCCCTACGGGGACACCGAGGTCGTCCGCCACCGGCTGCACCGTGCGCACGCACCGCACGAGCGGCGCCGAGAACACCCGGTCCGCGCCGTACACGGCGGCGAGCGTGCGGACCGGCGGCACCTGCTTCTCCCCGTTGCGGGACAGCGGACGCAGTTCGTCGGCGTCCTCCCACTGCGCCCTGCTGCCCGCCTTCGCGTGCCGCACCAGCAGCAGCGTCGTCAGGTCGGCAGGCTTCGCGACGAACGCCGCCAGCACCGGGTGGTCGCGTTCGTACGACACCCGCGCGATCGCGTCCGACACCGGCAACCAGGCCAGCTCCGCCACTTCGTCCGACGGCGCGAACTCACCGTCGAGGTACCGGGCCGCGAAGTAGTCCACCAGCTTGCGGTCCGCCCCGATGCGGTATCGCGTGCGGCCGAGGAACCGGCCCAGCGCCACCCGCGCGCCGGTCTCCTCCCGCACCTCCCGGTGTGCCGCGACCCGCGCGGACTCACCGGCCTCCAGCTTTCCCTTGGGCAGCGTCCAGTCGTCGTATCGCAGCCGGTGCGCCAGCGCGATCTCGACGATCCCCTCACGCACCCGCCACACGACGGCACCGGCCGCGGCGATCTCCTGGGCCATGCGACTATCCAAGCGCGCGGTGCCGGGCGAGCATCTGCGCCTGGTGGTCTCTCACCGACGATTCCTCCTCGGGGGACGCGGTCCAGTCGCCGTTGGGCTCCAGCACCCAGCAGCGCGTCGCGGGGTCCAGTGCGGACTCGAACATGCCGTCCAGCTGTGCGGTCAGCTTCGGATCGGTGATCCGCACCTGCACCTCGACGCGCCGGTCCAGGTTGCGGTGCATCATGTCCGCGCTGCCGAACCAGTGCTCGTCAGAGCCGACGAAGTGGAACACCCTGGAGTGCTCGAGGAACCGGCCCAGGATCGACCGCACCCGGATGTTGTCCGACAGGCCCTCGATGCCCGGCTTCAGCGCACAGATGCCACGCACCACGATGTCCACCGGCACCCCGGACTGCGACGCCCGGTACAGCGCGTCGATCACCTGCTCGTCCACCAGGCTGTTGATTTTCATGCGGATCCCGGCCGGCCTGCCCGCCCGCAGGTGCTCGGTCTCCCGTTCGATCTGCTCCACGATGCCGCGCCGGATCCCGTACGGCGCCACCATCAGCGAGCGGTACGTATCCTGCCGCGCGTATCCCGTCAGCACGTTGAACAGGTCGGTGAGGTCGGCGCCGATCGACGGTTCCGCCGTCAGGAGGCCAACGTCCTCGTACAGACGCGCGGTCTTCGGGTTGTAGTTGCCGGTACCGATGTGGCAGTAGCGCCGGATGACCGACCCCTCCTGCCGCACCACGAGCGCGGTCTTGCAGTGGGTCTTCAGGCCCACCATGCCGTACACCACGTGCACGCCCGCCTTCTCCAGCGCACGCGCCCACTTGATGTTCGCCTGCTCGTCGAACCGCGCCTTGATCTCCACCAGCGCCACGACCTGCTTGCCCGCCTCGGCCGCGTCGATCAGCGCCTCGACGATGGGGGAGTCGCCCGAGGTCCGGTACAGCGTCTGCTTGATCGCGAGCACGTGCGGGTCCGCTGCGGCCTGTTCGATGAACCGCTGCACGCTCGTGGAGAACGAGTCGTACGGGTGGTGCACCAGCACGTCGCCTTCGCGCAGCGTCGCGAACACGCTCTTCGGCGTCTCCCGCTCGGCGAACGCGGGGTGCGTCGCGGGCACGAACGGCGGGTCCTTCAGGTCCGTCCGATCGACACCGTGCAGCTGCCACAGGCACGACAGGTCCAGCAGCCCCGGCACGACGACCACGTCGTGCGGGTCGACCTCCAGCTCCCGCAGCAGGAGCTCCATCATGTGCTCGCTCATGTCGTCGGCGACCTCGAGCCGCACCGGCGGACCGAACCGGCGCTGTGCCAGCTCACGTTCGAGCGCCTTCAACAGGTCCTCGTCCTGGTCCTCCTCGACCTCCAGGTCGGCGTTGCGGGTGACGCGGAAGGCGTGCACCTCGGTGACCTGCATGCCGGCGAAGAGGTTGTCGAGGTGTGCCGCGATGAGCGTCTCCAGCGGCAGGAACAGCGCGCTGCGGTCCTCCCGCTTCTGCTGGACAGGGACGAGCCGGGACACGTTGTCCGGCACCTTCACACGGGCGAAGCGCTCGCCGCCGCCGTTCGGGTCCCGCACGGTCACCGCGAGGTTCAGCGACAGCCCTGAGATGTAGGGGAACGGGTGCGCCGGGTCGACCGCGAGCGGCGTGAGCACGGGGAAGATCTGCTCGCGGAAGTACCTGGCGAGCCGCCCCCGCTGCTCGTCGGTCAGCTCGGACCAGCCCGCGATCCGGATGTTCTGCTCGGCGAGCGCGGGCCGCAGCCGCTTCTCCCACGCGGACGCGTGCTGGCCGACGAGTTCCTGGTTGCGCTTGGCGATGTAGGCGAGCTGTTCCCTCGGGGTCAGTCCGTCGGCGCTGCGCACCGAGAGCCCGGTCTCGTCGCGGCGTTTGAGCCCCGCGACCCGCACCATGTAGAACTCGTCGAGGTTCGAGGAGAAGATCGCGAGGAACTTCGCGCGCTCGAGCAGCGGCTGCGACGCGTCCTCGGCGAGCGCGAGCACCCGCGCGTTGAAGTCCAGCCACGACAGTTCCCGGTTGAAGTACCGGTCGTCTCGCAGGTCGGTGACCGCCTCGGACGGCGTCACCGCCGGTGGTGAGGACGGCACCGGGCGGGCTTCTGGCACGGGGTCAGCCTGCTCGGCCTCGGTGGACTGTTCAGGGCTCGTGTCGGTGCTCACAACCTCATTGTCCAGCATTTATGGCGGAATGGTGCAGCCCAGCTCGAACGACCGGGTGAACTTTTCCGTGGCCACACCGAGGCCGAGCGCGGCGGCCGAGCCGAGATCGGCTTCGGTGTCCACATCGCAACGCAGCGTCGGCAGCGACGCGCCAACCCGGACCGCCCCGGTGGCCGCGTGCGCGTCGGCGGAACCCGGTCCGAAGCGCGGGTGGAGCGGTTCGCCCGGTGCGGCGAGCAGGAGGGTCGTCCCGGTGCCTGGCCGGTCGGCGCAGTAGGCCCGCGCGCCCCGCGCCTCCTCGATGGCGGCGGTCAGCTCGGCGGGACGAAGGGCGGGCAGGTCGGCCTGGAGCGCACCGACCGTGCCCGTTGGCGTGCGGAGCGACTCCGCGCCGAACGTCAGTGCCGCGTTGAGTCCGGGCAGGCCGCGCTCGTCGACGCACTCGACGCCGGTGCCGAGCAGTGCGGCGGGGACCCGTTCGTCCTCGCACACCACCAGCACCCTGCGCACGCCGTCGGCGGAGATCGCCGAGGTCACCGTGTCCAGCAGCAGGGCGAGGACCAGCTCGGCGTGCTGGTCCGCAGGCACCGCACCCCGCAGTCGCGACTTCGCACGGTCGAGCCGCTTGATCGGCACGACCAGGTCTGCTCCACGCTCCACACCCCCATCGTGCAGGACCCGGCGGCCACGCGTCGTCGTCGGGGCATACTCATCGGAAACTCGACAAGGAGGTCAGGTGCCGGCGCGACTGGAGAAGAGCGGCTTCTGGGTGTGGGTGACGGCGGCGGTCTTTTACCCGATTGCCTGGCTCGCGAAGACGACGCCGAAAGGAGCTGAGAACATCCGGCGCGATGGCGGCGTCCTGCTGGTGATGAACCACATCTCGCACCTGGACCCGCCGATGGACGCGGTGTTCGTGCACCGCAACGGACGGGTGCCGAGGTTCCTCGCCAAGGACAGCCTGTTCCGCGTGCCCGTGTTCAAACGCATGATCTCCGGCGCGGGCAGCATCCCGGTGTACCGGGCGACCGCGGCCGCGGGGGACAGCCTCGTGGCGGCCAAGGAAGCACTGAGGAACGGCAAGCTGGTGGTGATCTACCCGGAGGGCACGATCACCAGGGACCCGGACGGCTGGCCGATGAAGTCGCGGACCGGGGTGGCGCGGCTCGCGATGGAGTGCCTTGAGCACGACGTGCCGGTGTTCACCGCCGCGCGCTGGGGTACCAAGGACATCTTCGACGCCTACACGAAGAAGTTCCGGCCGTTACCGCGCAAGAAGGTCTCCTTCGACGTCTCCGCGCCGGTCGACCTGTCCGAGTTCAAGGGCAGGGAGGTCGACAACGACCTGCTGCGTGAGCTGACCGACTTCCTGATGGTGCGGGTCCGTGATCAGCTGGCCGGGCTGCGTGACGAGCCCGCGCCTGCCGAGTTCTACACGCGGACCAAGACGAAGAGCGTCAGCGACGATGGATGAGATGCGGGTCGCGGTGTTCGGCGCCGGTTCGTGGGGCACGACGTTCGCGAAGGTGCTCGCCGACGCGGGCACGAGTGTGGTCCTGTGGTCCCGGCGCCGCGAGGTGTCCGACGCGATCGCGCAGAGCAGGACGAACCCGGACTACCTGCCGGACGTGACGCTGCCCGCGAACCTCGAATCCACATCGGACCCGAGGGTGGCGCTGGACGGTGCCACCGACGTTGTCCTCGCCGTGCCGAGTCAGAGCCTGCGGCACAACCTCACCGCGTGGCGCGGCCTGATCGACCCGTCCGCGACGCTGATCAGCCTCGCGAAGGGCGTCGAGCTGGGCACGCTGAAGCGGATGAGCGAGGTCATCACCGAGGTGATGGGCGTGCCGCAGGACCAGGTCGCCGTGGTCACCGGGCCGAACCTGGCCCTGGAGATCGCGGCGGAGCAGCCGACCGCGTCGGTGATCGCGTGCACCGACCACGACCGGGCCGTCGCCGTGCAGAAGGCGTGCACCACGGGCTACTTCCGCCCCTACACCAACACGGACGTGGTCGGCTGCGAGCTGGGTGGCGCGTGCAAGAACGTGATCGCGCTGTCCTGTGGCATGGCGGGCGGGCTCGGGTTCGGCGACAACACGCTCGCCACGCTCATCACGCGCGGGCTCGCGGAGACGGCCAGGCTGGGCGAGGTGTTCGGCGCGAACCCGATGACGTTCGCGGGTCTCGCCGGGCTCGGTGATCTGGTGGCGACGTGTTCGTCCCCGTTGTCGCGCAACCGGTCCTTCGGGGAGCGGCTTGGCCGAGGCGAGTCCGTCGCGCAGGCCCAGGCCGCGGCGCACGGCCAGGTCGCGGAGGGCGTGAAGTCCTGTTCGTCGATCCGTGAGCTGGCGCTGCGCCACGGCATCGAGATGCCGATCACCGAAGTCGTGCACCGGGTGTGCCACGACGGCTTCGACCCACGCGAGATGGCGAACGAGCTGATCGGCCGCAAGACGAAGCCGGAGCGTTGACGCGGCGGCCCCCCCAGGGCCGCCGCGGCCGGCTCACGCACGCAGTGGCGTGTCCCTGACCCGCGGCAGTGTCGGTACCTCC
>NZ_JBARWZ010000003.1:0-4844 GCF_049647105.1 Actinophytocola sp.
GTCGAAGATCGGCGTCGACATCACGCTCTCCCGTGCCATGCGCGCCCTCCTTAACGTGAAGATCCGCCTGGTTCGGACGGTAGTGGCCAAGCTGGCTAAGACTGCCAAACCCCCGCCGACACGATCGGGCGAACTCCGTGGCCTGGTAGGACATACTGCGAGTAAGTATCTGGCCGACTGAACGGGTGAGGGGCCGCATGACCGACAACCTGGTTTCGCTGAAGGTCGACATCAGTGACGGCGTCGCCGAGGTGACGCTGCTCGGCCCCGGCAAGGGCAACGCCATGGGGCCGGACTTCTGGCGGGAGTTGCCGCTGGTCTTCGGCGAGCTGGACCGCGACGACGCCGTGCGGGCGGTGGTGCTCACCGGCAGCGGCACCAACTTCTCCTACGGCCTTGACCTGCCTGCCATGTCGGGCAGCTGGGCGCCCATGCTCGGTGAGAAGTCGCTCGCCAAGCCGCGCACCGGCTTCCTGACCGAGGTACGCGCGCTGCAGCAGGCTGTGACGTCGATCTCCACGTGCCGCAAGCCGGTGATCGCGGCGATCAGCGGGTGGTGCATCGGCGGCGGGCTGGACGTGATCGCGGCCGCCGACATCCGGCTCGCGAGCGCCGACGCGAAGTTCAGCGTCCGTGAGGTCAAGGTCGCGATCGTCGCGGACCTCGGCAGCCTCCAGCGCCTGTCGGGCATCGTCGGCGAGGGGCACCTGCGCGAGCTGGCGTACACCGGCAAGGACATCGACGCGGCCCGCGCCGAGAAGATCAACCTGGTCAACGACGTGCACCCGGACCAGGCGGCGGTGCTGGCCGCGGCGAGGGAATTGGCCGCCGACATCGCCGCGAACCCGCCGCTGGTGGTGCAGGGCGTGAAGGACGTGCTCGGCCACCGGCGGGAGGCCGAGGTCGCCGAGGGTTTGCGGTACGTGGCCGCGTGGAACGCGGCGTTCCTGCCGAGTGAGGATCTTGGTGAGGCAGTGGCTGCGTTCCTCGAGCGGCGAGCACCGAAGTTCAACGGAAAGTAGGAGGGCATCAAGGGTGAGCAGCGCAGCCACCGAGACGTTCCGTGCGGCACGGGACTTTCTCCTGGAGCACCGGACGGACTACCTCCGCGCGAGCGCGGAGTTCGAATGGCCCAGCCTGACCGAGTTCAACTGGGCCATCGACTGGTTCGACGCGGTGGCCTCGGCGGAACCGACCGCCTCCCGGCTCGCGCTGTGGATCGTCGAGGAGGACGGCAGCGAGCTGAAGTGGACCTTCGCCGACGTCTCCCGCAAGTCGAACCAGGTGGCCAACTGGCTGCGCGCGAACGGCGTCAAGCGCGGTGACCGGCTCATCCTCATGCTCGGCAACCAGGGCGAGCTGTGGCTGACGATCCTGGCCGCCATGAAGCTCGGCGCGGTGCTGATCCCGGCGTCCACGCTGCTCGGCGCCGTGGACCTGCGGGACCGGGTGGACCGGGGCCAGGCCGCGCACGTGGTGGTGCGGTCGGCCGACACCGGGAAGTTCGCGGACGTGCCAGGGCAATACACCCGTATCGCGGTGGGTGACCCGGTCGACGGGTGGCTGGACTTCGCGGACGCGGACCGCGCGGACACCGCGTTCATCCAGGACGCGGTCACCAACGCGGACGACGCCCTGTTGCTGTACTTCACCTCCGGGACGACGGCGCGGCCGAAGCTGGTGCGGCACACGCACGTCTCGTACCCGGTCGGTCATCTGTCCACGATGTACTGGATCGGCCTCGAGCCGGGCGACGTGCACCTCAACATCTCGTCGCCGGGCTGGGCGAAGCATGCCTGGAGCAACGTGTTCGCGCCGTGGAACGCCGAGGCCACGGTCTTCCTTCACAACTACGACCGCTTCGACGCCATCGCGCTGATGAACGTCATGGACCGCTGCGGTATCACGTCGTTCTGCGCGCCGCCGACCGTGTGGCGGATGCTGATCCAGGCGGACCTGACGGCGTTGAAGACGCCACCGAGGAAGGTGGTCGGCGCAGGCGAGCCGCTCAACCCCGAGGTGATCGAGCAGGTCAGCAAGTCGTGGGGCGTGACGATCCGCGACGGCTTCGGGCAGACGGAGACCTCGGTGCAGGTGGCGAACACGCCGGGCCAGCCGGTGAAGCCCGGTTCGATGGGCCGCCCGCTGCCCGGGTTCGGTATCGCGCTGATCGACGCCGTTGGCGTGCCCAGCGACGAGGGCGAGATCTGCATCGACCTGTCGCGGCGGCCGGTGGGCCTGATGACCGGCTACGCGGACGACGACGAGCGCACGGCCGAGGCGATGCGCGACGGCTTCTACCACACCGGTGACGTCGGCACCCGTGACGCGGACGGCTACATCACCTACGTCGGCCGCGCGGACGACGTGTTCAAGGCGTCCGACTACCGCATCTCCCCGTTCGAGCTGGAGAGCGTGCTGATCGAGCACGAGGCGGTGGCCGAGGCGGCGGTCGTCCCGTCGCCGGACCCGATCCGGCTCGCGGTGCCGAAGGCGTACGTGGTGCTGGCCGCCGGCCACTCCCCCGACGCCGACACGGCGCGCTCGATCCTGGCGTTCGCGCGCGAGAACCTGGCCCCGTACAAGCGAATTCGCCGCCTGGAGTTCACCGAGCTGCCGAAGACGATCTCGGGCAAGATCCGCCGCGTCGAGCTGCGCGGCCGCGAACACGAGATTCACCCCGATCCGGACACCCGCGTCGACGGCGAGTACCGCGAGGAGGACTTCCCTGACCTCCGCACCTAACCCCAATGCCGGTCGGTTAAGGCGACACAAGATCAACTTCGCGATCAGCGACCAGCGAAAACAGGCCCGATCAAGATCAACAATCGGGGTTCCAGGCATCTAAACGACCGGCATTGCACCTAACCCCGCGAAACGCGCGTGTCCAACCCGCATGACCCGCGTGTCCAACCGGCACGACCACTGAGTTCACCAAATCCGCCCGACGCTGGTGACGGCTCGGTTGAACTCGGAGGTCGCCCGCGTTGGACACGCGGGTCGTTTGCGTTGGACACGCGGTCGTTTGCCGAGATCATGCGGACCGCTGCGGTAGAACTCTTCGCATGGGGGTTCTTCAACACGCACGGTTCCGGTGGCTTGCCGTCGCCCGCACGACCGGATTCCTCGGCAGCGCGATCTCCCCGATCGCCATGGCGTTCGCGGTGCTCGACCTCGGCGGCTCGGTCACCGACCTGGGGTTCGTGGTCGGGATGCGGTCCATCGCGAGCGTGGCGCTGGTGCTGGTCGGTGGTGTGCTCGCGGACCGGTTGCCCAGAGCGGTACTGCTCCAGGGATCGAGCCTCGCCGCCGCGGGATCCGCCGCGTTGATGGCGGCCTCGGTGCTGGGCGGGTTCGCGTCGGTGCCATTGCTCGCCGCGATCGGGCTCGTCAACGGCGCGGCCGCGGCGATCGCGCTGCCCGCGTCCTACTCGATGACACCGGAGACGGTGCCCGCCGAGGACCTGCAGCGGGCCAACGCGATCCTGCGGATCGGCAGCAACACGGCCGCGATCACGGGTGCCTCGCTTGGCGGTCTGCTCGCGGCGACCGCGGGGCCCGGCTGGGCGCTGGTCGTGATCGCCGGGGTGTTCACGGCGGAGGCCGGCTGCTGGCTGCGGGTGGGTGGGGTGCGGGCGGTCAGGGAGAAGTCGAGGCCCCTCGACGACCTGCGCGAGGGCTGGTCGGAGTTCGTGTCGCGGCCGTGGGTGTGGATCGTGGTGCTGCAGTTCATGGTCGTGAACGCGGCGATGGTCGGCGGCCTCCAGGTGCTGGGCCCGGTGGTCGCGGACGACACGTTCGGGCGGGCCGCGTGGGGTGTGGTGCTCGCGTGCCAGACGGCGGGCGCGCTCGTCGGCGGGGTGCTCGCGGCGCGCTGGCTGCCCCAGCGGGCGCTGCTGTTCGGGGTGGCACTGATCGTGCTGTTCGCGCCGCCGCTGCTCGTGCTCGGGCTGGCGCCACACCTGGTGGTGCTGATCCCGGCCATGTTCGTGACCGGGTGGGCGGCCGAGCAGTTCACCATCGCGTGGGACCTGTCGCTGCAGGAGAACGTGTCCGGCGAGAAGCTGGCGCGCGTCTACGGCTACGACATCATCGGCTCCATCGTCGCGGTGCCTGCCGGACAGCTCGCGGTCGGGCCGGTGGCCGCGGCGGTGGGCAAGACGGCCACCCTCGTCGGCTGCGCGGCACTGATCGTGGTGACCACGTGCGCCGCGCTGACGAGCAGGCAGATCCGCGAGCTGCGCAGGCGGTCACCGGTCAGCGAACCGGCCCCATGACACGAAGCGCGCCGCGACCGTGAGCGCGGTGGCGGCCACCACCAGCGCCGCCGCCACCGCGCCGTCGGCCGTCGTGAGCCGTGCGACGAGCGCCGTGACGGCATACGCGGCGAACGCGGCGGTGACCGCGAGCGGCGCCGACGGTCGCCACCCCGTCGACACGGCCAGCGCGAACACCAGCACGAGGAGCACAACGGACTCTCGGTGGCCAAGCAGATCCGGCATCCCGGCGAACGGCCAGAACACCACGGCCCCGAGCACCACCGCGCCCATGGCCTGCCCGATCGGGGCGGTTTTCCGCAGCAGCGCCACCACCGCGGCCACCCCGCCGACGAGCAGGACCGCCGCGAGCGGGGCCAGTGGCAGGACACGCAGCGCGAGGCAGGCGGTGGCCGCGAACACCGGCGGCACCGGGTGCCTGCGCAGGAGCGGCCACGCGCCGACCGCCATGACGAGGTCGAGCACTGGCAGGCCGGCAAGGTCCGCCCACGGCCGGGCGAGGCCGAGCCCGACGAGCGCGACGACGGCGAGTGCGGGCCCCGCGGGCGCGGGCAGCCAGTGCCCGAG
>NZ_JBARWZ010000004.1:0-27425 GCF_049647105.1 Actinophytocola sp.
CCGCAGGTCCGGTGGCCCGCACACGCCCCCGCCCGGCATGAGCCTCCCCAACGGCGCACCCGGCCCTGGCGGGGCACGCCCGCCCGCCGGACCGCCCGCCGGACCGACCACCCGGATCGTCCGGCCACGTCCGCCCGGCCCGCCGCGCCCCGGCACGCCAGGCGGCGCCGACCCGGAGGGCCCGACCGAGCTCCTGCCGTCGGTCCACCGCGGCGTCGGCTCCGAGCCGCAGCTGCTCACGCACCGCGAGCCGGACTACGACGAGGACCGCAACGACGACCCGGACCTCAACGACGACTACTACGACGACGAGGACCGGCCGCTCAGCGAGGACGACCGCAAGCGCCGGCGCAAGAAGATCTGGCGCCGGGTCCGCCGCACGGCGTATGTGCTGACCGCGCTGGGGATCATCGTCCCGATCGTGGGGTTCTTCGTCGCCTACCAGCTGGTCGAGGTGCCCGACGCCAAGGCAGTGGCGGACGACCAGGGTCAGGTCGTGACGCTGAGCTACTCGGACGGGGCCGTCCTGTCCCAGCTCGTGCCGCCCAACGGCAACCGCAGGATGGTCACGTACGAGCAACTTCCGGAGACCGTCAAGAACGCGGTGTTCGCGGCCGAGGACGCCGAGTTCATGACGAACCCGGGCTTCGACATCACCGGCGTGCTCCGCGCGGGCTGGAACCAGGTCACCGGCGGCACCGGCGGTGGCTCCACGATCACGCAGCAGTACATCAAGATGGCCACCGGCGACGACGAGGCGAGCTACACGCGCAAGGCCCTCGAAATGGTCAAGGCCTACAAGATGAACAACACGTACACCAAAGAACAGATCATCACGGCCTACCTGAACACCATCTACTTCGGCCGCAGCGCGTACGGCATCTCCGCCGCCGCGAAGGCGTACTTCGGCGTCGATGATCTCGCCAAGCTGACGCCGTCGCAGGCGGCGCTGCTCGGCGGCATGATCCAGCGGCCAAGCGAGACGGATCCGGCGTACATGAAGAGGCGCTGGAACTTCGTCATGGACCAGATGCTGGACAAGAAGTGGATCACGGCGGCCGAGCGCAAGGCCGCGACGTTCCCCAAGACGATCGCGCCGGAGGAAGCCCGGCCGCAGGCCGTCACCGGCCCGAGGGCACACATCCAGCAGGCCGTCCTCAACGAGGCCAAGGCAGCCGGATACCCCCTGGAGACGTTGCGCAAGAAGGGCTACCAGATCAAGACCACGATCCACCCGCTCGCGCAGAGCTATGCGGAGGCCGCGGTCCGGGACGTGCTCGCTGAGCAACCCCCCAACCTGTTCCCCGGCATGGTCGTGGTCGATCCCAGCAACGGCGCGGTGCTCGCCTACTACGGCGGCAAGGACGGCACCGGCTACGACTGGGCGAAGACACGGCAGGAGCCCGGCTCGTCGTTCAAGCCGTTCGACCTGGTCGCGCTGCTGGAGAAGGGCAAGGGGCTTGGCGAGACCTACGACGGCCGGACCAACCGCGTGTTCGACGGGCGCAAGGTCCGCAACTCTGGCGGCTCGTCCTGTGGCGAGAAGTGCACGGTCGCGCTGGCGATGAAGAAGTCGATCAACACGGTGTTCTACGACATCGCGTTGAACGAGGTCTCCACGAAGAAGGTGGCCGAAGCCGCGGGCAAGGCGGGAATCACCTCACCGCTCGAAGGCGAGAATGGTGCCGCGCCGGACGCCAACATCTCCATCGGCGGCGGTAAGACGCGGGTCAGCACGTACGAGATGGCTTCGGCGTACGCGACGTTCGCCTCCGGCGGCATGTACCACAAGCCGCACATGATCGATTCGATCCTCGGCCCCGAGGGCGAGACGGTGTGGAAGCCGGACCAGAAGATCATCGACGGCACGCCGGCGTTCGACGCGGGCAACGCCGAGCGCAACCGGCAGATCGCCCGCAACGTCACCGAGGCGCTGCTGCCGATCCCGGAGTACTCGGACATCCCGTGCGACGACAACCGGCAGTGCGCGGGCAAGACCGGCACACACCAGCTTGGCGCCACCGAGGACAACATCAAGGCCTGGATGGTGGGGTACACCCCGCAGGTCTCGGTCGCGGTGTCTCTCACCGCCGAGGAGAACCGAAAACAGATGCCGTTGAAGGACAAGAACGGCAAGATCGTCTATGGCTCTGGTCTGCCCGGTGAGATCTGGCAGACGTTCATGAACAGCTGGCTGAAGGACGCCGACAAGATGACCTTCGGCAAGTACGACCCGATCGGCAAGGCCGCGTCGGACGAGGACGAGTCCAACAAGGGCGACAACGGCGACGGCCGGCCGTCGAACAACCGGCCATCCGACAACAAGCCGTCGGACAACCGCCCGAGCGACAACAAGCCGTCCGACAACAACCCGCCGACGAAACCCGACCCTGGGACCGAGCCCCCGCCGTCCGAAACCGAGACGGACGGACCGTTGATCCCGACCTTCCAGGGAAGACCGCCGGCCGGTAACTGACCGATCGACGACAGAGGCCCCCGCGTGGGGCCTCTGTTCGTTTCCGGGGAGAGGTGCGCGGCCGGACGATCACCGCGCCCCGTAGCATCGCGGCCGTGCCAGGCGACCCGGAGCCAGACGACGTGGCGGACGACGCACGCACCGGGGCAGCCGACGTCAGCGACACGGCGACGCTCGGCCCGGCGGACCGCGTGATCCCGACGTGGACCGAACCGCTGGCACGGGCGGGCAGTACGCCGATCGGCGGCCCGCTCGGGGCGCACGCGACCATCGGCCGCCACTGGTTCTGGACACCACTGCGGGTGGCACTGCTGATCGCCGTGATCGGCCTGACGATCGGCTGGTTCGGCAAGGCAGCGTGCGTGCAGCAGTACTACAACGAGGACGCGAAGCAGCTGGAGCTGGACTGGCGGTCGAACCGCCCGTTCACCGCCATGTGCTACTCGGACATCATCCCGCTGTACTCCGCGGAACAGCTCGACAAGGGCGGCTTCCCGTACAAGACCAGCTGGTACGACGACGAGGGCAAGCCGACACAGCACCAGCGCTGGATGGAGTACCCGGTGCTGACCGGCCTCTTCCAGTGGGTGAACGCCAAGCTGACCGACGGCTGGCTGAAGATCGCCGAGTCGGGCTGGCTGCCGACAGGCCTTGCGGTGACGGTGTTCTTCGACATCTCGGCCTTCTGGCTGGCGCTGGCGTGGCTGGTGACGATCTGGGCGGTCACGAGAACGGCCCGCCGCCGCCCGTGGGACGTCGTGCTCGTCGCCGCGTCGCCACTGGTGCTGGTGCACGCGTTCACCAACTTCGACGCCCTGGCCACCGCCTGCGCCGCGACGGCCCTGCTGGCATGGGCCAGAAAACGGCCGCTGCTGGCCGGTGTCCTCCTCGGTATCGGTGGAGCCGCGAAGCTGTACCCGCTGTTCCTGCTGGGCGCACTGCTGGTCCTGTGCGTCAGAGCGGGAAAGATGCGCGCCTTCATGACGACGGCGGTCGCGGCACTCGTGACGTGGGCGGTGGTGAACCTGCCCATAGCCCTGCTCTACCCGAGAGGCTGGTGGGAGTTCTTCCACCGCAACAGTCTCCGCGGCGCCGACCCGGACTCGCTGTACAACGTGGTCGCCCAGTTCACGGGCTGGCAGGGCTTCGACGGTCCGCTCGCGTTCGACCAGAGCCCGGCGGTGCTGAACGCGGTCACCGCGGCACTGTTCGTGGCGTGCTGCGCGGGCATCACGTTCGTCGCGTTCCACGCCCCGACGAGGCCACGCGTGGCCCAGCTGGCGTTCCTGGTGGTGGCCGCGTTCCTGGTGACCAACAAGGTGTGGAGCCCGCAGTACTCGCTGTGGCTGGTCCCACTGGCGGTGCTGGCGCTCCCGAGGTGGCGCCTGCTACTGGCCTGGATGACCGTGGACGCGCTCGTCTGGGCCCCAAGAATGATGTTCTACCTCGGCGACGACAAGAAGGGCCTGCCGATCGACTGGTTCCTGTCGTTCGTCGTGCTCCGCGACCTCGCGGTCCTCGGCCTGTGCGCAGTGATCATCTACGAGATCTACCGCCCGATCCGAGACCTGATCAGAATCACCGGCGACGACGACCCTGCAGGTGGCGTACTCGATGGCGCCCCGGACAAGGTCGTGCTGAAACGCAAGCACCGCAGCGAGGAGAAGGTGGAGACGCCAGAACCAGCGTGACGCTGGCCTCCGGCCCCCTCGAACCACGCTACCGGCAACCACCGACACGCAAGCCCGCCGAAGCACACGCCTGTGGACAACCCCCGCCCCTGTGGACAACCCACCCCACGACAACGGGAAATGTCACCCCCCACCCGTACGCTGGCAACCGGGGGCCGGAGGCCACCGGGCGGCACGTTTCGCGGCCGATTCCGCCAGCCGCCAACCCATCTCACGGCCCTGAACCGGCAGCTCGCCAACCGTCCACTCCCGGAATCCGGACGGGCAATCCCGGCGTCGCCCCGCCAATCACTGACGGCGAACCCCGCCCGCGGCGAACCGGGAAACTCGCGAGTCGCAACGGGAGACTCCCGAGTCCCGAACCGAAGACTCGCGAGTCCCCAACCGAAGACTCGCCAGTCCCCAACCGAAGACTCGCGGGTCCCCAACCGTGGACTCGCGGGTCCCCAACCGTGGACTCGCCAGTCCCGAACCGTGGACTCGCGGGTCCCCAACCGTGGACTCGCGGGTCCCCAACCGTGGACTCGCGGGTTGCGAACCGTGGACTCGCGGGGGTTGACCGTTTGTGGTGGGGTGGTGTCTGTTGTGGATAACTCGTTGGCCTGTGGATAACTTGGGGCGCTGGGGCTTGGGGTGTCGGTGTCTGCCCGTATGCTGGCAACCGGGGGGCGGAGGCCACGCCTCGGGCTTTTTCGGGGTGGAATGCTTGTGGGGATTGGGATTCCGGGGGTGGCTGGGCCGTTGGGCCTGGCATTCGGATTCCTTGGACCACGCTGCTGGTGGGTACCGACGGTCTTGGGGTGTGTGGGGGTGGCCTGTGGACAACTCAGCGGGTGCGGAGCTTCAGGCGGCCGTTCGTGCTTGTCAGCAGTTCGTCCAGCAGCCTGTCCGCGGACAGGGGTTGCAGGCGGCGGCGCATGGCGTTGAAGAACTGTTCGCCCGGCCACCACACCATGGCCAGGACCGCGGTGGTCAGTGCGCCGGTGAGCAGCACGCCCCGTTCCTGGCCGACGAACGCGATCAGCAGGCCAACCAGCATCGGGAGCTCGATCGCGGGGAGGCGGTACAGCACCGTAAACGACAGCCAGATGTGGATCTCGTCGCGGGTCGGGCGGCGTTTCGGGGTCAGCACCGGGTCGACCACCAGCATCGCCACCAGGAAGGCCGCCCCGCCCAGCAGCGGCGGGACGAGTGTCGCGCCCGTGATGCCGAACGTGGTGTCCGGCAGCGCGACCAGGCCCACCACGCACAGCGCGAGCGATGACGCCACGACGAAGCCGGTCAGCAAGCTCGCGTCGGTGCTCTGTGCTGCCGCCATGTGCGAATGAAAGGCCAGGACCGCTCAGACTGTCAAGCGTTCTCGTTCCGGCCGGAACGTCTCCTTCGCCGTCAGGAACGCGCAGAACAGGCCGACGAGCAGCGCCGCTCTGCCCCACACGCCGATCATCACCGCCTGCGCCGCGAAGCCGTTGAAGATGTCGCCGTGCTTGCCGTCGAAGATCTCGTAGTACCAGCGGAAGATGCCGATGCCCATCGCCAGGTCCGCGACGAAGTACGCCACGATCCAGCCCCACCGGATCCGCAGCAGCACGAACATCGGGATGAGCCACAGCGTGTACTGCGGCGAGTGGACCTTGTGCAGCAGCAGGAACCCGCACAGCATCGCCGCCGACACCGGCAGCCAGGGATACGTGCCCTCCCGCTGGTACCGCACCCAGCCGATGCCGCAGGCGACCACGAACGAGATCATCATCAGCAGCGGTGACAGGACGCCGATCAGCTCCTGCACCGGCACGTTGTCCGGGTCGGAGTCCGGGCGCAGGCCCCAGAACCAGATGGAGTTGGTCGTGATGTCGGCCTTGCGCAGCAGCTGGAACGTGAACGACGCGCGCCAGCCCTCGAAGCCCGCCACCATGAACGGCACGTTCACCGCCACCGCGGTGCCGAGCGCCACCCCGGCGACGCGCAGCGCGCCCTTCCAGTCCGGGCTCGAGCGGCCCGCGAACTCCGTGCCGCCCCGGCCGCCGGTCATCACGTAGATCATCAACGGCAGCACGAAGATCGCCGGGTACACCTTGAACGCGAAACCCAGCCCCAGCAGCACGGCGGCGACCGTCGCGCGGGTCAGCAGCGGGCGGTCCGCGCCGCGTTTGCCCCACCCCCTGTGCACGACGTAGAACGCCGCCGTCGCGCACAGAACGACCGGCAGCTCCCAGTTGTGGAACGCGTACAGCACCAGCGGCGGGCCGACCGCCCACAACAGGGCACGCCACCCCGACATGCGGCCGAGTAGCCACGCCGTGGCCAGGCCGAACGGGGCGAGCAGCAGCGCCGAGTACAGCAGGAAGTCGGCGTCCGTGTGCGCGAAGATGGCCGACGCCCAGATGAACACGCCCGTCAGCACCGGGTACTCGACGACGCCACCGGTCGGCTGGCCCTCTTCGGTCAGGCTGCCGTGCACGTACGGGAACACGTGGCGGTCGATGTCACGGCCGATCCACAGCGTCTGGATGTCCGAGTAGCAGAAGTCCTGGTACCGGCGCTGGTCGAAGTCCGGCTGGCTGCGGCCCCACTGGTCGAAGTCCGGGCCCGTGCAGCGGTCCTTGTTGATGAACCCGAGCACGAGGGTGATCCCGCACAGGACCGTCAGCACGATCAGGCCGAGCGAGGTGAGACGGGCTCCGACACCCGGCCGGCCGGCGGCGCCGTCCGCCGCCGCACCCACCTTCTCGGGCACGTCATCCGCTCCTGACCTCGGCTGCGACTGGGGTGCCGCCGCACCGGCCGGCACGATGCTCACCGTCCCATGGCCTCACGCAGGAACGCGATGTCGTCGGCCTGACCGTCCGATGGCGTCTCCACCACGACGGGCGCGCCTGCCTCCTTCACCACGGCGGCGAGCTCCTGCGCATCGATCATGCCAGTCGCGATGTTCGCGTGCCTGTCCCGCGACGAGCCGAACTCGTCCCGTGAGCTGTTGAGGTGCACGAGGTCGATCCGGCCGGTGATGGCCTTGACCCGCTCGACGATGCCGACCAGGTCCTCCCCGGCGGCGAACGCGTGGCAGGTGTCGAGGCAGAAGCCCGCGTCGAACTCGCCGACCTCGTCCCACAGGCGCGCCAGCATGTCGAAGCGGCGGGCCATCGCGTTGTCGCCGCCCGCGGTGTTCTCGATGAGGATCGGCAGCGGGAAACCACCGGCCTCCGCCTGCCGCTCGAAGAACTTCCGCCAGTTCGCGAGGCCCGCGGCCGGGTCCTCGCCCTGTGTCACGTGCCCGCCGTGCACGATCAGCCCCTTCGCCCCGGTCTTCGCCGCCGACTCGGCGTACTGGGTGACCGTCTTTCGGGACGGGATACGGATCCGGTTGTTCGTCGAGGCGATGTTCACCGGATAGGGCGAGTGCACGAACACGTCGATGCCCGCATCGCGCAGCACATCGGCCTGCGGATGGGGCGGCTGCGCCTTCCAGCTCTGCGGGTCGCCGAGAAAGAACTGCACGACATCCGCGTTCCGCTCCCGTGCGGCGCCGATGGGGTCGTCGCTCTTGATGTGGGCGCCGATGCTCATGGCCCGCGAGCGTAGTCGGCCGGGCCGACACCAAAGCGGAGGTGTCCGGCCTACGCCTGTCGTGCGGCCGGTTGGGCCGGATGGCGGAACCGCATCGTCATGGTCACGGGTATGCCTGGTTTATGCCTGGTTATCGTTACCGCGGCGGGTTACGGTCGTTGAACCCCTAGGTGTTACCGGTGAGTATCGGGAGGACGAGCATGCGCAGGCGCGTGAGGAGCCTTGCCACCGCGATCGTGTTCGTCCTGACCACCTCGGTGGCTGGCCTCCTGGCAGGCAGCGGCACGGCCAGCGCGGCCGAACCCATCGTCATCGGCTCATGCGCCGCCTCGATCGAGGGCGCGCCGGGTCAGCCCGTTTCGCTCGCACCGGCCGCCGTACTCGGCATCGTGACCGACGCGGTGCGTGCCGTCCCGCTACTCGGGCCGCCACTCGCCCACGCCGCCAACCAGGCGTTCGCGGCGCTGCCGCCCATCCCGCTCGGCGCGCTGCCGAACGGCACCGGCTACATCACCGGCGGCACGATCGCGAACGCCGTGGTCGCGCAACTGCGGAAGATCCCCCTGCTCGGACCAGTGCTGGCGGCGGTCGTGAAGACCGTGCAGGCCGTGCTGAGCCTGGGCTGCGGCGTGACCGTCAAGGGTGTCAACGCGGTCGCCGCACCCGTCCAGGACGGTGCGGACGCGGTCGCGGACGCGTCCGAGAACGTCACCGCGAAGGTCATCGAGAGCCTGCCAGGGCTGCCAGGACTACCCGGTCCCGGCGGCCCCGGCGGTGGTGGTGGCGGTACGAACAACCCCGGCCCGGGTGGCGGCACCGGCGGCATGCCCGCACCCAACCAGCCGCCCCTCGGCGGCCTGCCCGGCGTCGGTCTCGACCTCTACCAGCCGGGTCTGTGGAACTTCGGCCGCTGGCCCATGGCCGACTACTCGGACATCCCGTTCGCCCGTCCCGGCCTGTGGGCGCCCGCGCCCGGCGTCCGGTACGGCGGCGGCGTGCCTGGGTACTCGCCGGAGTTCGGCATCGTCGGCGACACACCACTCGACGACGGCGTGTCCGTCGCGGGTCGCGCGGAGGCGATCACCCCGCCCGTCGGCCAGCGGGTCGAGTTCCCCGTGCTGCTCGCGGTGCTCGCGCTGTCCTGTGTGACGGCCGCGCTGGTCCGCACGTGGGTCCTCCGCAAGGCGCCCCGGCCCGCCCTGTAGCCTGTTCGGAGCAAGACCCCTCCTGCCACGGAGAGTCCGTGGCCGCCGAGTCCACAGGAGGTGAGTGGTCTTCATGCGTCATTACGAGGTCATGGTCATCCTCGATCCCACTTTGGATGAGCGGACGGTTCAGCCGACCCTCGACAACTTCCTCAACGTCATCCGCACTTCGGGCGGGAACGTCGAGAAGGTCGAGGTTTGGGGCAAGCGCCGCCTCTCGTTCGAGATCAAGAAGCAAACCGAGGGCATCTACGCCGTGCTCGACGTGAACTCCGATCCCGATGCGGTCAAGGAGCTCGACCGCCAGCTGGGCCTCCAGGAGTCGGTGCTGCGGACTAAAGTCCTGCGGCGCGACCCCGCGGGGGCCTGAAACCGGAGGTAACAACATGGCCGGCGACACGATCATCACCGTTATCGGCAACCTGACCGCGGACCCCGAGCTGCGCTTCACGCAGTCCGGTGCGGCGGTCGCCAACTTCACGGTGGCGTCGACACCCCGCACCCTCGACCGCGCGAGCGGCGAGTGGAAGGACGGCGAAGCCCTCTTCCTGCGGTGCAACATCTGGCGGCAGGCCGCTGAGAACGTGGCGGAGTCACTCACGCGTGGCGCCCGCGTCATCGTCAGCGGCCGGCTCAAGCAGCGGTCCTTCGAAACCCGTGAGGGCGAGAAGCGCACCGTTGTGGAGCTCGAGGTCGACGAGATCGGCCCCTCGCTGCGCTACGCCACCGCGAAGGTCAACAAGGTGGCCCGCGGCAGTGGCGGCGGCGGTGGTGGTGCCGGCGGAGGCGGCGGTTACGGCGGTGGCGGTGGTAGCGCCCCGGCCGACGACCCGTGGGGCTCGGCCCCGCCCGCCGGTTCCGGTGGCGGGTTCTCGGACGAACCGCCGTTCTGACCAGAGCTTCTTGGGACAAACACCTTCGGGATTGAGACAGACTCAGGAGTAATACCGTGGCCAAGCCACCCATTCGCAAGCCGAAGAAGAAGGTTTGCGTGTTCTGCAAGGCCGAGAAGAAGGCCAAGACCAAGTCGGACCTGCAGGACATCGACTACAAGGACACCACGTTACTGCGGAAGTACATCTCCGACCGCGGCAAGATCCGTGCCCGCCGGGTCACCGGCAACTGCAGCCAGCACCAGCGTGACGTCGCCATCGCGGTGAAGAACGCGCGGGAAATGGCTCTGCTGCCCTACACCTCGACCGCGCGTTGATCTGAGGAGTCACGATGAAGCTCATCCTCACCGCTGATGTCGAGGGCCTCGGTGGCCCCGGTGACATCGTCGAGGTCAAGGACGGCTACGGCCGCAACTACCTGCTTCCGCGTTCGCTCGCGATCGTCGCCTCCAAGGGCGCCGAGAAGCAGGTGCAGACCATCCGTCGTGCGCAGCGGGCCAGGGCCATCCGTGGCCTCGACCACGCGCAGGAGGTCAAGGCGCTGATCGAGAAGATCGCTCCGGTGCAGCTGAAGGCCAAGGCCGCCGCGGGCTCCGGCAAGCTGTTCGGTTCGGTCACCACCGCCGACATCGTGTCGGCGGTCAAGGCCGCCGGTGGTCCGGTGCTGGACAAGCGTTCGGTCGAGGTGTCCGGTCACATCAAGACCGTCGGCAAGCACTCGGTGAACGTGCGACTGCACCCGGACGTCAGCGTCGCGTTCAAGCTCGAGGTCACGGCCGTCTGACGGTCCCTCGAAATATCGACGGAGAGTAACCAGAACCGCGTCAGCCCCGTGTCGGGTCAACCAACTCGACCGGGGCTGACGGGTGTGGTCACCCGTAGGACCACGACACGCCGAAGGCGCGGGTCCGCACGACACGCCGGTCGGCATCAGGTTAGTTTTTCCACAACCTGCACACATCCCGTGAACTGGGGTTTCTTCGGCGACCGCCGAGGCTGTCCCCAAGTTATCCCCAGGCAGCGGGCCGACCTGTGACTGGATGCCGGAAAGCATCCACACGCTGTCCACAAGGGCGTTTTGCGACGGCATGACCAGGCCCTACGGTCCATCTTGCCGCTCGCTCTGAGTGCGCCTTGCCGTTGAGTGCTAATGTGTGATGTCGAACATGTGTTCGACATCCGAGGGGGTGTCTCGGTGGCTCTGACCGATGACCGCGAGGCCGCGCCGGGGGCGAGTGGCGGCAACGGGTTCGACCGGCAGCCACCGCAGGATCTCACCGCCGAGCAGAGCGTGCTCGGCGGCATGATGCTGTCCAAGGACGCGATCGCCGACGTCGTCGAGGTGCTCCGCCCCAACGACTTCTACCGCCCGGCGCACCAACTGGTCTACGACTGCGTCCTCGACCTGTACAGCCGGGGCGAGCCCGCCGACGCCGTGACGGTCGCCGCCGAGCTGGAACGCAGGGGCGAGATCCGGCGCATCGGCGGCGCCCCGTACCTGCACACGCTGATCGCGACGGTGCCGACGGCCGCGAACGCCAGCTACTACGCGGAGATCGTCGCCGAGAAGGCGACGCTGCGCAGGCTCGTCGAGGCGGGCACGCGGATCGTGCAGCTCGGCTACTCGGGCGCGGAAGGCGCCGACATCAACGAGGTCGTCGACCGCGCACAGTCGTCGATCTACGAGGTCACCGAGCGCCGCACGACGGAGGACTACGTCGCGCTGGAGGAACTGCTCCAGCCGACGATGGACGAGATCGACGCGATCGCCTCCCGTGGCGGCACGTCGCTGGGCGTCCCCACCGGCTTCACCGACCTCGAGGCCGTCACCAACGGCCTGCACCCCGGCCAGATGATCATCGTCGCGGCGCGGCCGGGTATCGGCAAGTCGACCCTGGGGCTGGACTTCGCCAGGTCGTGCTCGGTGACGCACGGCATGACCAGTGTCATCTTCTCGCTGGAGATGAGCCGTACCGAGATCGTCATGCGCATGCTGTCGGCCGAGGCGAAGATCCGGTTGCAGGACATGCGTGGTGGCCGCATGACCGACGACGACTGGACCCGGCTCGCGCGGCGGATGAGCGAGATCAGCGAGGCGCCGTTGTTCGTGGACGACTCACCGAACATGACGATGATGGAGATCCGGGCGAAGGCGCGGCGGCTCAAGCAGCGGCACGACCTGAAGCTGGTGGTCGTCGACTACATGCAGCTGATGACGTCCGGCAAGCGTGTCGAGTCCCGGCAGCAGGAAGTCTCGGAGTTCTCGCGTCAGCTCAAGCTGCTGGCCAAGGAGCTCGAGGTGCCGGTGGTCGCGATCAGCCAGCTGAACCGTGGTCCCGAACAACGCACGGACAAGCGGCCGATGCTGTCCGACCTTCGTGAGTCCGGCTCCCTGGAACAGGACGCGGACATGGTCATCCTGATCAACCGCCCGGACGCCTTCGAACGCGACGACCCGAGGGCGGGTGAGGCGGACCTGATCCTCGCCAAGCACCGCGCGGGCCCGACCGCCACGATCACCGTCGCCCACCAGCTGCACTACAGCCGCTTCGTGGACCTGGCACAGTCATGAGCAGCTCGCATACCGTGTGATGTATGGCTGATCGGCGTGCCTCGCTCGGGCGGGTGCAGGCGTACCTCGGGCGGTGCAGTGCCGCCGAGGCGTTGGCCAACCGGGACGCGTTCGGTGGGGTCACGTTGCAGGGGGTGCACGGGCTCAAGATCGCGCGGGTGCTGGACCGGGCCGGGGAGCTGACGGGCGTCGATCTCGATCCCGCCGCCTATCTCGCGCGGGGGAAGCCTGCCGTGCCGGTTGTGCGGGGGCAGCTGGGGTTCGATCTCGACCTGCCTGTCTTCGACTGGGTCGAGGCGCAGGCCGAGCTGGGGCTGCCCGTCGTGCGCACTGCCGGGCCCCGGTTGCGGGTCGGGGAGGTGGACGCGCTCAAGGCGGAGCTGCACCGCGAGTACCCCGTGCCGGTTTCCGTGACGCTCGTGCTCGATGGCGGCTGGCTCGGGTCGAAGCACAGTGGGGTGCTCGCCGAGCAGTTGCGTGCCGCGGGCCGGGATGTGTCGCTCGTGCTCGGCGCGCCGTTCGACCCGGTCGACTCCTCGTACAAGGTGCAGGGACTGCGGCGGTTGCTTCGGTGGAGCAACCGGACCGGGCGGAAACTGGAGTTGCTGCGCACCGGGCCGATCGGGATTCCCGCGGTCGCCGCGGGTGCGAAGGTGGCCGCCATCGGCCTTTCCACGTCCACGCGGCACCTCGGCGGGCCGGTCGCGCGGCGGGCCGACGGGGTGCGGCCCAAGCGCAGCCCTCAGGTGTTCGTCCCTCGCCTGCTCCACTGGCAGCGGGGTGTGGACCTGAAGGGCACCGAGATCACCGACTGCTCGTGTGCCGCGTGTGCGCGGGCGGGGGCCGGGTTGCAGCGGTTCGGTGTCGCCTTCGACAGTTCGGTGCCTGCCGGGGTGCGGAACGCGGCGCGAGAGCACGACCTGCACGCGCTTGCCGAGGTGGTGCGTGGGGTCGGGGCAGCCCCCGATCCTCGGGAGGAGCTGTCCCGGTTGCGGCAGGACGCGCAGGACCTCGCCGAGGCCGTCGGTGTGCCCGTGCCGAAGTGGTTGGGGAACTGGGACTGACCGCACGTGACAGAGAAGGGCCCGGGAGCACCTCGCTCCCGGGCCCTTCTCTGTCAGCCGATCAGGCGATCGTCGGGATGTTGAAGAGGTTCGCCAGCGCGGCGCGGGTCGATTCGAGCGACGACCCACCAAGCTCCGGAGCCGCGACCTCGGAGACGCCCGGGACCGGCAGGGTGCCGATGGACGGCGCCTGCACGAGCGGGATGTCGCCGAGACCCGGCGCCAGCGTCTGACCGGCCAGCGGCAGCTCCGGCGTCAGGTCCCGCTGCGCGGGCACGCCGACAGGCAGACCCGAGGTCGGCAGGTTGCCGAACAGCGAGTTCACCGGCAGACCACTCAGCAGTCCGGAAAGCGGGTCGCCACCCAGGCCACCACCGAGCGGGTTCACGTCGGCGCGGCTCGCAGGCGCGGGCAGAATCCGCGGCTCTTGCGAGAGACCGCCGTTCGCCGCCATGTCGGTGAACTGGCCATGGCCCGGCAGCCCCGTCATGCCGCCCGCGAAGCCCGGCAGCACGCCGGTGAAGGCGCCGCGGAAGTCGTCGGCTGGTGCGGGCATGGAGCGCTGCGTGTGGACCGAGGGCAGCTCGGTTGGCGACATGCCACCACTGATCGGCAGGTTCACCTGGGGCTCACCCTCACCGACCCGCAGATCGCCGGTGTGGGTGGACTCCGCAACGGCCTCGGCCAGGATCTCGACCGGCACGTCGTAGACCGGGGCGTTGACGGCGGCGGGCAGTGTGGCGTCGAGACCGGACAGCGAGCCCATCTCACCGCTGGTGGTGGACTTGCCACCGACCTCGCCCTGCGTTTCGCTCACGCCCTCGGCGTACGCGTGGCTCGCCACCGCCGCCACCGCGTCGCCGAACGGCTGCACGGGAGCGGCCGCGGGCACGTCCACCAGGTTGCCGGACAGGAAGCCCGCGTCACCGGTGGTGTCGATGTCGCCGCCGGACTCGGCAAAGGTCTCGTTCGTCGACGACGAGGAGCCTGCCCCGCCGACCGCCGACGCGACGGCCGCGAAGCTCTGCGCGACCGGCAGCGCCTGCGGCGAGGCCACGTTGCCCGAGATCAGCCCACACTCACCGCTGGTCTCGGTGCCACCACCGGCGGAGGTCGCCGTCTGCGAATCCGCGAGCGACTCGTTGAGGCCCAGTGCCGAGACGGACTCGCCGTAGACCTGGCCCGCACCCGCGACCGGGGCGGTTACCACGTTGCCAGCGGCGGCGCCGTACGTGCCGTCGCTCGTGGCGTCGCCGCCTGCCTCCGTGTAGGTCTGGTTGACCGCGGTCTGCGTGCCCTTGGCGAGACCACTGACGCCGGTCCCGAACACCTGGGCGGGGAGGGACACCGGAACCTGCCCGATGTTGCCAGAGCCCAGACCCGCCTTGCCGGTCGCCTTGTTGTCACCGCCGGCGATGACCTCATTGTCGGCGGTCGCCGAGGCGTCGGTGACGCCCACCGCGCCCGCACCGTTGCCGAACACCTGTGCCGCCGTCGCGACCGGGGTGGTCACGAGGTTGGATGCGCCGACACCGTTGTCGTCGACGGCGCTGCCGCCGCCGCCGGAGCTGGTCGACTTGGTCTCGGTGGCGTCCGCGACGGCGCCACCGAGGCCCGCCGCGGCGTTGCCGTACACCTCGGTCGGCGAGTTCACCGGGGAGGTGATCACGTTCCCGCCGGCCGCCGAGTCGTCGCCAGTGGTGCCGGTGTGGCCACCCGCCACCACGGAGGCGACGTTCTGCCCGGTCGCCGACGCCTCGCCAACACCTGCCACGGCGTTCGAGAACACGTCACCCGTGCCGGACACCGGCGCGTTGGCCGTGGTGCCGGACGCGATGCTGTCGTGGCCTCGGGTGTAGGCGTCGCCGCCCGCCGTCGAGTCGACGTTGTTGGTGGCATCCGCCGTCACGTCGCCGAGACCGGTCAGCGCGTTGCCGTAGCCCTGGACGGGCAGCGCGACCGGAACGGCCGCGATGGCACCCGAGGCGACCGAACCCGCACCGGTGCTGCGGCTGGTGCCGCCCGCGCTGGTGGTGGTCGAGCTGTCACAGACGGCGTCGGCCAGGCCGGCCGCCCCTGCCGCGTTGCCACACAGCATGGCCGGGCCGGACACCGCGGGCTGCACGATGTTGCCCGCCGCCAGCGCCGGGTCGCCGTTCGTCTCGACGTAGGTCGGGACGTTGAACATGCCGGTGCGGGTCGCACCCGCGGTGGCATCGGCGGTCGACTCCGAGAAGGCGACGGACTTGCCGAGGCCCATGATCGCGTTGCCGTTGAGCCGCGCGGGCACGGCCACCGGCACGGGCACCGCGTTGCCGCCGCCGATGCTGTCCTCACCGCCGGTGAGGATGGAACCGCCCGCCTCGGCCGAGGTCTGCGCCTCGGAGGTGGCGTCGGCGCAGCCGCCGCCCGCGACCGCGTTGCCGTCGACCTGGACCGGCGTCGCGAACTGCGGCGCGAGCACGTTGCCACCGAGGAAGCTGTGCGACCCGTCGGTGTCGATGTCGCCCGTGGACCAGGCTTCCTGCGAGTTGGTGCCCTCTGCGGACGCGTTGCCGAGGCCCGCGACCGCGTTGTTGGTGATCTGCACCGGGAGTGCCCAGTCCAGGTCCACCACATTGCCGCCGAGGAAGCTGTGCGACCCGTCGGCCTCGGCGTCGTGGTTCCAGCCGTAGCTGTGATCCGAGTCGTTCGTCGTCTCGGCGTGGCCGAGGAGCGCGATCGCGTTGCCGGAGATGTCGACCGGCACGACCAGGTCGAGATTGAGCTGGTTGCCCTGCAGGGGCGTCTCGCACATCTCGTCGATGGCGGGCACGTTCGCCGCGTCCAGCGAGGAGAGGGCAGGCACCTTGTCGCCGACGGGCAGCGACTTCAGCTTGTCGGTGACCGGCGTGGCCTTGTCCGCGAGCGGCGCGGCGAGGTTGAGCCCTTCCTTCGGCAGCGGCGCGACGGCGCCCTGGGCCTTGGCGACGACAGGTGCAGCCGTCCCCATCGCCTTGGCGACGAGCGGGTCGGTGACCGGCGCGGCAGGCGCGATCGGCAGGGCGCCGGTGATCTGGGAGGCGCTGACCTTGATGTCCCGGTGCACGCCGGGGATGGCCTGCTGGCCGAACGGCGTGCCGAGCACGTTGTTGTCCGTGTGGACGGGGATGGTGACCGAACCGTCGAGCGGCGATGCCGGCTTGTCGGGGTTCACGTCCTCGTCGGCAGAAGCGATGCCGGTACCCAGCATCAGCAAACCACCGGTGACTAGCGCGGTCTGAAGACCTCGCCTGGCCCAGGTTTGCATCGTCAGATGCTCCTTTCGTTTCCCTTTGGGGGTTTTGGCGGGTGGCCGGGCGCGGAGGGGGCATCCGCGCCGGGGCATTCGGCCACCCGGGTCTGTGGGTGGGCACGGAAAGTGCCCTCGGGAGAAGGCGGGTGTTTGTCCGCTCAGCGCTCATGGCTGATGGCGGACGCGCCGGTCAGTGATCAGTCGGGTGCGACCCCGGGCTGCACGCCGGGACGGCCGGACGTGGCCGCGTCACACGCCGAGGCGATACCGCCTCGGGTGAGGTCGAAGGTGCTGTCCTGCCACGGAAGCGCGGCGAACAGCTGCGAGTCGACCGAGTTGGCCGCCGAGCCGTGGCCACCCGTGGCCGGCACACCGGCCGGGGCGAACGGCATCGGAGTGGGCACACCCGGCAGGTTCGGAAGCGACGGCTGGGCCGGTTCCGGGGAACCGCGCCTGCTCATGCCGTCCGCGATGGCGCGGTCCTTGGCGGTGCGGCTGGCGATGGCGTCGAGGTCGACGCCGGGCACCGTGGCGCTCGCCGCACCCGCGACCGGTGCGAGCACCGGTGCGGCCGGGAGGTCCGACCGGCCGAAGCCGTCGGGCGGGTACTCGTGGTGGGTGTCGCCTGCGAGGCACTCGTCGCAGGCGGGCAGCACTTCGAGCCCGTCCTGCGCGTCGATGCGAAGCGTCACCGCCGCGTGCTTCACCTTCTCGCCGAGGTCCTTCAACGGGTCCGTCGGCGGGGGCGGCGGGTTCTGCAGGTACTCCGCGACCGTTTCGACGGTGCCGGCCGGGGGCGCGACGTGCCCGGTGACGGGCTCCGCGAAGTCCTGTACCCCGGCGATGGCGAGCTGCACCTGGTGCTCGATCGGCAGCAGCGGCTGGTGCTCGTCGGCCGCAGCGGAGGCGGAGGAAAGGCACCAGGCGATGGCGGTCCCGGCGGCCATGCCGCCGACGACCGTCAACGTCCTGCGGACCACACGCCGCGCGAACGCGGCGGTCTGCGAGACGTCGTTCTGCGCCTGAGCCACTGAACCTCACTGAGTAGTACTGAGTACGGGCGGGAATCACACACCGAGCGATCGGTTGATCACGTTCGGTCCCGCAAGCCGTGCAGCGAGGACACTTTCATCAATGCCCCCCGGCTCGCACGTCCGACCGGTGCAGTCCCCCTGATCGTGTGACGAACACAGTGTGCATTCGAACCTGACGGAACGTAGTTGTCCGTGGTGGGGCTTGTCGGCTGCCAAATGTCCGACCCGCTCGATACCTTGCGTAGGTGACGTCGTCCCCGGAAGAGAAGTCCCCACCAGAACCAAGAAAACGCCGACGGCCGCCACCAAGGGATGTGACCGGTCTGGTGCCGACCGGCCTGCGGGTCAGTGCCGCGCTGGCATGGCGGTTCCTCATGGTCATCGCCGCGCTGTACGTGATCATCTGGCTGGCGGGCTACTTCTCGCACCTGATGGTGCCGGTGGCGATCGCCTTACTGCTTTCCGCGCTGATGGCGCCGGGCGTCGAACGTCTCGTGCAGTGGGGCGTGCCGCGTGGTGCGTCCGCCGCGCTGGTGATGGTCGCGGGCATCGGTGTGCTCGGCGGCCTGCTGACGTTCGTGGTCATCCAGTTCACCAACGGCCTGCCGCAGCTGCAGTCCCAGGTGTCGGACAGCCTCGACCAGATCAGGGTCTGGCTCACGGAGGGCCCGTTCCACCTGCGGGACGAGCAGATCACGACGTTCATCGACAACACGATCGACACGATCCAGAGCAACCAGGCGGCGATCACCGAGGGCGCGGTCACCACGGCCGCGACCATCGGCGAGATCCTCACCGGCTTCCTGCTCACCGTGTTCGTGCTGATCTTCTTCCTGTACGACGGCCCTGGCATCTGGAAGTTCCTGACCCGCGCCGTGCCCGTGCGGGTGCGGGACCGGGTGGACGTGGCCGGGCGGCGCGGGTTCGGCGCGCTCGTCAGCTACGTGCGCGCGACCGCCGCGGTGGCGCTGGTCGACGCCGTCGGCATCGGCGTCGGGCTCGCGGTCGTGCAGGTGCCGCTGGTGATCCCGCTGTCCGCACTGGTGTTCCTTTCCGCGTTCGTGCCGATCATCGGTGCGGTCGTGGCCGGCACGGTGGCGGTGTTGATCGCGCTGGTGGCGAACGGGTTCATCGCGGCACTGGTGGTGCTGGCGATCGTGATCGGCGTGATGCAGCTGGAGAGCCACGTCCTCCAGCCCTGGCTGCTCGGCCGCGCGGTGCGGCTGCACCCGCTCGCGGTGGTGCTGGCGATCACCGCGGGCCTGCTCGCGGCGGGGATCGCGGGGGCGCTGCTCTCGGTGCCGCTGCTGGCCGTGCTGAACGCGGGCATCAAGTCGCTGGTCCACGACAACGACACCGAGCCGAAGGAGATCGACGTCCTGCACCAGGACGACCAGAAGGCGCCGGGCGAGGACCACGAGGACACGCAGGCGAACTGGCAGCCGTGAACGACGCACACCATGAACACTGAGCAGGGCCGGGACCCGACGCTTCCCCTGTGGCGTGCCGCCGTTCTGCTGCGGGTCCTGACCCTGCTGTTCGCGCTCGGCGTGATCGCCTACCACCTCGAGGAGTACCGGCTGCCGTGGCTGGCGCTGGTGATGGGTGGCGTGATGATCGTGTGGACGGCCGTCATCGCGGTCCGGTACCTGAGACCCGCCGAGCGGTTGCTCGCGTTCACGGTGGTCGACCTCGTCGTGTGCTGTGCGGTGATGACCAGCTCCCTGCTGGTGCTCACGCCCCAGCAGCTGGCGGGTGAGCCGGTCCCGCTGGTCCCGACGGTGTGGGTGACCGGCGTGGTCGCCGCGGGCGCGGTGGCCGCCGGGCCGGTCGCGGGTGGGGTGTTCGGCGCCGCGGTGGCGGCGTGCAACTTCGGCGTGCGCGGCTACGTCGACACCGACCTGACCCGGGACCTGATGCTCCTCGTGGGGGTGGGATTCGTGCTGGGGCTGGCGGCGTCGACGTCGCGGCGGTCGGCGGCCCGGCTCGCGATCGCGTTGCGCACCGAGGCGGCCACGGCCGAGCGGGAACGGCTCGCGAGGTCGATCCACGACAGCGTGCTGCAGGTGCTCGCGCACGTGCGCAGGCGCGGCACCGAGCTGGGCGGTGACGCGGCGGAGCTGGCGAAGCTCGCCGGTGAGCAGGAGATCGCGTTGCGGGCGCTGGTGTCGAGTGCGCCGGCGTCGACGGAGAGCGGTGCGGCGGACCTCGGCGCCCGGTTGAAGTTCCTGGAGACCGAACGAGTCTCGGTGTCGGTGCCCGCCACCCCCGTGCCGCTGCCCGCGACGACGGCGAACGAGCTGACGTCGGCCGTGCGGGAGGCGCTCGTCAATGTCGGCAAACACGCCGGTGCGACCGCGAGGGCCTGGGTGTTGCTCGAAGACCTCGGGTCGGACATCGTGGTCAGCGTCCGGGACGACGGGGTCGGCATCCCGCCGGGCCGGATGGCCGAGGCGGAACAGGAGGGGCGGATGGGCATCGCACGGTCCCTCCGGGGCCGGATCGCCGAGCTCGGGGGCAGCGTGACGCTCGAGACCGCACCAGGAGAGGGGGTCGAGTGGGAACTCCGGGTACCCCGGTGATCGCCGTGATGGTCGTCGACGACCACCCCATGTGGCGGGACGGGGTGGCGCGGGACCTGACCGAGCGCGGGTTCGACGTGCGGGCGACCGCCGCCGACGCGGCCGCCGCGGTGCGGATCGCGCGGACGGTGCGGCCCGATGTCGTGTTGATGGACCTCAACCTCGGCGAGGGCTCCGGCGTGACCGCGACCGGGCAGATCACCGCCGGGCTGACCGGCACCCGGGTGCTGGTGCTGTCCGCGTCCGGGGAGCACGCGGACGTCCTCGAGGCGGTGAAGGCGGGCGCGTCCGGCTACCTGCTGAAGTCGGCGTCGGTCGAGGACCTGGTCGACGCGGTGACGCGGACCGCGGCGGGTGACGCCGTGTTCACCCCCGGACTCGCCGGTCTCGTGCTGGGTGAGTACCGGCGGATGGCCGCCGAGCCGGAGCCACGGGACCAGCCGAGGCTGACCGACCGGGAGACCGACGTGCTGCGGCTGGTCGCGAAGGGCCTGACCGCACGGCAGATCGCGACGAGGCTGGTCCTGTCGCACCGGACCGTGGAGAACCACGTGCAGTCGACGCTGCGCAAACTCCAGCTGCACAACAGGGTCGAACTGGCCAGATACGCCATCGAGCACGGGCTCGACGAGGAATGAGCTCCGCTCAGTAGGCTGGTCGGCATGCATGACCCGCGCCTTCTGCTCGACCCCGCAACGGACGCCGTGCGCAAGCTCGCGCGCCGCGGCTTCGCCATCGACCTGCCCGCACTGGACAAGCTGTTCTCCCAGCGCACGGCCGTGATCGGGCAGACGGACGAGTCCCGCGCGGAGTCCAACCGGGTCGCGAAGGAGGTCGGCGCGGCCGCCAGGCGCGGCGAGGACGTCACCGCGCTGAAGGAGAACGCCCGCGCGCTGAAGACCCGCATCCAGGACCTGGAGGAACAGCAGCGGCAGCTGGCCGCCGAACTGGACGAGGTCCTGCTCGGCATCCCGAACCTGCCAAGCGACGACCTGCCGGACGGCAACAGCGACGCCGACGCCGAGCACGTCAGCACGTGGGGCGAGCCGCCGTCGTTCGACTTCGAGCCGCGCGACCACGTCGAGCTGGGTGAACGACTCGGCATCCTCGACTTCGCCAGGGCCACCAAGCTGGCCGGTCCCCGGTTCAGCGTGACCCGGGGCGCAGGCGCCCGGCTGGAGCGGGCGATCGCCACGTTCCTGCTGGATCTGCACACCGAGCAGCACGGCTACACGGAGTTCTCCGTGCCGGTGATCGTGAACCGGCCGACCATGACCGGCACCGGTCAGCTGCCGAAGTTCGAGCAGGACCTGTTCCGCACCGCGGTCACCGACCGTGAGCTGTTCCTGATCCCGACGGCCGAGGTGCCGCTGACGAACCTGCACGCCGGCGAGACGCTCGCGGCGGAGGACCTGCCGATCGCCTACACGTCGAACACGCCGTGCTTCCGGTCGGAGGCCGGTTCGTACGGCAAGGACACCCGCGGCCTGATCCGCCTGCACCAGTTCCAGAAGGTGGAGCTGGTCCGGTTCTGCACGCCAGAGCGAGCGGCCGAGGAGTTCGGCGTGCTGCTGTCGCACGCCGAGACGTGCCTGCGGGAGCTGGGCCTCGCGTACCGCGTGGTGAAGCTGGCGGCGGGCGACATCGGCTTCTCGGCGGAGCGGACCTACGACCTCGAGGTGTGGCTTCCGGGACAGCAGCAGTACCGGGAGATCTCGAGCGTGTCGGACTTCGGCACGTTCCAGGCACGCAGGGCCGGGATCCGCACGAAGGCCAAGGACGGCAAGCGCGGGTTCGCCAACACCCTGAACGGTTCCGGGCTGCCGATCGGCCGCACGCTGGTCGCCATCCTCGAGCAGAACCAGCAGGCGGACGGGTCGGTCGTGATCCCGCCCGCGCTGGTCCCGTACACCCGCTTCGAACGGATCAACCCGGACGGCACCGTGGGAGAGTGAACGTGATGGTCGAGCACAGCCCCGTCGGCCCTGTCGACCCGCGTGAGCTCCGGGTCTCCGACGCGGAGCGCACGCACGTGGTGAACGTGCTGCAGAAGGCCATCGGCCACGGGATGCTGTCGCTCGACGAGTTCACCGAGCGGACCGACCGGGCGCTGGCGGCGAAGACCCGGGGCGAGCTGAACTCGGTGCTCGTCGACCTGGCGGGCGTGACACACACCGATCCGCAGGCGCCCGTGCGGGAGAAGCCGGTCGAGCTGCGTGCCAGCATGGCCACGCTCAAGCGCCACGGCGACTGGACGGTGCCGCGCGAGCTGGTGATCTACAACCGGCTCGGCTCGACGGAGCTGGACTTCACCGAGGCACGGATCAACCACGGCGAGATACTGATCAGGCTGAACTGCGGCGGCGGGACGGTGAAGCTCGTGCTGCCCGACCGCGCGTCGGTCGTCACCGACCAGGTGCGGATGACCGCGGGCAGCATCAAGGACAAGGTGGGCAGTGGTGGCGGACGGCCACGGTTCGTGCTGTCCGGTTCGGTCACCGCGGGTTCGCTGGTGATCCGCCGGGCAAGCTACGTACGGATCGGCAACCTGCTGTTCCACTCGTCGTTGCGGATCACCCGCGCGGCGGACTAGGGGAGGCGGCAATGAAGGCTCTGGTCAAGGCTGCCCAGGGTCCTGGGCTCGAGTTGACGGACGTGGCCGAGCCCGTGGCCGGTCCCGGAGACGTGCTGATCCGCGTGCTGCGGACCGGTATCTGCGGCACGGACCTGCACATCCAGTCCTGGGACGCGTGGGCGGCGAACACGATCAAGCCGCCGCTCGTGCTCGGCCACGAGTTCGCAGGCGAGGTCGTCGAGGTCGGCGCGGCCGTCACGAAGGTCAAGGTGGGCGACCTCGTCTCCGGCGAGGGCCATCTGATCTGCGGCACCTGCCGCAACTGCAAGGCGGGCAGGCGGCACCTGTGCGCGAACACCGTCGGTCTCGGGGTGCACACGGCGGGCGCGTTCGCGGAGTACGCGGTGCTGCCGGAGCAGAACGCGTGGGTGCACACCCACGACCTCGACCTGGACGTGGCGGCGATCTTCGATCCGTTCGGCAACGCGGTGCACACCGCGCTGTCGTTCCCCGTGCTGGGCGAGGACGTGCTGATCACCGGCGCGGGCCCGATCGGGCTGATGGCCGCCGCGGTCGCGAAACACGCGGGCGCCCGGCACGTGGTGATCACCGACGTGTCGGAGCCGAGGCTGGAGCTGGCCCGCAAGATCGGCGTCGACCTGGCACTGAACGTGGCCACCACGAAGATCGCGGACGTGTACGGGCAGCTGCGGATGAGCGAGGGCTTCGACGTCGGCATGGAGATGTCCGGTCAGCCGTCCGCGTTGCGCGACATGATCGCGAACATGACGCACGGCGGCCGGATCGCGATGCTCGGCCTGCCTGCCACCGAGATCCCCATCGACTGGTCGAACGTCGTGCTGAAGATGCTGACCATCAAGGGCATCTACGGCCGCGAGATGTTCGAGACCTGGTACGCGATGTCGGTCCTGCTACAGGCGGGGCTGGACATCTCACCGGTGATCACCCACCGGTTCCACTACACGGAGCACGAGGCCGCGTTCGCCACCGCGCGCGACGGCCGGTGCGGCAAGGTCATCATGGACTGGACGGAGGCCTGATGTTCGGCGCGATGCGGGAGAACCTGCGGTCGGAGCTCGACGAGATCCGCGCGGCAGGGCTCTACAAGGCGGAGCGGGTGATCTCGACCCCGCAGGGTTCTTCTGTCCGGGTCGGTTCTGGCGCCGACGTCCTCAATCTCTGCGCCAACAACTACTTGGGTCTCGCCGACCACCCGGTGCTCGTGGCCGCCGCGAAGGACGCGCTCGACCGCTGGGGGTTCGGCATGGCGTCGGTGCGGTTCATATGTGGTACGCAGGAGCCGCACAAGGAGCTGGAAGTCAAGCTGTCCGAGTTCCTCGGCACCGAGGACACCATCCTGTACAGCTCCTGCTTCGACGCCAACGCCGGCCTGTTCGAGACGATCCTCGGCGCCGACGACGCGGTGATCTCCGACGAGCTGAACCACGCGTCGGTGATCGACGGCATCCGGCTGTGCAAGGCGCAGCGGCTGCGCTACAAGAACCGCGACATGGCGGACCTGGAACGGCAGCTCAAGGAGGCGGCCGGGGCCCGGTACCGGCTGATCGCCACCGACGGCGTCTTCTCCATGGACGGCTACCTCGCGCCACTCGACGAGATCTGCGCGCTGGCCGACCAGTACGACGCGCTGGTGATGGTCGACGACTCACACGCCGTCGGCTTCACCGGCCCGACCGGCCGCGGCACCCCGGAGCTGTTCGGCGTCACCGACCGGGTGGATGTGGTCACCGGAACGCTCGGCAAGGCACTCGGCGGCGCGAGCGGCGGCTACACGTCCGGTCGCGCGGAGATCGTCAAGATGCTGCGGCAGCGGTCGCGCCCGTACCTGTTCTCCAACTCCCTGGCACCGGCGATCACGGCGACCACACTGGCGGCGCTGAACCTGCTGGAGTCCTCCGGTGAGCTGCTGACCCGCCTGCGCGCCAACACGGAGCTGTTCCGCACGAAGATGGCCGAAGCGGGCTTCGACCTGCTGCCGGGCGAGCACCCGATCATCCCGGTGATGATCGGCGACGCGGCCGAGGCGGGTCGCATGGCGGACCTGCTGCTCGAACGCGGCGTGTACGTGGTCGGCTTCTCATACCCGGTCGTGCCACACGGCAAGGCCCGCATCCGCACCCAGATGTCGGCGGCCCACTCGACCGGGGACGTTGAGCGCGCGGTAGAGGCCTTCGTGGCCGCCAGGGCGGCAATGTGAACACGCTTCGCAATCGGTCGAGTACGCCATCCGGTGATTCGTGCGCAACTGCTAACGATTAGTTAGCACTCGGCGAACGGGGTGCCACAATGTTCCCCGTCTCTGAGAGTTCAGAGCCCCAACGCCGGCAAAGCCGAGCGTCGGGGCCCGGCCACGGCCGGGCTTCGCGCCGCTGGCATCGGTCGCGTAGCCCCCCGAGCGATCGATGCCAGTGGCGCGGTCAACACCCCGCGCCCAAAACCCGCTCGCGACGAACCAGGTTCCACGAGGAGAAGTGGGCCGGGTGCGGTCCCGCATCGTGCCCCGACCTACCATCGGTACGTGTTCGTAGTCGCGCTGGTTCCGCTGCTGGTCGGGTTGGTCGTCGCGTCGGTCGGTGCGCTCGGGTTCCTCGAACGGTTGCCACGCAACCGGTTCGGCGGCGTACGCACGCCGGCGACGCTCCGCGACGACGAGACGTTCCGCGTCGGCAACAAGGTCGCTGGCCTGCCGATCGCCGTAGGTGGCCTGGTCGGGCTCCTCGGCGGCGGCCTCGCCCTCGCCATGACCGGCACCGCGGCGGTCATCGTGACCTCGGTGCTCGCACTGCTCGGCATGCTGGTCATCGCCGGTGCGGGCGGGGTCATGGGCCACCGCGCCGCTGAGGCAGTGCCGGAGCCCGCGCCCGAACTGCCAGAGGGCTGCAAGGGATGTCAGTGCGGCGGCTGCGAGATCGCCGGGCTCAGGAAGGGCTCAGTTGGTGCGCACGTCGCCGGGGTGGGTGGCGAGTAACGCCAGCGGCATGCCCTGCCGCCGCAGCACCCGGCCCCACAGGTCCTGGTCCGTCGGCGCCAGCACGTCGCTCGGCAGCGCGGGCACCACGATCCAGTCGCCGCGCTCGATCTCACCGGCGACCTGGCCGACGTCCCAGCCCGCGTAACCCGCGAACACCCGCAGGCCCTTGAACTTGGGCACCAGCACGTCGGGGTCCGCGTCGAGGTCGACGAGCGCGACCGGGCCACGCACCCCGATCAGGCCCTTCACGCCCGAGGCCTCCTCGCCCGTGCGCAGGGATGCCAGGCACAGCGCCGTCTTCTGCTCGACAGGGCCGCCGACGAACACCGAGGCCGGGTTCGTCACATGTGGGCCCCAGTTGGGCAGCACGTCGTCGACCGGCACCTCGCTCGGCCGGTTCAGCACCACACCGAGCGTGCCTTCCCCTCGGTGGTCGATGACGAACACGACGGTCCGGCGGAAGTTCGAGTCGGTCAGACTTGGCGCCGCGACAAGCAGCGTGCCCGGCTCAACGGCCGCGTCGGGAGCGTCGGATCGCACCAGGACATGATCCCATTCATTCAGCCGGAATCCAGCGGGCCTACGGTACCTGGGGAACAATAGAAGGTACCTGCCCGTTGGAGCAGGTGGCTGGACACCACAGTGTCCCCCGGGCTCAACTAGAACAGCCTTCATGGAATACCGGTCAGGCCGGAGCCATGTCGCGCCACTCGCCGTGAGGCGACCGGGTGCCCAGCCGCTCGAACGGCGGGTGCGGTCACGAGAGTGGCACACCCGCCGTTCGAGGTTCTCCCATAGGCTCCACCATCGTGACGACCTCTCCCGACGTGTCCGATCCACATCACATCCGGATCGGCGCTCGTCGGCTGCTTGCCATGGGCGAGTTCCGCAGGCTCCTGTTCAGCCGGTTCTCGTCACAGTGGGGCGACGGTCTGTTCCAGACCGGCCTCGCGGGCGCGGTCGTGTTCAACCCGGAGCGGGCCGTGTCGCCGCCGGAGATCGCGGCCGGGTTCGTCGTGCTGCTGCTGCCGTACTCGATCATCGGGCCGTTCGCGGGCGCGCTGCTCGACCGGTGGGACCGCCGCCGCGTGCTGGTGGTGGCGAACTTCCTGCGCGGCGTGCTGATCCTCGTCTCCGCCATCTGTGTGGCGACGGGCGTCGGCGGGTTCCCGATCCTGTTGCTGGCGCTCATCGTCATCGGCATCAGCCGGTTCGTCGGCGCGGGCCTGTCCGCTTCGCTGCCACACGTGGTGCCGGTGCCCAACCTCGTCGAGGCCAACGCGTTGTCGGTCACGCTCGGCGCGGTGATCTCGGTGCTCGGCGCGGGCTGCGCGGTCGGGCTGCGGGCGTTACTCGGTGAGGACAACCTCGGCTCCGGGCTGACCACGGCCATCGCGGCCATCGGGTCGGTACTGGCTGCGTGGCTCGCCGCGCGGTTCGCGCGCGGCGCGCTCGGCCCCGACCGGGTCGACGAGCCGG
>NZ_JBARWZ010000005.1:0-6837 GCF_049647105.1 Actinophytocola sp.
GTTCGGAACTCGCGAGTCCACGGTTCGGAACCGCGGGGCCGCAACGCGAATCGCCCACTCATCGGTCCCGAACCGAAGACTCGCGGGTCCTGAACCGTGGACTCGCGGGTCCTGAACCGTGGACTCGCGGGTCATGCCGGTTGGACTCGCGGGTCGTGGGTGTTGGACACGCGGGTTTGGGGGCGGGCGGGACCCTTCGTTGTGCCTCTTGACACCGTCCAGCCTCGCCCCTAGCGTCTCGGGTAATCGATTTCCCAGACGCTGAACTGGCGACGAGGGAGCATGGACAACGCTGTCAACCCGCTGGTCGAGATGATCGGCATCAGCAAGTCGTACGGTGGTGTGCGCGCCTGCCGCGACATCGACCTCACCGTGCGGGCCGGAGAGGTGCACGCGCTGCTCGGTGAGAACGGCGCGGGCAAGTCGACGCTCATGAAGATCCTCTCCGGCGATGTCACCGACTACGAGGGCACGGTCTCCATCGACGGCGAGCCGGTGCGGTTCGCCGCGCCCGCCGACGCGCAGCGCGCGGGCGTCGCGATGATCCACCAGGAGCTCGACCTCGTGCCCGGCCTCACGGTGGCGGAGAACATCTTCCTCGGCCGCGAGCTGAGGACCCGGCTGCGCACGGTCGACCGGCGCCGCATGAACCAGGTGACCAGGGGGCTTCTGGAGCGATGCGGTGTCACGCTCGACCCGCGCAGACCGGTCGGCGAGCTGCGCACCGGCGAGCAACAGCTGGTGACGATCGCCAAGGCTCTGTCGCTGGACGCCAAGATCCTGATCATGGACGAGCCGACGTCCGCGCTCTCGCCCGTCGAGGTCGAGCAGATGTTCACGGTGATCTCCGAGCTGCGCAGGGCGGGGGTCGGGATCGTCTACATCTCCCACCGCATGGACGAGATCGGCCGCATCGCCGACCGGGCGACCGTGCTGCGCAACGGCGCGGTGGTCGCCGGGTTCGACGCGCGTGAGCTGACGGCGGAGGCCGCGGCGGAGGCCATGGTCGGCAGGCCGGTGCAGGCCATGTTCCGCACGCGGGACGTCGACCCGGGGGAGGAGATCCTGCGGGTCACCGACCTCGTGCTCACCCCGCGCCGCGAGCGGTCCGGGCGGCGGGAACCCGACGGCATCAGCCTGACCGTCCGGCGCGGCGAGATCGTCGGCGTCGGCGGACTGCTCGGCTCGGGGCGCACGGAGCTGCTCGAGACGCTGTACGGCGCGGGCTCTCCCGGAACGCTACGTGGCGAGATCCTGTTCCGTGGCAAGGCTTTCCGCCCACGTGGCGCACGCAGGTCGTTGCGCGCGGGCATGGCGCTCGTGCCGGAGGACCGGCGGATCGCGGGCCTCTCGCTCGATCACTCGGTCACCGCGAACACCATCTTGTCCATTGTGGACCGGATCAGCGGCGCCGGGTTCGTGCCGAGGGCACGAGAGACCGGTGCGGTGCGGCGGATCACCGGTGAGCTGAAGGTGAAGCTCGGGTCCATCGGCGACGCGGTCGGCACGTTGTCCGGCGGCAACCAGCAGAAGGTGGTGTTCGGCCGGATGCTGCTGACCGAACCGGTGCTGCTGCTGCTCGACGAGCCGACGCGCGGCGTGGACGTCGGCGCGAAAGCGGAGATCTACCAGCTGCTCGGCGAGGCGGCGCAGCAGGGGATCGGGGTGCTGCTCGCGTCGTCGGAGCTGGCCGAGCTGGTCGGGGTGTGCGACCGGGTGGTGGTGCTGTCGGGCGGGCGCAGCGTGCGGGAGCTGGACACGAGGCAGGCAGGCGAGGCCGACCTGCTGGCCGCGTCGATGGGTGAGGGCAGCGCGGCGCTTGCGGTGGATGTTTCGGGAGGAGAGGCGTGACCAGCGAGGTGACCACTCAGCAGACCGGTGCCGAGCCGGAACCGCCGACGCGGCAACGGAAGTCGCGCACGGACATCGTGTCCGCGCTGTTCCGCTTCCAGAGCCTGTTCGGGCTGGTCGCGGTGTTCGTCGTGGCCGTGGTGTTCTCGCCACGGCACAACGGCGAACTGCTGTTCCTCGACGCAGACAACCTCGCCAACGTGGTCCGTGCGATGTCCGAGATCGGGATCATGGCCGTCGGCATGACGTTCGTGATCCTCGTCGGCGGCATCGACCTGTCCGTCGGCGCGGTGCTCGGGCTCGCCGCGGTCGGATCGGCCGTGCTGATGGTGAACGACGACTTCGGGGTCTTCGCCACCGTCGTGATCGTGTTGGCGATCGGCCTGTTCTTCGGCTTCCTGCAAGGGATGGCGTCCGCACTGTTCGGCATACAGGCGTTCATCGTCACGCTGGCAGGCATGCAGATCGCCCGCGGTCTCGCACGCATCTGGTCGGGTGGTCAGGGCGTCGCCATCGCGTACGGCGACGGAGATGGCGAGGCGCCGGTCGCGTTCTCCCTGCTGGGGGAGCGCACGTTCAACGGGATCGTGCCGATCCCCGCGCTGATCTTCGCGGTGGTCGCGGTCGTCGCGATCGTCTTCCTGCGCACCAGCGCGTTCGCCCGCCACGTGTACGCGATCGGCGGCAACGAGAAGGCCGCGCGGCTCTCCGGGGTACCGGTGACCCGCGTGAAGGTCATCGTGTTCTGCATCTGCGGGTTCCTGGCGGCACTGGCCGGCATCGTGCACGCCGGTCAGCTCAACCAGGGCAGCCCCAACGACGGGTTCGGCTACGAGCTGGACGCGATCGCGGCCGTCGTCATCGGCGGCACCAGCCTGATGGGTGGTCGCGGTTCGGTCGTCGGCACGGTCGCCGGCGCGCTGCTCCTCGGCGTGCTCAACAACTTCCTCGGCCTCCACGGCGTGGACCCGAACGTCCAGCTGCTCGTCAAGGGGCTCGTCATCGTCGTCGCCGCCGGGCTGCAACGCCTGCGGCCGACCGCCTGACCTCTCACACATCTCTGCCACACCGTCTGTCAAACCAGGAAAGAGGATCCGACATGGCCCGTCGTCGTGCCGTGGCCGCCGTGCTCACCGCGGCAACCGCGCTCAGTCTGTCCGCCGCATGTGGAACCACCAGCGAGAACAGTGGCCAGGGTGGCGGGGGTGCGCAGGAGAGTGAGTGCGGTGGCCCCGACGGCAAGTACACGATCGGTATGAGCCAGGCGAACGTGGCCGAGCCGTACCGCGAGCGGATGGACGACGACATCAGGGCCGCGGCGGAGAAGGTGCCGCAGTTCAGCGTGGAGTTCGCCGACGCGCAGCAGGACAACGCCAAGCAGGTGTCCGATGTGGAGAACTTCCTCACCAAGCAGATCGACCTGCTGATCATCAGCCCGAACGAGGCGACGCCGCTGACGTCGGTGGTGGCCAAGGCCTACAACAAGGGCATCCCGGTGATCGTGCTGGACCGCAAGGTCGACGGTGACGCCTACACGACGTGGATCGGCGCGGACAACGTGGAGATCGGCCGCACCGCGGGCGAGTACGTCGCGTCGACGCTGCTGCCGAACGGCGGCAAGATCGGTGAGATCCGCGGTCTCGCCGGCGCGACCCCCGCCAAGGAACGTGGCGACGGGTTCCGCGAGGGCATCGAGGGCAAGAACATCGAGATCGTCCAGAGCGTCGACGGTGACTGGCTGCGGGAGAAGGGCCAGGCGCAGGCGGACGCGTTGTTCAAGGCACACCCGGACATCCAGGTGCTGTACGCGCACAACGACCCGATGGCCGAGGGCGCGTACCTCGCGGCGAAGGCCGCGGGCATCGAGAAGAACATGAAGTTCATCGGCATCGACGGTCTGCCGATCCCGTCCGGTGGCCTGAAGGCGGTCGAGCAGGGTCGCCTTTCGGCCACGCTGATCTACCCGACCGGTGGCCAGGAAGCCGTCGACACGGCCAAGAAGCTGCTGATCGACTGCCAGGACGCGCCGAAGGAGCAGACCCTCGAGACGGAGCTGATCACGATCGACAACGCGGCCACCGTCTACAACGAGGCCAACAGCTGATGCGCGGCAGAGTCGTGCTCGCGGCCATGCTCGGCGCCGCCGCCTTCGTGGCGGCGCCGGCCGCGCCGGCCGAACCATCCACTCAGGACTCACTGACCGGCAAGGGTCCGGTCGGCTGGCAGACCTACCGCGACCTCACGGCGGCCGCCCAGCTGCGGCCGGACAGCCAGGTGCGGCAGTTCTCGAGCTTCGACCGGACCGGCGGCAACAACGACGGCTTCAACAACACCTACTCGTGCCTGCGTCACTCCGGCGACGGCTGCGTGATCGCCGAACGCCGGGGCGCGGGCGAGATCGACTCGATGTGGTTCACCCGCGACTACGGCTCGATGGTCCACAACGGACGGATCAAGGTCGAGCTGGACGGTCGCGTGGTGGTCGACGAGCTGCTGGCTGAACTGGTCGACGGCAAGGCGGGTGCGCCGTTCGTGTGGCCGCTGGTCGGCAACGGCGACGACACCGCGGGCGGCTCGGTGGTCAAGGTGCCGATGCCGTACCGGGAGTCGATGCGGGTGACCGTGCAGAAGGACCCGTTCTTCTACCACGTCACCTACCGCGAGTTCACCGACGCGCGCGGGGTGACCACCTTCAACCCGCGCGACGCGGCGCAGGACGTGGTGAACCGGTTGCGGGGCTTCGGGATCCGCGACCCCAAGCCCGCGTTGCCCGGCGCGTCGGCGCAGCGGTTCGCCGGTGACGTCGCGTCAGGTGCGGCCGCGCCGGTGGCGTCACTGTCCGGCTCCGGCTGGGTGTCGCAGGTCCGGGTGCGGCTGCCGCAGGTGGTGGCAAGCCCCCGGGTCGGCAGCGACGGCCGTGCGTTCGGTGCGGGTGGCAGCAGCGCCTTCACCGTGGCCGTGGACAAGAACAACGACGGTGTGCGGCTCACCAGGCGCGTGGACCCGACGATCGCCGACCAGGTCGCGCGGATCACGGTGAACGGCAAGGAGGTCGGCCGGGTCGAGAGCGGGCCGGTGCGCAACGGTCAGTGGCTCGACCAGGTCGTCGAGGTCCCGGCCTCGGTGACGAAGGGCAAGTCCTCGCTCAAGGTCGGCGTCGAGTACGTGTCGTCCGCGTTGGACGTCAACGAGTTCCGGTACGACGTGCACTCGAAGCTCGGCGGCTCGTGGACCCGCACCGACGTGCTCGACCTCGGCCCCGCCCACGACGGCGAGGAGACCGCCCACGGGTACACGATCCGCAACCAGAGCTGGGAAGGGTCGCGGGTGTTCCGCTACCCGGCCGACCCGGCGGAGGTGACGGCGTCCGACGCGGTGCTGGCGGGCGCGCGCCTGCGGGCCACGTTCGACGGCAAGACCACCGTGGACGCCCCCGTCGGCGAGTTCTTCGGCTCCGGGCTGGGCGAGTACGACACCCGCACGCTGTTCTCGTCGATCGACGCCACCGCTGACGGCTGGTACACCGCGTGGTGGCCGATGCCGTACGGGACGTCGGCGACCGTCGAGCTGGTCAACGGCAGCGGCGTGCCGATCACGGGCGCGGTCGTCGAGGTGACCTCGGCGCAGGACCGTGCGGTGGCGGGCGGCCTGTCGGCCGGCGAGCTGGGGCACTTCAACGCCACCCACCGCCGCGGCGACGCCGTGCCGGACCAGTCGTGGAACTTCCTGGAGGCCGAGGGCACCGGGGTGTTCTACGGGGTGACGCAGTCGATGCGCGGCAACATCCCGTCCGGCAACCGCCGCAACTATCTCGAGGGCGACGAGACCGTGTACGTGGACGGTGCGGCGAGCCCGGCGCTGTACGGCACCGGCAGCGAGGACTTCTACGAGTCCGGCTGGTACTTCCGGGACGGCACCACCTACGTCATGCCGGAGGCGGGCAACCCGGCGTACGAACTCGACGGCGACGGCTGCCGGTACGACTGCACCGGCGCGTACCGGCTCATGGTCGGCGACGCGGTGTCCTTCGGCAGCTCGCTGAGGTTCGACATCGAGCACGGCCCGGCGGACAACGAGCCCGCGGACTACAGCTCGACCGCGTACTGGTACGGCACGGCCGGGAAGTCGCTGACCGAGACGGACACCGTCGACGCCGCCGACGACGCGAGCCGGACCGAGCACGGGTACACGGCCGATGGGGAGACCCGGGGCTCGCTCACGTCGACGGTAGAGGGCCGCGGCGACACCACCCCGGTAACGCGAGGTGTCACCGCAGCGACGGGAGAAGTGTCGTTCACGGTCGAGGTGGCACAGGACAACAAGGGCGTCCGGTTGCTGCGACTGGGGGACCAGAACGCGGCGTACCAGCGCGCGACCGTGCTGGTGAACGGCAAGCGGGTCGGCGAGTGGCTGCAGCCACTCGGCAACGCGCACTCGCGGTGGCTGGAGGACAGCTTCGAGCTGCCCGCGTCCGCGACCGAGGGGAAGAGTTCGGTGACCGTGACCATCCAGCCCGCCGATGGCGGGCCCGCCTGGTCAGCGGCCACTTACCGGGTCCTGTCCCGCGGCTGACCGGAGCCGGGGGACATGAAAGGGATGCCTTCGCCGTAGTCCCCCCACGGCGGCGAAGGCGTCCCCCCGGGCACCAAAGTCAGCTTCCCGAAAGGGGTCGGCAAAGTCCTTTCCGCTGGTCAGTGGGAGGCAATTCGATGCCGTGAAAGACGCGGGGACATGGCTGGAATGGCGCTTTCGGGACGCTCAACCTGAATCCACCGACATTCGTCTCAGTTTGTCCGGTCGCACAACGGACGCCGCCCCCAGCGGCGTTCTGTCAGAGGTGGCGGACTGGCGCGATGTCCCGAAAGACGCAGTGATGATGATGTGTGTGGATGGAGACCCGTGGAGGGTCTGACTCGGAAAGATGCTGACGCCTGTTGCTGATGTTGGTGGTGGGTTGTCTTGTGAAAGATCTGTCGGCTCTTCGTG
>NZ_JBARWZ010000006.1:0-30369 GCF_049647105.1 Actinophytocola sp.
CAACGTCCCGAAAGCGTCTTTCGGGCATCGCGTCCCCGAAGGCGCAAGCCCGCCACCAAGGGGCTCCCTGCCATCCCGTCGACCTGGCGAAGCCCGATCACGCCGTGTCAAGGGGGCCAAAATGCAAGAAACACAGGATGCAAGAGCCTGGCCCCCTTGACGCGGCGTGATAGCCCCTGGGAGGTCGACGGGATGGCAGGCAGACCCGAACCCAACGCAACCAAAACAGCAAACCCCAGGCCATCCTGGAGACCTGCCCCTCCGGCGAGGAGCCGCCGGAGGCAACGCCAACCGGTGGATCCAGGCTCAGCGGTCATGCGGGTTGGGGACCGGGGGTGGGCGTGGGGTGGTGCTTTCGATGTCCTGGGTTTGGCCGGTTTCCGCTGCTCGCAGCAGGGACTCCATGATGTCCAGTACGTGGTAGGCCAGGGTGCCGTTCGCGCGGTGTTCCGTGTTCGTGGTCAGGGCCGCTGCCAGGTCGGCCACTCCCGTGCCCCGGCCCGCGTTCCGGTGGCCCGCGGTCGGGGGGACCCCGGTCCAGCCGTCCTCGGGCCGGTACACGCGTACCTCGCCGTCGAAGTCGTTCGGGTCCGGGACCGACAGCGAGCCCGCCGTGCCGTAGACCTCGATGCGCGGCAGGTCCGCCGCCCACACGTCGAAGCTCATCATCAACGTGGTCACCGCGCCGTTCTCGTGTGCCAGCACGCCTGCCACGTGCGTGCGCACGTCCACCGGGAACTCCGTGCCCGCGCGCGGACCGCTCTCGATCACCCGCGCCGCCCTCGGTGTCGACGCCAGGCCAGCGACCCGCCGCACCGGTCCCAGCAGCGTGACCAGCGACGACAGGTAGTACGGGCCCATGTCGAACAGCGGCCCGCCGCCCGGCCGGTAGTAGAACTCCGGGTCCGGGTGCCAGCGCTCGTGCCCCGGTGTCACCATGAACGCCGTCGCCGCCACCGGCGTGCCGATCGCACCGTCGTCAAGCCAGTGCCGCGCGGTCTGCGTGCCCGTGCCCAGCACGGTGTCCGGCGCGCAACCCACCAGGACCCCGGCCTCGGCGGCCGCCGTCAGCACCGCGCGACCCTCTACAGTGGACAGTGCGAGTGGCTTCTCGCTGTACACGTGCTTGCCCGCGGCGATCGCCGACAGCGCGACCTCCGCGTGCGCCTGCGGGATCGTCAGGTTCAGCACCAGGTCCACGTCGTCGGCCGCGTACAACTCCGCTGGCCGCAGCATCCGCACGTCCGGCACCGTCCGCGCCGGGTCCAGGTCCGCGGCCGCCACCAGCGCGACCCCGGGCAGCCGGGGGAGCGTGTCGAGGTACTGGCGGCTGATGTTGCCGATGCCGACGAGCCCGATCCTCAGCGCGTCGCCCACAGCAGGCCCCTCGTGATCATCTCGTGCACGGGCGGCAGCTCCAAATCGGCCATCCGGTGCCCGATCGTCGTGACGAAGACGCGACCAAGGCCGTGCCGCCGCACCCACGTCACCGGCATCTCCGGCGTGCCGATCTCGCGCCGGTCCGGGTCCGGCTGGTACTCCGTGGCCGCCAGCACCTCGTTGCCAGGGTCGGCGTGCAGGTAGTACTGCTCGCTGTGCACCTCGAACGCCTCGATGTCCGCGACGACCTCGTGCCCGCCGACCGGGTGCACCACGTACGACACGAAGTCCTTGTGGTGGTGGATGAACTGGCCACCGGTCAGCAGGTGGTAGCCGGGCTGGTCGCGGAACGCGTCCACGATCCCGCCATGCCACCCCGCGAACCCGGTGCCTGCCCGCACCGCGGCGAGCAGACCGTCCAGCTGCGGAGACGTGATCGTGCCCATCGTCCAGCACTGCACGATCAGGTCGATCCCGGTCAGGTCATCGAGGTAGGCATCCAGAGTGGACGACGTGGTCACCGCGAAGTCCTTCTCCGACAGGAACTTCGCGTACCGGTCGGTCGTCGCGACCGGGTCGTGGCCCGCCCAGCCGCCACGCACCACGAGCGCTCGCTTCGTCATCGTCACCGCCGACTGTGTTGGAGTGGCCCGCTCCACCACAGTATCCGGGAGACGCTACGGGGTCACGGCTTCCGCGGGCGGCACGAACATCCGCTCGACGAAGTCGGCGCCGAACTGCCACGCGCCAGGGATCAGCAGCACCCCGACGACGACGAACAGCGGGAACACCACCAGGCGCTCCACCCGCTTGCCGGTGCGCAGCCGCAACACCTTGGGCGGGCGCAGTTCATACCACGTCTCGCCCGCGATCGGGACCGGGAACAGGAACGGGCAGCCGGACTCGGTGATCGCGTCGCCGAGGCAGTGGGTGAAACAGCCGACCGCGACCGCGAAGCCCATCAGGCCGGACAGTTCGCCCAGGTCGGCGAGCGGGTCGGGGCCCGCCTTGTTGAGCCACCACACCACCGCCGCCGCGGACACGATGATCATCCAGTCGCCGAGGGCGTCCTGTGCCAGCAACAGCCCGAGGACCGCGACCCCGGCGACCGCGTACGGGCCACCCGCCTCCGTGCCGGCACTCGCGGCCATGCCGAGGCCCGCCGCGAACAGCACGGTATGGGACAGATGCCGGTGCGTGCCGCGCTTGCGTTCGTCGCGTGGGCCCTTCGTGACCTGGTAGATCGCGGCGGAGGCGTGCCGCAGCAGCCATGACAGTATCCGGGAGATCGGGCCGAGCAGCTTCGACGCACGGGCGTGCGGGTGGTCGAGATCCGGCAGCAGTGCGAAACCGGACGTGGTGACCGCGAACAACACCGCCTGCTCGATCGAGGTCGCACCGACGAACTGTGCGACGCCAAGCCCCGCGCACCAACCGGTCAGTGCGTGCGTTCGGCCCATCATCGGCGGCGCCCCCTCAATCGTCGTCGATGATCAATTATGCCGTGTGTTCGATTGCGAACCTTCTCGGCACGCCGGAGTGTGCGCGAGGATGGTGTGCATGAGAGTTCGCACCCTGCTTGCGGCCGCCTTCCTCGGGCTGGCCGGAACACTCGTCCCGACCGTCACCGCGTCCGCCGCGCCGGCCTGCGCGGATCCGGCCGCACCGCTCACCGTCGAGGAGCAGCGCCTCGCACTGCCCGCGACCGGGGAGATCCTGCGGCGCAGCGGTTTCGACCGCTTCGAGCGCGTGTTCACGCCGTCGTTGTGCCTGCTGCCGGACAACCGCGCCGCCAAGGTGGCCATCGGGGTACAGGGCCGCGCACTGTGGGCGGCCGCGGTCGCGCGGGCACAGGGCAAGCTGCCGCCGGGCACGCTGCCGGTGACCGACGACCGGCCGCTGTACTGGGCGCGGCTTCAGCTGACGAAGGCGTTGCGGCAGTGGACACCGTCGTTCGCGCTGTCGCCAGGGGACCGGGCCGCGCTGATCGACGTGCTGGAGAGGACCTCCCGCGGCCAGGACTCGATCGCGTACTCGCGGAACGCGCTGAAGATCCTGGTGACCGGCTTCGACCCGTTCCAGCTGGACCAGGACATCCGGCGCAGCAACCCGTCCGGCGTGAACGCGCTCGCGCTCGACGGCACGGTGATCCAGACGGCGGCGGGCCCGGCACGGGTCGAGACCGCGATGTTCCCGGTGCTGTGGGACCCGTTCGCCGAGGGGATGGTGGAGCGCGCGATCCTGCCGTGGCTGGGCAAGGTCGACATGTTCACCACGATCAGCCAGGGCCGCGTCGGCCGGTTCGACGTTGAGCGGTACAACGGCCGCTGGCGCGGCGGCTTCCCGGACAACGACAACCTGTCCCGCACCGAGGTGATCCCGATCCCGGCCGGGGTGCCGACGGTGACCCCCGCGCCGGAGTTCGTGCCGACGACCCTGCCGTACGCGAAGATCGTCGCCGCCCCGACCGGCCGTTTCCCGGTGTACGACAACACGTCCGTCACGGAGATCCCGGCCGGTCAGACGGCGCCGGTGGTATCGCCGACCGGGCCGACGCCGGGTTCGGTGGCCCGCGCCGGTGGCGGCGGCAACTACCTGTCGAACGAGATCGCATACCGGGCGACGCTGCTGCGCGACGCGCTTGGCCTGACCATCCCCGGCGGCCACCTGCACACACCGGTGCTGGAGTTCGGCCAGGGCAACACGACCGAGCTGACCGACCCGGTGTTCGAGCAGAACCAGCGCGACATCGTCGACCAGATCCGCGCCGTGCTGACCGTCGCGTTGTCCTGACCAGCCCTCATCCCAGCAGCGGGCGGACCTCGGACGCGATCAGGTTCAGGTGCTCCAGGTCGGTCATGTCGAGGATCTGCAGGTACACGCGGGTCGCGCCCGCTTCCGCGTACTGGCGCAGCTTCGCAGCCGCCTCCTCCGGGGTGCCCGCCGCGCCGTTGGCCTTCAGCTCGTCGACCTCGCGGCCGATGGCGGCGGCCCGGCGGGCGACCTCGGCGTCGTTCTTGCCGACGCACGTGGCGACCGCCGCCGAGTACACCAGCTCACGACCGGCGGCGGCGTCGCGGACGCGGCCGAACTGCGCCGCCGTGTCCTCGGCCGAGGCGAACGGCACGTTGAACTCGTGCGCGTACTTCGCGGCCAGGGCGGGGGTGCGGACGGGGCCCAGCCCGCCGATGATCACCGGCACCGGTGACTGCGCCGGCTTCGGCAGGGCCGGGGAATCCTTGAGCTGGTAGTACGTCCCGTCGAAGCCGTAGGTCTCGCCGACCGGGGTGGACCACAGGCCGGTCACGATCTCGAGCTGCTCGGACAGCCGGGCGTGCCTCGCCGACGGGAACGGGATGCCGTACGCCCGGTGCTCCGCCTCGAACCAGCCCGCGCCGAGACCGAGCTCGACGCGGCCGCCGGACATCTGGTCCACCTGCGCCACCTGGATCGCGAGCACGCCGGGCAGGCGGAAGGTCCCCGCGGTGACCATGGTGCCCAGCCGGATGGTCGACGTCTCACGAGCGAGGCCGGCCAGCGTCACCCACGCGTCGGTGGGGCCGGGCATGCCGTCGCCGGACATGGTCAGGTAGTGGTCGGAGCGGAACCAGGCCGAGAAACCAAGCTCCTCCGCCACCTTGGCCATCGTGAGCTGCGTGTCGTAGGTGGCCCCCTGCTGGGGCTCGGTCATGATGCGAAGATCCATGAAGGCTATTCTCCGCCCCCGGGCGCTCAGGTGTAGGTGTTGGTCGCCAGGTGCAGGCACGCGCCGACGCCGATCGTCAGGATGCCGAACACCATGAGGATGACGCTCGCGGCGGCCGCCCCGGTGAGGAACAGCAGCACGCCGGTCACGTCGACGCCGATCCTGGTCATGGAGCGCAGCCGCCTGCGCTCCGGCGGTTCGTGGTCCCGCAGCATCCTCGTGAACGCCGGATCGGACTCTTCGAACCAGCGCTCGATCTGCTGGAGATGACGGTCTTCATCGTGGCTGAGCATGGCGACTCCCACGCTTGGTGGCCGGGCCCCGCCCCGCCCCTCTGACTTGTGCTCGCCAGGGTTACCCGTTCCCGGCGGTTCAAACCTCGATCAGGTGAGCCTGCGCGCGTCCGCCACCGATTCGTACACGGTGAACATGTGCGCGGTCCTCGTCAGCTCCATCGTCCTCATCACGAGCGGTCCAGGAACGAGCGCGAGGCGAACGCCGGTGGACTCGGCGAGCGCGGTCAGGCGGACCAGCGTCGCGAGCCCGAGCGACCCGAAGAACGTCACGTCGGTCAGGTCGACAACGACGCACGGGGTGCCGTCCAGGTAGTCCTCGATCGCCGCGGCGAGCTCTGGTGCGCTGACCAGGTCGATCTCGCCGAGCACGGTCAGGACCACACAGTCCGGCGCCGGTCTCGCGACACGTAACCGCACGTGCTCTGACACTGGTGGCGTTCCTTTCTACGGCTGGGAACCCGGCACGGCGTGCGCGGGCGGCACCTGCACGGCCACGATCGCGATGTCGTCGCGGTGCGGCTCGGGGGAGTAGTCGTCGACGGCCTGCCGCACCGCCGAGATGACGCCGTCCGCGGTACGTGGTGTCGCGCGGCGCAGTGTGTCGGCGAGCCGTTCCTGGCCGAACAGCTCCACGCCGCGGCGGTGCTCGGTCACGCCGTCGGTGTAGAACACGAGCGTGTCGCCCGCCAGCAGCACGTGCCTGGTCGGGTGCACCCCGAAGCTGCGCACCAGCCCGACCGCGCTGCCGTGCGTGCCGAGGTAGGCAACGGTCCCGTCCTCGTGCACCAGTGCGGGCTGTTCGTGCCCGGCGAGCACCAGCTCCACCGCGAGCGAGGTTGGCGTGGTGTCCTGGCGGCTGATCAGCGCGAGCGCGACCGTCGCGAACTGGGACGGGTCGCCCGCCTCCAGCATCATCTCGTTGAGCAGCTCGAACGTCCGGTCGAGCGGCTGGCCGTCCCGCAGCAGGACACGCAGCACGTCCCGCACGAGCCCGGTGCGGGCCGCCGCGCGCGGGCCCTTGCCGCACACGTCGCCCACGACCGCGAGCCAGCGGCCGGGGCCGAGCGCCAGCACGTCGTAGAAGTCGCCGCCGACGTCCGCGCCCGCGCTCACCGGCAGGTACGCGGCCGCGAACCGCACCCCGTCGGCGACGGGCAGCGCGCGGGGGAGCAGCGCCTGCTGCAACGCCTGGGACGTCGCGGCGTGCGCACTGTCGCGCTGCGCGTTGTCCAGCGACTGCGCGGCGCGGCGGGCCAGCTCGGTGAGGATCAGCAGCTCCTCTGGCCGGTGCACGCGGTCGACGGGCCTGCCAACGCTGACCGTGCCCAGCGTGCGGCCGCCGACCCGCAGTGGCACCGCGACCCCGTCGAGCGGCGAGCCGAGCCCGGCGGCCTGGGTGTGGTCGGCGAGCAGGACGGTCAGCGCGCCGCCTCGCTCGGTGAGCGGTCCGAGCCCGGCACGCAGCTCACCCATCCGGTCCTCGCGGACGTGGGTGAGCGCCTCGAGCCGCAGCCTGCCCCGGTCGTCCAGCAGGTGCAGCGCACACCACCGGCCCAGCCTCGGCACCAGCACCTGCGGCACGATCGCCGCGGTCAGCCGCACGTCGAGTGAGTTGCCGAACATCTCGGTCGCCTCGGCCAGGTACGACATCCACAGCCACTGCTCGCGGTCCGCGCTGTGCTGTTTGTCCGCCTCTACCGCGAGCGTGACGCGCTGCGCGGTCAGGGCGGCCAGCTCGGCGGCGGTCCCCGCGCCGGTGTGCACGGACAGCCGGCCGGTCCTCGGCGGTTCGAGCGGCAGCGGCACGGTCACGACCTCGTCGCCCGCCCTCTCGCCGTACGTGGCGAGCAGCTCATCGCCGGTGTCGTCGGACAGCACGACCATGCCGCCGGACGCGCCGAGCACATCGCACAGGCGGCGAAGCAGCTCGGTCACCACCACCGGCAGCGACGATGGCGGCGACGGCAGGTGGAGCAGCCAGCGCGTGGTTTCCGCGTCGGGCCACGCCGAGGTCGTCGGCGCGGCGGGGGCGGGCGGGGCGGGTGGCGGGGTGGTGGCCCGCAGCGTGAACCACACCCGGTGGCCGCCGCTGTCGTGCCTGCTGCCCCACGCGGAGGCGATCGAGTCGATGAGCAGCAGCCCCCGGCCGTGGGTGGCGCGGCGCGTGCCGGGGGCCGGTGGCACGGCCCTGCGCAGCTCCATCGGTGTCGAGCCCTGGTCGGTGATCGCCACGGTCAGCTCCACACCGTCCGCGACCAGGTCGACCGTGAAGCCGGTGCCCGCGTGCAGCACCGCGTTCTCGCACAGTTCGCTGGTGAGCAGCACCGTGTCGTCGGCCAGCTCGTCGAGCCCGGCCTCGGCCAGCGCCGACCGGACGAACCGGCGTGCCGCACCCGGCGCGCCGGCGTCTCCCGGGAATCTGGCACGTCGCTCGAACGGGGGCCGCACCAAGACAGTCTGCCGGGTGCCGACAGACGGTGGCGACGGGGTCGCTCCCTGCTCGATCCCGGGGCGGGGCACCCACGCTCGTAGACTCCTGTGCAAGCGCGAACCCCTGGAGGCGACGCATGGCCGCACCGGACGCCACGGCCCCCGAGTACGACCTGGACGATCTGCTCGAGGAGCTCGTGGCGGCGACGACCGCCGTCCGGAAGGGCCAGTTCGACGTGCGTCTCACGCGTCGGACCGGCCTGGCCGGACAGGTCGTGGACGGGTTCAACTCGGTGATCGAGCTGCAGGAACGCCGCAACCGCGACCTGTTACGGATCAGCAGGGTCGTCGGCCGCGAGGGCAGGATGCTGGAGCGGATGGACTCCGACCAGCAAGACGGGTCGTGGGCGTCCGGCGCGGCGGCGGTGAACTCGCTGATCGACGACCTCGCCCGGCCCACCGCGGAGATCGCCAGGGTGATCGCGGCCGTCGCCGACGGTGACCTGTCCCAGCACATGGCACTGGAGATCGAGGGCAGGCCGCTGCGTGGTGAGTTCAACCGCATCGGCCGGACCGTGAACACCATGGTGGACCAGCTGTCGTCGTTCGCCGACGAGGTCACGCGGGTTGCCCGCGAGGTGGGCACCGAGGGCAAACTCGGTGCGCAGGCGGACGTGCACGGCGTCGCGGGCACCTGGCGCGCGCTCACCGACTCGGTGAACACGATGGCGTCCAACCTGACCAACCAGGTGCGGTCGATCTCCACGACCGCGACGGCCATCGCACGCGGCGACCTGTCCCGCAAGATCACCGTCAGCGCACGCGGTGAGATCGCGGAGCTGGCCGAGACGATCAACTCGCTCACCGACACGCTGCGGGTGTTCGCGCACGAGGTCACCCGCGTGGCCCGCGAGGTGGGCACCGAGGGCCGCCTCGGCGGCCAGGCGACCGTGCCGAACGTGGCGGGCACGTGGAAGGACCTCACCGACGCGGTGAACCAGCTCGCCGCGAACCTCACCGACCAGGTCCGCAACATCGCGCAGGTCACGACGGCGGTGGCGAAGGGTGACCTTTCCCAGAAGATCACCGTCGACGCGCGCGGCGAGATCGTGGCGCTCAAGGACACCGTGAACACGATGGTGGACCAGCTGTCGTCGTTCGCTGACGAGGTCACGCGGGTGGCGCGTGAGGTGGGCACCGAGGGCCAGCTCGGCGGCCAGGCGCAGGTCGAGGGCGTGTCCGGCACCTGGCGGAACCTGACCGAGAGCGTGAACCAGCTGGCGGGGAACCTGACCGCGCAGGTCCGCAACATCGCGCAGGTCACGACGGCGGTGGCGAAGGGTGACCTTTCGCAGAAGATCACGGTCGACGCGCAGGGCGAGATCCTCGAGCTGAAGTCGACGGTCAACATCATGGTGGACCAGCTGTCGTCGTTCGCTGACGAGGTCACGCGGGTGGCGCGTGAGGTGGGCACGGAGGGCAAGCTCGGTGGTCAGGCCCAGGTGACCGGTGTCGCTGGCACGTGGCGCGACCTGACCGACAACGTGAACAACATGGCGTCCAACCTGACCGGCCAGGTCCGCAACATCGCGCAGGTCGCGACCGCGGTGGCCGAGGGTGACCTCTCGCAGTCGATCACGGTCGACGCGCAGGGCGAGATCCTGGCGCTGAAGTCGACGGTGAACACGATGGTGGACCAGCTGTCGTCGTTCGCGGACGAGGTCACCCGCGTGGCCCGTGAGGTGGGCACGGAGGGCAAGCTGGGTGGTCAGGCGCAGGTGCGGGGCGTGGCCGGGACGTGGCGCGGCCTCACCGACACGGTCAACTACATGGCGTCGAACCTGACCGGCCAGGTCCGCAACATCGCGCAGGTGACCACGGCGGTCGCGCGGGGCGACCTCTCGCAGAAGATCACCGTCGACGCGCAGGGCGAGATCCTCGAGCTGACGTCGACGGTGAACACGATGGTGGACCAGCTGTCGTCGTTCGCTGACGAGGTCACGCGGGTGGCGCGTGAGGTGGGCACGGAGGGCAAGCTGGGTGGTCAGGCGCAGGTCAAGGGCGTCGCGGGCACCTGGCGCGACCTCACCGACAACGTCAACTACATGGCGTCGAACCTGACCAGTCAGGTCCGCAACATCGCCCAGGTCGCGACCGCGGTGGCGGGCGGTGACCTGAAGCAGAAGATCACGGTCGACGCGCAGGGCGAGATCCTGGCCCTCAAGAAGACCGTGAACACGATGGTGGACCAGCTGTCGTCGTTCGCCGACGAGGTCACGCGGGTGGCGCGTGAGGTGGGCACCGAGGGCAAGCTGGGTGGTCAGGCGCAGGTCAAGGGCGTCGCGGGCACCTGGCGCGACCTGACCGAGAACGTGAACCAGCTCGCGACCACGCTCACCATCCAGCTCCGCGCGATCGCGGGCGTGTCCACCGCGGTGACCCGCGGCGACCTGACCCAGCAGATCGGCGTGCAGGCCAGCGGCGAGGTCGCCGAGCTGAAGGACAACATCAACCAGATGATCGTGACGCTCCGCGAGACCACCGCGGAGAACGCGAACCAGAACTGGCTCGACTCCAACCTCGCCCGCGTCGGCGGCCTGCTGCAGGGGCAGCGGGACCTCACCGCCGTCTGTCAGATGATCATGAACGAGGTCGTGCCGCTGGTGAACGGGCAGGCGGGCGCGTTCTACCTCGGCGCGGACGGCGGCGTGCCGGAGTGGCGGCTCGCCGCGTCCTACGGCCTGGGCACCGACGACGTCCAGGTCAGCTTCGGCCACGGCGAGGGACTGGTCGGGCAGGCCGCGGTGACCAAGCAGCCGATCGTGGTGCGTGACTCGCGGGCCGGCTTCACCCCGATCCGGTCCGGCATGGGCACGTTCACCCCGTCCGCGCTGACCGAGGTGCCGGTGCTGGTGGACGGCGAACCGGTCGGCGTGCTGGAGATCGCGTCCGTCGGCGACTACTCCGAGCTGCACGTCTCGTTCCTGGAGCGGCTCGTGCAGACGGTCGGGGTCGCGATCAACACGATCCGCGCGAACCTGCGTACCGAGGAGCTGCTCGGCCAGTCGCAGCGGCTCGCCGCCGAGCTGCAGAACCAGTCGGCGGAACTGCAGCGCACCAACGCGGAGCTGGAGGACAAGGCCGCGCTGCTGAGCGAGCAGAACCGCAACATCGAGATCAAGAACCTGGAGATCGAGGCGGCGCGGCGGCGCGTGGAGGAGAACGCGCAGCAGCTCGCGCTCGCGAGCCAGTACAAGTCCGAGTTCTTCGCGAACATGAGCCATGAGCTGCGCACACCGCTGAACTCGTTGCTGCTGCTGGCCCGCCTGCTCGCGGACAACCCGGAGAACAATCTGTCGCCGAAGCAGATCGAGTTCGCCACCACGATCCACAACGCGGGCACCGACCTGCTCGCGCTCATCGACGACATCCTCGACCTGTCGAAGATCGAGGCGGGCAGGGTGACCATCGAACCGGGTCCGGTCGACGTCGCCGAGGTGGTGGCCGACGCGCGGCGGGCGTTCGGCGCGCAGGCCGAGGAGAAGGGCCTCGCGTTCGAGGTGCGGATCGCCGAGGGCACGCCGTCGACGGTGGTCACCGACGCGCAGCGGCTCGGGCAGATCCTGCGCAACCTGTTGTCGAACTCGATGAAGTTCACCGAGCGCGGCACGGTCACGCTGACCGTCTCGCCGCGCGACACCGACGCGGTCGCGTTCTCGGTGCGGGACACCGGCATCGGCATCTCCGACGAGAAGTTCGAGATGATCTTCGAGGCGTTCCAGCAGGCCGACGGCACGACCAGCAGGCGCTACGGCGGCACCGGGCTCGGCCTGTCGATCTCCAAGGAGCTGGCCCGGCTGCTCGGCGGCTCCATCGCCGTGGAGTCCACGCTGGGCGCCGGGTCGACGTTCACGCTGTTCGTGCCGGTCGAGCTGCCGGGCGCCACGTCCAAGCGGCTAACCCCGCTCGTCGCGACCGAGGACGGGCTGCCGTCGATCGGCACGCCGATCCTGCGGCCCGCGGTGGGTGTGCCCGCCGTCGCACGGGAGCTGACCGGGGTGACCGTGCTGCTCGTCGACGACGACGTGCGCAACGCGTTCGCGCTGACCAGTGCGCTGGAACTGCACGGGATGACCGTGCTGTACGCGGACAACGGCGCGGACGGCGTACGGCTGCTCGGCGAGCACCCGGAGGTCGACATCGTGCTGATGGACGCGATGATGCCGAACATGGACGGGAACGAGACGACGAGGCGCATCCGGGGTCTGCCCTCGGGTGCGCAGACCCCGGTGGTGTTCCTGACCGCGAAGGCGATGCCGGAGGACCGGGAGGCGAGCCTCGCCGCCGGTGCCGACGACTACGTCACCAAACCGGTCGACCTTGACCAGCTGCTCGACGTCGTGTCGTCGTGGGCGGTGGCGGAGTGAGCGGAGCTTGCGGAGCGAGCCGTTGCCGTTTGAGCGGAGCTTGCGGAGCGAACCATTGCCGTTTGAGCGGAGCTTGCGGAGCGAACCGTTGCCGTTTGAGTGGAGCTTGCGGAGCGAACCATTGCCACGGAGCGGGCGAGGTGACGGCGTGACTGTCTCGGCGAAGGCGCTGCTGGTCGACGACCGGCGCGAGAACCTCGTTGCGCTGGAGGCGATCCTGCAGGGCCTCGCGGTGGAGACGGTCGCGGTCACCAGCGGCGAGGAAGCCCTCAAATGCCTGCTGGTGGACGACTTCGCGGTGATCCTGCTGGACGCGTCGATGCCGGGCATGGACGGCTTCGAGACCGCAACCCACATCAAGCAGCGGGAACGGACCCGGCACATCCCGATCATCTTCCTGACCGCGCTGAACTACGACGCCCGGCTCGCGTTCCGCGGTTACCAGATCGGCGCGGTCGACTTCATCACCAAACCGTTCGACCCGTGGGTGCTGCGGTCCAAGGTCGCCGTGTTCATCGAGCTGTGGCTCAAGAGCGCGGAACTGACCACACAGGCGGTGGAGCGGATGGCGTTGCACGAGGCGCTGTCCAAGGCGGTGTCGTTGCTGGGTGCGGGGGACACCGACGCCGCGACCGGGGTGCTGCGGGAGGCGCAGGCGCGGTACGCGAGAGTCCGGACCTGACCGCCCTACAATCCGTACATGGCACAGGCCGACATCCGGACCAGCGACTCGGAACGGGAGGAAGCCGTCACCGCGCTGGGTGTTCACCTGTCGAACGGGCGGCTCGAGCTCGACGAGTACGAGGAGCGTTGCGGCCGCGCCACGGTCGCACGCACCCGCGGTGAGCTGGAGGCGTTGTTCACCGACCTGCCCGCGCCGCACCCGGACCTCAGTGCCGCGAGTCCCGTCCAGCTCGTGCAGAAGGCGGGACAGCTGGTCGGCCCGCCCCGCAGGCGCGGCAAGAACGTCGTGGAAACCCCTGCCAGCAAGGCACTCGAGGTAGTGGCGGGGATGGCCTTTCTCTTCGGTATCCCCGCCGCCATCCTGCTGACGGTCCTCGCCGGGCAGTGGTGGGTGTTCATCCCCGTCGGTGTGGTGCTGATGGTCGCGGGAGCCGCGTCCGAGGCGGCCAAGAAACCGGTTACCTGACACCCCACTGTCGCGGTTTCCGGTTGGCGGGCAAGATGTGTGTATGTCCAACGCTCCGCTTCCCCCGGGCGACCGGTTCGGCGCCAGCGTCGACGTTGTGCAGCACGGCACCGCCGTGGTGTTGCGTGTCGCAGGCGAACTGGATCTGGTCACCACGCCGACCCTGTCCGAGGCGAGCCTGAAGGCGTTGCAGTCCAGACCGCCCGTGCTGGTGATCGACCTGACCGACGTGACGTTCCTCGCCTCGGTCGGCATGTCGGCCATTGTCGCGGCGCATGAGGCGGGCGGAGAGCACACGGCGGTGCGGGTCGTCGGCGGCGGCCGCGACACCCTCCGGCCGATCCGCGTCACCGGTCTGGACAACCTGCTGTCGGTCTACCCGGACCTGTCGTCCGCGCTCGCGGGCGCCTGACCGCCGGGCAGCGGCTTGCCGGACAGCACGACCGTGGTGCCCTCGTCGGAGTAGTCGACCGTCACCTTGTCGACACAGGCACGCATCAGGCGGATCCCTTGCCCCCGCGTGCTCTTCGGGTCGTCGACCGGTGGGCGCCACACGCCGCGGTCGCGCACGGTGAACGTGATGTGGTGGTCGGTGATCTCGCCGCGCAGCTCGACCGTGCCGGTGCCGGCGGGATCGTCCGCGCCGATGCCGTAGCCGTGCTCGATGCTGTTGCTCACGGCCTCGTTGATCGCCAGCACGAGGTCGTCGACGAGCGGGGTGGTCCAGCCGTTGGTTCTCAGCCAGGTGCGTACCTCGGCCCGTGCGACGGACGGCGAAACCCAGTCGGCGGCTAGCACGAGGTCCAGAGGCGGCACAGTCGCCATTGTCCCAGTTTCCCGCCCGCGCGCCCGGCATACTGCCGAACATGGGGATCGACGCGCTCGTTTTCGACTTCGACGGTCTTCTCATGGACACCGAAACCGCGTCGCTGCGGGTGTGGCAGTACCTGTGGCGCAGGCACGGGCTCGAGCTGGACACCTCGACGTTCTTCGCCCCGCACGGCGGCGACGTGATCAAGGAGCGGTACGCCGCGCTGGCGGCCGCCGCCGGCCCCGCCTACGACCACGACGAGAGCCACGCCAGCCGCCTCGCCTACCGCGACGAGGTGCACGCGGCGCTTGAGCTGGCCGACGGCATCATCCGGTGGCTCGACGAAGCCCGTGACCTGGGTCTTCGGCTCGCGGTGGCGAGCAGTTCGCCCCGCGACTGGGTGGTGGAGCACCTCGGGCGCGTCGGCTACCTGGACCGGTTCGAGCTGTTCGCGTGCGGCGACGAGGTGGGCACGGTGAAGCCCGACCCGGCCGTCTACCTCCTCGCACTGGAGCGACTCGGGGTGCCCGCCGCCCGCGCGATGGCGTTCGAGGACACGGCCCACGGGGTGGCCGCCGCGAAGGCCGCGGGTCTGCGCTGCGTCGCGATCCCGCATCCGTACGCCGACCGGACCGTCTTCACGGCCGCGGACCGCGTCCTGACCAGCGCGGCGGACGTCCCGCTAACGGCGCTCCTCGGGAAATAGCCGGTCTCGTGGCCGATCGGCGTCGGGCAGGTCCGCGTTCGATCCCGATTTGAGGGTTTTCCCGCGCGTTGATGGGCTTTTCGTCGTCGAAGTCTCCCAAAGGAGTTCAATGAGACGCTTGAAGGTATGGATGTCGACGCGATGAAGCAGTACCTCCGCGAGACCTTCGCCGGGACCCGTGTGGACGAGGCGGGCGGCGACATGTTCTTCACCTACGACCCGGACGGCGACCTCCCGGCCGACCGCTGGCTCCCGTTCGCGACGATCGTGACCGGCGACGGCTACGACACCGTCTCCGACCTGAGCCACCCGGGCGCCTACCGGCTGAACATGGGCGTGCCCAAGCAGACCTACGTCGCACACCTGGGCACCGCCCCGACCGACCGCGACGCCGAGGGCATCCTGGTCACCGACGCCGGCTACGCGGCCCGCGACCAGCTGATGCCCCACCCGGTCTACGCCAACCAGCACTGGATCTCGGTGATCAACCCGGGCGCCGCGACACTGGCGACCACCCGGCATCTCCTGGCCGCCGCCTACGACTTCGCGGTCCGCAAACACGACAACCACCGCACCCGGGAGAGCCGAGAGCGTCGCTAGTGGGCGGGTGGGGTGGTGACCTGGGCCGGGAGGACGTCGCCGCGCAGGCCGCGCCACGCGGTGTGGCGGAGGCGGCCGTCGGAGGTGAACTGGCGGTACACGACCTGGCCAACGAGGGTCGGGTCGACCCAGCGGGCGTCGCGGGCGCGGTCCGGCGGGACCACGTTGTGGAAGGGGCTGTCCGCGCGGGCCAGCGGGGTCAGCAGGTCCAGCATCTCGTCCAGCGCCCGCTCGGTGAACCCCGTGCCAACGTCGCCGATGTACCGCAGGTGCCCGTCCGGGTCGTGCCCGCCCAGCAGCAGGGCACCCACCCGGCCACCCCGGTTGCCCTTGCCCGGCCGCCACCCGCCGACCAGCACCTCCTGTGTCTTGATCAGCGGCCGCTTGATCCAGTCGCGGCTGCGCTGGCCGGGGAGGTACCGCGACTCGAGCCGCTTCGCGACCAGGCCCTCCAGCCCCTGCTCCTCGATGATCGTGAGCAGCTCGTTCGGGTCGATGTCCGCTGCCGTGAAGTGGCGGGGGACCGCGACGCGGCTGTTGGCGACCGGCAGGTCGGCGAGCAGGTCGCGCCTGCGGGTGTACGGCGTCGTCAGCAGCACCTCCGCGCCCAGCGCCAGCAGGTCGAACACGATGAACGTGACCGGCGCCGTGCGCAGCAGCTCCGCGGTGGGGCCGCGCTGGTGGCGGGACTGCATGAGCTGGAAGTCGGGCCTGCCGTCCGCCGCGAGCACCACCAGCTCGCCGTCGAACACCGCGGACCGGCCCTCCACCGCGTCCGCGAGCACGCCCTGCAGGTCGGGGTAGACATTCGTCATCTCGTTGGCGAGCCTGCTCGTCAGCTTCGTCGTGCCGTCCGGCCCGACGCGCATGCAGCAGCGGAACCCGTCCCACTTGGTCTCGTACGCCCACCCGCCGCCCACCGGCAGCGGTCCCTCGACCGCCAGCATCGGCGGCACCGGCGCGGGCACACCATCCACAGTGGACTCCCTTCGTGCCGAGCCTAACCCGCCGAGGTCAGGTCGGCGACCACACCGGCGTGGTCGGAGAGCCACACCCCGTCTACGGGCCGGTCACCCACGAGCCACGCCGCTCCGACCCGGAACCCGGGTCCGGCGAACACGTAGTCGATCCGCCCCGGCGCGCCGCCGAGCCGGGCGATCTCCTCCGCGGCGAGCGGGTTGTCCGCCGACCAGGTGAGGCCCGCGCCTGCGCCCGCGACCGTCCACGCGTCCTGCAGGTGGGTGCTCAGGTGCCGGACCCCCGCCTCGTCCGGCCGCGCGTTGAGGTCACCCGCGACGATCATCGGCAGCATCCCGCCGTACCGCGACAGCACCTCCTGCGCCTGCAGGTGCCGCACGTTCGCCGCCCCTTCCTGCCACGGTGTGGTGGGTGTGACGAACAGCAGCCCACCGACGAGGACGGCCAGCGTCCAGTAGTGGAACCCGTCGATGCGCCGCTCGACCACGTCCACCACCCGGTGCGGCTCCCGGGTCGCGATCGCGGTGCCGCCGAACCGGTCGGCCTCCGGTGGCTGGTCACGCAACACGTCGGCCTGGTGTGTCACGTGGCGCAACCGGGTGTCGGCGAGCAGTCGAGCCAGCTGCTCCGGGTGGCGCACCTCCTGAAGAGCCACCAGGTCCGGCCGGAGCGCACGTAATTCCCGGTTCAGCAGGCCGGTACGCCGCGGATCACCCGCGTCGTGCCGCACGTTCCGCGTAACAACCCGCATGTGGGGCCTCCCCGCGCCGGTTTGTGCGACCGTCGGACCGGGTATTGCTCAGCTGGCGGCAGACGTGCACGCCCATGCTGACGAACACCGGAGGTTAGACATGATCGGCTTCATCGTCGCAGGCCTCATCATCGGCGTGCTCGCGCGCCTGATCAAGCCCGGCAAGCAGAACCTCGGCATCATCGCCACCCTGCTGCTCGGTCTCGTGGGGTCGGTAATCGGCGGCACGATCGCCTGGCTGCTCGGCACCGGCGACATCTGGGAGCTGAACGTGCTCGGCTTCATCCTCGCCGTGGTCGCCTCGGTGCTGCTGATCGGCACGGCCGAGGCCATCACGGGCTCGCGCCGCAAGGCCGTGCACTGACGATCGTCCTGAGGTCGGTCTCGCCCGCGGCACACCTGGCCCATTCGCGGCCGCGTGCGGCCGCGGGCGAGGCCGTCTTGCGGCTGCTCGATCTCGTTCTATCCTTCGATGCCCGCGGCCTCGGCGCACCACGCGAACATCGCCTCGCTGTCGGCGTCGTCGTGGCGGGTCCACGGCACGAGGTGCGGGCTTCTCGGCCTGCGGTCGTGCCAGAACAACCCGGTGGCGGGCGCGGGTTCTGCCGCCCCGAGCCAGACGGTGGTGTCGGCACCCTCGTCGGAGTCCCGCAGGAACGGCTTGGTGAGCCGGTAAAAACCGGGCAGTGAGCCGACGACCCCTGGCGTGGCGGCCCAGCCGGGATGCATGGCGGCGACGGTGATGCCGGGAAGGCGCGCGGCCAGCACCGGGACGAGCGCGACCTGGATTCGTTTGGTGCGCGCGTAAGCGGTGGCCCCGCGATACTCACCACGGGAGTACTCGGGGTCGTCCAGCGGCAGCTTCTGGGTGTGCATCCCCCCGGAAGACACGAAGATCACGCGCCCACCGGCAAGCCTGGACCGGAGCAGTTCGGTCATGAGCATGGGCCCGAGCACGTGGGTGGCCAGCGCCGTCTCGTGCCCCTGTGGGGTGGTGCTCCGCTCGGCGGGCAGCACGCCCGCGTTGTGCACCAACACATCCGCGGCCCCGACCGTACCGGCGAACCGCCGCACGTCGTCCAGATCGGACACATCGCATCGAGAAACCCGAACGTCACCGTCGATGCCTGCCGCGACCCGCTCACCCTTGGCGACGTCCCGGACCACGAGATGCACGGCAGCCCCCAACCGGGCGAACGACTCGGCGGTGGCCACCCCAAGCCCGGAACTGGCGCCGGTGACGACCGCGGTCCGCCCGGCAAGCGCCCTGGGCGGCGGGTCCGCCGGCCATTCAGGCAACCGCCGCCGCACGACGAGCCCCAACCGTGTGTACCCACCGGCAACGGACCGGTCAAGCCCGGTGTCGAGCCAACGCCCGAGAACCTCCCGTATCACTGGTCCGCCTCCCCGGAATCAAAGTGCTGGTATCGACCCAGCGACAGTCGCGGACCGCGCCGTCACGTCCCCTGAGGTCACTGTTGGTCGGGCCAAGACTCTCGCACAAATCCATCGGACAGGCCCTGGTTCGGAGCCGCGCACCCTGCGGATGGGTGCGCGTCATGACCCGCTCTCACGGCCGACGATCTTGGGAGCGCTCCCAACCCAAGCCCTGGGAGGCGGCCGGACGCAGCCCGTCAGCCATGCGGACGCGCCTCTGTCAAGACCGCCCGATCGACAAGCGCCGCAACGAATCCCGTCGTCAGCCACTGAACGCGCAACTTAACTGTTCATCAAGAGTGAGAGTCTGTACACGCCCAGTTAACACAGCTAGACTCCGAAAAACTGGGAGCGCTCCCAGAAATCGCTCGGCGTTGAGCGGAGGATCCGGATGAGATTCAGACCCAGGTCTACCAAGATCGGGACGCGGAGGCGTGCGGCCGCCTACTTGGCGGTAGTGGCTGCGACGCTGTCGTCCCTCCTAACATTGAGTGCCCAGCCCGCCGGTGCGGCGGCAGGCTGTCGTATCGACTACACCGTCAACGACTGGGGCGGCGGCTTCACGGCGACCGTCAAGGTCAACAACCTCGGCGACCCGATCACCGGTTGGACGCTGCGGTTCGCGTTCGGCGGGAACCAGAAGGTCACCACTCCCGGTTGGAGTGCCAACTGGGCACAGTCGGGCCAGCAGGTCACGGCGACCAACCTGGCCTGGAACGGGACGCTCGGGACCGGCGGTTCGGCCGAGATCGGTTTCAACGGCACGTACTCGGGCAGCAACAGCGCCCCGGCCACCTTCTCGCTCAACAACACCAACTGCACGGGCACGACGGACCCGGACCCCGACCCGGATCCCGATCCTGAACCCGGCGACCGCGTCGACAACCCGTACGTCGGCGCGCGTGTCTACGTGAACCCGGACTGGTCCGCACGGGCAGCCGCCGAGTCCGGTGGCAGCCGGATCGCCAACCAGCCGACCGGCGTGTGGATGGACCGGATCGCGGCCATCAGCGGCACGACCGGCGCACGTGGACTGGTCGGGCACCTCGACGAGGCCGTACGACAGGCCGCGGGACAGCCACTGGTGTTCCAGCTCGTCATCTACAACCTGCCCGGCCGCGACTGTGCGGCGCTGGCATCCAACGGTGAGCTGGGTCCGACCGAGCTCAACCGGTACAAGACCGAGTACATCGACCCGATCGCGTCCATCCTCGGCCGGGCGGCGTACGCGAACCTGCGGATCGTCACGGTCATCGAGATCGACTCGCTGCCGAACCTGGTCACCAACGTGTCGCCGAGAGAGACGGCGACCCCGCAGTGCGACACGATGAAGGCCAACGGCAACTACGTCAACGGGGTCGGTTACGCCCTCGGCAAGCTCGGCGCGGTGCCCAACGTCTACAACTACATCGACGCCGGCCACCACGGCTGGATCGGCTGGGACGACAACTTCAACGCCACGGTGCAGCTGATGTGCCAGGCCGCGAGCGCGTCCGGCGCGAGCCCAGGAAACGTGCAGGGGTTCATCGCCAACACCGCGAACTACAGCGCACTCAAGGAGCAGTTCTTCACCGCCACCACGGTGGTGGGCGGCAAACCGCTGCGTGAGGTCGCGGGCGGCTGGGTCGACTGGAACCGGTACGTCGACGAACTTGGCTTCGCCCAGGCGTTCCGCCAGCAGGCCGACTCGCAGTGCTTCGACTCCAACATCGGCATGCTGATCGACACCTCGCGCAACGGGTGGGGCGGCTCCGCCCGGCCAACGCAGGCGAGCACGTCGACCGACCCGGTCACCTTCATGAACCAGTCGCGCATCGACCGGCGCATCCACCTCGGCAACTGGTGCAACCAGTCCGGTGCCGGGCTGGGTGAGCGGCCGAAGGCGGCGCCCGAGGCGGGCATCGACGCCTACGTCTGGATCAAGCCGCCGGGTGAGTCCGACGGTTCCAGCTCGGCGATCGACAACGACGAGGGCAAGGGCTTCGACCGGATGTGCGACCCGACGTACACCGGCAACCCGCGCAACAACAACAACATGTCCGGGGCGCTTGGTAGCGCGCCGCTGTCCGGGCACTGGTTCTCCGCGCAGTTCCAGGAACTGATGCGGAACGCCTACCCGCCGCTGTGACGGGTTGATCCCTCTCCGAGTGCCGCCTTCGCGTCCCAGCACGCGAAGGCGGCACCCGGCCCCTGCGCACCACGAGGACACCCTGCGATGAAAAGACGCAACGTCGCGTTCGCCCTGATTCCCGCTCTGTTACTGGCCTTGCTGGTGCCGTTCGTCCACACCGCACCCGCCTCGGCGGCCGGATCGGGCTACTGGCACACCAACGGCAGGCAGCTGCTCGACGCGAACAACCAGCCCGTGCGGATGACCGGGATCAACTGGTTCGGCCTTGAGACGGCGAACTACGCGCCGCACGGCCTGTGGTCCCGAGGCTACAAGGACATGCTCGACCAGATGAAGAGCCTGAAGTACAACACGCTCCGACTCCCGTTCTCCAGCCAGCTCTTCGACTCCGGCAGCACCCCGAACAGCATCCGCTACGACCTCAACCCCGACCTGCAGGGCCTGTCCGGCATCCAGATCATGGACAAGATCATCGCCTACGCCGGGCAGATCGGCATGAAGGTGGTGCTGGATCGGCACCGGCCGGACTCGGGCGCGCAGTCCGCGCTCTGGTACACGAGCGCCTACCCCGAGAGCCGGTGGATCAGCGACTGGCGCATGCTCGCGCAGCGCTATCTCGGCAACACCACGGTGATCGGCGCCGACCTGCACAACGAACCGCACGGGATCCAGGGCGGTGGCGGCGCGAACTGGGGGAGTGGCGACACCGCAACCGACTGGCGGCTCGCGGCGGAGCGGGCGGGCAATGCGATCCTCGCGGTCAACCCGAACTGGCTGATCGTCGTCGAGGGTGTCAGCGACTACAACGGCGACAACTACTGGTGGGGCGGCAACCTGCAGGGCGCCGCGACCGCGCCAGTACGCCTGAACGTCGCGAACCGGCTCGTCTACTCGGCGCACGACTACGCGACGTCGGTGTTCGCCCAGCCGTGGTTCTCCGATCCCGCCTTCCCGAACAACATGGCGGCGATCTGGGACAAGAACTGGGGCTACCTGTTCAAGAACAACGTGGCGCCGGTGCTCCTCGGTGAGTACGGCACCACCCTCGCCGACCCGCGTGACCAGACCTGGCTGCGGACGCTGATGGCCTACCTCGGCACCGGCACCGACGCGCCCAGCTTCACCTACTGGTCGTGGAACCCCAACTCCGGCGACACCGGCGGAATCCTCAACGACGACTGGACCACGGTCAACACCACCAAACAGGCCTACCTGAACCCGTACCTCATCGCACCGGACGGTGGCACTGGCAACCCGGACCCGGAACCCGGGACCTCCTGCCGGGTCAGTTTCGGCATGAACGACTGGGGCTCCGGCTTCACCGCGTCGGTGTCGATCGCGAACAGCGGCACCTCGGCGATCAGCGGGTGGACGCTGTCGTTCACCTTCCCCGGCAACCAGCGGATCACCAACGGCTGGAGCGCGACCTGGACCCAGGCCGCAGGCTCCTCGACCGTCACGGCGACGAACGCGGACCACAACCGCGTGATCGCCGCCGGGCAGTCGGTCACCGGACTCGGGTTCAACGCGACCTACAGCGGCAGCAACGCCCGGCCGTCGGCCTTCACGGTCAACGGCGAGACGTGCACGATCGCGTAAGGACGGAATCATGCGGGTGAAACTCGTCCATCTACTGGCCGGGGCGCTGGTGGCCGCCTCCATGGTGGTCACCGGCTCCGCCGCGACACACACCGCCGAGGCCGCTCCGGCCCAGGCCTACAACTGGCGCAACGTGGAGATCGCGGGCGGCGGGTTCGTGCCCTCGATCATCTTCAACCAGACCGAGCAGAACCTGGTCTACGCGCGCACCGACATCGGCGGCGCGTACCGGTGGAACCAGTCCACCGGCCGGTGGGTCCCGCTGCTGGACTGGGTCGGCTGGGACAAGTGGGGCTGGAACGGCGTGCACAGCCTCGCCACCGACCCGGTGCAGACGAACCGGGTGTACGCGGCGGTCGGCATGTACACCAACAGCTGGGATCCCAACAACGGCGCGATTCTCAGGTCCACCGACAAGGGTGCCACCTGGCAGGCCACGGCGCTGCCGTTCAAGCTCGGCGGGAACATGCCGGGCCGAGGCATGGGGGAGCGGCTCGCCGTCGACCCGAACCGCGACAGCGTCGTCTACTTCGGCGCGCCGGACGGCAACGGGCTGTGGCGCAGCACCGACTACGGCGCAACGTGGGCGAAGGTCGCGAACTTCCCGAACGTGGGCAACTACGCGCCGGACCCCAGTGACCCCAACGGTTACCTGTCCCATCGGCCGGGTGTCGTGTGGGTGACGTTCGACAAGTCGACCGGCACGTCGGGCAACGCGACGCAGGGCATCTACGTCGGCGTCGCGGACAAGGGCAACACCGTCTACCGGTCGGTGAACGGCGGCACCAGCTGGGAGCGGGTCGCCGGACAGCCGACGGGATACCTGGCACACAAGGGTGTCCTCGATCCGGTGAACCACCAGCTGTACATCGCGACGAGCGACACCGGCGGCCCGTACGACGGCGCGAAGGGCGACGTGTGGAAGTACAACACGGCCACCGGTGCGTGGACGCAGATCAGCCCGGTCCCGTCCAGCAGCAGTGACGACTACTTCGGCTACTCCGGCCTGACGATCGACCGGCAGCACCCTGGCACGATCATGGTGGCCACGCAGATCTCGTGGTGGCCGGACGTGATCTTCTTCCGCAGCACCGACGGCGGCGCCACGTGGACCAGGGTCTGGGACTTCACCTCGTACCCGAACCGCAGCTTCCGGTACACGATGGACATCTCGTCGTCGCCGTGGCTCGACTTCGGCACGAACCCCCAGCCGCCCGAGGTGACCCCGAAACTCGGGTGGATGACCGAGTCGCTGGAGATCGACCCGTTCAACTCGAACCGGATGATGTACGGCACCGGCGCGACGATCTACGGCACCACCAACCTGACCAACTGGGACAGCGGCAGCCAGTTCACGATCAGGCCGATGGCGGCGGGCCTCGAGGAGACCGCGGTCCTCGACCTGATCAGCCCGCCGACCGGCGCCCCGCTGGTCTCGGCGCTGGGTGACATCGGCGGCTTCCGGCACAACAGCCTCACGACGGTGCCGTCGAAGCTGTTCACGCAACCGGTGTTCACGTCGACCACCAGCCTCGACTACGCGGAGGCCAACCCGGGCGTGATGGTGCGCGCCGGCAACTTCACCGACGCGGACCGCCCGAACGACAGCCATGTCGCGTTCTCCACCGACGGCGGCGCGAACTGGTTCCAGGGCACCGAACCCGGCGGCATCAACGAGGGTGGCACGGTCGCGGCGGCGGCCGACGGCAGCCGGTTCGTGTGGGCGCCCAAGGGTCAGCCGGTGCACTACTCCGTCGGTTTCGGCAACTCGTGGACCCAGGCGCAGGGCCTGCCGACGGAGTCGGTCGTGGAGTCCGACCGGGTCAACGCGAGCAAGTTCTACGGGTTCTCGGGTGGCCGGTTCTACGTCAGCACCAACGGCGGTGCCACGTTCACGCAGACCGCGGCGACCGGGCTGCCGACCACGGCGAAGTTCAAGGCGTTGACCGGCAAGGAAGGCGACATCTGGCTGGCGGGTGAGACCGGCCTGTTCCACTCGACCGACTCGGGTGCGAGCTTCACCGCACTGTCCACCGTGTCCAAAGCGGTCAGCGTCGGCTTCGGCAAGGCCGCACCGGGCCGGACGAACCCGGCCCTGTACACGATGGCCACGATCGACGGCGTCAACGGCGTGCACCGCTCCGACGACAACGGCGTCACGTGGGTGCGCATCAACGACGACCAGCACCAGTACGGCAACGCGGGCGACGCCATCACCGGTGACCCCAGGGTGTACGGCCGCGTCTACCTCGGTACCAACGGCCGGGGCATCCTGTACGCCGACCCGGTGGGCACGACCGACCCGGACCCGGATCCCGACCCGGACCCGGAGCCCACCGGTGACTGCGAGGTGACCTACGGCGTCAACCAGTGGCAGGGCGGTTTCACCGGATCGGTGACGATCGCCAACACGGGTACGGCGCCGCTGAGCGGCTGGCGGCTGGCGTTCGCGTTCCCCTCGGGGCAGCGCGTCACCAGTGGGTGGGGTGCGACCTGGGCTCAGGACGGCGCGAACGTGACGGCGCAGAGCCTCGGCTACAACGGCACGATCGCACCGGGCGGGTCGGTGCAGGTCGGGTTCAACGGGTCGTGGAGCGGGTCCAACCCGTCCCCGGCCGCGTTCACCGTGAACAACAACCCCTGCACCACCGGGAGCTGACGTGAGAAAGACACTCGCGGCCGCGACCAGCCTGCTCGCCGCCGTGGCGGGCACGCTGGTCGCGGCCACCCCCGCCCAGGCGTCCGGCCCGCTGAAGGAACACGCCGCGGCACACGGCAAGTACTTCGGCGACGCCGTCGACACGAACGAGATCGCCGACGCCGCGTACCGCCCGCACATCGCCGCCGAGTTCAGCCAGCTGACCCCGGGCAACGCGATGAAGTGGGACGCGACGGAGCCGAATCCCGGCCAGTTCAGCTATTCCAGGGCCGACGAGATCGTCGACCTGGCGCAGCAGAACGGGCAGACCGTGCGCGGCCACACCCTGGTGTGGCACAGCCAGACCCCCGGCTGGGTGCAGAACCTGGACGCGTCGGCCCTGCGCACCGCGCTGCAGAACCACATCTCGAACGTCGTCACGCACTTCCGAGGCGACCTCTACGCGTGGGACGTGGTGAACGAGCCGCTGAACGAGGACGGCACGCTCCGCAACTCGTTCTGGCTGCAGAAGCTCGGCTCCGGCTACATCGCCGAGGCGTTCCGGGCGGCGCGTGCGGCCGACCCGGACGTGAAGCTGTACATCAACGACTACAACACCGACGGCATGGGCGCGAAGAGCGACGGCATGTACCGGCTCGTGCAGTCCCTCCTGGCCGATGGCGTGCCGATCGACGGCGTGGGTTTCCAGGCGCACCTGGCGATCCAGTACGGGTTCCCGAGCCAGATGCAGCAGAACCTGCAGCGGTTCGCGGACCTCGGGCTGGACGTGGCGATCACCGAGCTGGACGTCCGCATGCAGCTGCCGTCGGACTCGACCAAGCTCGCCACCCAGGCGACCTACTACCGCAACGTGACGAACGCGTGCCTGGCGGTCGCCCGCTGCGCGGGCATCACGACCTGGGGCTACACCGACAAGTACTCCTGGGTGCCGGACACGTTCCCCGGCGAGGGCGCGGCGTTGCTGGTGGACGAGAACTTCCAGACCAAGCCCGCGTACACCGCCGTGCACGACGCGCTCGCCGGCGGCGGGACCGAGGACACGACCCCGCCGACGACCCCGGGCACACCGAGCACGTCGGGGGTGACGGCGACCGGCGTGACGCTGTCGTGGTCGGCGTCGACCGACTCGGGCGGCAGCGGTCTCGCCGGCTACACCGTGTACCGCGCGGACGGCACGGTGCTGGCCCAGCCGACCACGAACTCGGCCACGCTGGCCGGGCTCACCCCGAGCACGCAGTACCAGGTGTACGTGCGGGCCAGGGACGGTGCCGGCAACCTGTCGACCGCGTCCGCGACGACCACGTTCACGACGTCCGCCGGCCAGGCGAGCAGCTGCGTGGTCGGCTACAACACGTCGAACTGGGGCGGAGGCGGCGGCTTCACGGCGACGGTCACGATCTCGAACACCGGCACCACGCCGATCAGCGGGTGGACGCTCGGGTTCACGTTCCCGTCCGGCCAGCGGATCACACCGCCGGGCTGGAGCGCGACGTGGGCACAGGCGTCGGGCAGCGCCGCCGTGACGGCGACGAACCTGTCGTGGAACCAGACCATCGCCTCGAACGGTTCCATCGGGCTCGGCTTCAACGGCACCTACACCGGTGCCAACACGGCCCCGACCGCGTTCACGCTGAACGGCACCACGTGCGCCACGGCGTGAGGTGATGACGTCCTGCCCCGGTTCCGCGCCCGGGGCAGGCGATCGGCGCGGCGGCCCGGGCCAGGGCGCCGCGCCAGGAAAGGCGCGTTCGGGGATGCTCCGACGCCCCGGACGCGCCTTTCAGTACCGTCAGCGGGCCTTCCACTTGGTGTCCAAATAGGACTGGCGGTCCGCGTCGACCGCGAAGTCGAGCCGCGCAGGCACGACCTGGCGGGGGTGAAACGTCCGGGCGTGGTACGGAACCCGTCGAGACCTTCGCCGCTACCGGGTGCCGACCCGCCCCAGGCGGTACTGAGGTGGGCGCAGGAACCTGGACAGGCGGTGGCTCTCCGGCCGGGTGGGCTCCGGTTGGGCGGGCGTGGTCACCGAGGAGTCGTCGTCGTTGTGGAAGACCTCGGTGAGCGGGGTGTCCCACCCCTTGTCCCGCATGAGCCCGCTCACCGTGGCGACGTGGTCGCCCAGCCGGGAGGTGTCGGCCGTGAGCTGCGCGTACCTGGTGAGGGAGTCGTCGAGCACGGCGTCGATCCGCCGCTCCTCGTCGGGGGTGAGGTTGAACCGCAGCTTCGCGATCTCGGTGGCGGTTGGCTCGCCCTTGTGCACGGTCGCCGACCCCGGTGGCAACCAGGCGCTGTTCACATCAACCACACTCCTCTGGTCGAACATCGTCTCACGCATGTCAGGTACCGTCCAGGTTCGATCGTTTGGTCAGCATTTCCAGATATCTCTCCGCGTGATAACGCTGGAGCCATTTGAGATAGATCATGTTCGCGGCGCCGATCACCGACAGCGCCAGTCCCACGAGGTTCACGCTCGGTACCACGAACAGGCCGGACAGATTGACATCGGTGATCGACGTCTTGCCGGGAATCAACCCGAAGATCGCGGCGCCGACGAATGCCGTCGCGCCGGTGATTATCAGGCCGACGTAAGTCGTCAGCGACGATCGCTGCACCCGTTCGATCGAATGCCCCACCAATGTCGTCGCGAAGAGCGGCACCGCGAGCAGCAGTGCGGAGGTGTCCGCGTTGGGCCCGTCGCCCGTCGGCGGGATGAAGGTCAGGATGGCGATGACGATCGCGGAGACCGCGGCGACGACCATGGCGGCGCCGAGCGCACCGGGCGGGGTCTCGGTGAACCGCACCGCGGTGAGCAGGTTGTGCACCGGCGCGTCGTTGAGGCCACGGGTGTAGAGGTGTGCGTACGGCAACGCGGTCCCGTGCTGCACCCGGACGTGACCGCCGTTGGTGATCTCGACGAGCTCCTCCCGGTTGACCGGTTCGCCGTCCGGGCGGGTGATGTAGTGGTCGCTGACGTACTGCGACTCGCCGATGTCCATGCGGAAGTGGTAGCTCTCCGCGGCGAATGCCAGGTTCAGCGGCACGTGGAAGCGGTAGGGCACCAGACCAAGCCGTGCTCGCAGCCGGTCCCGCCGGTGGCTCGGTGACTCCAGCGGGATGGTCTTCGAGTACTTGACGACGAACCGGTTTCCCTTTGGCGCGGGCGCGTCGGCGACCACCATGTTGTTGATCGCGAAGTACCAGCAGAAGTTCTCGATGTCCCTCAGCCGTTCGGCCTCGGGTGCCCTCAGGGCCTTGACCGCGCCGTGGAAGTCGGCGTGGAGTTTCTCGTGGGTGTAGACCTGGGCCGTCTCCTCGTCGACCGGCTCGAGCCGGCCGGTTCTCGACACGATCCGCTGCAGGGTCCACAACGCGGCGGTCTGCGCGATGTCCTCGGGGGTCCCCGGCTCCGCGCGGTCGAAGGTGAGGTAGAAGAGCGTCTCGAGTGCCAGCGCGACCAGCCCCTGTGCTTCCTTGCGGGACAGCAAGGAGATCGACTCGCCGCCGCCGTCGGTCACGTCCAGGTTGTCCGAGAGCTCACCCTTGGACTCGTTGAGCAACGGAACCGGAATGCTGGCGCAGGGCGATTTCGGCGCCTTTCCCAGCCGTTCTTCTAGTCGGTCCCGGTCCGCGGCGGACATCACGTAGTCGTTCGCGACATGCATGCGCAGCGAGGTGCCGAGCAGTTCCGCTCGCTCCGTGATCCGCAGGCGGTAGTGGTTGTTGGTCAGCATGCGCACGAACAGTGCGATCGCTCGCCGGTCATAGCGGTCCACGACCAGTGCGATGGCCGCGAGAATGTCCTTTTGCTGCTCGGGAAAGGGCACCTGCCGCACATCCGGGATCGGCGTGGCAGGCGCAAGAGGTGTCTCCGCCGCGCGCCACGACCGGCGCAGGTCCCGGCGAACAAGCCAAGCGAGAAGAACCGCGATTCCCAGCAGGCCGAGCCGGGTGATCGACTCCCAGACCGGCGATCCCCAGAGCGACAGCGGCCTTTCGGTCACCGCCACGGCCACGAGCGCCAGGATGACGACGACCGCTCCCGCGATCCTCGTTGTCGCGTACATGTTGCTTCACATCCCCATCGCGTCCACGATGCACGTCACGTTCTGTTACCTCGACAGTCGTGACCCTTGTCGGTGCTGTTACCGCAACGGGAATTTTCGCTCGTGTGACCACTTGCCGCGAGGTCGACAATTCATGTCGGAGACTTAGAGGCTCCGGCAGTAGATCACTTGAGTTGATCTTGGGTGACCCGGACGAGGGCAGGCACGGGCGTAGGTGATCATGAAGTTTCTGACGCTACGTGATCACCGAGGTGCCCGTGCCTGCCGTGCCATCTTGCCTTATCGATCCCCTGTTCGCTGAACTGGAGGCCTTGCTCGGCGTGCAGCCGGAGTTCTCCCCGAACCATCCCTGGGGCTGTCACCGCCGTCGTATCCCGCACCGCGTGGTGTTCGAGCATATTGTCGCGGCGATGGTGCACGGTTCGGGATACGAACTCATCGCCTCCGTCGGATGTTCGGATCGGACCATCCGGCGCCGATTGAAAGAATGGGCTGAGAAAGGGATCGGACAGAAACTGCACCAGATCGCGCTGGCAGCCTACGACAAGATCGTCGGACTGGAACTGGACGATCTGGCCACCGACGGATGCATCACCAAAGCACCGTGCGGTGGCGACAAAGCCGGTCCCTCGCCCGTGGATCGTCGCAAGGGTGGCCTGAAACGCTCCACCGCCACCGACGCCCGTGGCGTGCCCGTAGGCATGGTGTCCGCGGGCGCGAACCGGCACGACTCCCCACTGCTCGAACCCACGATCGACAATATGAAACAACAAGTCGGTGCACTGCCCAACAAACCGACAATGCATCTGGAGTACCTATTCAGCTGTCTGGTGCCCTGGTTGGTGTGGTGTGAGCTGGGCCTGAGATGATCTTGGGGTGTTGGTTCCGGAGTCGGCTGAGGCGTTGCTTGAGCGGGTGCTCGCGCGTGTGGCCGAGTTGGAAGCGGCTCTGGCTGAGCGGGATCGTGTGATCGCTGAGCAGGGTGAGCGGATCGCGGAGCTGGAACGGCGGCTGGGTCAGGATTCCTCGAACTCGTCGCGGCTTCCGTCGTCGGATGCGCCGTGGTCGAAGCAGTCGGCGAAGAAGCGTTCGTCGCGGACCAGGTCGGGACGCAAGCCGGGTAAGCAGCCGGGTTCGGCGTCGTTCTCACGGACCCTCGTTGATGATCCTGATGAACGGTTGGAGATCCATCCGGATCACTGCGGGTCCTGTGACGCCTCCCTGCGCGGGGCCGAAGAACACAG
>NZ_JBARWZ010000007.1:0-15028 GCF_049647105.1 Actinophytocola sp.
CCACGGCGTGGCTGGGCGGGGCGACGGGACGGCGCGCGTACTGGGTGTACTCGGCCGTTCCGGCAACCCGTCCAGGCGCGTCGTGGGCGGGTCGAGACATGGTGAACGTTCTGGGCCGGGCCACTAGTCGCGCCGGACCGCCCGCAGCTCCCGGTACTTCTGGAGCACGTCTTTCACCGCGTCCGTGACGGGAAGGTCGTCATGCAGTGGAGCCCAGAGATAGGCGTCGTGCTCAGTCAGCTCGATCGGCTCGGCCGCGCGAACATCAACGCTGAAGTTGAACTGACGGCTCTTCTTGCCACTCCCTGACTCGTAGTCGAAGCTGCCGATGTACTCGCGAATCGCGGAAATGTCGAGGAAGCTCTCTTCCTTGACCTCGCGCCGCAATGCGTCGTCCAGGGATTCGCCTGGATCGACCTTGCCACTCGGCAACTCGAAGATGCCGCCCATGAAGTCGTCGTCCGGGCGTTGCAACAGCAGCACCTTGCCTTCGTGTTGCACGACCGCGCCGACGACCAACTGCTGAACGCCGTCAGCCTTGGCGACCGTTGTCAGTTTTTCGAACTGGGAAGCATCAACCATTTCCTTGGCCTACCAAATCCTCCCACCCTCGCGATATTGCGAGCAGTTTACTTCTCAGCGCCGCCTCTAATTCCGGGGAGGCGGGCTGACCTTCTCATCCCGCAGCTGGTCCAGTCGCCGCATTACCGGGGTCGCGCTGATCCCGTGGAGCACGATCGACCCGATCACCACGATCGCGACGATCCGCCACACCTGGTCGGCCTCGGCGAAGTCACCGGCCTGCAGCCCGTAGGCGACGTAGAACACCGAACCGACGCCCCGCACGCCGAACACCGCGATCGCGGCGCGCTCACGCGGTCCTGCGCTGCTGCCCGCCAGCGCGACGATGCTCGTGACCGGCCGGATGACGACCAGCACGAGCGCGGCGAGGAGCACCTCCTGCCAGGTCGTGCCCGCGAGCAGCCCGGTCGCGGCGGCGCCGCCGAGCAGGAAGATCACCAGCACGGTGAGCATCCGCTCGACCTGTTCGACGTACTGGTGCAGCACCCGGTGGTAGCCGTGCGACCGCTCGCCCGCGCGGATGGTGCACGCGCACACGAACACCGCGACGAAGCCGTAGCCCTCGACCAACTCGGCGGCCCCGTAGGCCAGGAAGGTGGCCGCGAGCGCGACGAAGCCCTCCGCGTGCTCGGCGAGGCGGAACCGCTCCGACGGCGCGGCGAAGAACAGCTTGCGCAGGAGCCAGCCCGCGCCCAGACCGACCACGAGCCCCGCGGCGAGGCGCCAGAGCACGTCGAGCGCGAGCCACTCCCCCAGCCAGCCGGACGGCGCGATCCCGGCGACGCTGATCGCCACCGCCGCGTAGGTGAACGGGAACGCGAGCCCGTCGTTGAGGCCGGCCTCCGAGGTGAGCGCGAACCGCACCTCGTCCTCGTCCTTCTCCGGGTCCTCCGTTGGCTCCGCGACCTGCACCTCGGTCGCCAGCACCGGGTCGGTCGGCGCGAGCGCGGCGGCGACCAGCAACGCGGCCGCCGCCCCGAGCCCCAGCATCGCCCAGCCGAGGACCGCGACCGCGATGATCGTGAGCGGCATCGTGATCCCCAGCAGCCGCCACGTGGTGGCCCACCGCCGCCACCCTGGCGGCCGGCTGAGCGCGAGCCCGGCACCCATCAGCGAGACGATCACGCACAGCTCGGTGAGGTGAAGGGTCAGCGCATCGTGCTGGCGCGGGTCTGGCGGGCCAAGCGGCCCGATCAACCCGAACGCACACGCGCCGACCGCGAGGAACACCATCGGCATCGACACCGGCGCGCGGCCGAGCAGCCGTGGCAGCAGCGCGGCCGCGAGCGTCGCCGCACCGGCCGCCACGTAGACGACCGCCGCCGTGTCCGCCACATGTCTCCTTCGGCACTTGTCAAACCTGCCGCCAGTCGTACCCGCCGCTGACCACCGCAAACGAGAGCCGGGCCACGCCACACCCCGTCCGATCGCGTCGCGGGCAGCGCCAGGCCCGGCCGGCCGGCCGGTGCTACTGTGGGTGACAAGGGTGCGCCGGGAAGTCTGGTCGGCATGGACTGACGCATGCGCGCTGGGGAGGCCGGATGGAGCTGTGGCTGATCTGGCTGATCATCGCGGTGGTGTTCGGCGTCGCGGAGATCTTCACGCTCACCGCGGCCCTCGGGGTGCTCGGGGCCGCCGCCATCGTGCCCGCCGTGATCGCCGCTCTGGGGCTGCCGCTTCCCTTCCAACTGGCCGCGTTCGTGGTGGCGTCGGTGGCCGGCGTGCTTCTCGTGCGGCCGATCGCGTTGCGGCACATGAGCAGGCCACAGCTGGAGCGGTTCGGTGTCGACGCTCTGGTTGGCAAGCGCGCGTTCGTGCTCCGCGAGGTGAACGACCGTGACGGGCTCGTGCGCATCGACGGCGAGGAGTGGTCCGCCAGGTCCTTCGACGAGGTCACCGTCATCCCGGAAGGCACCGCGGTCAACGTGATGCGCATCAGCGGCACCACCGCCTACGTTTACCCCATGGAGTGAACATGGAGATCTCTGCCCTTCTCATCGTGACCGTCCTCGTGGTCCTGCTCGTGGTGTTCACCGTCTTCCGTGCGGTCCGGATCGTGCCGCAGGCCCGCGCGCGCAACGTGGAACGGCTCGGCCGCTACACCAAGACGCTGCAGCCCGGCCTCAACTTCGTCATCCCGTTCGTCGACCGGGTGTACACCGCGATCGACCTCCGCGAGCAGGTCGTGTCGTTCCAGCCCCAGCCGGTCATCACCGAGGACAACCTGGTCGTCGAGATCGACACGGTGCTGTACTTCCAGGTCACCGACCCGCGCGCGGCCGCGTACGAGATCGCCAACTACCTGCAGGCCGTCGAGCAGCTGACGGTCACCACGCTGCGCAACGTGGTCGGCTCGATGGACCTCGAGATGACGCTGACGTCCCGCGACACGATCAACAGCCAGCTGCGCGGCGTCCTCGACGACGCGACCGGCCGGTGGGGCATCCGCGTCAACCGGGTGGAGATCAAGGCGATCGACCCGCCGAAGACCATCAAGGACGCCATGGAGAAGCAGATGCGCGCGGAGCGGGACAAGCGCGCCGCGATCCTCGGCGCGGAAGGCCAGCGGCAGTCCCAGATCCTCACCGCGGAGGGCGACAAGCAGTCCGCCGTCCTGCGTGCCGAGGGCAACCGGACCGCGCGCATCCTCAAGGCGGAGGGCGAGGCGAAGGCGATCGAGACGGTGTTCCAGGCCGTGCACCGCAACGACCCCGACCCGAAGCTGCTCGCCTACCAGTACCTCCAGACGCTGCCGCAGCTCGCTCAGGGCCCGAACAACACGTTCTTCGTGATCCCCAGCGAGTTCACGGCGGCGCTGTCGGGAGTGACGAAGGCGTTCACGGAGTCGCTGCCGAAGTCCCCGGCCACCCGCGAGGAACCCGTGGCGGTGGAGCTGACCAAGGAGGTCGCCGAGGACGAGGCCAGAGCGGCCGACGCGGCGGCGAAGGCAGTCGCCGACGCGGCGGAAGCACGGCCGGGGCCGATCCAGGGCGGGCAGCGCTGACAGTCAGGACTCCACGGTCCGCACGGCGGGGACCTGCCGGGTGCCGCGTGCGGTCATCAGGTGGCCAAGCCAGAAGCTGGCCACCAGCGCGGCGACCACCAGCAGCGGCGCCTTGGCCTCGGCGGGCAACGGGAGTGGCCGCTGCGCGATCGCGAGCAGGATCAGCACCGGGCCCTGCATCACGAACGCGGGGAAGGCGGCTCGCGCGCAGGCGGTCGCGAGCGGGCCGTTCCAGGTGAACCGCCGCTGCGCGAAGCCGAGCAGCCACACCGAACCGGACACCACGAGCACGCCCTCGACCACCGCGGTGAGCAGCGCCTGCCAGTGCCAGCCACCGACGAAGTCGTCGACGCCCGTGGCCGCGTTCGTGATGCCAAGGGCGAGCGCGGCGACCGGCACGAAGACGACCGTCACACCCGCGACGACGCCGCTCGACCGGAAGAGGCGGTCCGGCAGCGCACGTGCCCACCCGGACCGGGCGGCCGCGATACCGAGCAGGAACATGCCCAGGCACTGCGGCCACTGCCACAGGTGCAGGTCGCCAGGCTGACCGCTGCGGGCCGGGAACACCAGCCGGGTCAGGAAACTCGCCGCCGCGACACCGGCCGCCGCCAGCACCAGGTGGTGCCCGTTCAGTTCCGAGCCGGTGGCGCGGCGCGGCCAGAGCGCGTAGCCGAGCGAGTAGATCAGCAGCACCAGCGCGAACCACAACGCGCCGGAGTCGAGGAACGGCTCCCGCTCTGCGACGAGCGCCCACGGCGTCACTTCGTGCCCGGCCACGCGGTAGGCGAGCCACACCGACAGTGGCCACGCCACCAGCGCGGACACCGCCCACGGCAGCCCGAGCCGCACGATGCGGTCCATCGCGAACGCGCTGCGGCCCTTCCGCGCCGCCGACTCCGGCGTGAACAGCCCGGACACGAAGAAGAACGCGCCGATCACGAACAACCCGGAGGGCCCGATCAGCGCGGTGACCACGAGTTCCGCACCCGGCGCGAACGTGACCTCGTTGACCTCGTCGTAGGCCCAGCCACCGACCGCCAGGTAACCCATCAACGCGTGTGCGCCGATCACCCACGCCACCATCAGGGTGCGCAGGTTGTCCACCTGGGGCAGACGGTGATCGGCCATGACTCCATGGTAGGTCAGCACCGTGGTTCTGAACGTTGTCCGGAACAGGCCACCTCTGGTAGAACGTGTTCTAGATTCACGGGAGGTACGCATGACCGACGAGGTCGACGGGGTCCTCTCCGGGCAGGCCTGGACCGAGTTCTGCCGCGCGCTGGAACGGGCGGGCGAAGTGGTGCTTCGCGACAAGGCGCCCGCGACACCACTCGATCGGGTGGAGGGCTACCGGTACCTGACCCGGCTGGTGCGCGAGATGCTGTATTCGACGGTCGAGAACGCCGACCCGGACTTCCCGCGCCTGCACGAGCTGGACCGCACCAAGATCGGCGCGGACAACCCCGACAACGTGTACCTGTCGGCGAACATCCGAGGCGACCGCACCTACCGGATCACCGGCACCCGCGGCACGATCGCCTACTTCAGCATCGGCTCCAAGGCCAACCGGTACGCCAAGGACGGCACCATGGCCTCCACCGGCGAGCTGTCGGACAGGGACATGGTGGTCGAGGCCGACGGCACCGTGGAGATCATCGCGAGCGCCACCCCCCACGACAAGAACTGGTTACCGCTGGCACCCGACTCGACCGGTCTCGTGGTGCGCCAGACCTACCTCGACCGCACCACCGAGGTGCCCGGCCGGTGGCGGATCGAGTCCGTCGGCGGGCCCGCCGAACCGGCCGAGCTGTCGCCGGAGTTCCTCGCCAGGGCACTGCGGCGGGCGGCGCTGTCGGTGCACGGCACGGCGGCCACGTTCGCGGGCTGGACCGAACTGTTCATGACGCGCCCCAACGAGCTGCCCGACTTCGGGCAGGAGATGTTCCAGCGGGCGGGCGGTGACCCCGAGATCTACTACCTGCACGGCTACTGGACGCTCGAACCCGGGCAGGCGTGGGTGATCGAGACCGACGTGCCGGACTGCCCGTACTGGAACTTCCAGCTGGACAACTGGTGGATGGAGTCGCTGGACCACGACCGCCGCGTCACCGTCAACAAGCACACCGCGACGCTGGACGACGGCCGCCTCACGATCGTCGTCGCGCCGCGGGATCCCGGCTGGGGCAACTGGATCGACACGTGCGGGCACACCAGCGGCACCGCGTTGCTGCGCTGGCTGGGTGCCGGCCATCACCCGATCCCGGAGTGCCGCGTGATCGACCTGGAGGCCTCATGATCACCGTCGACGACCTGCTTGCCGCCGCGCGGGAGAAGACCGGTCTCACCGACTACGGCGACGACTGGTTCACCGAGCCGCTCGGCGTGCTGGCCGGCGCGCTGAACGAGGAGGCCCGCCTGTCCGAACTGGGGCTGGCGCTCACCCGGCGCCGCCTCACCGCCCTGCTCGCGGACCGGTTGCGGCTGCGGCGGCTGCAGGCCGAGCACCCCGGGATCCTCGAGGAACAGGTCACGGTCGCCGCCGAGATCTGCGGCCTGCCGCGCACCGGCTCCACGCTGCTGCACCGGCTCCTCGCCGCGTCCCGGCACGTCACCTCGACGCTGTCGTGGGAGACGTCCTACCCGCTGCCCTTTCCCGGCGAGGGCCCGGACGCCGCCGAACGCAAGCAGCGTGCGCGGGAACGCGCCGAGCTGTTCCTCCAGATGTCCCCCGATTTCGGCGACATTCACACGATCGAGTGGGACGGCCCCGAGGAGGACGTGATCCTGCTCGACCGCACGTTCACCTCGATGAGTTTCGACTCCTTCTACCGGGTGCCCTCCTACGGGACGTGGTTACGCGGCGCCGATCAGGCGCCCGCGTACCGGGAGCTGCGGGAGTGGCTGCAGGTGCTGCAGTGGCAGGACCCGGCCCGCGAAGGCAGGCCGTGGGTGCTCAAGTCGCCGCACCACCTCACCGCCGTGCGCACCGTGCTCGACACGTTCCCCGGCTGCCGGATCGTCATGACGCACCGCTCGCCGGTCTCGGCCGTGCCGTCCTACGCCTCGATGGTCGCGTCGATGACCGGCCAGTACAGCGATCTGGTCGACCCCGTCGAGATCGGCCGGTACTGGTCCGCCCGGTTCGCGCGGACACTGCGGGAGTTCACCGAGGTGCGGCGCGAGCGCCCGGACCGGTTCGTGGACGTCCGGTTCGCCGACCTGGTGGCCGATCCGGTCGCGGCGGCGGTGCGGGTGACGGCCGAGCTGGGGCTGCCAGCCGACGAGGCCGCGTTCACCGGGTACGTGGCGCACAACCGGGAGCAGCGGCACGGGAAACACACCTACACGGCCGAGGACTTCGGGCTCACCGAGGCGGGACTGGCGCGGGACTTCGCGTTCTACGAGGAGGTGACGTCATGATTCTCGACGGCGAGGTCGTGATCGTGTCCGGGGTGGGCGCTGGCCTTGGCGCGAAACTCGCGGCCCGCGCGGCGGCGGAGGGCGCGAAGGTCGTGATGGCGGCCCGGTCGACGCAGGTGATGGACCAGGTGGCGAAGGAGGTCGAGGCCGCGGGCGGCGAGGCGGTCGGCGTGCCGTGCGACGTCAGGAAGACCGACGACGTCGAACGGGTCGTGGCCACCGCGGTCGAGCGGTTCGGCCGGGTGACGGGGCTGGTGAACTCGGCGTACTCGCACCCAGGGTTCCACGACCTGCTCGCCACCCCGGACAAGCAGCTGCGCCGGTCGGTGGACATCATCCTGCACGGCGCGCTCGCGATGACACGCGCTGCGGTGCCACACATGACCGGCGGCGGCTCGATCGTCAACGTGGGCACCATGTCCACCCGCAAGCCGATGCGGGGCGAGGGTGGCTACGCGGTGGCGAAGGCGGCCATGGGGTGCGCGACGCAGTACCTCGCGCTGGAGCTTGGCGAGCGGGGCATCCGGGTCAACCAGGCGGTGCTCGGCTGGCTCGACGGGCCCGGCGTGCGGTTCTACCTGACGATGACGGCCCAGCAGCGCGGCGTCACCGAGCAGGACGTGTACGACGAGATCGCCGCGCGCAACCCGCTCGGCCGCATCCCGACCGACGAGGCGTGTGCTGGTGCGATCCTGTACCTGTTGTCCCGTCTGGCTTCCGAGGTCACGGGCGCGGTACTGGACGTCAACGGCGGGGAGCACATGCCGGCATGAGCCAGCTGATCACGTCCGTGACGGCGGAGATCGCCGCGCCATCGGCGTTCGTGTGGGACGTGCTGACCGACTTCGCGCACTATCCACAGTGGAATCCCTACACCGTCGCCGTGTCGACGACCCTGGAGGTCGGCACGCCGATCGATCTGACGCTGCCGAACCCCGACGGCTCGGACGGCACGTTCGTGAACCGTGAGTGGGTGCGGATCGTGGACCCGCCGCACCACCTGCGCTACGACACCGCCGACGAGATGCCCGGCATCTTCGCGGTGCGGGACCAGTGGGTCACCCGACTCGGACCCGGCCGATGCGCGTACCACACGACCGACGCGATCAGCGGCAAGTACGCGGACAAGGTCATGGCGATGACCGGCGCGTGGGTGAAGGCGGGTTTCGACTCGGTGGCGCGGGCACTCAAGGCCAGAGCCGAGGCGTTACATCACTCCCAGCCGTCCTAGGCGCGCCAGTACCGCGTCCGCGGCTTCCGCCGCGGTCAGTGTTGTCGTGTCCAGGCGGAGTTCCGGGTTCTCCGGCGGCTCGTACGGGGAGTCGATGCCGGTGAAGTTCGGCAGCTCACCCCTGCGTGCCTTGGCGTACAGGCCCTTCGGGTCGCGTTGTTCCGCCACGTGGAGCGGGGTGTCGACGAACACCTCACAGAACTCGTCCTGCGCCACAATCCCTCTGGCCAGCTCGCGTTCGGCGCGGAACGGGGAGATGAACGACACCAGCACGACCAGCCCGGCGTCGACCATCAGGCCCGCGACCTCCGCGACCCGGCGGACGTTCTCGACCCGGTCGGCGTCGGTGAACCCGAGGTCCTTGTTCAGCCCGTGCCGCACGTTGTCGCCGTCCAGCACGAACGTGTGCCGGTCAGCCGCGTGCAGCCGCTGCTCGGTCAGGTCCGCGATCGTCGACTTGCCGGCGCCGGACAGGCCGGTGAACCAGACGACGCAGCCGCGGTGCCCGTTCAGGTCGGCCCGCATCCGCTTGGTCACCGACATCGCCTGCCACCGCACGTTCGCCGCCCGTCGCAGCGGGAAGCGGACGAGCCCCGCGCCGACCGTCGCGTTGGTGAGGCGGTCGATCACGATGAACCCGCCGAGGTCCCGGTTGGCGCCGTAGGGGTCGAGCGCCACCGGCTGGTCGAAGTGGACGTTGCCGACGCCGATCTCGTTGAGGTGCAACGTTCGCGCCGCCAGCCGGGCACCGGTGTCGACGTCGACGCGGTGCTTCGGTGCGTCCACGGTCAGCCCCACGGTCCGCGCCCCGATCTTGGCGAGGTACCGCCTGCCCGGCAGCAGTTCCTCCTCCGACAACCAGATCAGGTCCGCCTGGGCCGCGTCGGCCACGCCAGGCGGGTCGGCGGTCGCGAGCACCGCGCCGCGGGACACGTCGATGTCGTCGGCGAGCACGACCGTCACCGACTGACCCGCCTCCGCCTCGTCGAGGTCGCCGTCGAAGGTGACCAGCCGCGCGACCGTGCTCTCCTCGGTCCCCGGCAGCACCCGCACCACGTCACCGACACGCACCGCGCCGCCGACCACGAGACCGGACGCGCCGCGGAAGGGTTCATGGTCAGTGCCCCGTCCAGGTGGATTGGGGTGGTTATCGGCGGATCCCGGTGTTCGCCGGCAAGGCGCCGAAAGGTCCTCGTACCGGGTTGTACTCAGGCCTTTCGGCAACGCGGCCGGCGGTCGGCGGGGCTGTCGAGAATCGTGCCGTATCCGCCTGGACGGGGCACCGGCACCGTCCGGCTCCGGCCGGTTCACCCACCGCACGATCATCCGGAACGGCCCCGGCCGAGGGTCGGCAGGCACGGTCTCCAGCCACTCGAGCAGCGTCGGCCCGTCGTACCATGGGGTCCGGTCCGTGCGGTGGACCACGTTGGCGCCAGCCAGCGCGGCGGTCGGCACGCACGTCACCTCGTCGATGCCGAGGCTCGCCGCGAACTCCCGGTACTCGTCGGCGATCTCGGTGAACCGCGCCCGGTCGAAGTCCACCAGGTCCATCTTGTTCACCGCGAGCGCCACCCGCCGGATGCCGAGCAGCGCGACCACGTGGCTGTGCCTGCGGGTCTGGCGCAGCAGCCCGGCACGCGCGTCGAGGAGCAGCACCGCCGCGTCCGAGGTGGAGGCGCCGGTCACCATGTTCCTCGTGTACTGCTCGTGCCCCGGGGTGTCGGCGACGATGAAACTCCGTGCCGGGGTGGAGAAGTAGCGGTAGGCGACGTCGATGGTGATGCCCTGCTCGCGTTCGGCCAGCAGCCCGTCCACCAGCGACGCGAAGTCGAGGCCGGACTCGGTGAGCGCCGCCACCTGGTCGCGGTAGAGCGCGTGCGTGTCGTAGAGGAGGCGGCCGATCAGCGTGCTCTTGCCGTCGTCCACGCTGCCACAGGTCAGGAACCGCAGAAGGTCCATCTCAGAAGTACCCTTCCCGCTTCTTGCGCTCCATCGACCCGGACTGGTCGCGGTCGATCACCCGGCCCTGCCGCTCCGAGGTCTCCGCGGTCTCGGTCTCCGCGACGATCTCCGCGAGGGTCGTCGCCGTGCTCTCGACCGCGCCGGTCAGCGGGTAGCAGCCCAGCGTCCGGAACCGCACCGTCCGCAGCTCCGGGGTCTCCCCGGGGCGCAGCGGCAGCCGGTCGTCGTCGACCATGATCAGCACACCGTCCCGCTCGACGACCGGCCTGCGGGCCGCGAAGTACAGCGGCACCACGGGAATCCGCTCGCGTTCGAGGTAGCGCCACACGTCCAGCTCGGTCCAGTCCGACAGCGGGAACACGCGGATGCTCTCCCCCGGCGCGATGCGCGCGTTGTACAGCCGCCACAGCTCGGGCCGCTGGTCGCGGGGCTCCCACCGGTGGTCGACCGTGCGGAAGGAGAACACGCGTTCCTTGGCCCGCACCGGTTCCTCGTCCCGCCGTGCGCCGCCGAACGCGAGGTCGAACCGGTGCTTCTCGAGCGCCTGCCGCAGTCCGTGGGTCTTCCACATGTCGGTGTGGGTGGCCGAACCATGGTCGAACGGGTTGATGCCGAGCGCGAGGCACTCCGGGTTGCGGTGCACGATCAGCTCGAGGCCCAGCTCCGCCGCGGTCCGGTCGCGGAAGGTGATCATCTCCCGGAACTTCCACGTCGTGTCCACGTGCAGCAGCGGGAACGGCGGCTTCGACGGGTGGAACGCCTTGCGCGCGAGGTGCAGCAGGGTCGAGGAGTCCTTGCCGATCGAGTACAGCAGGACCGGGCGCTCGCTCTCGGCGACCGCCTCGCGCAGGATGTCGATGCTCTCCGCCTCGAGTCGGTCGAGATGGGTCATCATGACTCGATGATATGCCCATTTTGAACGTTGTCCAGAATGAAAATCGGACAACGTTCGATATGCTGGGCCCGTGGACAGCACCGAACCCACCGCGTGGGGTGACGCCGAGGGCCGCAGGCGCGACATCCTGCGCTCCGCGGAGGAACTGCTCGCCGACGCCGGCTACGCCGCGCTGACCATGCGCGCGATCGCCGTCGGAGCGGGCGTCAGCTCCGGCACCGTGTACCAGTACTTCGACGGCAAGGAGGACGTGTTCGTCGCGCTGATGTCCGACCGGCTGGCGGACATGACGGGCACGCTCGACCAGCTGGACCGCGGGGTCGGGATCGCCGGGGTGCTGACCGCGATCCTGCCGCAGGTGCGCGAGCTGTGGCGGCTGTTCGGGCGGTCCGCGCAGCAGTGGGAGTCGAAGGTGCTCGCGGGCGGGCCGAAGGGCAAGCGGGCCGTCACGTCGGCGACGGTGTTCCGCCGCATGGCCCGCGCACTGGAGAAGGCGTTGCGGGAGGCCGCCACCGCACAGGGCGTGGCACTGGTCGACCATCCCGCCATGGCCTACTGGGTGTGGGACTCGCTCATCGGCGTCGCCGACGACCTCGTACACGGCGGCTCACAGCAGGCACGCGTGTCGGCGAGCAGGCTCGTCGAGTTCGCGACCGAAGCCATCGAACGCGGCATAGTGGCGAGCTAATCCAGGACATCGGCATCCTGTGGGGGACAAAGAGAGTGGGGGTTCACATGGCATCCGGCGATGACGCCGTCCGACAGCACTATTCGAGCTTCTGGCAGGGCCGGGATCACAAGGAGTTTGAGTGGACGTCAGGACCTATTGGCAGAGTTCTGCCCGGTTTCCGGGTGCGCCGGGTTGCGCCTGGGAACCCTTCCGAGCCCTGGATCTACGCAAGTGTCGGAGCGTGGCAAGCCACAAACGGAAGGGATGGTAAGGAGTTCTTCATCCTGTCCCCGACCGAGTCACCGTCTCATGTGGAGACGTTGACGATGGTTGCCCATCTTCACGCCGATCCGGCACACCGGCTCGCGACCGGCTCAACCATCAACATCGGTCGACCATGGATGGACGATGCCATCGCTGGTCATCTGCTGGTGTCGCTGCCATATCCGTATGGGCCGAAACTGGAACACTGCGATGCGGATGACACACCTGTCCAGGTGCTCTGGCTCGTCCCGATCACTGCCGCCGAAGCCGGTTACCGCCGGGACCAGGGACTGGAAGCCTTGGAGCAACTTCTCGAAGCCGACGGCGTCGACATGCTCGATCCCCGACGGCCGTCCTTGGTCTGATCCACACAGCGTGGACGCCGGTGGATCCGCAATGCGGATCCACCGGCGTCACGGGTGCCAGGGAAACGTGTTTCAGCTCATCGGCAGCAGGCGGTCGAAGAACGCGCGGTACCCCTGCATCGCGAGCCGCAGGTCCTCGGTGTCGGTGTGGTCCTGCCACTCGCCCGCGAGCCGCTCCCGGTGCTCGGTGATGGTCCGGAGCACCTCGTCGAGCACGTCATCGGCGTCCCGCACGGCACGCTGCGGGTCATCGACGAAGTCCGCCTGCAGCTCACGCCACCGCGCGCGCAGCCGGGTCACGGCCTCGCCGGTGAACACCTCAGTGTCGTGGACCGTGTCGCGGGCCTCGGCGTGGGTCTCGGCGTGAACCGTGTCGTCGTCCGCGTCGTGAACCGTGTCGTCGTCCGTGTCATGAACCGTGTCGTCGTCCGTGTCATGAACCGTGGCGTCGTCCTTGACGTCGTCCGTGACCAGGTCCGTGGTGTGGTCCGGTCTCGGGTCGTGGTCCGTTCTCCCGTTCTCACCGGTCTCCAGACCGGACTCGTCGACGGGCAACGGCTCGGCCGTGCCCGGCTCCGTGGGATACGGCCCGGCGGGCAGCGGTTCGGCATCTCGCGGTCCGGCGACAACCGGTTCCGTCGTCAGGGTTTCCTGACGGTCCACGGTGTCGATACGGTCCACGTCGTCCATCCGGTCCGGATCGTCCGTCCGGTCCGCGGGGTTCTTGTGCTCGACGTTACGCATGGTGGGCCTTTCGCTCGTCGTGGTTGTCGACCTCGTCTGCCCGCTGCACAGGCACCTCGGCGGTGTCGCCGGTCAGCTCGCGGAAGATCTCTCGGTAATGCACCAGCGCGGTACGAAGGGACTCGGTGTCCGCCTGGTCGTTCCTGTCGCGGATCTCGTGCGCGGCGCGGTATCCGTCCACTGCGGACGCGTGCTCGACGGACAGATCGGCGGCCTGCTGCTCGAAGCCTTCCATGGGGTAACCACGTTCGCGCATCACGGTGTGCACCAGCTCCTCCGCGTCCGCCACGGCCTCGTGCGGCGAGTCGACGAAGCGTTCCTGCACCTGCGTCCACTGCTCGGCGTAACGCACACGCGCGGCATCCGGCAGTGGCCGCAACGAGAGCTTCGCGTGCCGCTTCTCCCGTTCCGTCAGCTCACGCTCTGCGACACGCCGATTCTCGGCTGTCTCGAGCCGGTGGTCGTACTCCGGGCCGAACCGGTTGCGCAGCCTGCGGCTGCGTGCCTGTCCGCCGAAGAACCACCCTGCCGCGAACAACACCGCGAGCAGGACGACCACCAAGATCACAATGGCTGCGGTCGACATCACGCGCTCCTTCCTGGGAACTAGGGGAGGTCTGCCCGCTCCAGCGTCACGGAAACAGTGCGACCGCGAGATTGCTCCGCCCGGAGCAGTCCCGCCTCAGCCATGTGCGCGGCCCCCTGACCCGGGAAATCACCGTCGAAAGCGGTTGAATTCACGGGGTTCGGCCGCATTGTGCCGACTGCTCCGATCGGGTGACTTTCCTTGCGGTTCCAGTGAAAAGTGGCGTCGCGGAGTGGTTCGCTGCTCGTGTAATGTCGGTTCGCCGAATTGTCCGAGCTGGGGAGTCGCGGTGGATTTTCTCGACACGGTCACGGGCGGCATCGACGCTGCCGTCGGGGCGGTGCTCGCGCCGGTGGCCGACGCGGCGGGGGCGGCTGCCTCGACGCTGCGGAGGGAGATCACCCAGACCTGGCACGGCGTGTTCGACTCCCCCACCCTGCCGGGCGGCACCGACTGGAACGCCTACAGCCACGAGGAGCTGTACGCGATGGTGTGCGCCGACGCCGACCCCGGCCAGGTGGGTGAGCAGTCCACGGTGCTGGACGAGCTCGGCCGCGGCGCGTACGAGTGCGCGGACGAGCTGTCGTCCCGGCGCCAGCAGGTGGCGGAGGTGTGGCAGGGCAAGGCGTCCGGCGCGTTCGACGGCACACTCGACGAGCACAGCACTGGCGGTACCGCGGTCGCCGAGCACGCGGCGGCGCTGTCCTCGGCGGTGCTCCGCGCGTCGGAGGCGCTCAGCAGGGCGCAGGCGCGGATGCCGGCACCGGTCGACGTCAGCGCCGCGACCTCGTACGGCGCGCTGGCAGGCGGCGTGGCGGCCGGGCCGAACTTCGCGCTCGGTTCCGTCTCTGGCGCGGGCGCGAGCTGGTTCGGCGCGTCGCTCCTGGCCGCGAACAAGAAGGCCGAGGCGGTCGAGGTGATGCAGGCGTTCGAGCAGAGCCTCGTCGCCGCCGACCCACCGGACGCGCCCGCGAAGCTCCCACCCGGGGTGCCGGGCGGCGGGCCGCTCCCGATCGGACCGGAGCCGGTGACCGTCGCCGCCCCACGCCCGGCGACACCACGCACACCCCGCGCCACCGAGGGCCGCCCGACTTCCGGCCCAGGCCCCGTGGACGGCCCGCCCGCCGCCCCAGGCAGCGGGCCTGGTTCCCCGGCAGGCACCGCCCCGAGCCAGGCCGGGCTCCAGAGCGGCCAGGCATCCGGCTTGCCGACACAGCCCTCCGCGAGCGGGGGCACCCCGCCCAGCCCGCCGCCCTCGGGCCTGGCCGTCGGCCAACGCGGCGGACCCGGCGAGCAGGCGGG
>NZ_JBARWZ010000008.1:0-13625 GCF_049647105.1 Actinophytocola sp.
GACCGCGCCGGGGTCGCGGGGCGGCCGGGTCGTGCTGGCGCGCGGGCCTCGGTTGCGGGACGCGGTCGCGGAGCAGAGCCGTCTCGCCGACACCTACCCGGACGCCGTGCTGCTCGGTGACGACACGGCACGGGTGTCGGCCGTGCTGTCCGCTATGGACGGTGCGTCGGTCGCGCACCTCGCCGCGCACGGCGAGCACGAGCCCGCCAACGCCATGTTCTCCCGGCTGGAGCTGGCCGACGGGCCGCTGTTCGCGCACGAGCTGGCGCGCCTTTCGGACCCGCCGCGCCACGTCGTGCTGGCCGCGTGCGAGCTGGCGCTGCACCACATCAGGCCAGGCGACGAGGCGCTCGGGTTCGCGGGTGGCCTGCTCGCGAGCGGGGTCCGCACGGTCGTCGCGGCCACCAGCAGGGTCGGCGACGCGTCCTCGGCTGAGATGATGGTCACCTACCACGCCAGCGTCGCCGATGGGGTCGCACCGGCCTCGGCACTCGCCGCCGCCGTGGCGCAGGACCCGTTGCGCCGCCCCTTCGTCTGCCTTGGTGCGAGCTGAACCGTGTCCGGATCTTTGCTGATCCGGCCATGACGGTCCGATTCCTCCTACTATGCTCGCGGCCATGGAGCTCTTGCTGGTCCTGATCCTGGTTGCCGTCGTGGCCGTCGGCGTGGTGCTCTACCTCCGCTCCCGGCAGAACCGGAAGCCGGTGGACGAGCGGCCGGGCAAGCCGGTCGACCCGCTCGCCGACCACGAGGGTGTCACCGACATCCGCACGGTCCGCGCGGGCGACATGATCGACTACGGCGACCAGCTGTACTTCGTGCGTGGTTCGCTGCGGCTGACCGAGGGTGGCTACACCTGGTCGGAGCACTTCCTCGACGACGCGCGCGGTGCCCGCGTGTGGGTGTCGGTCGAGGAGGACCCGGACCTGGAAGTGGTGCTGTGGCGGGAGACCGAGGAGGTCACCGAGCCCGGCGGCAAGACCATGGAGGTCGGCGGCGTCACCTACCGCAAGGAGGAGGACGGCACCGCGAAGTACACGTCCGAGGGCACCACGACCGTCGCGGAGCGCGGCTCCGTCGAGTACGTCGACTACGAGGGCCCGGACGGCAAGGCGCTGTCCTTCGAGCGTTTCGACGGCGGCAAGTGGGAGGCCGGGCTCGGCGAGTCCATCGCGCTGCCCGCGTTGCGCGTGTATCCGGCCGGCAGTGATCGCACGTGAGGAAGACGATCGACACGCGGTTCGCCGACTCGCGAGCCGCGGACCTGAGCCTCGCCTACGGGCTGCGACCGTTACCGGCCCTGGGCACCCACACGGTGACGCTGGGCGGTCTGTCCGTGGAACTACGCATCCTCGGTGCCTCGCACCAGGTCGTGCTCGGCGACTGGTCGGAAACCGTGGCGTGCCTTCCGGACCGGCCCGGCGCGCTGCCCGCGCGTGAGGAGCAGGTCGTCGGCGACTACGTCGTGCGCTTCGCGGCCCGCTGCGACCGCCCTGCCGACTTCGGCGCCGAGGTGTCCAGGGTGATCGCCGCCTGCGAGGCGGACCAGAACGCGTTCGTCGCGGAGTTCCCCGGTTCGCCGCTCGCGGTGACCGCGTTGTCGGCGGCCGTCGTCGACAACGGTGTGGCATGGCAGACCTGGCACGCCTATCCACAGGCTGGCGAGCTGGTGTACACGAAGAGCGTGGTGAGCCCCCGATGAGTTTTCGCACGAAGATGATCGTCGCGGGTGCGATCGGTGGTGTCGGCCTGATCGTGCTGCTGTTCGCGATCTTCGGTGGCGGCGGCATCCGGTCGTATCTTGACGACAACTACCGCCGCCAGTCCGCGAACGGCGACTCGGTCGTCTACACGTCGAGCGCGAAGCCGAAGGCGGTGTACGAACAGATCCGCGCCGCCCGCAAGCCCGCGGACACGCGACTCGACCCGTCCGGCTACTACCTGCGGTACTCCGACGACATCGTCGCGGTCACCGCCAGCGGCACGGGTTCCCGGATCTACGTCGACGACGAGCGCCGCGGCTACGCGCACTGGCTGCCGTACGTCGGCGGGGTGTGGGGCACCGGCGGCTCCGGTGAGAACTTCCGTGGCGGCGGACCGGGAGGCGGCAAGTGAGAATGCTGGTCCCGGCCGGACTTTCGGCGCTGCTGCTGCTCGCGGCGCCGTCGACGGCATCAGCGGACGTGATCTTCGACCCCGCCGACGCCGACGACCTGGCGGCCACCCTCGCGGAGGCGACCGCGGCCCAGGATGTCTGCTACGGCTGGCACGTGAAGGTGAGCGACCCGATCTCGGGCCCGGCCGAAAGCGTCGGGTCCGACCTCGGCGCCGGGAAACCGGTGGACACGGTGTCCTGCTCGAAGTACGTGATCCTTGACGTGTCCATCACCTACACGAGCGAGTCGTCGGAGTCGGAGGACTCCGCGTCCTACGGGGTTTCCAGCTCGTCCGGCGGCCCCAGCACGTCCGATCTGGACGATCTCGGTCTCGACTGGGACGGCCTCACCGGCGAGGACCCGGACGTCGTGATCGGCAACGCCGTCGCCGCGCTGCCGTTGCTGGCCGCGGACAAGGGCATGGGCGAGCCCATCGAGGCGGCGCCCGCGACGGGCGACGCGCCCGCCGACGCGTCGCTGACCGACGACCCGGGCTCGGACTTCTGGCGCAACAGCGGCGGCCTGATCCTGTGGGCCGTCGGCCTGCTGCTCGCGGCCGGGGTGTTCGCGTGGTGGGTGCTGCGCAACCGCCCGCCGAAGCCAGCGTCCTACGAGGTCCCGGACACCGTGCCCGACGACCTCGCGCCGCCGAGGTACGAACCGCCGACCGCACCGATCGCCGTGCGACGACCGGTACCGGATCCACCCACGGAACCGGTACGGGTCGCGGAGCCGGAGGCGGACTCGGTCGCGGAGCCGGAGACGGCCGAGAAGCTCGACGAGCCGCCGGAGCTGGACCCGCCCGTAGAGCCAACCAGGGACCGCCCTGATCCGTCCGAAGAGGACGTCGCACCAACTGACCAGAAGAACAAGGAGTAACCCCGACATGGTTTCCGACGTCTTTGGTGAAGTCGGCATCGCCGCAACCTACGGCCTGGTCGGTCTGGTGCTGATGGCCCTCGGCTTCGTGCTGGTCGACGTGCTGACCCCTGGCAACCTGCGCGAGCAGGTCTGGGTGCAGCGCAACCGGAACGCGGCCATCCTGCTGTCCACCAACCTGCTTGGTGTCGGCATCATCGTGGCCACCGCGATCGCCGCCAGCCAGGGCAACTGGGCGGAAGGTCTGCTGTCGACCGCCGCGTACGGCATTCTCGGCCTGGTCCTCATGGGTGTCTCGTTCGTCGTGCTCGACGCGGTCACGCCAGGGAACCTGGGCCAGATGATGGTCCACGAGGAGCCGCACCCCGCGGTGTACGTCAGCGGCGCGTCGCACCTCGCGGTCTCGGCGATCGTCGCCGTCGCGATCTTCTAGTGTCCCGAACCGGAAATGCGGTGCGTGAGTCGGTGGATCCAGGTTTCTGCCGGCAAGGCGCCGATCCTCCCTCGTACCGGGTTGTACTTGGGTGGATCGGCAACGCCGCTGTCAGGAAGCTGGGCCGCCGAATCACGTGCCAGATTTCCGGTTCGGGGCACTAGGTGATCACGGACACCGAGACCAGGACCCGCGCGGCACGCGCGGGGCTGCTGTTCGCCACGTTCGTCTGCGCGGCGTGCGGGCTCGTCTACGAGCTGGCACTGGTCGCGCAGGGTTCCTACCTGCTCGGCGACTCGATCACCCAGGCGTCCGTGGTCCTCGCGACCATGGTGTTCGCCATGGGTATCGGGTCGCTCGCCGCGAAACCGTTGCAGAGCAGGCCGTTGCTGAGCTTCGCGGTCGTCGAGGCACTGCTCGCGCTGTTCGGCGGCCTGTCCGTTCTCGGCCTGCACGCCGCGTTCACGTGGCTCGACCTGTACTGGCCCGCGCTGATCGGCATCGCGCTGCTCGTCGGCGGGCTGATCGGCGCAGAGATCCCGCTGCTGATGACGCTGTTGCAGCGGATCCGTAAGCAGGACGCCGGTTCCGCGACCGCCGACCTGTTCGCCGCCGACTACATCGGTGCGCTGATCGGCGGGCTCGCGTTCCCGTTCCTGCTGCTGCCGCTCCTCGGGCAGACGAGAGGCGCGTTGCTCGTCGGCATGGTCAACGCGGTCGCGGGTGCCGCGGTGGCGATGTTCCTGTTCTCGGTGTCCGCACGGCGCAGGCTGGCGCTCGCCATCGGCACGGTCGGCGTGCTGGCGGTGCTGGGTTTCGCGTTCGCCCAGAGCGACGCGTTCCTCCGCTACGCCCGCGACGAGCTGTACGAGGACCCGGTCGTGTACTCGGAGACCACGCACTACCAGGACATCGTGCTGACCGAGTCGTCGCCGGTGGTGGCGGGCCCGAAGGACACCAGGCTGTTCCTCAACGGGGACCTGCAGTTCAGCTCGCTCGACGAGTACCGCTACCACGAGTCGCTGGTCCATCCCGTGCTCGCGGGCAAGCGGGACCGGGTGCTGGTCCTCGGCGGTGGCGACGGGCTCGCGCTGCGCGAGGTGCTGAAGTACCCGGATGTCCGGGAGGCGGTCGAGGTCGAGCTTGACCCGTCGGTGCTGCGGCTGGCCCGCGAGAACCCGACGATCGCCGGGCTGAACGGGAACTCGCTCGACGACCCCCGGGTGCGGGTGGTCACCGCCGACGCGTTCACGTGGCTGCGCGACGCCCGCGAACACTTCGACGCGGTGATCATCGACATGCCCGACCCCGACTCGACGGCCACCGCGAAGCTGTACTCGGAGGAGTTCTACTCACTCGCCAGGCAGCGGCTCGCCCCCGGCGGTCGCCTGGTCGTGCAGGCGGGCTCGCCGTACTTCGCCCCGAGGACCTACGACTGCATCAACGCGACCGTGCGGGCAGGCGGCCTGGCCACCACCCCGTACCACGTGAACGTCCCGACCTTCGGCGACTGGGGTTTCGTCCTTGCCCAGGCGGGCGATGCGCCACCACTGCGCCTGGACCCACCCGAGCCGCTGCACTTCCTCGACGACGCGAACCTGGCCGCCGCCGCCATCTTCCCGGTGGACCGCCGCCCGGCCGGCACCGAGTCCCCGTCCACACTGGACGACCCGAAGGTCCTGCGCCTGGCCACTTCCGAGTGGCAGCAGTACTGACTAGTCCTAGTCCACCGGGGTCCAGTCCGTGTTGGCTCCACACAGGACCAGGCAGGCCAGTTCGCCTGGCACCGTGCCTGCCAGCCATGCCGCGAACGGCACCGCGCCCGCGGGTTCCACGGCCAGCCGGAACTCCTCCCACAGCCGGTCCCGTGCGGCGAGGATCTCCCGGTCCGACACCAGCACCGACGTCACCGACCGCAGGATCGCGAATGGCACGGCGCCGACGCGCGTCGCGCCGAGTGCTGACTTGGCGATGCCGCCGACCGGGGAGTCGACCGGTCGACCTGCCTCGAGTGCGTCGTGCAGTGCCTGGCAGCCCTCGGGTTCCGCCGCGAGTACGTGCCTGCCGCCGGCACCCAGCACGGTGCCCGCCGCCAGCCCGCCGCCGCCGACGGCCACCACCAGGGTGTCCACGTCGGGTGCTGCCGCCACGGCCTCCGCCGCGCACGTGCCCTGACCGGCGATCACCAGTGGGTGGTCGTAGGCGGGCACGTACAGCGCGTCAGGCACGGCCATCGCCGCCGACGCCGCCTCCGCGTAGGTGGCGCCGTTGCGGATCAGCTTGGCGCCCGTCGCCTCGATCCGGCGGGCCTTCGCGAGCGGTACCGACTCCGGCGTGTAGACGGTCGCGGGCAGATCGAGTAGGGCAGCGGCGGTCGCGACCGCCAGCCCGTGGTTGCCACCCGACGCCGTCACCACCCGCTCTGGTCGTGGGTCGGCGCCGAGCAACGCGTTCAGCGCGCCCCGCACCTTGAACGACCCGGTCCGCTGCAGGTGCTCCAGCTTCAGCACCACCGGCCGCCCGTCGACCTCCGCGCGCAGGACCGGGGTGCGGCGGACGTAGGGCGCGATGCGACTCGCGGCGGCGGCCACGTCGGGCAGGTCTGACAGCATGAACCCCACCGTAATCGAGTGAGAGGTGGCAGCGTGCTGACGGTCGTGGCGTTCGGGCTCGCCTGGTGGCTGGGCCTGTACCTAATCGCACGCGACCCCAGGAAGGCCACGTTACAACGCGCTGGCCTCGGCCTTCTCGTCTACGGGCTCGCGCTCGCCGCGGACCAGCCGTTCCTCGACGAGCGCGTCCACACCGTCCTGCTGTGCCTCCCGGCCGTGCTGTGGACGGGGGTGCTGGTGTCGTTGCTGCCCGACCCCGCCGAGACCGAGCGGCAGTGGCTTCGCATCGTGGCTCCCGCGTCACTGGTGGTCGCGGCGGCGAGCGTGTTCTTCGCGCCGCTCGCGGGGCTCGTGGTGGTGCCGCTGTTCTGGGCCCTCGCCCTGCTGCTGCGCCGCCGCGCCCGGCTGGGCACGGGCCTCGGCGTGCTCGTGGCGGCGTTGCTGCTGTTCGGCCTCGGCTCGGGGCTCGTCCTGCTCGGCTTCCTCGACGACCTGCCGGGGACGTTGCTCCTCGCCGGGATCGGCCTCGATCTCCTGCTGCTCGGCGGCTGCGTCGCGATGCTCGACGCGTTCGACGAGGGCGAGGCGATCCGCCGCGACATGGTGTGGTCGCTGGTCATCGCGGGCGGTGTCGCGATCCTGTTCGGCAGCCAGGTCGCGCTCGCCGCGCTGCTCGTCGACCGGTCGCTCGACCTGCTGCTGTACGGCGTGGTCGCGGCCGCGATCACCGTGCAGGTGCTGGCCAGGCCGATCAACGCCCTCGCCGACCGGTTCGCCTTCCGCGACGCGCCCGACCTGCGTCAGGAACGCACCGCGCTCCGCGAGGTCGCCGCCGCACTGCCACGCCGCGCGCCCGCCCCGCTGTTCGGGGTGGACGACGACGAGTTCGCCCGGCTGACCCGCCGCGCGTTGTCGCACTACGCCGACCTCGGCAAGCTCGCGTCCAGCCCGCTCGCCGCGCTGCCGGTGATCACCGACCGGCTCGCCGAGCGCGGCATCCCGGACGCGCCACTTGCCCGCGCGACCGAGCTGAAGTCGGTGCTGCTGGCGACGATCACCCGTCTCAAACCGGCGGACGGCGACTCCGGCACGTCCGACGAGTGGCGGCACTACAACGCCCTCTACTTCTACTACGTGGCAGGCGTCCGTCCCTACAGCGTGCGCACGAAGGTCACCGAGCTGGACCCCTCGGCTCGCCGCGCGCTCGCCTGGTTCGTCGACCAGGTGCCGGAACGGACCCTCCACAACTGGCAGGCGGCCGCCGCGAAGATCGTCGCGGCCGAGCTGCGCGCACCGGTTGCACCGTCATGACCCTGCGCGCATGATCGTGGTGAACTCGTAGTCGGACTGGGCGATGCTCGAGCAGGTGGGGGAGACCCCGCCGCCAGGGCACGACCCGTTGTCGCGTCCGGCCGACCAGAACGCGAGCAGCCCGATCTGGTTGGCGTTCGCCCAGTCCACGAGCTGCCGCGCGTCGGACTGGTCGAAGATCCTCCCGTTGAAGTTGCGGCCGATCATCGGCGTGACGCCAAGGTGCCGCTTGAGGTCGGCGTCCGACATGGACGGCCAGATCGTCCGCATCTGACCCAGCGTCGACTCGGCGGCGGCGATCACCGCGTCACCCCAGTCCGGCCTGCTGGAACCGAACTCCATCGTCATCGGGTTCACCAGCACGTCGACCCCGTGCGCCGCCGCCGACCGCAGCACCTGCACGGAGTACGGGTCCATCCCGTAGTCGTCGCCGAGCACGCGCATGGTGTAGCTGATCGACGTGCCCCGCTCGTCCTGGAGCTGCTTGAGCGCCTGGTTGACCGTGTCCTGCGGGATGGTGGCCTCGACGTCGACGTCGAGGTGGGTCGCGCCGGTCGCGTCGAGGATCTTCCGGTACGCGCCGGCGAGGGCGTCGGCGCTGCCGCACGTGTACTCGAGGTACGGGCCCGCGGCGCCGCCGGTCGCGACGATCACGTCGCCACCCATGGCCTTCAGCGCCTGGATGTCCCCGATGACGCGTGGGTCGTCGAGCGGGATCGTGCCGCCCCACGACGGGTTGCAGCCGGTCGAGTCGGCGAGCACGAACGCGAGCGTGAACACCTTCTGCCCGGTCGCGTTCGCCACGTCCACGAGGGACGGCGATGGCATCGTGATGTCGATGTAGGGCGCGGCCGTCGGTCCGGCCACCGCCGCCTGTGCTGGTAGGGCAAGAAGTCCGGCGGCGAGCGCCGCCACGGCAGTAGTGATCACCTTGCGCATGTCCCCGACACACACCTCTCACGTCGCTGGAAGTAGGCGTTGACTCACGTTAAGTGGTTCAGACCACTAGGTCAATAGGTCTAGACCATGAGGGATGAGTCAGACTGTGCGCGTGACGTTCCCCGAAGGCACCGCCACCGCGGTCGGCTCCATGCCGGGCACCGACCCCGGCGAGGCGGCGGCCGTCGTGGTCGGCGAGCTGCCCGGTCTGCCCAACCTGCCGGAGCTGCCGAATCGCGGCCTCGGCGCCGACCTGATCGGCAGGACCGCCGCGCTCCTGGTCGACCTCGCGGTCGAGGTGGTGCCATCGGCGTACCGGGTGTCGGCCCGGCCCGGCGGCGATCACCGCACGGCCGTCGACCACCTGCGCCGCGACCTCGACGCGTTCGAGGAGGCGGCCGAGCACGCGAAGCCGAAGCTGGTGAAGGTGCAGTTCGCCGGCCCGTGGACGCTGTGCTCGGAGATCGAGCTGCCGCGCGGGCACCGCGTCATGACCGACGAAGGCGCGCTGCGCGACTTCCGCGAGTCCCTCGCCGAGGGCGTCACCCGGCACGTCGCGGAGGTCCGCAGGCGCACGGGTGCCGACGTGGTCGTGCAGTTCGACGAGCCCTCGCTCCCCGCGGTGCTGGCTGGTGCGCTGCCGTCCCCGTCCGGGCTGAGCATGGTCCCCTCGGTGGCCGCCCCGGAGGCCCGCGAGGTCCTGGCGAGCCTGTTCGACGCGGCACGGAAGGCGACGGACCAGCCGGTGGTCGTCCACTGCTGCGCCCCACGCCCGCCGGTGGCCCTGTTCCGTGAGGCGGGCGCCGACGCGATCTCCCTGGACGCCACGCTGCTGGACGGCATGCCCTCGGTCTTCGCCGACCAGCTGGGCGAGGCATGGGACGACGGCTGCGTGTTCTTCCTTGGCCTGGTCCCGAGCACCGACCCTGCCCGCCCGCCGACCCTGCACGACGTGGCCCGTCCGGCCCTGGAACTGGTGGACCGCCTGGGTTTCCCACGCGGCCTGCTCGCGGAACGCGCCGTCCCGACCCCGACGTGCGGCCTGGCGGGCGCGACCGCGAAATGGGCCCGCCGGGCACTGGAACTCACCCGCGACCTCGGCAAGGGTTTCGTGGAACCACCCGAGTCCTGGTAGGTCAGCGCCGCGGCGCCAGCGGCACGTACGCTGACGACGAGGGCAAGGAACGGCTGCTGTCGATCGTGTTGGACGGGATCAGAGCGTGAAGTGGTTCAGGCGCAAGGAAGAGCCGCGTCAGGAACCCGATCGGCCGACCCCGGAGATGCTCGCGGAACGCTTCTGGTGCGGCTGGTACGAGGCGCTGCCCGAGGTGGCCGCCGCGCTCGGTGACCGTGAGCCGCAGCGGGTCGAGAACCAGCTGTGCGACCTCGTCGCCGAACTGCACCCCGACCTGCACTTCTCCCTCGAACGCGGCCAGCGTGCGATCTACGCGCTCGTGCTGAGCGGGCAGGAAGACCCGAGACTGCGTCCCTACACCGACGCGTGGCGTGCGGCCGCCCCAGCCCCCGACGCGATCTGGGAGTACCACGACTCCGTCCCGCCCGTCCCCGACCCGACCGAGGTCACGGTCAACCTCGGCGCCCACCGCATCCCGCTCGCCGACGTCCGCGTCGTCGCGCAGGTCGACGGGGACGTGGTCGACGTGGCCGTCTACCACCCGGAGATGGCCGCGCTCGAACCCGCGGCCCGCGACGCCATGACCTACCTGCCGCTCGACGCGGCGCTGGGGGAGCGGCTCGCGGCGAGGAGGCTGCGGCGCGTGGAGACCGCGACGACGGAGCCGGCGGACACGATCGGGCTCCTCGAACTCAGGACCCTCGTGCGGGACCTCGACGGGCCCGAAAATGTCGGTGCTGCCGACTAGTCTGCCCTCGTGACCAGTGCAGACGAGAGTGTGAAGGCCGAAGGCGTCGAGGACGTGCCGACCGAGGTGCGGGAGCGCCACGGGGCGCTTTCCGAGGAGATCAACGGGCACCGCTTCCGCTACTACGTGCTCGACTCGCCGACCGTCTCCGACGGCGAGTTCGACGTGTTGTGGCACGAGCTGCTCGCCATCGAGGAGGCCCACCCGGGCCTGGTCACGCCGGACTCGCCGAGTCAGCAGGTCGGCGGCACGTTCTCCACGGAGTTCAGGGCCGTCGACCACCTGGAGCGCATGCTCAGCCTCGACAACACCTTCGACGCCGACGAGCTGGGCGCGTGGGTGGACCGGGTCGAGAAGGAGCTGGGGCCGACCTCGTACCTGTGCGAGCTGAAGATCGACGGGCTCGCCATGAACCTCCTGTACGAGAACGGGCGGCTCGTCCGGGGCCTCACCAGGGGCGATGGCCGCACGGGCGAGGACGTCACGCTCAACGTCCGCACCATCGAGGACGTGCCGACCCAGCTGACCGGCACCGACGAGTTCCCGGTGCCCAGGCTCGTGGAGGTCCGCGGCGAGGTCTACTTCCGCGTCGAGGACTTCACGGAGCTGAACGCCAAGCTCGTCGAGGCGGGCAAGCCCGCGTTCGCCAACCCGCGCAACACGGCAGCGGGCTCGTTGCGGCAGAAGGACCCGAAGGTCACGGCGAGCCGCAGGCTGAAGCTGATCTGCCACGGCCTCGGCAAGCGCGATGGCTTCGAGCCGGAGCGCCAGTCGCGGGCGTACGAGGCGCTCAGGGCGTGGGGCCTGCCCGTCTCGGCACACACCAAGGTGATCTCCGACCGGGATGAGCTGTTCAAGCACATCGAGTACTGGGGCACGCACCGCCACGACGTCGAGCACGAGATCGACGGCATCGTGATCAAGGTCGACGACGTCGCCAAGCAGCGCAGGCTCGGCAGCACGTCGCGGGCGCCGCGCTGGGCGATCGCCTACAAGTACCCGCCGGAGGAAGCGACGACGACGCTGCTGAACATCGAGGTCAACGTCGGCCGCACCGGCCGCGTCACGCCGTTCGCGGTGATGGCGCCGGTGAAGGTCGCCGGGTCGACGGTCTCGATGGCAACGCTGCACAACGCGAGCGAGGTCAGGCGCAAGGGCGTCCTGATCGGGGACCGCGTGGTGATCCGCAAGGCGGGTGACGTGATCCCCGAGGTGCTCGGGCCGGTCATGGACGCCCGGCCGAAGGACGCCCGCGAGTGGACGATGCCGACGACGTGCCCGTCCTGCGGCACGACGCTGGCGTACGAGAAGGAGGGCGACGCCGACATCCGCTGCCCCAACGCCCGGTACTGCCCTGGGCAGCGCAAGGAACGCCTCAGCTACGTCGCGGGCCGCTCGGCGCTCGACATCGAGGTCCTGGGCTACGAGGCGGCGGCCGCCCTGGTCGACTCGGGGGTGCTGGCCGACGAGGGCGACCTGTTCGACCTCGACGAGGAGAAGCTCCTGGCGGTCGAGCTGTTCCGCACCAAGGCGGGCGCGTTGTCGGCCAACGGCCAGAAGCTGTTGCAGAACCTGGACACCGTCAAGGAGCGTCCACTGTGGCGGGTACTGGTGGCGCTGTCGATCCGGCACGTCGGCCCGACGGCCGCGCGCGCACTGGCGCTGGAGTTCGGTTCCCTGCCACGCATCATGGACGCGTCGGAGGAGGAGCTTGCCGAGGCGGAAGGCGTTGGCCCGACAATCGTGACCGCGTTGCGGGAGTGGTTCGCCACCGACTGGCGCCGCGAGCTCGTCGAGAAGTGGCAGCGTGCCGGCGTGCGGATGGAGGAGGAACGCGACGAGTCCATCGTGCGCAACCTCGAGGGCATGTCGATCGTGGTGACGGGCAGCCTGCAGACCTACTCCCGCGACGAGGCCAAGGAGTCGATCATGGCCCGCGGCGGCAAGGCGTCCGGCTCGGTGTCGAAGAAGACCGCGTTCGTGGTGGTCGGCGACGCGCCGGGCACCAAGTACGACAAGGCAGTGCAGCTCAAGGTCCCGGTGCTGGACGAGGACGGTTTCCGGGTGCTGCTCGAACAGGGCCCGGACGCGGCACGGGAGGTCGCGCAGGTGGGCGAAGAGGAGTCCGATGAGTGAGATCACGATCCGGGAGGCCCGTGAGGACGAGCTGGCGGCGGTCGGCGAGCTGACGATCGACGCCTACCGCGCGGACGACTTCGTCGCTGAGGTCACCGGCCCGTACGCGTTGAAGCTCGCGGACGCCCGCCCCCGCGCGGAGGAGGCGGAGCTGCTGGTGGCGGTGGACGACACGGGCGCCGTGCTGGGCACGGTCACCATCGCGCCGCCGGGCTCGTCGTGGGCACAGGTGTCGGCACCGGACGAGCTGGAGTTCCGGATGCTGGCGGTGTCGCCCTCGGCCAGGGGACGGGGAGTGGGCGAGGCCCTGACCCGGCGCGTGATCGGGCGTGCCGAGGAGCTGGGGCTGCGTGCGGTGACGTTGAGCAGCTCACGGGAGATGGTTGTGGCACACCGGTTGTACGAGCGACTGGGGTTCCGCCGCACCCCGGCGGCCGACTGGAGCCCGGTGCCGGGCACGAACCTGATCACCTACCGTCTCGACCTGTAGTTCCCAGGGCGGCGATCGACCGGTTCAGCGCGTCGCGTTGAACCGGAAGGACCGGCCACCCGCTTCGGTGGCCGCGTCCTGAAAACCGGTGCGCCGCAACCGATCCGGCATCGTCCCGGGATCCACCGGGACCATGGTGTCCCCGATGTGCAACAGCCGGAACCGCAGGCTCAGCACACTGTCCGACCCCGCGAACACCCCACCCGGCGCAACACCCGCGCCGCCTCCGCGAACAACCGGTCCTGGTGCTCCGGTGACGGCACGTGGTGCAGCATCGTGAAGCACACGACCGCGTCGAAGGTCTCGTCCTCGAACGGGAGCGCGGCCCCGTCACCCTCCCGCACGTCCACCGCCGGGAACTGGTCCCGCAGGTCGGCGGCGAGCGCGGGATCCACCTCGACCGCGGTCATCCGCCCGCCGTGCCCGGCGAGCCAGCGCGTGGTGACCCCGTAGCCGGGCCCCAGCTCCAGGACGTTGCCGGTCAGGGGCACGTCGCGCATCGCCCAGGGGAGCACCCGTGAGCGCATGCGGGTGGCCCATCCGTCCGACTGGCACAGACGGCGGTGTACCGCGTTCATCGCCATGCCCTCGACGTTAGTGCCCCGTCAAGGCGAAGAGGGCACGTTTCTCCGCGGCCCAGGCGGCCGCTGGCGGCGGTTCGGGAAAGCCCAAGTACAACCCGGTACGAGCGGCTTTCCCGCGCCTTGCCAGCGACCACCTGGACCACGGATAAACGACCCCCTTCACCTTGACGGGGCACTAGTATGACGGGTGTCATGATCCGGG
>NZ_JBARWZ010000009.1:0-57908 GCF_049647105.1 Actinophytocola sp.
CCTCCACCTCGCCGCAGCCTTCGTCACCGTCCGCTGCCTCATCCAAGCCGCCCGCCACACCCACCGCTGGGACACCCGCCCCACCGTCCGCCGCCTCAAGTAACCCCTATTGCCGGAGCCTCTAAGCCCGGCAATCTTGCCGGACGACGCGAAAGTGGCCCCGGTATCAGGGGCGGCGCCCGGCGAACCGGAGCACGAACGCGACCAGGAGGAAGCCGCCGATGAGCAGGATCACCGGTATCAGTCCCGACATGGGAACCCTCCTGACAACGTTGGCAGACAGGAAATCATGGTATCGCGTCAGCTGACGTGCCCGGAGCGGGAGGAGGTCGAAGTCGTCGGCGGGCACCTGTGGAACGCCACGAGCAAGACCCACGGGCAACGTCAGGCCGGAGCGGTGGCGTTGTTCTGTTTCAGGGCGTTGAGGGCGCGCCAGAAACCGTCGAACAGGTCGCGGAGCTGGACGAGCCAGGTGAGTGCGCTGGCCAGTGCCTTGCCGAGCGCCTTCATCATGCTCGCGACGATCCGGACCACCTGGGCGATCTTCGAGGTGGCCTGGGCGACGACGAGCGGTGCGGCCGCTCCCACCGTGCAGGCGAGTTCGATCGCCCAGCTGACCAGCGCGCCCGCGAGCGTCGAGAGCAGGTCGCGGACCGCGACCCGGATCCCGCCGACGACCTCAGCCATGGCCATGGTGATGCCCGCGATGCCGTGCGCACCCGCGACAAGGGCTGGCGAACGGTCAGCGCGACCTCGAGAACCCGCTCAACGCCACGGAGTGGTCGCCTGCAACACGGTCTCCGTCAGCGCTTGGGCACGCAGACGGGCCACGTCGAGGTACCCGGGATCGGCGACCATCCGGCCGAAAGTGTCCCGGTCGGGATACCGCACGACGACCACCGCGTCCCAGGTCTGGTCGGGCTCACCGACCAGCACCGTCGACGCGCTGCCCGCGTAGAGGACCTTGGCGCCGTAGCGCGGCAGGATGTCACGCAGCCGCCGCGCGTACTCCTGATAGGAGGCGAACCCGCCGTCACCGAAGCGCAGGAGGTTCAGCATCACCACCGGACCGCCCGGGTCCTCGTCGTGGAACCGCGTCAGGCCGATGTCATCAGGGTCGACTGCCACCCGTCGAGCCTCGCGTCCCATCCTCGTGCCAGGCATCGGCGATTTCACCAGTCTCCGGGTTGTCTCCAACCGCGACGCCGCGGCCACGCGGAAATTGTCGGGGGGTCGCGGTACAACCCGGAAGACGTGCCGCTGATCCGCGGTATCGCGAACGGCTGGTGCGAAGCCATGTCCGCCCTGTATGACAGATCGCCCGCTCGCGGACACCCAGGCCGGCTCACAACGCTTTGACCGCCGCGACGAGCGTGCCGAGTGAGTCCTTGGCGTCGCCGAACAGCAGCGTGGTCTTCTGGTCGAAGAGCAGTTCGTTCTCGATGCCCGCGAAACCGGGCCGCATGGAACGTTTGAGGAACACGACCGCGTCGGCGTGGGCCACCTCGAGGATCGGCATGCCGTAGATGGGCGAGCCCGGCGCGGAGTGCGCCGCCGGGTTCACCACATCGTTGGCCCCCACCACGAGCGCGACGTCCGCGGTCCGGAACTCGGGATTGACCTCGGCCATCTCCTTCAGCTTCTCGTACGGCACGTCCGCTTCGGCCAGCAGCACGTTCATGTGCCCGGGCATCCGGCCCGCGACCGGGTGGATCGCGTACACGACCTCGATGCCGCGCCGCTCCAGTTCGTCGGTGAGGTCGCGCAACGTGTGCTGTGCCTGCGCGACCGCGAGCCCGTAGCCGGGCGCGACGATCACCTTGCGGGAGTATCCGAGCAGGATCGCGACGTCCTGCGGGCCTGCGGACCGCACCGGCCGGTCCGACTCGGCGGTGCTGCCCAAGGTGGACCCGCCCGCGAACGCACCGAACATGATGTTGAGCAGCGACCGGCCCATCGCGTCGGCCATCATCTTGGTCAGCAACGTGCCGGACGCACCGACGAGCGTGCCCGCCACGATCAGCAGCGTGTTGCCCAGCACGTAACCGCTGGCGGCGACGGTGATCCCGCTGAACGCGTTGAGCAGCGAGATGACGATCGGCACGTCCGCCCCGCCGACCGGCAGCACCAGGAGCAGCCCGAGCCCCAGCGTCAGCACCGCGAGCACCATGGCACCGGGCACCGAGCCGGACATCGCGACCCAGACACCGGCGGCGAGCGAGCCCGCGACCGTCGCCACGGCCACCCACCGCATGCCGGGGAAGATCATCGGCCGGCCGGTGACCAGTTCCTGGAGCTTGGCGAAGGTGAGCAGCGAACCGGAGAACGTGATCGCCCCGATGAGGATGGTGAACGCCGTCACCGCGAGGTGCGCCAGCCCGTCGCCGGTCCCCTCGGCCAACTCCAGCAGCGCGACCAGTGCGCCCGCCGCGCCGCCGACACCGTTGAACAGCGCCACCATCTGTGGCATCTGGGTCATGGCGACCCGTTGCGCGGCAACGGTGCCGATCGCCCCGCCGACCGCGATCGCCACGAGGACCCACACCAGCCGGTCCGGGCGCTCGGCGGCGAACACCACGAGCACCGCCACCACGGCGCCGGCCGCGCCGATCAGGTTGCCGAGCCGAGCGGTCTTCGGCGAGGACAGTCCTTTGAGCGCGATGATGAAGCAGACGGCGGCGACCAGGTAGAGCAGCGCGGTCCAGGTCTCGTTCATGCACGGGGCTCCCTGTCCTCGGCGGTGGCGCCCTTCCGTCCCCGGGAGCGGAACATCCCCAGCATCCGGTCGGTCACCACGAACCCGCCGACCAGGTTGACCGTGGCGAGGACGATCGCGACCAGCTCGAGCACGAAGATCGTCGTCGACTCGGTGTGGGCGGCGACCGCGATGGTCCCGACCAGCACGATGCCGCTGATCGCGTTGGAGCCGGACATCAGCGGGGTGTGCAGTGTGCTGGAGACCTTCGAGATCACCTCGTAGCCGACGAAGATCGCCAGCACGAAGATCGTCAGCAGCGCGATACCATCCACTTAGGACAGCTCCTCTCCGAGTAGTGCGCGGGTGGGTGCGTGCCGGACCTCGCCGGCGTGGGCGACGCAGCAGGCGGCGATGATCTCGTCGTCGAAGTCCGGGCTCAGCTCGCCGTCGGAACGCATGAGCAGCGACAACAGGTTCACCACGTTGGCGCTGTAGAGCTGACTGGCCTGTGCCGGCAGCTGGCTCGGCACGTCGCGGCCGCCCCACACGAGCACGTCGCCGACGATGACCTCCTCCCCCGGCTTCGCACCTTCGACGTTGCCACCGGACTCGGCCGCCAGGTCCACCACGACCGAGCCCGGCCTCATCGCGGCCACCATCGGCCCGGTGACGAGCAGAGGCGCCGGCCTGCCGGGCACCGCGGCGGTGGTGATCAGCACGTCCGCGTCGGCGACGTGCGGAGCGAGCAGCTCACGCTGCAGCCGGGACCGTTCTTCGGTCATCTCCCTGGCATACCCGCCCGCACCGTCCAGCGCCGGCAGTTCCACATGGACGAACTCCGCGCCGAGACTGCGCACCTCCTCCGCCGCGGCGGAGCGGACGTCGTAGGCACGCACGACCGCACCAAGCCTGCGCATCGTGGCGATGGCCTGCAGTCCGGCGACACCCGCGCCGAGTACGAGCACGGTGGCGGGCCGGATGGTGCCGGAGGCGGTCATGGACAGTGGCAGGAACCTCGGCAACCGTTCCGCCGCCACCAGCGCGGCCCGGTAGCCCGCGACGAAAGCCTGTGAGGACAACGCGTCCATGGCCTGTGCCCGGGAGATGCGCGGCACCAGCTCCATCGCGAACGCGGTGTGGCCCGCGTCGCGCACCGCGCGGACGTGATCCAGCTCCTGGCCCGTCGGCAGGAAGGAAACGGTGATCGCGTGCGGCGCGAGCTCCGCCACCCTCCGCGCGTCGAACGGCTGCACGGACAGCACCACCCCGGCGCCCGCAAGGGCCTCGGGGGTCACGACGGCGCCGGCCGCCCGGTACTCGTCGTCGGCGAACCCCGAGGACACTCCCGCACCCGGTTCGACCGCGACGTCAAGGCCCGCACCGGTCAGGCGCTCGACAAGACCGGGGACGAGCGCGACGCGCCGCTCACCAGACCTCGTCTCGGCAACCACGGCGATCTTCACTGTCGCTCCCCCTTTGGTCAGGCGGCACCAAGACCATGAGGAACGCCGTCACGAAGGACGGTCCGGGAAGTGAGCGCCACCGACACGCCGTCCACTCCGAACCGACCCACCGTCCCGGCGGGTGCCGACCAGACTTCCCGGCGCTCCTCCGATCAACATGCCGCACCGCGACGTTTCACGCAACCGCCGTACGCGGCAGGCTTGCCCGTCAGCCGCCGCCGAGCCGGCGCAGGGCCTGCCTCGCCATCAGTGTCGCGGCGAGTGTGGTGAGTCCGGTGCCGATGAGCAGCCCGGTCAGGTTGGGGTGCCAGAGGGTGTCGACGGTCCAGTAGTGCGGCAGGGCTCGCAGGGGCCGGTGGACGGGGCCGGGCAGCCACCACATGGCGGGCGCGATCCCCGTGGGGAGCAGGCCGAGGATCTTCAGCCATGCCAGGCCTTCCACCTTGTTGGCCGCGATCGCGGTGGTGGCGAGGGTGATCAGTGGCGCCTGGGCCGCAGCCAGCGCCAGTGCGGGCAGGATGCCCGGCAGGCTCGGCGCGAGACCGGAGACGGGTACGGCGACGACGAGCATGAGCATGGCCACCGCGGCGACCGCGATCGCCCGGTAGGCGAGGTAGCGCGGCGCCCCGACCGGGCTCACGCGCAGGACCAGTACTGTGCGGTCGTCGAGGTCGTCGAGGACCAGCAGCGCACCGACCATGCCGATGATCAGCGGTACGTGCAACACGACCAGTGCGGCGAGCAGGATCGGCTGGTACGGCGTGACGTCGAACCCGAAACGGGCGTGCACGTAGGCCACCAGCGGCGGATAGCCCAGCCGCAACGCGATCGCGAGCAGGACCGGCCCGGCGAGCACCACTGTCACCAGCGCACTCCGCACCGAGGTACGGCGGTCGATACCCGCCAGCGCGGCGAGCCATCCGTGCGGACGCCACCGCGTCCGGTGTCCGTGTATCCGGCTGGTTCGCACCCGGTCCGTGCCTGCCGTTCCGCTGGCGAAGCGTCGGCGGGCGAGCCAGAGGGCACCGGCGATGGCCGCCAGCAGATAGCCGATCATGACGGGATCGAGCCCGGCACGGATGATCTCCGCGGCCCCGGTGGTGGGCACGATGAACAGCAGCGGATGGTCACCGACGCCGGTCAGGTGGGCCAGCGGCGCCGCGATGAGCGGCGCGAGCGGCAGCGGAGCGACGGTGAGGAACCCGGTGAGCGACCGGTGCCGCACGGCGATGGCGGCGTTGAGTGCCAGGAACAGCACCGCCATCAGGGTGACGCCCGGCAGCGCCGCGACGAGGTTCATCCCGGCGGCCAGCGTGACCGGGACGGCGGAGACCACCGAGAGGCCGGTCAGGCAGGCGATCTTGGCGCCCAGGTACTCGCCGAACCGCAGGGGGGTGACCGTCAACGCGGCGAGCGCGCCCTCCCCGCGTTCGAACAGCACGAGCGCCGCGATGAAGAACGAGCCGAAGGTCGCGGTGTCGATGGTGAGGACGACCGGTCCGGCAACTCGCGCGACCGATGCCGGCATCGCCGACAGCGCCAGTGTCCACACCGCGGTCATGGCCAGCGCGACCACGGGGACGCGGTACCGCCACTCCACGGTCCACTCGAGAACCAGGGCCCCGCGGAGCCGGTTCACCGCAGGCCACGTCCCATGACCGCGACGAACACGTCGTCCAGCGTGGCTTCCCGGGTGTGGATGGTCTCCACCTCGTGCTCCCGCAACAGCGCGGAGAAATCCGCGTCGGCAGCGATCCCGGGAAGCGAGAACTCCTTGCGTCGCAGCACGTTCTCGTCCCGATACTCGACCACCACACACGGCTTGCCGTGGGCGAGACGGAAGTTGCGCGGGGTGCCGACCGCGGCGATACGTCCGTCCACCATGAACGCGACCCGGTCGCAGAGCTGCTCGGCGGTGGCCATGTCGTGCGTGGTGAGGAACACCGTCCGCCCCTGCCCTGGCTGGTGTCGGATGAGGTCGCGGACCAGGGTGGCGTGCACCGGGTCCATGCCGGAGGTGGGCTCGTCCAGGAACAACACCCTCGGGCGGTTCACCAGTGCCCGCGCCAGGTTCAGCCGCATCTGCATGCCCTTGGAGAACTCCCCCGCCAACCGGTCCGCCGCCGCGCCGAGGTCGACCAGGTCGAGCAGGACGCCGGGCTCGTCGACCGGTCCCCGGTAGAGGGCGGCGAACGCGGCGAGGTTCTCCCGCGCGGTGAGCCGGGAGAAATGCGCCGGCAGCTCGAAACCGACACCGATGTGCTCGAAGTAGTCCCGGCCCCACCGCGCCACCGGCCGCCCCAGTACGTCCGCGCGCCCCTCGTGCCCACGGATCAGACCGGTGAGGATCCGTTGCGTGGTGGACTTCCCGGCCCCGTTAGGCCCGAGAAACCCGAACACCTCGCCTTCGGTGACGGTGAACGAGATCCCGTCGACGGCGTTGGTCGCGGCACCGCGGTAGCGCATGCGCAGCTCGTCGACCACAATCACCGGGTCCGTCACGACCGCCATCCCTCCTTCAGCACCCGGAACGCGTCGTCGATCAGGTCCGGCAGCTCGGCGGCGCCGTCGCCCGCCACCCATTCCTCCAGGGCGGTCGTCAGCGCGGCCAGGCACGCCGAGGCCAGGACCCGCGTGGCGAAACCCGGCTCGCCGTCCTCGAGTGCCCCGGCCAGGAGCTCCCGCGTGGCGAACTGGTTCTCCCACAACCGCGCCCGCAACGCCGGGGTTCGCAACGACAACCGGGTACGCACCAGCAGCGGCTCCCGGACCGCCGGGTAGATCGCACCCAAACCCTCGCGTATCGCGAGATGGATCCGCTCCACCGCCGGCTCGGTCCGTGGCCGCGCCCGGATCGCCGCCACCAGCATCGGGTCGTAGGAGTCGCTCAGCACCACGTCTTCCTTGGTCGGGAAGTACCGGAAGAACGTCATGTGCGACACCCCGGCCGCCGCCGCGACCTGCTCCACTGTCGTCGCCTCATACCCGCGTTCGGTGAACAACCGAAGCGCCTGCTCCTGCAATCGCTGCCGGGTCTGCGCCTTCTTGCGTTCCCGCCAGTCCTGTCCAGTCATCCAACCTCCTGTTAGTCGCTAACATGTTAGCGACTAACAGTGCGCATGGGCCAGTCGATTCAGTGAACTCACCGCGCGTGTCCAACGGCGGCCGTGCAAGGTGGGCCCTCAACCGCGAGGCCAAGACGAAGGGAGACACGAGACGATGACATCCGGAAGGCGCGCCGCCATCGTTGCCGCCATGGGCCGGTTCGCCACCGTCGCCGCCGCGGGGTCGGCGCAGGCGGAGCCGCACGCCGCGTTCGCCCCCTACCTGACGCCGGGCCCCAACGGCTGGCTCGTCAACGGCGACGTCCACCGAGACGGCGACACGTGCGGTAACGCGAGCGCCGTGGCCAACGTCTGCAAGGAGACCGGGTGGTTCGACGAACTGGCCGCCTCCTTCGAGCAGACGTTCGCATGGGAAGCATCACCGCGACCGGCGGATGCCTCGGAAGCGGCGAGTACTACACCCAGACCCGCCTCAACGGCACCACCGAAGCCCAGTCCGACACCGTCAGTCTCAGCTGCTGACGGCGATCAAGACCTCATCAACTGGACATCCGGGGTAGTGGCACCTGCGTGATGCTGGTGGCCGCCTCCTCGGGCGCCGTCGGTCATAACGCCGTCCAGGGCGTCACCGGGAACCTGTCTGCCAACTCGGTCACCACCGCGCTCACCGGCATACCACCGTCTGCGCGTGACTGAAGGCGAGCACGTCGAACGTGCTCGCCCCGGTGCCCGCGGCCCCCACCGAGCAGCGGAGGACGCGATGCCCCTCAGTCGTCGTCGGCCAGGCGAAGGACGTCGTGGTCGAAGCGCTCGATGTGCCCGACCATGCCGCCGGTGAGCGCGGCGAACCAGATGGACGGCCGCACTTCGGTGTGCCGCCGCTCGAGTGTCACAGTCGGTTGCGGGCTGACCGCCTCCAGGTAGTCGCCCGCGGGACGCACGTCCATGCCGGCGAGCCGGGCGGTGGTCACAATCGGCTCGAACTCGGGTGTGTCGAGGATGTACATCGTGGGCATCAGCTGGTCACCATTCCGATCTGGTCACGCACCATCGCCGCCTTCCGCTTCCACATCTGCGAGACGGACGGTTTGTCCATCCGGGACACCTCGGCCAGCGCGCGGACGGTCAGGTCCGCGTCACGCGCGTCGACCGCACCGAACGTCCGAAGTGGATGGACGATCTCGAGTTGGATGCCGTTGGGGTCATCGAAGTAGATGGACTCCAGCAACTCGTGGGTCAGCGGCGGCGTCACCCGCACCCCGTGCGACTTGATCCTGTCGCGCCAGGCGAGCATCTCCTCCTCGGTGTCGACGTGCAGCGCGATGTGTCGCGCGAGGTGCATCAGCTCGTCGGGGACCTGCTCTTCCGGCAGGTCGAAGAAGTAGAAGAACGCGAGGTAGTTCCCGCCGCCCAGACCGAGGAAGTAGTGCACGAAGTCCGGGAAGTCCTCGCTGAGCCAGCCAACGCCAGTGACGGCGTGGGTGAGGGGCAGGCCGAGTACCTCGCGGTAGAAGTCGGCTGTCTCGCCCGGTTTCCAGGTGACGTGCGCGAGGTGGTCGACGCCGTACAGGCGCAGACCGGGTCCCGCCGTGATCAGTTGCCGACGGTCATCCATGTGTCCTCCTTGTTGTCGGTCTGGCCGGTCCGGTCCGGTTGGGCGAATCGCAGTCGAACCGCCTTGCGGTCGACCTTGCCCACCGCGGTGAGGGGCAACGCGTCGAGGGACTCGACCTGCTCGGGAACCTTGTAGGCGGCGACGCCGCGGGCGAGATAGGCCGCGCGCACCTCGGCCAGCGTCGGCACGGCACGGCCGACCAGTACCAGGCACACCCGCTCTCCGTTGCGGGCGTCGGGCACCGGGACCGCCAGCGCGTCGGGCGCCCCGAGCACCTCCCTGGCGAGCTGTTCGACCTCTTCGGCGGACACCTTCTCCCCACCGCGGTTGATCAGGTCCTTGCGCCTGCCCTCGACGACGAGGTTGCCGCCGGGGTCCACCCGCACCAGGTCGCCCGTCCGGTACCAGCCATCCGGGGTGAACGCGCGCGCGTTGTGCTCGGCCGCACGGAAGTAGCCACGCGGTGTGTACGGGCCACGGGTGAGGAGTTCACCGGTCCGCCCTCGCGGGACCGGCACGTCGTCCTCGTCGACGACCAGCACCTCGTCGCCGGGGCTGATCGGCCTGCCCTGTGTGCCGAGCACGACCTCCTCGGGGTCGTCCAGCCGTGTGTAGTTGAGCAGCCCTTCCGCCATGCCGAACACCTGTTGCAGCCGGACTCCGAGGACGTCCGGCACCGCGCGTGCCAGTGCCGGGTCGAGTACCGATCCCCCGACCTGCACGACACGGAGACTGGACAGGTCCGGCCCTTCGGCCCGGGCCGCCACCACCCAGCGTTGCGCGATCGCGGGCACCAGCGAGGTCACCGTGACACGCTCGGCCGCGATGGTCGCGAACGCGCGGCCCGGCTCCGGCGAGGCGAGCAGGACGACCCGGCCACCGACCGCGAGCGTGCCGAGGATGCCGGGACAGCCCAGCGGGAAGTTGTGTGCCGCGGGCAGTGTCACCAGGTAGGTGGTGTCCTCGCCGAACTCGCAGACCTCGCCGCTGCGGCGGAGGTTGTACTCGTAGTCGTTGTGGGTGCGGGTGATCATCTTGGGTTGCCCCGTCGTCCCACCGGACAGCAGGAACAGCGCGGGGTCGTCGGGGCCAGGTGCCACGGCGTCGAGCCATTCCCTCCGCGCCGCCACGTCGCCGCGGACCCGCAGCATCGCGGCCAGGTCGAGGTGACCCGGTGCGACCGGGGAGCCGAGCACCACCGGTACGCAGCCCGGGGCATCCGCGGCGATCGCGGCCGCCATCGCCTGGTGGTCGTGATGCCGCAACACGTCGGGGACGACGATCATCCTGGCGGTCGCGTGCCGGACGAGATAGCCGAGCTCGTGTTCCCGGTGGGCGGGAAGTGCGAGGACCGGCGCGACGCCGGCGCGCGCACAACCCAGCACGAGGGCCACGAATTCCCACCGGTTCGGCAGCTGGACGACGACCCGGTCACCGGCACGCAGACCGGCGTCGAACAACGCGTCGGCGAACGCGTCCGCGTGTTCCGCGAGCTGCCGGTAGGTGAGTCGCGTGTCGCCGTCTACCAGCGCGACGCGGTCACCGAACCGTCCCGCCCAGTGCCACATCCAGTGCCCCAGCGTCCGGTCCCGCCAGTAGCCCGCGGCGCGGTACCCGGCCGCGGTGGCCTCCGGCCACGGCACGATGTCCAGCGTGGTCACACGCCCACCACCGGTCGGAACTCGTCCTCGTCCTCACCGTCCACCGGGGCCAGCAGGCCGTGGACGAACTCGGCGATCGCCGTGACCGTGGGGTGGTTCCACAACAGCGTGGTGGGCAGGGAAAGCCGGAAGATCTTCTCCAGCCGGCGCCGGATCACCAGCGTCATGACCGAGTCCAGCCCCATGTCCGCCAGTGGCCTGCGCAGGTCGAGCTCGTCGGGCGCCAACCGGATCTCGGCGGCTACCTGGCGGGCCACCTCGGCGACGAGCAGGGTGCGCAGTTCACCGGGTTCGAGGCCGCTCCACTCCGTTCCCGTGCCGGCGTCGCGGACGTCCCCGTCGGTCCGTTCGACGACGATCTCGTCGAGCAGCGGCAACGTGTGCATGCCCGGCTCGACGGGAATCGGGCGGAACACCGCGAAGTGGGTTCCTTGGTGCCGCGCGGCGAACTCCCAGCTGCGGAACGCCTCGGCGAGTGTGATGTCGGCGGTACCGCGTGCGTTGAGCTCCAGGTCGATCAGCTCCGAGGAAGTCGACATGCCGAGCCCGCGCCAGGAGGTCCACCCGAAACTGACGACATCACCGCCCCGGTGCGCCGCGAACGCGTCGAGGAAGGCGTTGGCCGCGCCGTAGCTCGCCTGTCCCGGCAGGCCTAACAGGTAACCACAGGACGAGAACAGCGCGAGGAAGTCCAGGCTCCCCGGCGGGAACAGCTCGTGCAGCACCATCACCCCCTCCGCCTTGGGCGCGAGGACGGTGCGCAGCGACTCCTCGTTGAGGTCGACGAGCATCCGGTTGTCGAGCACGCCCGCCGCGTGCACGACACCGCGGATGGGTGGCAGGCCGAGCGTGGCGGGATTCAGTTCCCGCGCCGCGGATTCGCCGTCGGTGATGTCGGCCGCGACCACCGCCACCGTCACCCCGAGTGCCTCGAGCGCGCGTACCTCGGCGATCTGCCTGTACAGCACGGGATCGACGACGGCGTCCCAGTCCGCACGCGGCGGCAGGCCACGCCGGGAGGCGAGCATGATCCGGCGGGCGCCCTGACCCGCGAGCCATCGCGCGGTCTCCAGGCCGAGCGCGCCGAGACCACCGGTGACGAGGTACGTGCCGTCGAGCCTGCAGCTGTGGCCGGCACCGTCCGCCGCACGCTCGACAGGAACGAGCCGCGCCCGGGCCACCCCTTCCGGCCCCAGCGCCAGCACGTCCTCACCGGGACGCGACCACAGGACGGTCGGCAGGAAGCTCGCCGACGCGACGAGGTCTGCGGGGTCGAGATCGATGACACCTCCCCACAGGCCGGGGTGCTCGCCGCCAATGATCCGTCCGACTCCCCACACGGAGGACTGGCCGAGTGCGGTCGTGCTCCTGCTGTGGCGGACGCCGGTCGTCACCGCCCACAGCACCGGCGCGTCCTTGCCTCGGGCCGCGAGCCTGCGCGCGGTGTCGGCGAGCTGCCACGCCGCTGTACCGGCCGCCGCGGCCGCATTCGTCTCGCGGACGGCGGGGACGACGAGAACCGCGTCCACCCCGTCGAGCGCACCGAGGTCCGCCGGGGTCGCCACCGTTCGCACGCCGACGCCGTCCGCGCGCAGGGCGCTGGTGACCGGTTCCGCCGCGCCGGCCGGTCCGATAACGACGACCTCCCGCAGGTCCGGTCCCGGGTCGTGCATCTCGAGCGGACGCCAGGCCAGTTCGTGCGTGAGCCTGCGCGGGCTCACCGCCGTTCCCGGGTCGCCTTCGAGGAAGCCGTAGCGCAGCCTGCCCAGCTCGGCGACGACGGTGCCGTCGATGTCGGCGACCGTCACATCGACGGTGTCCAGTCCCGCTGTACCCTCGGCCACGCGGACGCTGACCAGCACGCGGGCCGGGCACTCGCCGCGGAGGGCGACCCGTCCGATGGCGGCGGGCATCCTCAGCGCCGGCTCGCCCGCGAACACCACCGAGGCCATCGACAGTGCCGCGTCGAGCACCGACGCCCAGCTGGTGGGCACCTCCGTCGCGTCCGGCCCCGCGGCGACCACGGCGAACAGCTCCTCGCCGTCGCGACGGTGCAGTTCCTCGATCCGCCACGGGAAACCCATGGCCGCCACGCCGATACCGGCGAGCCGGTCCGCGACGAAGTCACCTGGCAGCGTCTCCGGGCACCCCGCGAGGCAGCCGGAGGCGGACAGGATGCCGGAGGGCGCGGGGCTCGTCGCGTCGGTGGCGGCGGTCGTGTGGATCAGCCACGCCTCCTCCCCCACCGGCCGCGATGCCAACCGGACAGTCCCGTCCTGCCACGTGACCTGCAGTTCACGCGGTGCGGCCACGGACACCGGCACGCGCAGGGCGACGTCAGCGAGAGCCGGCCTGCCACCGGGTCCGGACGCAGCGGTCAGGAACGTGTTCACCAGCACGGCGGCTGGAATGATCTCCGTGCCCTGAACCGGGTGGTCGCCCGGGTAGGGGCGGCAGGTCTCGTCGAGGTGGGTGCGCCAGAGCCGCAGCGGGGTCGTGCCCGCCACCGTGGTGCCGCCGCCGAGCAACGTGTGCGTGGCGACGTCGTGCTGACGCACACCGGCGGTCCGCGCGGTCGTCGTCTCGCGCCAGAACCCGCGGTGCTGCCAGCTCGTCGTCGGCAGGTCGACCAGCTGCCGACCACCGAACTGCCCGCCGAGGTCGACGGTCACGCCCTGACAGTGCAACTGGCCGACGTTGGTGAGCAGCGTCGCGACCTCGGGCCGGTCGCGACGCAATGTGCCGACCACGCAGGCGTCCTCGATGCCGTTCCGCGTGAGGACTTCCGCGATCGAGTGGGTGACGACCGGGTGGCTAGACACCTCGACGAAGGTCCGGTGCCCGTCCTCGATCGCCGCCGCGACCGCGGCGGCGAACCGGACGGGGTTGCGCAGGTTGCCCGCCCAGTACTCGCCGTCCCGGACGGCGTCCGTGCGTGGCTCCGCCGCGGCGGTGCTGTACAGCTTGATCTTGGGCTCGTGCGGTGTCAGGTCCGACGCCGCCGCGACAAGGTCGGCCAGCAGGGGGTCCATCTGCGGGGAGTGGAACGCGACATCCGAGGCGACGCGACGGACCATCCGCCCGAGGCCGGTCCAGGCCTCACACACCTCCCCGACCGCTCCAGGCGTGCCCGCGACGACCGTGGAGGCGGGCGCCGCCGAGATGGCGGCCGTGACGTCGGTCCTGCCCGTGAGCAGGTCGGCCACCTCGTCGAACGGCAGGTCGACCATCGCCATGGCGCCCTTGCCCGCCACCCGCTTCAGCAGTGCCGACCGGCGGCACACCAGCCGGGCACCGTCGTGCAGGTCGAGTGCGCCCGCGGCGACGGCGGCCGCGATCTCGCCGACGGAGTGCCCGATGATCGCGGCGGGCGCGACGCCGTGCTGGCGCCACATGGCGGCGAGCCCGACCTGCATCGCGAAGATCATCGGCTGGATGATGTGCACGTCGGTCAGGTCGTCGCCGAGCAGGACACCGCGCGGGGTGACGCCCAGCTCGGCCCGGAAGACCGGGGCGATCTCGGCGAGCACGGCGGCGAACTTGGGCCGCTCGGCGAGCAGTTCCCTGCCCATTCCGAGCCACTGCGAGCCATGTCCGGAGAACACGAACACCGGCCCCGGACCGACGTCGCCCGGTGACGTGCCGAACGCCGAGTCCACGGGCTCCTCGCCCGCCGCGATCCGGCGCAGTCCGGAGACAAGCCCGGCGTCGTCGGCGGCTACGAAGGCCGCGCGCTGGGCCAGGTGCGCACGCCGGTCCGCGAGTGTGTGACCGACCGCGGACAGGGGCGCGGGGTGCTCGGCGAGCCAGTCCGCGAAGCCGGCCGCGTTGTCACGCAGGGCGGCCTCGGTGGCGCCGGACAACGCGAACAGCCGTGGCGCGTCGTCCACCGGAACCGGTGGGGCCGGCAGCGGCTCGGGAGCCGCTTCCAGGACGACGTGGGCGATCGTGCCGCCGTAGCCGTAACCGGACACCCCTGCCCTGCGGGGGTGGTCGGTGTCCGGCCAGCCGGTGCGTTCGGACACCACGCGCAGGCCGGAGGTCTCCCACGGGATCGCGGGGTTGGGCTCGGTGAAGTTAAGGCTGGGCGGGATCTCCCCGTGCCACAGCGCGAGCACCGCCTTGATCACCCCGGCGACACCCGAACCGGCCTCGAGGTGGCCGATGTTCGACTTCACCGACCCGATCAGGCACGGGTCGTCCGGGCCGCGGCCCGCGCCGAACACCTGCGCCATCGCGGACGCCTCGATCGGGTCGCCCGCCCTGGTGCCGGTGCCGTGTGCCTCGACGTAGTCGACCGTGCCAGGATGGACGCCGCACGAACGGTAGGCCTGGCGCAACAGGTGTGCCTGGGCCGGGCCACTGGGAGCCATGATGCCGTTGGTGTGACCGTCCTGGTGCACCGCGCTGCCGCGGATCACCGCGAGCACCCGGTCACCGTCACGCCGGGCGTCGGACAGTCTCTTGAGGACGACAGCCCCCGCGCCCTCACCCCGGCCGTAACCGTTGGCCGTGGCGTCGAACGACTTGCAGCGACCGTCAGGAGAGATCGCCCCTGCCGCGTCGAGCACCATCGTGAGACCGGGCCCGGCCATGATGTTCACGCCGCCGACGATCGCCACCGGCGTCTCGCCGGAGGCCAGCGCCTGCCCCGCGAGGTGCAACGCGACGAGGGAGGAGGAACACGCGGTGTCAACGGCGAAGCTGGGTCCGCGCAGGTCGAGGGCGTAGGAGATCCGGTTGGCGACCGCGCACATGGACGCGCCGATCCCGGTCCACGCCTCGATACCAGGCAGGTCTTCCAGCAACCTGCGACCGTAGTCGTCCGAGCCCACTCCGATGTAGACACCCGCGTCCGTGCCCGCGAGGCCGCCGGGTGCGATACCCGCGTGCTCCAGCGCCTCCCAGACGACCTCGAGCATGATCCGCTGCTGTGGATCCATCAGCTCGGCTTCGCGGGGCAGGACTCCGAAGAAGTCCGCGTCGAAGCCGGTGATGTCGTCGAGGAAGCCACCGAAGCGGGTGGTCTCCCGCAGCACGGCGGCGTTTTCGGGACTCAGGTCCGCATAGGCGGCCCAGCGCTCCTCCGGGATCTCCGAGATCGCGTCCCGTCCGTTGACGAGCAGATCCCAGAACCGCTCAGGGGAGTCGGCGCCGCCCGCGAAGCGGCACGCCATACCGACGATGGCGAGCGGCTCCGGACCATCACCGCTGTCATGTCCGGCATATTCAGGCATGGTGGGAACGTCCTTCCAGTACCTTCGGCTCGTCGTTCACGAATCCGCGCACCGCTGCGGGTGCCTCGGTGTTTCGCGGCGGAATTCGAGCCGACGTCAAACGGATGTCGAGGAGACCTCGTCCTCGGCGGTGGTTCTCGGCGACGTGGCCGCGGACGATGCCGGCCGTGCCAGACCGGTCTCGCGTTCGGCCGCCTCAAGCCATTCGGGCATCGAGGCGCGGTACACCGGCATGGACATCGCCGTGGTGACGATCGCGGTGACCACGAGAATGGCGAACAGTTGTGTCGTGATCAGGCCGTAGGACATCCCGATGTTGATGAACACCAGGATCATCAGGCCGCGTGCGTTCATCAGCCCGCCGATCGCCGAGGCCTGGCGCCACGTGCCGCCCTGCCACCGTGCGACCAGTGCACAACCGCCGTACTTGCCGAGTACGGCGACCACGAGGATCACCGCCAGCGGAAGCACCATCGACCAGTCGCCGAGCCCGTCGAGCTGAGTGTTCAGCCCGGAGAAGGCGAAGAACACAGGCAGCAGCAGGATCGAGTTCAGGTCGGTCAGGCGGGTGCGCAACTCGTTGCGCAGCACCGGGAGGTGCGGCATCGCAAGACCGGTGATGAATCCGCCGAATACGGAGAACACGCCGATCGCGTCCGTGTAGTAGCCGGCAGCGATGACGAGTAGCAGCACCACCGCCATCTTGTCACGCCGGAGCGTGCCGTCGCGTTCGATGCCGCGGGCGAACGCCTTCAACGCGCGCTTGCCGACCGTCAACATCAGCAGGGCAAACAGGGCAGCGCCGCCGATCGTGATCGCGGCACCGGTCGGGTCACCAGCCGAGGCGACGGCGATGATGACCGCCAGGATCCCCCAGGCCGCCGCGTCGTCGATCGCGGCGGCGAGCAGCGTGAGCCCGCCCATCGGCGTCTCCGCGATACCCCGTTCCTGCAGGATTCGTGCCAGCATAGGGAAAGCGGTGATCGACAACGCGCCGCCGAGGAACAGCATGAACTCCCAGCGACCGGTGTCCGGATCGGACAGTGTGCGGTAGAACAGCGCAGCCGCGGCCGCGCCCAGCACGAACGTCGGCAGGATGCCGGACACGGCGAGCACACCCGCCCGTCGCGTGGCCCGGCGGTCGAGCGTGCCGTGGTCGATGTCCAGTCCGACGAGGAACATGTAGAACGTCAGACCGATCGTGCTCAGCGTAGAGCACACCCTTGGTGTCGGCGTCGAAGAGGCTCGCCTGCACGCCCGGTGCGACCGCACCGAGCAGTGTCGGGCCCAACAGGACACCGGCGACCATCTCCCCGACCACCCTCGGCTGTTTCACCAGCAGCGCGAGACGGCCGCAGATGGTCGTGGCCGCCAGCACGACCAACAGAGCGGCCAGCACATGGACGGCCAACTCGAGATTCGTTCCCACAACGTCTCCAAGTTCTGCGTTTCCTGAGTCGGCCGTCAGGACGTGGCCAGGGCGACTTCCTGCTCGTTCTCCTGCTCGGCCTGGTTCAGGTGCTCGTAGAACGGGCATCCCCACGCGGGCTCGAACGGTGCGAAGGTGTCCCACCTGGACTGTTCACGGAGCTTGTGGGTGAGCACGTTCTGGCCGGCCCAGAAGTCGCCGGACAGCAGGCGGACCAGCCACTTGTTGGAGGCCATCTCGTCACCGGCCAGGTCGAAGCCGACGGACTTGAGGAAGGGCCGCAGGTTGTAGTCGAAGTCGTAGTACGCGTAGATCAGACGTGCGTAGACGTCGTAGCCGGTCTTATAGAAGTTGGAGTACGCCTCCTGGAGTTCCGCGGCACGCGTGGGCGCGGACAGGAGTTCGTCGACCGTGTCGGCCGCGCGCATCCCGGTCGTCATCGCGAGGAACGCCCCACCGGAGAAGATCGGGTCGACGAAGCAGGCGGCGTCGCCGACCATCGTCCAGCCCTCACCCGCGATGGTGTCCGAGTAGTAGCAGTAGTCGGTCTCCACGTGCAGCCCACCGGCCGGCCGGGTGCCCGTGATCCGGGCGCTGATCCGGGGCGCGCGAGCGACGTGCTCGTCGAACAGGGTCTCGGCGTCACCCGCGCGCAGCACCGCCTGCGGCATGACGGCGCCGACACTGATCGTGTGCGGCCAGATCGGGATCGCCCAGATCCATCCTTCCTTGTGGCCGTGGATCTGGATGTCGCCTTCCCAGCCGGGGTTGTGCCGTTCCTCCACGCCGGTGAGATGGCGGTACACGGCGACCATGCGCAGGCCCTCGATGTACTTGCGCAGCCCGAAAGTCTGGGCGACCTTGCTCGCGCGGCCGCCCGCGTCGATGACGTGGCGGGCGCGCACGTCGTGCGACCGGCCGTCGCGCTGGTAGCGCACCCCGACGACACGGTCGCCCTCCATCAGGAGTTCGCGCACGGTGGCGCCTTCGACGAGCGTGGCACCCTTGTCGCGAGCGAAGTGGGCGAGTGTGCGATCGAAGTGCGCCCGCTCGACCTGGAACGTGGACGGGTGCCTTCCCGGCCCCTGACCCGCGAACGGGATGCGTCCGTACTTGCCCGTGCTGCCGCCACTGAACTCCGCACCGTGCTTGACGACATATCCCTGTGCGCGCACCAGGTCGAGCGCGCCGAGCTGCTCGAGTAACGCGTTGGTGGGCGGGAGCATCGACTCGCCGACGTGAAATCTCGGCATGGTCCGGCGTTCCAGCAGGAGCACCGAGCGGCCCGCGGCGGCCAACCGGGCGGCGGCGGTCGAACCACCGGGGCCCGCGCCGATCACCACCACGTCGAACGCGTCAGGGTCCCTGTCGAGGTGATCAGTCATCGTTGCTTCCTCCAGGAATCGCTCCGGCCGACGGCACGGCCTCTCGCATCCCACAGTCCCGGGGGTGTGTCGAGGAGATGTCGAGCGACTGTCGAGGAGGACTCCAGCGGGATGCCCATTACCGACGAGCACAACGAAAGCGGCCCGCCACCTCTCGGGTGACGGGCCGCTTCGGTTGCAGTGTCAGGACTTCCGACCGACGAAGGTGCCCACGACCACCGCACCGGCCAACAGGACGATGCCCGCGACGACGAGTGCGAGCTGTGCGCCGGCGGTCGTCGTGTCACTCGCGCTCAGCAACGCGCCGAGCACCGCGACGCCGAGTACCGCACCGGTCTGGCGGGCGGAGTTGAGCGCACCGGAGCCGACTCCCGCCAGCTCTTTGGGGACCGATCCGACAACCGCGGTCAGCAGTGACGGGATCGCGAAGGAGACACCGAAGCCGAGCACAAGGAGCCCGGCCATGGCGATCACGACCTCCCCCGCCGAATTGCCGTCGAACATCACCTGCGCCAACGTCCCGGCAGCCATCATCACGAACCCGATCGTCGCGGGCACCCTGGCACCGATCCGCGCGACCAACCTGCCGGTGAAGATCGGGTTGAACGCCGTGGGAATGGTCAACGGGAGGAACGCGAGACCCGCGACCGACGGCGAAAACCCGTGTGCGTCCTGGAAGAAAAGCGACAGCACGAAGAGCACTCCGGTGAGTCCGAAGTTGACGATCGCACCAGCGATCAGGCCGGCGGGGAAGACCGGGTCACGGAAGAGGCGGCCCGGCAGCATCGGGCCTCCCCGGTCGGTTTCCGGCCTGCGCTCGGCGACGACGAACACCACGGACGCGACGACGAACAGACCGAGCGCGACGATCACCTGAGGGTCGGCCCAGCCCAGCGGACCGCTCTGGATGAGGCCGAAGGTGAGGCCGCCGAGCGCGACCACCGCCGCGACCTGACCAGTCAGGTCGATGCCCCTGCCCGCCTTGCGCGCGGTCTCCGGTGCCCGCCGGGTCGTGATCCACACACAGATCAGGGCGACCGGCACGTTCACGACGAAGATGGCCCGCCAGCCGAACGCGTCGGTGAGCAGTCCGCCGGCGATCGGGCCCGCCACGAGGCCGGACCCACTGAGCGCCGCCCACACACCGAGTGCCTTCGCACGGGCCTTCGGATCCGCGTAAGTGTTAGCGATGAGCGCGAGCGACGTCGGCACGAGCAACGCGCCGGCGATGCCGAGCAGTGCGCGCATCGCGATGAGCATGCCCATCGACACGGCGGCGGCGCTGATCGCCGAGAGCGCGGCAAACGACCAGAGACCGATGAGAAACACGCGCCTGCCACCGAAGCGGTCGGACAACGCACCGGCCGTCAGCAGCAACGCGGCGAAGGTCACCGTGTAGCCGTTCGACACCCACTGCAGAGCGCTGAGGCCACCGGAAAGGTCGTCACCGATAGCAGGCAGCGCCACCGTCACGATCGTGGTGTCGAGCATGACGAGGAAATAGCCCAGGGAAAGCGCGAGCAGCAGGAGTCCGTTGCGATTCCCCGCTGCGGCGGCTGGTGGAACCGCATTCGTGCTCGCCGGTGTTTGTTGCGTGGTCATGAGTCGCTTTCTCCTGAGAAATGATCTTCGGAATTCAGGTCCGGCCACGGTCGCGGTGACGGACCGTCACACCCCACCTTTCCAGCGGACGGCCGTGGACAGAAGCAGGCAGTTACGATGGCTTGGATCGGCGTGACCGATGGATCGGACGGGAGTTCCTCTCATGGAGTTGCGGCACCTGCGGGCGTTCCGCGTGGTCGCGAGGACCCTGAGCTTCACCAGGGCCGCGGCCGAGCTGCATTACGCGCAGTCGAGCGTGACCGAGCAGATCCAGGCGCTGGAAAACGAGCTCGGCTCGCGCCTTTTCGACCGGCGGGGCCGCAAGCTGGAGCTCACCCCGGCGGGAGAACGCCTCATCGAGTACGCCGACCGGGTGCTGTTGCTCATCGAGGAGGCACGGTCCGCCGTAGTGGACGATCCGGACGAACCGTCCGGGGAACTCACGGTCGGCGCACTCGAAACGCTCTGCGCACACCGTCTGCCATCGGTGCTCAGCCGATACCGAATCGATTACCCGAAGGTGAAGGTCACGGTTCGCGAGGGCAATCGCGGCGAACTGTACGGCGCCGTGCGCCGGGGTGAGCTCGACGTCAGCCTCACGTTCGGCAACCCGCCCGCGGACGAGACCCTGGCGAGCCGCACCCTCGCCCACGACCGGCTCATGGTCGCCACCCCGATCAGCCACCGGCTCTCCTCGCTGGAGGAGGTCCGGATGCTCGACCTGCGCGGTGAGTCGTTCCTGGCCACGGAACCGGGTTGCGGCTTCCGCGAGATGTACGACCGGGCCGTCAGCGGACTCGGCCCGGACGGGCCGGTCATCACCGCCGAGGTCACGAGCCTCGCGGCCCTGTGCAGCTGCGTCGCGTCCGGCATGGGCTGCGCGCTGCTGCCAGAGATCGCGATCAGCGGCCACGTGGCGCGCGGTGAGGTGGCCGCGATCCCGCTGGTCGACGCGGAGTCGAGGACCACCGTCACGATGACGTGGCTGCGGCGCTGGGAGCGCAAGAGCGCGCTCGCCGCGTTCCTCGAGACAGCCGGGAACGTCTTCACCGGCCTGGAGCAGCCGGTCTAGCACGTCGGGCGCTGCCCTGACGGCCAGGCGACGACGACGTCGACACGGCCGCTCACGAGCGCCACATGCAGGCGAGTGGCCCAGTCGTCCTCCTGCTCGTCATGCCGTACCCGCAGCGCCCAGCCGTCCGGGCCGTCGAGGAGGACCGCACAGCCGGACTCCGTGCGGATCCGGTCCGCCCATTCCAGGCCGTGCTCCCAGTTCTCTCCGGCGCCGTGCAGGTGGACCGCGACGGCACCACGTGCTCGCCACCGGACCGCCGCCACCACCACCTCGTCGCCCCCCGGGCGCCACGCCGAACCGACCGGGCAGGCCAGCCCGACGCACACCGCCACCGTGCCGGCGAGATCATCGATCAGCACATCGACCGCGGGCAGCACGAGATCACCGTCGGACATCAGCACGACCAACCGGGCACCGGACGCACGGACGACTTCCGGGGCGCGGTCGACGTCGGCCGGGTCGACGACCACACCCAGTACGCGGTCACCGCTCGCCGTCCGTGCGGCCGCGGTTCGGCAGCACTCGCTGTCGGCATCGCGCCAGTCGACGAGGACCAGGTCGGCTCCGGCCACTTCCGCGGCGTGCCGTTGCTGTCCGGCAGCATGCCCCAGCCGGCCGGCGATTCGCCCGGTGAGGGTCACCGGACCGAGTCGCAGCGGCATCGTGAGCGCATGGGTCACCTCCGCCGCGGGCGGCGCGGCGGCGCTGCCGGACAAGGTCGCGAACTCCGCCTCGGCCTCGCGGATCCGGTCACCGTGCCGACGCAGCAACCCCGCATAGCCGATCGCTCCCGTGCGCGTGATGAAGTGCGCGCCGAACCGGTTGGGTGGCAGGTCCATCCGCCGACCGAAAGTCGCCCACCAGCGCATGCTTCGTTCGGCGAGCGCCTGCGTCCGTGCGGCCAGGGGTTTGCGCCGCACCTCGTACCGGGCGAACGCGTCACCTCGGCAATCGGCCTCGGTCAGCGCACCGGCCAGTGCTACCGCGTCCTCCATAGCCAGCTTGGTCCCCGATCCGACGGAGAAGTGGGCCGTGTGGGCCGCGTCGCCCAGCAGCACGGCACCGCCGGTCCACCAACGGTCGTTGCGCACGACGCGGAACGAGTTCCACCTGCTGTTGTTGCCGATCAACGCATGCCCACCGAGGTGGTCCACGAAGATGTCGGCCAGCAGCTTCCGTGACAGGTCGTCGGTCTCCTCCGACGTGAGATCACCGGTGTCCGACATGCCCGACTCACGCCACGTCTCGTCGTCTGCCTCGACGATGAAGGTGCTGAGGCCGCCGCCGTACGGGTAGGCGTGCGCCGCGAAGGCGCCAAACCTGGTCCGCACGAACGGGAAGGTGACGGCATCGAAGGCCGCCTCCGTGCCGAACCAGATGTACTTCGCGCCGGCCGTGCCGATCGAGGTGCCCAGATCCGCCGCCCGCGTGTCGCGATTGACCGAGTTGACCCCGTCGGCGACGACCAGCACCTCGCCTGGACCCAATTCATCGTCCTCCGCCGGATCGGCGGACCACTCACTGTGGAAGTCCAGCTCCACACCGGCCGCCAGCGCCTGCTCCTGGAGGATGCGCAGCAACCGGTGCCGCGAGATCGCGGTGAAGCCGTACCCGCCGTAGCGAAGGCGGCGGGACGGCACCCTGATCTCCATGTCGGACCACGAAACGCTCGCCTCCTGGATGAGCGTGTACGTGTGCGGGTCTGCCGCGCGGAACGACGACATGGTCCGGTCGGAGAAAACGACACCGAAGCCGAACGCGTCGTCCGGTCCGTTGCGCTCGCGTACCCGCACCTGTGTCGTGGCATCGCGGAGTCGGAGAAGCCTGGCGAGAAAGAGACCTCCCGGTCCACCGCCGATCACATCGATCCGCATGCCGCGCATGGCACCTCCACGTCCTGGTTCAACCGCACAAGGTCCTGGTGTGCCGTCGAGTGGACGTCGAGCCGATGTCGAGCCGATCCCCTACGACCGGAACGAAGACCGTCGACTACCGGCAGTTCCGATGTGATCGATCGGTCAGGCCGATATCGGCGACGGCGAACCCGCCGATCGGCGCATCCGATACCTCCTTATGGCACAATCTGGCCGATCAAGAGAACACCCGTACGCGTGACTGGTATCACAGATATCTCCCGGCGAGTATCTTTGTCCGTTTTATCCTCCCGTTTGAATGCGTTGCGACCGGAACTCACTTCGGGCAAACTGAGTCGGCTGACAGGAAATTTGGGGGCATGAGATCGTCAGACCGAGGGCATTGGCGCCGACTTAACGGAAACTGCGTGTCGTGCTCTACGCTGACTGATGTCGAGGGGACCTGCGCACGATATGCACATTGAATTACTGGGGCCATTGAGAATTTATCGTTACGGCAGCGAAGTTTCACTGCCCGCGAAAACTCAGAAGGTCTTCGCCGCACTTGTTCTCAACGCCGGTTCGATCGTGCCCACCACACGCCTGGTGGACGAACTGTGGGGCGACCAACCTCCGGTGAGCGCACTGCGAACCGTGCAGACCTACGTGTACCACATCAGGAAACGCCTGCAGTTGGACGACAGCGGGGCCAACGCCGACGATGGCCGATCTTCGTTGATCACCCGGCCAGGGGGCTACGAGTTCCGGCTCGCGCCCTCCGCGATCGTCGACACCATCCGGTTCGACGGGCTGCTCGAACGAGCTCGGTTGCTCGCGCGGGACGGAGCGCCGGCCGAATCGGTGAGCACCATCCGGGCCGCGCTCGACCTGTGGCACGGACAGCCGTTCACCGGCCTGGAGACCGGCCCGTTGCTCTCGGTGGCACGGGTACGGCTCGAACAAGCACGCAGGAGTGCGCTGGAACAACGGGTCGAACTGGAACTCCAGCTCGGCCAGCACAAGCAGCTCATCGACGAGATGTACGCACTCGTCGCGGACGATCCGAGCCACGAGAGCTTTTCCGTCCACCTCATGATCGCGTTGCACCGCAGCGGCCGACGGGCGGAATCCCTGAATGTCTACCACCGATTACGTCGTTATCTCGCCGAGGAATTCGGTGTCGTCCCCTCCGGCACCGTGCGGCAGACCTTCCAGGAGATCCTTGACGACAGCGAGACGACATCGTTCGAGCCACCTCGGCCCATCACCACCCGGCCGAGGCGATCGCCGCTTCCGCCGTGCCCGCGACCGGTGGGCCGGCATGCGCAACGAAGCCAGTTGCGTGCCGCACTCGCACGACCGGACCAGCCGAACACCTTGCGCGTGGTCGAGATCGTCGGTGAACCAGGTGCGGGCACCACCTCGTTCGCGCTCCACGCCGCCCACGAACTAGGCACGACTTTCGGTGACGGCTGTCTGCTGCTGGACCTGAAAGGTGTCACCGACGACGGCCCGGTGGCCGCACGCACCCTGGGTGAGCGTCTCACCGCCGCTGGCGTGCCGATGACGAGTTGCGCCGACCTCGACGACGTCGCCGAGCAGTTCCGCGGATGGAGCCGGACACGCGAACTCCTGCTCGTCGCGGACCACCTGGCCACACCGGCCGTGTTGACCACGATCCGGCCGTCCGGACCGAACAGCGCACTCGTCGTCATCAACCAGTCCCCGGCTCTCGGCCAGGTCGGTGACGATGTCGTCGAAGTACCGCCGCTCACCGCCGCGGAAAGCCTCGCACTGCTGACCACCATCGCCGGCGCGACCCGGGTCGAGGCGGATTCCCGTGCCGCCGCCCGGCTGGCCGAACTCTGCGCGGGAAATCCGCTCGTGTTGAGCGCGGTCGCCAGATGGATGACGTGCCGACCACACGTGCCGGTCGCCCGACTGGTGCGCGAACTGGAGACGGACCCGCGCAAGCTCGCCCGGTTGTGGTGGGCGGGACGCTGTCTGGAGGACAGCGTCCGGGAACGCGTACGTCATCTCACCGACGCGGCCACGGAGACACTGGCGGCGCTTCGCACGGGAACCGACACAAGCCTGGCGGCGGTCGCGACCCGGCTGAGCAGAGAAGCCAAGACCGTCGAAGCAACACTCGAGGACCTCACCGACACCCACCTCGTCGAGGAGATCGACGCCGACGAACCCGACCGCCGATTCCGGCTGCGCGGCATGGCCCGGCTCGTCTCACCATGGATCTACACGTCCAAGATCAGTCCGCCACATCCACACGCGTTCACGACGAGCAACACCGCACCCGACGAACCCGTTCGTGACTGAACTCCCCGCAGCGGGTCGCTGGCCGGCGCTGAGGACATCGGCACACCGGAGTCACCGCCCGTCTCCGACCCCGTCGGCAAGGACTGACGAGCACCACCAGATGCCAGCACACCGCTGCTCGTGGGACGAACTGCAGACGGTGGCGTGGGCGGACGACGCGGTCGCCTGGCTCTCCGGTCCGTCGGAGGGTGGCAATGGTGAGGTGCTGGTGGCCTCCCTGGCCGGCGGCGAGCCACGCAGGGTGCTCGACGGGGAATACAGGGTGCTGTCGTTCTCCACCGACGGGAACTTCCTGCTCGCCGACCAGCGTGCCGTGGACGGCGCCCCGGCGGTCGGCAAGGCGGTAGTGGTGCCGGCACGGGGCGGGGACGCGATCCCAGTGGCGGCGGGTGACATCACATACCCGGCATGGGCGCCCGACGGGCACGCGATCGTCTACGTTGAGGCGCCAGGCACGCTACGGGTCGTCGGTAAACCCGGGGACACACCCCGCGATCTGCACCAGCAGCCGGACATCCGCGCCGCGGACCTCGACAATATCGACTGGGTGCCGGGCACGATGCTCGTCAGCCTCGGCGAGGATCACCCCGTCACCTTCGGTGTCAACGGAACGTAACGTCGGCCGAGTGCGGTGTCGATGTGGGGGAAGTCCGCCGCGATGATGGCCTGCGCTTGGACGGTGAGTAACTCACGCCAGGTCGGCCCGCTACGGCGGGGCGCCGGGTCGACGCCCGCGTCGTGCAGGATCTGCCAGACCGTCGAGCTGGCGATCCTGTGGCCGAGCCGGGCCAGTTCGCCCTGGAGCCGCCGGTGACCCACCGTGGGTTTCCCTTGGCGAGCCGCAGCACCAGAGATGTGATCGCAGTTTGTGTCGGTGGACGTCCGGTGCGTCGACGCCCGGAGTAGTCCCACCTACCGGCCACGAATCTGCGATTGCCAGGCAAGCAGGGTGCCCGGCGCCACCGGGAAGACCTCCCACCACCGCCGACGATCCACCAACCCGGGCAAGGCGGCAAACCAGAACCGATCCGCTGGCTCATAGCGGACCGGACCCGCCAGCTGCCGCCGGACAGCCTCACCCTCGCTCTACCAGCGACGATGACTTTCGAGCGGCACACGGATCAGCGGGAGGAACCCTGCCGCCGCTTGGCATCCAGTTCGGCGTGGCGTGCCATGATCTCCCACACCTTCTGCTGGGCCTCGGCAGGCGGCTGCGGCAGCAGCGACCTGCCGTGTTCGCGGCTACGCAACGCGATCGTGGCCTCCCCGCGTGCGGTCTCCTCGTCGCGCTGGTTGACCGCGCGCAGCTCGATGTCGACGAGGTTCATGTCGTTCTCGCGCCGCTTGCCGCTCACCGCGCCCGTGACGTACTGGATGTCGCCCGCGTAGTTGAACTTGCGGATCTCGTCGTGCTGGCGCACGACGAATCCCTCGTCCCCCATCCAGTCGGTGAGCCGGTGGTGGAGCCAGCACTCCCGCAGCACGCCGTAGTCGTACGCGCGCGGGTTGCCGATCGCCCTGGCCCACGCCGAGTCCCAGTGGACCCGTTGGGCGACGTCGGGGACGCCGTACTCGTTGTCGACGTAGAAGGCGGGGATGCGCATGCGGTTCTGCCAGTTGAGCCGGGAGGTCTTAAGGCCGTAGGGCACGAACCCGTAGCCGCCGGCGTGGAACACGATCATGTCGGTAGTGGTCAGCGGGCCCTTCGCGAGCGTGCCCAGCGACTCGCCGACCTGGACGTCCTCGAAGAAACGCGGGTCGGTGCCGCGCACCGACCCAGCCTCCTCGGCGAAGACCTTGTCCAGGTCGGCGATGTCCTCGGCGGTGTAGGCGGGTGTCGGCACGTCCTTGTACTTGCCGGTCTCCCTGGCCTTCTTGCGCGCGGTGAGGATGATCAGTGTCCGGTAGATCCCGACGACCTCACCGTGCTGGTTGAACTTGACCTCGCGGTTCACCCGGATCACCGACCGGCCCGCGAACTCGGACTTCTTGACCTCGACCGAGTCGAGGCCCTTGTACGAGTACAGCCGGTCCCCCGCGTGGATCGGCCGGTACCACTCCCAGGTCCCGCCCGAGACGAAGGCGTGGATGCCCCGGTAGCTGCCGCCGCGCAGCTCCTTCGGCAGCCGGTCACCCAGCAGTGGCGTGTTCAGGACCGCGGCCATGATCTGGGGTGCGACCTGCCCGCCCCAGCGAGTGGCAGCCCCGTGGTCCGGATCGGTGTACAGGGGGTTGTCGTCGCCGTAGCCGAAGGCGAAGTTCCGGATGGCCTCTGGCGTGGCGGTGCCGAGGTGGGCGAGGTCCCGCACGGCGGCGACGGCACCGGCGGCGGCCCGGTCGCGCTCGATGTCGGCGTCGTCGATGTCGAAGTCGGTCGCGTCCTCGAATGCCTGCTGTGGCGAGGTCGCCGGTTCGGTGCTCATGCCTGCTGCCTTTCGTGGTGAACCGGCCACGCCGGTGTGGAACTGGCGGCGACGTACTCGTCGGTCAGCCGGGCGACGACCTCGTCGAAGTCGAGGACCTCGTCGACCAGCTCGATGCCCTGGCCCGCCGACCAGATGTCACGCCATGGCCGAACGTCCGCCGGGAGGTGCGAGTAGTCGCCCTGTCCAAGGGGCCGGGCGAGCCCGGCGAGGTCGATGTCCAGTCGCCGCAACGATGGGAGCAGCCAGCTGGCTGGCACGGTCGCGACGGCACCGGTGAAGTTCAGGTCGGCGGCGGTGCTGTCGACCAGCATCTGTTTGTACTCGGCCGGCGCCATCGACTCGTGAGTGGCGATGAAGCGGGTGCCGACGTAGACCAGGTCGGCGCCGAGGACCTCCGCCGCACGGACCGCGGCCCCGGTAGCCACCGCCCCGGCGAGCACGATGGTGCCGCCGAACATCGAGCGCACCTTGGGAATCAGGGCGAGGTGGGAGACCGTGCCGGCATGTCCGCCACCGCCCGCGCCGATGCAGATCATCCCATCGACCCCGGCGGCGGCCGCCTTCTCCGCGAAGCGGATCGACGTCACGTCGTGGAACACCCGCCCGCCCCAGTCGTGCACCCGTCTGGTGAGCTCGGTCGGGTCTCCCTGTGCGGAGATGACCAGCTCCACCCCGTACCGGCGGCACACGGCGAGGTACTCGTCCAGCTGTGGCAGCAAGGCACGGGTCATCCCGACCGCGACCGGACCGATCCGGGCGCCGGGGTGCCGCTCGCGGTGGTCGTCGAGGCTCGTGTGGATCGTGCGGAGCCAGTCCCCGAACTCTGCCACCCCGCGCGCGTTCTGGATCGGCAACGCCCCCACGAGCCCGTTGCGGCACGCCGCGGTGACCAGCTCCGGCCCGGACACCAGAAACATCGGCGCACAGATCACCGGCAGGGCAAGGGTTTCTCGCCACTGGACGGATGAGGTCATGTGCCACGCACCCGTGTCCGCGCGCCACGGAAACGACCGCGCTCCAGCGCGGTGAACACGCGCTCGTAGCCGTCGGCCATGGCATCGGCGAATGGGCGGGACGCGTCCAACCGCACCTGTTCGCGGATCTCCCGCAGCGCGTCGGGGTCGTTGCCGGCGAGGGTGCGCGCGTACGCGCGCACATCGGAGACGAGCGTCTCCGGCTCGGAAAGGAACTGGGCGAGCCCGTAGCCGTAGGCGTCCGCCCCCGAGATCGGTCGCGCGCTCAGCAGCAGGTCCAGCGCGCGCCCGGTGCCGACAAGGTTGGTCAAGAGCCACGCGGTGCCCAGTTCGGCCACGAGGCCGACCTTGGCGAACGCGGTCGTCCACTTGGCGACGGGCACGGTGAACCGCACGTCGGCCATCAACGCATGCGCGAGTCCCATCCCCGCGACCGCGCCGTTGACGGCGGCGATCACGGGTTTGCCCATGCGGAAGGCGACGTCCCGCGGCTCCGCCACGGCGTTGCGCCTGACCTCGGCGATCTCCAGCGTCTCCAGCCGGGTGAAGTCGGCGCCCGCGCAGAACGCCCGGCCCGCGCCGGTGACGACCACGACACGCACCTCGGGGTCGGTGTCGCCACGGCGCAGTGCCGCCAGGTAGCGCGAGTGCATGTCGCCCGCGAAGGCGTTGAGTCGTTCCGGTCGGTTCAGCGTGATCGTCGCGATGCCGTCCGCCACGTCGTAGCGAACGGTCGCTTCCGGTTCGGCTTCCGTGTCGACCATGCCCAGTAGTGTACCGATCGGTTAGTCTGATGCAACGCACGCAGCGAAAACTCCCAGAGATGCGCTATACCGATCAGTACACAAAATCGTGATGGACTGGAGTGTGGCATGGCCGACGACACTGACCTCGACCTCGACGGGATGTCGGTCCGGCTGGACGGCGGCGTTCTCCGGATCACGTTGAACCGCCCCGCCCGCCGCAACGCACTCAGCTCGGAGAGCACCCGCACGGTCGCCGAGGTGCTGGCCGGACTCGGCCGTGCGGACACCGCGCGCGCGATCGCGATCACGGCGCAGGGTGACCACTTCTGCTCCGGCATGAACCTCAAGCGCGACCGGTCGCAGACCGGTGAGCGGCCGCGACCGACGGCTACCCACCGGAGCATCGACAGCGGCCCGCATCGCCTGATCAGCGCCCTCGCCCAGGTCGAGATCCCGGTGGTGACCGCGGTCCGCGGGCACGCGTCGGGGCTCGGCTGCTCCCTCGCCCTGGTCGCCGACTTCTGCGTGACCAGCAGCACGGCCGTGTTCTCGACCCCGTTCGCGCGACGGGGCTTCACACCCGACTCGGGCAGCACCTGGCTGTTGCCGCGGCTGGTGGGCACGGCCCGTGCCAGGGAGATGCTGATGCTCGGCAGGCAGGTCGGCGCCGAGGAGGCGGCGGCGTGGGGGCTCGTGAGCCGGGTGGTGCCCGACGCCGGGCTCGACGCGGCCGCCGAGGAGCTCGTGCAGGAGCTGGCCCAGGGCGCAACGACGTCACTCGGGCTCGTGAAGTGGCTGCTGGACCGCAATGCGACGGGTTCACTCGTGGACGCGTTGCGGATGGAGAGCCTCACAGAGGACGTCGCGACGCGGTCGCTGGACTTCAAGGAAGGGATCATCGCCTTCGCCGAGCGGCGAGCCCCGCTGTTTCGAGGGAACTGAACGATGACCGAAGAACCCCTGCCCACGTTCGGTACCGTCTCCGGCCTGGAGTTCCAGCGCGCGGTGGCCGACGGCGCCATCCAGACACCGCCGTTCCTTACCCTGATGGGTGTGCGCATCCGGTCGGTGGCACCGGACGGGGCCACCGTGTGTGACGTGACCCCACGGCCCGAGTTCACGAACTCGGGTGGGCGGCTGCACGGTGGCTACCTGACCGCGCTGATGGACTGCGCCACCGCGACGGCCGCGCACTCGCAGCAGTCCGCAGGCGTCGGGACACCGCACATCCACGCGTCCTACCGGTTCCTTGCCGCCGCGGACCACCGGGGACCGCTTGTCGTGACGGCCAGGCCGACCCACGTCGGCCGATCCATCGTGCACGCCACCGCCGAGATCCACGACGGGCGCGGCAGGCTCCTCGCCGCAGGCGAGACGATCCACAAGGTCCGGCACATCCGGAGGACCGGCTGACCGCGGTCACGCCACAGGCGAAGCCGGTCGGGGCGGCGAGCCTGTCCGCCACCGTCATCCGGAAAGGACAGTCAGCTCCCTGACGGTCTCGAAGTCCCGGACCCGGCGGGCGTGGTCCGCGGCAAGCGGGCGGAGGTTGAGTGTCGTCGCGCCGGCGACGGCGAACGCGGCCAGGCGTGCGGCCACGACCTCGACCGGGCCGACCAGCGCGACACCTCGGACGAGCGCGTCCGGCACCGCGGCGGCCGCCGCCTCCCGTCTGCCCGCGAGGTAGAGGTCCTGTACCTTCTCCGCCTCACCGCCGTAGCCGAAGCGAGCGACCAGCGAGGTGTAGAAGTTCTTCCCCCGTGCGCCCATCCCGCCGATGTACAGCGCCACGTGCGCACGCACCTGGCGCAACGCCGCCTCTTCCTCGTCGCGGGTGCCGACCACCGCCAGGTAGCTCGGCGCGACGATGTCCAGCGACCCCAGCGACGGGTCACGCTTGGCATGCCCGGCACGCAGACTCGGGCCGAACACCTCATCGGTGGCCTCGGGGAGGAAGAACATCGGCTGCCACGCCTCGAACAACTCCGCGGCGAGCACGACCGCCTTGTCCCCCATCGCGGCGAGCATCATCGGCACGCGTGCCCGCGCCGGCGTGTTGATCAGCTTCAACGGCTTGCCGAGCCCGGTGCCGCCGCGGTCCGCGCCGAGCGGTACCTGGAAGTGGACGCCATCGTGCTCAATCACCTCCCTGCGCCACACCGCCCGGCAGATGCCGGCCACCTCGCGGGCCCGGCCGAGCGGCGCGCGGTAGGCGACCCCGTGGAAGCCCTCGACCACCTGCGGGCCCGAGGCGCCGATTCCCAGCGTGAACCGCCCGCCGGACACGTGGTCCAGACCGGCGGCCGTCATCCCGAGGAGGGCGGGGGTGCGTGAGTAGGTGTTCAGGATCGACGACGCGAGGCCGATGCGGTCGGTCGAGGCGGCCAGGTGACCGAGAATGCTCACCGCGTCGAAGGAGTACGCCTCCGGCACGAACAGGACGTCGACGCCTGCGGCCTCGTAGTCCCGAACGTCGCGCGCCACCTCCGTGAAGGCGCCGCTGTACGACAGCGGCATACCGATCCGCATGAGACCTCCACCCAGTCGGGGCCTATCCATGGACTACTTGTGTACCGGTCGGTATGCTGACCGTAGCATGACCGTGCTGCTCGACGGCGTGCCCGAGCGAAGGAGAACCATTCCATGCCACCTCGTGAGGCCGTCATCGTCGATGCGGTGCGCGCCCCTATCGGCCGCAAGAAGGGGGCGCTGGCGGACGTGCACGCCGTCGACCTCTCCGCGCTCGTGCTCAACGAACTGTTGCACCGCAACGAGCTCGCGGCCGAGCTCGTCGAGGACGTCTACTGGGGCTGCGTCACCCAGCTCGGCGACCAGTCGAGCAATGTCGGGCGGTTCGCCGTACTCGCGGCAGGCTGGCCGGAGCACGTCCCGGCGGTCACGATCAACCGCGCGTGCGGGTCGAGCCAGCAGGCGCTCGAGTTCGCGGCCAACGCCGTGCTGTCGGGCCGCGCCGAGATCATCGTCGCGGGCGGTGTGGAGACCATGAACCGGGTGCCGATCGGCTCCGCGCGCAAGTTCGGCGAGCCGTACGGGCAGACGACGCTGGACCGCTACGGTGTCGACGACTTCAGCCAGGGCATCGGCGCCGAGATGATCGCCGACCAGTGGGGTCTGCACCGCGAGCAGCTCGACGAGTTCGCCGCCCTCTCCCACGAGCGCGCGGCGGCCGCGATCGACTCGGGGGCGTTCACAGCCCAGCTCGTGCCGGTCGCGCTGGAGCACGCCACACTCGAGTCCGACGAAGGGCTCCGGCGCGGCACGTCCGTGGCCACGCTCGCGGGGCTGCGACCCTCCTTCCGCGAGGGCGGCAGGATCCACGCGGGCAACTCGTCGCAGATCGCCGACGGCGCGGCCGCGCTCCTCGTGACGACGCCGGAACGGGCGGCACAGCTCGGCCTCACCCCGTTGGCACGCTTCCACTCCGGCGCCGTCGTCGGCGACGATCCCGTCAGGATGCTGACCGCGCCCATCCCGGCAACGGCGCGGGTACTGCGGTCCTCGGGACTGACGATCGACGACATCGGCGCGTTCGAGATCAACGAAGCCTTCGCACCGGTCCCCCTCGCCTGGCTCGCCGAGACCGGCGCGGCCCCGGCGCGCGTCAACCCGGTGGGCGGTGCGATCGCGGTCGGGCACCCGCTCGGCGCGTCCGGCGCGATCCTCGCTACCCGCCTGGTACACCACATGCGCGACAACGGAATCCGTTACGGACTCCAGTCGATGTGCGAGGGCGGCGGGACCGCCAACGCAACGATCTTCGAGCTGATCGCATGAGCGGGGACGGGACCAACGATAATCACACCATGGCCACGGATCCGCCCAAGGAGACCACCGGCGAGCGCGTCATCCGCATCGCCACCCAGCTGTTCGCCGAGAACGGATATGACGCGACCGGGGTGCAGGAGCTGTCCGAATCGACCGGACTCGGCCGGGGAGCCCTGTATTACCACATCAAGAACAAGCAGGAACTGCTGCGGAAGATCGCCTTGCGCCTGCTGGAGAACGCCAACCGGGAAGCCCGCCGCATCCTCGCCAGCGGTGGCACGGCGGAGGACCGCCTGCACCGCATGGCGACCCATCTCCTGACCGACCTCTCCACCAACCGCAACGCGTGGATCACCTCGATGCGGGACTGGAAGGCCCTCGACGAGCCGCACCGCTCCCGGGTCGGCCACCTGCGTGACGAGTACGAGCAGTACTGGCAGACCTTGTTCGACGAGGGGGCGGAGTCCGGAGTGTTCCGACCGGTCCATCCAATGCAGCGTCGAGCGGTCGTCGCGATGTTCACGAGCAGCTACCGGTGGATCGAACCGAACGGCTCGCTCAAGCCGGCCGAGATCGCCGACCTGTACGTCTCGCTGTTCCTCGACGGGTTGCGCGCACCGCACACCGCAACGGACTGACCGCCGCGCCGGTCACTCACCGGCGGGAGGCGCCGCGGCGACCCCGGTCGTCTCCCGCTCGCCGGTGCCGGCGCGCACGCCGACGCCCCAGCGCACGAGGAGGTCATCTGCCTCGGCCGGCTCGTCGACGAAGCCAAGGGGCAGCTTGGCGACCCAGCCTTCGCCGCCTGGCGTCGGTGCGAGGACTTCGCGCGCGATCATCTGCGGGTCATGGCCCGCCTCCGCCAGCGAGAGCACGGGCGCGAGGCACGCGTCGACCCCGCTCGCCTCCGCCGCCCATTCCGCACGCGTGCGTGTGCGGATGGCAGCCGCGATCACCGCACGCAGGCGTGGCCAGTTCGCAGGCTCCTCGCGGCCTGCCCGGTCCTGCTCGGACAGTCCGATCAGGTCCGCGAACCGCGCGAAGAACTTGTCCTCGAGTGCACCGACCGCGACGTACTCGCCGTCCGCGGTCTCGTAGGTGTCGTAGTAGGGCGCGCCCGTGTCGAGGCGGTTGGTGCCCGGTTCGTCCGACCACATGCCGAGGCCGCGGTACTCGTGCAGCATCGTCGTCAGGTAGGTGGTGCCGTCCACGATGGCCACGTCGGCGAGTGCGCCCACACCCGTGTGCGCGCGGCCGACGAGCGCCGCCAGGACCGACACCACGAGGTACATCCCCCCGCCTGCGAAGTCCCCGAGCAGGTTGGCGGGCGGCACGGGCTTCTCCCCCGCACGGCGTGCCAGGTGCAGGGCGCCGGTGATCGCGATGTAGTTGATGTCGTGCCCGGCACGTGGCGCGAGAGGTCCCGTCTGCCCCCACCCCGTCATGCGGGCGACGATGAGCGCCGGGTTGCGCTCCCGCATCCGCTCGGGGGCGAGCCCGAGCCGCTCGAGCACGCCGGGCCGGAAGCTCTCCACGACCACGTCGGCCTTCTCGATCACCGCCAGTGCCAGCGCGAGGTCCTCGGCGTCCTTGAGGTCCAGTTCCAGCAGCGAACGGTTGCGCACCATGGCGGCGGTGGACTGCCCCCGCCTGGTGACGGTCAGCACCTCGGCGCCGAGATCGGCCAGCAGCAGGCACCCGAACGGTGCGGGACCCAATCCCAGGAACTCGACGACCCGGATACCCGTTAGCGGTCCCGTCATCCCAACCTCGCATCCACCCGACCGGAACGACCCGGAACGACGACTCTGTGTCTGTACCGACAGAACGGTACAATAGTTTCGGCAGAACGAGTAGCCTCCATCTGCAGGCACGAGCTAGCCGAGGGGACCGCACATGAGGGAAAGTTTTTACCAGGAAAGTCATGATGACTTCCGCGACCTGGCCCGGTCCTTCGTCTCGCGCGAGGTCGAGCCGAACCTCGAGAAGTGGGATGAGGACCGACTGATCGGTCGGGAGGTCTGGCGTGCGGCTGCGGCCTGCGGGCTGCTCGGGCTCCGTACACCGGAGGAGTACGGCGGCGCGGGCGTACCGGACTACCGGTACCGCTGTGTGCTCACCGAGGAGCTGTCCCGCGTCGGCGCGGCGGCGTTCGCGTCCAGCCTCGCCATCAACGAGGACATCGTGTCCGGCTACCTGATCAACCTCGGTTCGGCGGACCAGCAGCGCCGGTGGCTGCCCGGCATGGCCGAGGGTGAGGTCGTCGCGTCGATCGCCATGTCCGAACCGGGTGTGGGGAGCGACCTGCGCGGCATGTCCGCCACCGCCACACGAACGGCCGATGGCTGGGTGCTCAACGGCGCGAAGACCTTCATCACCAACGGCGGCAGCTCCGACGTGGTCCTCGTCGCCGCGCGGACGGGAGAGCACGAGGGACGTCCCCGGTTCTCCCTCCTCCTCGTGCCCACCGACTCCCCCGGCTTCTCCCGCGGTCGCACCCTGCGCAAGCTCGGTCTCCACGCGCAGGACACCGCGGAACTGTTCTTCGACGACGTCGTCGTGCCGCTGGACAGCCTCGTCGGCGAACAGGGCCGCGGGTTCCACCACCTGACCCACCAGCTCCCGCTGGAGCGGCTGTCGATCGCGTGGCGTGGCCTGGCCGGCGCGGAGGCGGCGCTGTCCTGGACACTCGACTACGTGCGGGCCCGCACGGCGTTCGGGCAGCGCATCATCGACTTCCAGCACACCCGGTTCCGGCTCGCCGAACTGGTGACCGAGGTGGACGTGACCCGGGCCTACCTCGAGAACCTGGTCTCGCGGCTCAACGCCGGTCACCTCGACGCGACCACCGCGGCGAAGGCGAAGTGGTGGGCCACCGAGCTGCAGCAGCGCGTGGTGACCGCGTGCCTGCAGATGCACGGCGGCTACGGGTACATGGACGAGTATCCGATCGCCCGCGCCTTCGCGGACGCCCGCGTGCAGACCATCGTCGGCGGCACCACGGAGATCATGAAGGAGATCATCGGCCGCGAGCTGGCTGCTGGTCGGTCCACGTAGTCCTTCCCCTACGAGAACCACTACGAGAACAAGGACGATCTCATGGAACTTCGCAACGCGGCCGCGGTCGTGACCGGAGGCGCCTCCGGTCTCGGCGCGGCCACCGCGGCCGCCCTCGTCGAGCAGGGCGCCCGGGTGATCATCACCGACCTCCCGACCTCCGGCGGCGCCGAGACCGCGGCGCGACTCGGGCGGCACGCACGCTTCGTGCCCGCCGACATCACCGACGAGGACACCCTCGCCGCACCGTTCGACGCGGCGCAGGAGCTCGGGGACCTCCGCGCCGTGGTGCACTGCGCGGGCCGTGGCGGGGACCGGCTGCGGATCATCGACAAGGAGCGCAAGCCCGCGCCCCTGCGGAGTTTCGTCGACGTGCTGCAGGTGAACCTGATCGGCACCTACAACGTGCTGAGGTTCGCCGCCGCGCGGATGAGCGGCAACAGCATCGAGCAGGGCGACCGCGGCGCGATCGTGCTGACCGCGTCCGCCGCGGCGTTCGAGGGCCAGATCGGCCAGACGTCCTACTCCGCATCCAAGGGGGCGGTTCACGCGATGACCATCGTCGCGGCCCGTGATCTCGCCAGCTGGGCGATCCGCGTCAACACGATCGCCCCCGGCGTGTTCGACACCCCGATGCTGGCGCGCCTGCGCGAGGACATCCGCGCGGGCCTCGCCGCGACGGTGCCCCACCCGAAGCGGCTGGGCGCTCCCGGCGACTACGCGGACCTCGCGACCGCGTTGCTGCGCAACGGTTATGTGAATGGCGAGACCATCCGGCTCGACGGCGCGATCCGGATGGCACCGCGATGAGCGACCAGACCACTGCGGACACCGGAGAGCCGGAGCTTGTCGTCAGCACGCACGGCGAGATCCTGCTGCTCGAGATCAACCGTCCAGGGCAGCGCAACGCGATGACGCGCGATGTGGCCGAGGCGGTCGACGACGCACTGAGCAGGCTCGACGCCGACGGCGCGCTGCGGGTCGCCATCCTCACCGGACGCGGCGGCACGTTCTGCGCGGGCATGGACCTCAAACGCCACGCGGCGGGCGAGCGCGCGGCGACAGCCGTACGCGGGTTCGGTGGCATCGTCGAGGCTCCGCCGGGCAAGCCGGTCATCGCCGCGGTCGAGGGCTGGGCGCTGGGCGGCGGGTTCGAGATCGTGCTGGCCTGCGACCTGGTCGTGGCGGGCGCCTCCGCCCGGTTCGGCCTCCCCGAGGTCAAGCGCGGACTGCTCGCCAGGGGCGGCGGCATGTTCCGGCTGCCCCGCCGCGTCCCCCAGGCGATCGCGCTGGAGCTCCTGCTGACCGGCGACCCGATCGGCACCGAGCGGGCGAACGCGCTCGGCCTGCTCAACAACGTCGTGCCCGACGGGCAGGCGGTCGAGTCGGCGTTCGCGCTCGCGCGCCGGATCGTCGGCAACGCTCCCCTGTCGGTGGCGGCGTCGAAGGCGATCGCGCTGGCGTCCGCCGACTGGCCACTCACCGAGGCGTTCGAGCGCCAGCGGGCCTTCTCCGACCCGGTGTTCGGGTCGGCGGACGCGAAGGAGGGCGCGCGGGCCTTCGCGGAGAAACGGCCGCCGGTCTGGCAGGGCCGCTGACGCGCACCGCCCCGCACGCTAGGGACTCCCGGCAAGGATCGCGGTCTGCTCGGGGCGGGGCAGGAAGCTCAACGCGAGGAACCGGGCGCGCTTGAGCAGCCGGTGCGCGCCGTGCTCCCAGGTGAAGCCGATGGCACCGTGGTTCTGGATATTGGCGCGGGCGTTCGCCGACGCCGCCGACTCGGTGTACCTGCGGGCCGCGGCGACCCGGTCACGGGCGTCGGGCCGGTCCTCGTCGACGCTCACCGCCGCGAGGTTCGTCACCGCCGTCGCGGCGTGGGAGCGGATGGCCATCTCCGCGCAACGGTGCGAGATCGCCTGGAACGCGCCGATGGGCTTGCCGAACTGCTCACGGATCCGCGCGTACTCCACCGACATGTCCGTGGCCGCCACCGAGATCCCCGCCAGCATGGCCGCGACCAGCACCGCCGCACGCGACAGCTCGCGTGCGGCGCCACCGCCGCCTGTCTCGGCGAGGACAGGCAACCCGTCGAGCCGCACCCGAGCGGCGGTGACCGCCGGATCGAGCGGGCTCACGTCCTCGACGATCGCGGTCTCGGCCACCGACACCAGCCGCAGCGTGCCCGCGCGCTCGTCGACGAGCAGCAGGACCGAGGCACCTCGGACGTCGTACGCCACCAGCGGTTCGGCAGCACTGTCCTGAGCGAACCCGAGGCCCGCCCACGCGCCACCGCCCGCGAGGCCGGCCGCGAGGCCTGTCTCCCCCTCGGCCGCCGCGACCCGGATCCCGATGCTCGTGGCGAGGAAGGGACCCGCGGCCGCCGCGGCACCGATCTCGGCGTACAGCTGTGCCTCATCGGCCAGTGCGCCGCCGAGACCGCCCGCGGACTCTTCCAGTCCCAGTGCCAGCCACCCCTGGGCCACCCCGTCGCGCCACACCTGTTCCCGGTGTGCGAGTACCGCTCGTGCGGCGGCGGCGAGCTCCCGCTGTTCCTCGGAAGGAAACAGGTCCATGGCATTTCTCCTTCGGTCGCTCAACCCCTGGGGAGGCCGAGCACACGCTGTGCGATCACGTTCCGCTGCACCTCCGAGGTACCGGTGCCGATCGTGTGGGCGAACGAGTACAGGTAGGGCGGCACGAACCGCTGGGCGTCGTCCGTCCCGTCCACCGTCAGCCCGTCGCGGCCGAGCAGGTCGGCGCCGGTCTCCTTCACTCGCTGCGACAGCTCCGCGTAGAACGGGCGGATCATCGAGCCCGCCGCACCCGGCACGCCGGTGCGCTTGGTCTCGGAGACGAAGGCCAGGGCGAGCGCGTGGAGGGCGACGCCCTCTGCCGCCAGGTCCGCGATCCGCGCGGCGACCTCGTCGTTGGACAGCAGGGGACGGCCCCGCCCGTCGACCCGCGTCCGCGCGAGGTCGGTCACCCGGTCGATGAGGGTGCGCAGGCGGATCACCATGCCGAGGGTCATCGTGCCGCGCTCGAAGCCGAGCGTGGTCATCGCCACCCGCCAGCCGTTCCCGAGCCCGCCGACGAGATCACGCACCGGAATCCGCACGCTGTCGTAGAAGACCTGCGCGAAGTGGGTGCCACCGTCCATCGCCCGGATCGGCCGGATCTCGATGCCCGGGGACCGGAGGTCGACCACGGCGAACGAGAGACCCCCGTGCCGGGACGCGCCGGGATCGGTGCGCACCAGCAGTTCCTGCCAGTCGCTGTGCAGTGCGTGGGTCGTCCAGATCTTCGTGCCGGTGACGACCAGGTCGTCGCCGTCGACCATCCCCCTGGTCCGCAGCGCGGCCAGGTCCGAGCCCGCCTCCGGCTCCGAGAAGCCCTGCGCCCAGACCTCGTCCCCCCGCAGGATCGGGTCGAGGTGGGCACCTCTCTGCTCGTCGGTGCCCTCGACGATCAGGACGGGCCCGGCGTGGCCGAGTGCGATCGAGAAGACACCGGCGTCGGGCGCGTCGAAGCGCGCGCACTGCTCGAACCACAGGATCTGCTCGACGAGACTGAGCCCGGCGCCCCCGAGTTCCTTCGGCCAACTGACCCCGGCCCACCCGCCGTCGTACTGGCGTCGCTGCCACGCCCTGTCGAACTCCGCCATGGCCACACCCGACGGTGGCCGAAGCTCCCCCGGCAGGTTGTGGGTGAGCCAGTCGGCCGCGCGCTCGGAGAACCGGCGCTCCTCCGGCGTGAGTCGCAACCGCACGCCTCACGCCTCCTGTTCGAGCAGCCGCCGCAACAGCGGCGCACTGACCTTGAGCGACGGAGTGCGGGGCAGCTCGTCGACGACGTGGACCCGCACGGGCACCTGGTAGGGGGTGAGCCGCTCCCGCGCGAACGCCGTCAGCGCCTCCTCGCCGACCTCGGCACCGTCCTCGAGCTCCACGGCCGCGACCGGCACCTGGCCGAGACGGGCGTCGTCGAGGCCGATGACGCCCGCGTCGCGCACCGCGGGGTGTTCCTTGAGCGCCTCGGCGACCGTTCCGGTCGACACCTTGAACCCGCCCCGGATGATCACGTCGTCGGCCCGCCCTACGATCCAGAGGAACCCGTCGGCGTCCAGTCGCGCACGGTCGGCCGTGCGTACCCATTCCGCGCCCCGTGCACCCAGTTGAGCCGCCTTGACCTCGAGCAGGCCGGTCTCGTCGGTGTCGAGCGGGTCGCCGGTCTCCTCGCCGACGATCCTCAGCTCGACCCCCGGGTGCGCCCGGCCGACCGAACCACGTTTCGTCGCGGCGAACAGGCGGTGGTCCTCGATGGTCCAGCCGGTGATCCCACCCGCGAACTCGGTCGCGCCGTAGACCACGAGGATGGGGATGCCGTACCGCTCCTCCCACGCGAGCTGGTCGGCGACGGTGATGGGTGCGGTGCCGACCAGCACACTGCGCGCGAACGACAGCCGCTCGGGCGGCACACCCTCGGCCATCACCATGCGCAGGGCTGCGGGTGGCAGGGTGATGGCTCTCGGCCGGTGCTCGGTCACCAGCGCGAGCCAGTCGTCGACGGCGAACCGTTCCAGCAGCGCGATCTTCCGTCCTGCCTGGACGTTGAGCAGCAGCGTGAAGATGCCGCTCACGTGGAGCAGCGGCGCCATGACGATGGCCACGCTGTCGCGCAGGCGCGGCTCGTTCGATCCCCGCTCGTAGTGGGCCGCGCCCGCGTAACCGGCGTCGAAGCCCGAGTAGGTCAGCGGCACCCGCTTCGGTGGTCCGGTCGTGCCGCTCGTGAGCATGAGGATCGCGGTGCCTGGCGAAGCGAAGTCCTCGGCGTCGTCCCGCCGCAGCGGCTCGAGCAGCGCCACACCGTGCTCGTCGACCGCGATCGCGAGCAGGCCTGCCTCGGCCGCCGCCGCGCGGATCCCCGGCCGGGCCCAGTCCTCGCGGTCGGCGAGGAGTACCGCGGCGGGCAGCCTGCCGATCTCGGCGGCGAGCTGCTCGTCCGGTTGCATGCCCGAGACGGTGACGAGTGTCTGGCTGTGGGTGAGAAGTGAGAGAACCGCCGCGACGGTGCCGGGGCGGTTGCGCATGATCATCGCGACCGGTGCCTGCGTGGTCACGTCCTGCGCGGCCAGGATCTCCTGCATCGCGTCGCCCTGCGCACGCAGCAGGCCCCAGTTGTACCAGCGCCCCGTGAACTGGAGCGCGTCCGCAGCCGGGTCGATCGCCATGATGTCCGCGATCCGCCCGGACACCGAGTAAGCGCCGCGCACCGTCACCTGGACTCATCTCCACTCAGCACCACGAGTGCGTCGACGGCGATCACCCGGTCCGCCGTGGCGATGAGCGGGTTGACGTCCACTTCGGACACCGAGGGTTCACTCGCCGCGAGCCGCGCGACGGCCATGACGGCGTCGACGAGTCCGGCCCGGGCCGCCGCGGTGAGACCACGGGGGTGATGCACCAGGCGGCCACCCCACAACCGGTCGACCATCGTCTCGGCGCGGGCGCGGTTGAACGGGACGACCGAGAGCTGTGACTCGGCCATGATCTCGGCGCTCACGCCACCAGCGGCGAGCGTGACGACCGCACCATGGACCGGATCCCGCAGCATGCCGAGCATCAGCTCGATGCCGGCCGGGATCTGCTCGGCGACGAGGACGCGGTACGCGGCGTCGGGCGCGGGCCGGTGGGCCTCGGCGATCCCGACCAGTCGCCGGTAGGCAGCCGCCGCGTCGGTGTCGCCGCGCACACCGAGGATGACCCCGCCGACATCGGACTTGTGTGGCAGCCACGCGGCGTCGATCTTCAACACCGCGGGACCGGCGAGCCGCGCCACCGCGGCCACCGCGGCGACGTCGTCGTCGACCACCGCCTCCCTCGGCACCCCGATGTCGTACCGGGAGAGGAGCCGCTTGGCGTCGAACTCCGGCAGTGCCCCGGCGCCGGCACTCACTGTCGGCACCCCGGCGGCCGCGACCTCGGTGAGATCGAAGAACCGGGCAAGGTCCTCGGCCTCGACGAGCTTGCCAAGGACGCGGACCATCGCCGCGCCGTCGGCGAAACACGTGAGTCCCCTGGCCGCCATCTTCTGGAGCACGTCCGGCTGGTGCGCGAGCGCGAAGAACGGTTTGGCGGTGGCGTCCTTGGCCAGCAACAGCATCTCCCGGTGGGCGTCCGGCAGTGTCCGTGCCACCGTGCTGTACGCGATGAGGTCGAACTCGTCGGTGGCACCGATCTCCTCGAGCACGGCGGCCGTCGGCCGGAGATCGTTGACGAGGTTGCCCGTGATGTCCACGGGGTTCGCCGCCGTGCCGAACGAGGGCAGGTGCTCGGCGAGCCGGGCCCGCAACCCGTCGCTCGGCGCGGGCAGCGCGAGTGCCGCCTCCTCGGTGACGTCGGCCATGAGCGCACCTGCCCCGCCACTGCTGCTGACCAGGACGACACGGTTGCCGCGAGCCCGCCTGCCTGCGGCGAAACCCCGGGTCACGTCGACGAGTTCGCGGATCGTCTCGACCATCACGATCCCGTTCTGCTCGCACCCGGCACGGAAGGTGGCGTACGAACCGGCAAGGGCGGCGGTGTGGCTGACCGCGGCCGCGCGGCCGCGTTCGGTCCTGCCCACCTTGAGCAGGACGATCCGCTTGCCCGCTTTGGCGGCCATGCGCCCGGCACGCATGACGTCCTCTGCCTTCTTCACCCCTTCCACCACCATGGCGATGACGTCCGGCGAGTCGTCGGGGCTGCGGAGGAGCGCCTGCGCGAACTCGCCGGTGGAGACGTCGAGTTCGTTGCCCGTGGCCATCCAGAAGCCGACCCGCGCGCCGTCGTCGCGGAGCAGGCTCACCGCGCCGATGCCCACCGAGCCGCTCTGCCCGAGCAGTGCGATGTTCCCCCCGTCCATCTCGAACGGGATGCGGGTGAAGGTCGCCTTCAGACCGCGGCGGAAGTTGGCGAAACCGAGGCAGTTGGGGCCGAGCAGGCGGATGCCCGTCTCCTCGACGACCCGGGTCAGCTCCTGTTGCAGGGCTTGCCCGTCGCCGCCGACCTCGGCGAAACCCGACGAGTACACGACCGCGCCCTGAACCCCCGACTCGGCACCCTCACGCAGGACGGCCGGGATCATCGCGCTTCCCGCCGCCGCCAGCACGAGGTCCACCTGCCTGCCCACCGACGAGATCGTCGGGTAGGCGGGCAACCCCAGAATGCTGTCGTACCTGGGGTTGATGGGGTAGATGTCCCCTCGGAAGCTCGCCGCGAGTTGTCCGATGAGCCTGCCCCCGACCGAGTCCTCCTTCTGCGAGGCGCCGACGACCGCTACCGATCGAGGATTCAGGAACGCTGCCAGTGTCACGTGCTGATTCCGCCCTTCTCTGCTGTCCGGTGTTTTCGTGCGCGACGACCGTCCTACTGGGCGAGCCACAGGTAGTGCGGGCGCAGGCTCCAGTCCTCCGGCGCGAAGAACGGCTCCTGGGTCGCCATGACCTTGTCCGAGGCGGCCGCGATCCGTGAGCGCAGGCTGAGCGGGAAGATCACCCCCCGCTCGATCACCTCGGACTGCAGTTCCTTCATCACCGGCGCCCGGTCGTCGGCGGGCAGGGTCAGCGAGTCCAGGTACTTCTGCTCGAGGTCCGACAGGTCCGTCAGCTTGAAGGGGTTGTACGGGCTCTTGTTCGAGACCGTCCTGGTCCACCATTGGTCGATGTCCACCGCCGTGGGGATGAGGTAGGTCGCGGCGGACTCGCCGTTGCGCTGGGCCGCGGTGAACTCCGACGGCGGGAGATCCTTGATGTTCACCGTGATGCCACCTTCCGCCAGCATCTGCTGGATCGCCACGACCGCGGAGGCGATGGAGGTGGTGCTCGGCATGTCGAACGAGAACCCGTCCGCATAGCCCGCTTCGGTGAGCAGCTTCTTGGCCTTGGCGACATCGGGCTTGCGCTGGTCGAGTGCCTCGTCGCGCCATGGTGTGGTCGGCGAGGCGAAACCGCCCGCCGGCAGTCCGCTGCCGCCGAGGACCGACTGGTTGAAGCCCTCGCGGTCCAGCAGCAGGCCGATCGCCTGGCGCACCCGTTCGTCAGCGAGCGCGGGGACGAGCTTCCCTCCTCGGTCGAGGATGACCAGCGACGTGGCGATGGTGAGGTCGGAGAACACCCGGTTGTCCGCTGCTTCGACGGACGCCTTGTTCGCGTCTGGCACGTAGGTCATGAGGTCGATCTGCCCGCTGGTGAAGGCGTTCAGCCGCGCGGTGGGATCGGCGTAGATGCCGATCTCGACGGTCTGGACCTTGACCGCGTCGGGGTTCCAGTAGTCCGGATTCGCCGTGTACACCTGTTTGGTGCCCTCGACGAACTTGCCCGCGTCCCAGCGCCACCCACCGGAGCCGGCCGGCTCACCGGAGAGGTCGCGCTTCTCCTGGATCGCCTTGGGGCTGACCATCATCCCGGCCGGGGTGGACATGTTGTAGTAGAAGTTCGGGTAGGGCCGCGTGAAGTTCACGACCGCGACGAACTCGCTCTCCACCGTCACCGACTCGATGAGCGAGTACATGTTGGCGTTCGGGCTCGTGGTCGTCTTCGCCGCCCGCTCGAGGTTGACCTTGACAGCCTGCGCGTCGAACGGCGTGCCGTCGTGGAAGGTCACGTCGTCGCGGAGGGTGAGGCGGGCGCTGGTGTCGCTCGGTTCCTCCCATTCGGTGACGAGCCACGGCACCGGCTCGTGGTCGTGGTCGATCTGGAAGAGCGTGTCGTAGGCCGGCTGCAGGTTCTGCCCCTGGATGAGCGTGACCGCCACCGGGTCGAAGGAGTTGTTGGAGATCCACGACCCGATGCGGAGCGTCCCGGTCGGCTTGTCGGGCGCTCCGTCCGTCTTCACCATGGTCTTGAGCGGCTCGGCGCTCGTGTTCTCCAGCGGGTTGGTGCCGCCCGCCGACTCGGTGCCGCCGCCACAGGCGCCGGCCGTCAGTGCCAGCGCTGTGACCAAGGCGCCGAGACCAACGGCGCGCCGGGTGACCCGTGGGTGCATGGAGGGTCCTCTCATCATGAATGTGATGTCGATGTGATCAGTTGTGACTTCCGGGTGTGGCGTCGGCTGCCGCGTGACACGCGACCGTTCCCCCACCACGCACCGGCGTCGGCTCGGGGAAGGTCTGCGTGCACTCGACCATCCTGAGTGGACACCGGGCGACGAAGGGACACCCGTTCGCTGCCGCCTCGATGCCCGGCTCCGGCTTTCGCTGGGGCTGGTCGGCGGCAGCCGTCGTGCGCAGGGCTCGTGGGGTGGGGTCGGGTACGGCGTCGAAGAGCAGCCGGGTGTACGGGTGCTGGGGTGCGCCGCACACGCGGTCGGCCGGACCGACCTCCATGATCCGGCCGCGGTACATCACCGCGACCTCGTGGCTCGCGTGCCGCACGACGGCGAGGTCGTGGGCGATGAACAGATAGGAGATGCCGAGGTCACGCTGGATGTCGGCGAGCAGGTTGACGATCTGGCCCTGCACCGAGACGTCGAGGGCGCTGACCGGTTCGTCGAGGATGATCAGCTCGGGGTCGACCGCGAGCGCCTTGGCGATCGCCACGCGCTGGCGCTGTCCGCCGGACAGCTCGTGCGGGTACCGGCTCAAGTGCGCGGAGCTCAGGCCCACCATGTCGAGCAGCCCTCGCACCCGTGCCTCCCGCGCCGCACCGCGGAGCCCGAAGTGGACACGCAGGGGCTCGCCGAGGATCTGCCGGACGTCCATCAGCGGGTCGAGGGAACCGAGCGGGTCCTGGAACACCGCCTGGACGGCTCTGCGGTAGGCGGCCGGCGGGCTGCCCCGGAACCGGTCGACCTGGAACCCGGCCGCCGTGATGACACCGTGCTTCGGTTCGACCAGGCGCAGGACCGCCCTGCCGATGGTGGTCTTGCCCGACCCCGACTCGCCGACGAGGCCGACGGTCCGGCCACGTGGCACACGCAGGCTCGCGTTCGTGACGGCGGGGACGACGGACCGGGGCGCCCATGAACGCCGACGACCACCCCGGAACTCGATCGACAGGTCGTCGATCTCGAGCACGGTGTCGGCCGCCGTACCCGCGTCCGCGGTGAGGAGGTGCGCGTTCGTCATTTCGTGCCCGCATCCACGCGGTCCCGGCCGACGCTGATCCCGGCTAGTCGCAGCTCGTTGGACCGGACACATCGGACGCTCCTGGTCCGGTCGGCCGCGACTGTGAGCGGAACGGGTTCACCACGGCACGCGTCGACGGCGAAGTCGCACCGGTCGGCGAAGTGGCAGCCCTCCGGCCAGTCGACGGGCTGCGGCACGACACCTCGGATGGACCGCAGCGGCGCCGACGACGGCTCGTTGCGGGGCACCGAGTCGAGCAGGCCCTGTGTGTAGGGGTGTTCCGGCCGGGTGAAGACTGTCGCGACCGGGCCGTACTCGACGAGCTGACCCGCGTACATGACGGCCACGGTGTCGGCCACCTCGGCGACGACGCCGAGGTCATGCGTGATCAGGAGGATGGCCAGGCCCCGCTCGTCGCGGAGACTGACGAGCAGGTCCAGGACCTGCTTCTGCACGGTCACGTCCAGAGCGGTGGTCGGCTCGTCGGCGACCAGCACCTCGGGGTCACAGGACAGCGCCATCGCGATCATCACCCGCTGCGCCATGCCACCGGAGAACTGGAACGGGTAGTCCCGCAACCGCTCCGCCGCTCGCGGGATCCCGACGCGCTCGAAGAGCTCGACCGTGATCCGGTCCGCCTCCGCGCGCGAGACCGTGCGATGCGCCATGATCGCCTCACGCATCTGGTTCCCCACGGTGAACGTCGGGTTGAGACTGCCGAGCGCGTCCTGGAACACGACACCGACCCGGTTCCCCCGGATTGCACGCATCCCGGCGAAGTCGAGGCCGTCGATGTCGTCGCCACCGAGACGGATGCCCGACGCCGTCACGATGCCGGGGTAGGGCACCAACCCAAGCGTGGACATCGCGGTCACGCTCTTGCCGCTGCCCGACTCGCCGACGAGGCAGAGCAGCTCACCGCGCCGCAACCGGAAACCGACGTTCCGCACGACCTCGACCCGGCCCGCGCCGTGGTGGGGGAACGACACGGTCAGGTTCTCCACCTCGAACGCCACCGGACGCTCGGGCGCCACCGGCTCGACGGTGACCTCGTCCCGGGGCGGTGCCTTGCGGACCACGTTGAGACCGAACCGTCCCGTCGTGATCTCCCGGCTGAACAGGTCGCGCAGACCTTCGCCGATCTGGTTGATGCCGAGCACCGTCACGAGGATCGCCACCCCGGGCGGCACCGCGAGGAAGAAGTTCTGCCGGATCGTGGCCTGGGCGTCGGCGAGCATCGAGCCCCAGCTCGCGGTCGGTTGGGCGACGCCGAGACCGAGGTAGGACAGGGTGGCCTCCGCGATGATCGCGGTGGCGAACATCAGCGTCGCCTGCACGATGACCGGCGGGGCGATGTTCCTGAGGATGTGCCGGAACAGGATGCGGCCCGCGCCGACACCGGAGACCCGGAGCCCGTCGACGTAGAGCTCTTCCTTCTCCGACAGCACCTCACCGCGCACGAGGCGCAGGACCGACATGGCGTACACGATCCCGACCACGGCCATCGCCTTGCCAAGCCCCGGCCCCACCGCGGCGATGACGGCGATCGCGAGCACCAGGAACGGCACGGACATCACACCGTCCACGATCCGCATGACGATCCGCTCGAGCCAGCCACCGGCGTACCCCACGACAAGTCCGCACGGGACGCCCACCAGCAGCGCGATGCCGACGGCCTCGGCGGCGGCGAGCAGGGCGACCTGGCCACCGAAGAGGACCCTGGCGAGCACGTCGCGTCCATACCGGTCCGCGCCGAGCCAGTGCTCTGCCGACGGCTGCGCCATGCTCTGCGCGAGCACGCCGGTGTTCGGGTCCGACGGTGCCAGCACCGGCGCCAGGATCGACGCCAGCACGATGAGCAGGACGATCACACCCCAGACCAGCAGGCCCCGTTGTGTGAGGACGCGCGCCACGAAGCGACTGCGTCCCGAAAGCTCACTCACGTGGTCCTCACCTTCGGGTTCAGCCACACGTAGGAGAGGTCGACGACGAGGTTGACCAGCACCACCACGACGACCGCGAACAGCACCACCGCCTGGATGATGCTCGGGTCGTACCGCAGCACGGCGTCGATCGTCAGCGAGCCGAGACCGGGCAGGGCGAACAGCCGCTCGACCACGATCGCGCCGCCGAGCAGGTGGGCCACCTGGAACGACACCGACGTCACCACGGGTGACGCCGCGTTGCGTGCCGCGTGCTTGAGCACCACACGACGACGGGAAAGGCCCTTGCTCAGCGCCGTTCGCGTGTAGTCCTGTTGCAGCGCGAGGATCATGCTCGACCGCGCCTGCCTCGACAACGCCGCCGCGACGCCGAGTCCGAGGGCGAAGGAGGGCAGGAGGATCGACTGCAGCCACCCGCCGAGACTCTCCGTCAGCGGGATGTAACCGGTAGCGGGGAACCAGCCAAGCTGCAACGCGAAGAGGTAGATGATCAGCATCCCGACGAAGAAGCTCGGCGCGGCCTGTCCCACGGTGGAGACCATGACGACCCCGCGGTCGGTCCGGGTGCCCGCGACCACCGACGCGAGCACGCCGGAGCCGACCCCGAGAACGAGACCGAAGACAAGCCCGCCGACGGTCAGCGACAACGTCACCGGAAGCGCGGCGAAGAACAGTTTGCCGACCGACGCGCCCGTGTAGAACGACGTCCCGAAGTCGCCGTGGAACAGCCCGGTCAGCCAGTCCCAGTACTGCTCGAACCCAGGCCTGTTCAAACCCAACTGGTCACGCAGCGTATCGATCTGGTCCTGCGTGGCGTTTCCGCCGAGAATGATCTCCGCCGGGTCGACATCAGAGGCCAGCGACAGGAAGTACGTGCAGCTCACGACGACGAACACGAGTGGGATCGCGGTGAGCAACCTCATCAACACGGCTCGCATCGAGCTCCCTTGCCAGACGGAAGAGCCACCTACGGTGGGGTGCAGGTGTGTCGCGTGGACCGAAGCCCGAGACCGCCTCAGTATGTGTTGTACCGTTCAGTCAGTCAATACTTCGAGCCCGGCGGCTGCCGTACACAAGAAGGTGCATGTACAAGGCTCTGAGCCGCTTTATCAACTTCGGACAGTACGCAGTTTTGTACCGGACAGTCAGTTCCACATCGCCTCGCCACCGGCCTGGTGGCCGGGCATCCGGTGGCTCCCGCGCGTGCGGTCAGCCGCCGACGGGTCGCAGCACACGGGTAAGTCTCACCCCGGTAGCGACAACGGAAAGCAACGACGTGCGACACGGATCAGCTTGACGTCGACGCCGGGCTGGGCGGCGAGGTCGAAGTCCAACCAGGTGGGCGCGGGACCAACGGGTGCGGTAGTGCCAGTACTCACGGGTCCACTGCCAGATAGTGGTGAGCCAATCGTCTCCCCAAACGGCGACGATCGCCCAGCTTGGCCGGGGCATGCCACTGCGGGGCTGCGTCACCTGTGACCGCTAAAGCGGCCAGGCAGCGCCTCGGTGGCAGCGGGGCGCCGGCTGCCGAAACCGCCTACTCGCCCGCAGGTGCGCCTCGCCAACGCCAATGCGTCTGGGGTTCCCGGCAGAACCGGGACAGTCGGGAGCCAGATGCCAGTGCTGGGTTGATGGACTCCCCGTCGGTCAAGAGCGCGGACACCGTCGGTGCCGACACGCGAGGCTATGACGCGGGCAAGAAGTCCAACGGCCGTAAGCGGTTCATCGTGACCGACACGCTCGGGTTACTGCTGGCCACGCGGCCCAAACCATGCCAGTTCACCACCGCATAGAGTTCTCAGACACGTCGACTTGGTCGAGCGGTCGGCAGGAGCGTTGGAGAAGTACTGCCCGCGTAGCTGCTGTCCTTGGGTGGTGGCGTGCGGGTAGCCGTAACGGATGGCTTTGTCGAACTCGATTGCCTCGGTCCAGCCGCCGTCGTTGCCGCGGATCCAGCGCCATCCGGCGTTGCCGTGAAACCGGCAAGTCATCGCGAATATCTGATAACGATCTGCCGGTGGTGCGGACATACTGCTGGTGTGACACGGGATGACTGGGTGGCCGAGGGGTCGCGGGAGTTCGCGTCGTTGCGGGGCAGGCGCATCGATTCGTGGGTCGGCGTGGAGATGGCCCTGCGAGAGGATGTGGCGGGCAGCGGACCCCAGTTCAGCGAACCGGCGGTGCCCTGCCTGCAGTTGTGGGGCTTGCAAGCATCCCTGAACGATGGCAGTGCGTTGAGTGTGGGCTCGTATCAAGACGACGCGTGCTTCGGCCTGTGGACCGACCAGGAGCGCGAGTTCCAGGACAAGCTCCGGGATCGAGGACTATGGGACGGGATCTACCGCTGGAGGCCGTTGACCGAGCTGCCGACCGGCCAGGTCGACCAGGTGGCTGTATTCGTTGACGAGGTCGACGGCGTGTTGGCCGAGGTGGCGCTGCGGATCGGTGGGCGTCCGCTGCTGTTGATCGCTGGCGAGCTGTGGGAGACGTCCGAGGGTGGGCTGGAGTTCCACCGGCTTGACGAGTCGGTCCTGGTGTTCACCGATCCTGCCGCGGCTGGGCATCTTGACTGGATTCCGTCCCGTCAAGGCCTCGTCCGGATCCATGACAGCGGCAGCGGAAGTGTGGGCTCGTGTGCTGGCGGCGAGTAGTGCTGTAATCGACGACGGTGGGGTCGGGCCGGAACGCGTTTACCTAGTGACGACGGTGCCGTGCCAGGCAGCAATCATCGCAGGCAGCCAATCGGTCAGTGCGCACAGCGCGGTCGGCGGGTTGAGCGTGGTCACGTGGAGCCATTGGTCGTCGGTGACGTCGGGGAAGCCGGTGAGCCGTGAGGTCACCGCGCTGACGTTGATCCGCCCGGGGACGAGCCTCGGGGCGTCGTGACTCGCGTTGAGCGAGCCGCGTCACGCTGTGAGCATCAGCACGGGTGACGGCACGGAAATGCTTGGTAGGATCGATTCAGTAACTGCTGGATCGTCGCGGTCACTGTCGATGCGGGACATGTCGACAGGAGCTCCTTTTGACCGCCACCATTGCCACGCCTCGGGGAACCGCGGCCGCTATGAGCGCGCTCGCCTTGGGTGGGTTCGGTATCGGCACCACCGAGTTCGCCACCATGGGTCTGCTGCCGCAGATGGCGTCCACGTTCGACATCTCGATCCCGGCCGCCGGGCATGCGATCAGCTTCTACGCACTCGGGGTGGTCGTCGGCGCGCCGCTCATCGCCGGGCTGGCCGCGCGGCTGCCACGCAAGGGTCTGCTGATCGGGTTGATGATCGCGCTGGCGTTGGGCAACGGACTGTCCGCGATGGCGCCGAACGCGACGCTGCTGATGGCTGCCCGGTTCCTGGCCGGGTTGCCGCACGGCGCGTTCTTCGGCATCGCCGCGGTGGTGGCGACCACCCTCGTGCCACCAGCACGGCGGGGCACGGCGGTCGCGCGGGTCATGGTCGGCCTCACACTCGCCAATCTGGTCGGCGTGCCGCTCGCGACCGCCGCCGGACAGCAGATCGGATGGCGCGCCGTGTACTTCGCGGTGGCCGTCATCGCGATCGCCACCGCGTGCGCACTGGCCAGATGGCTGCCCCTGGTGCCGGCCGCACACGACGCGAGCCCGGCAGCCGAACTGCGCGCGTTCCGCCGACCGCAGGTGTGGTTCGCCCTGCTCACCGGCATGATCGGCTTCGGCGGCATGTTCGCCGTCTACTCCTACATCTCCCCCATCACCACCGAGGTCACCGGGCTCACCAACGCCGCCGTGCCGTGGGTGCTGGCCACCTTCGGGCTTGGCATGACACTCGGCGCCACAGTCGGCGGCCGCTTCGTAGACCGGTCGGTCACGGGCACCGTCTTCGGATCGCTGATCACGGTGACGGCCGTGCTCGCCCTGTTCGGCCTGACCGCCACCGTCCCGGCGGCAACGTTCGGCTCGGTATTCCTCATCGGCCTGGTGTCACAGATCCTCGCCTCCGCGTTGCAGGTGCGGCTGATGGACGCCTCCCCGGACGCGCCGTCGCTCGCATCCTCGTCGAACCACTCGGCACTCAACATCGCGAACGGCGCAGGCGCCTGGCTGGGCGGCCTGGCCATCACGGCCGGCTGGGGCTACGCAGCCACCGCCTGGGTCGGCGTCGCACTGAGCCTGGCCGGCCTCACAGCGGCCATCGTGTCGGCAAAGGCCGGTCGAACCGCGCCACCAGTTCCCGAACTGGCAATGGCCTGAGCCCGCCCGCCGACGCTGTGACGGCGGCCTCTCATGCCGCGGAGCGGACATACCCGGGATTCCGAGGAGCCGTTGGGAGCGGACCGCCGTCGGGAACCTCGCGGGCTGGTATCTGATGAGCGCTTCCGTACTCCTGGGTATTAGCCGACGGAGACACGATGGACCCGCCGATTGATCATGAAGTGCTCGTCAGGCGGGAGGGTGCGGGCGGTTTGGGTGCCCAGCGGAGCGCATCCGGCGTTCAGAGCGGCGCGGACCCAACCACCGTAGACCCTATCCGGCGTGAACCGAGGGAGGCGGATAGTGGCCACGGTCCGGGTTCGAACCTTCCTTCCGTTGGTCGGTCGTACCAGTGAGCTCGACGATGCGCGATCGTCGTTTGACACTGCTCTGTCCGGCCGCGCGGCCACACTCCTGATCGAAGGTGAGCCCGGCATCGGGAAAAGTCGCCTGCTGGGTGAGCTCGTGGCCGACTCCCAGGCCCGAGGATTCACGCTGCTCGCCGGCTCCGCCTACGAACTGGGGAACCGCCCGTTCGGCATCTTCCGGGAGATCGCCATGGCCAATGCCGCTGACCGCGGCAGCCAGACCTTGCGTGCGTTACTGGATTCGACCACGGCAGGCCGTGCGCAGGGGTCGGACGAGACCTTCGTCGTGATCGAGGCGATCCTCGACTGGGTCGAGCACCGCTGCGCACGCACACCGACCGTCTTGGCCGTGGAGGACCTGCACTGGGCGGACTCCTCCACGTTGACCGCGATCGACGCGCTGGCACGCCACATGCACGATCGCCCCTTGCTGATCATCGGCACGCTTCGTTCGCTGCCCAAGTCCCAGGAGATCACCCGGCTGCGCGACAACCTCACCACGGCAGGCGGACGGACTCTGCGGCTTGCCGGCCTGTGTTCCCTGGCGACCGTCGAGCTGCTCGAGCGGGCTCTGGACGCGCCGCCTGGTCAGCGGCTGCGTCGACTGGCCGACGCCGCGACCGGGAATCCGCTGTTCATCCTCGAACTGCTCAACACCTTGCAACAGCAGGGCGCGTTGTGCGCTGATGGCGGTCGGATCGACACGTCGGTCGACCGGTTCCCCGACGATCTGGGCCAGATGTTGCTGCTGCGGTACAGCTTTCTGCCCGAGTCCACACTGGACCTGTTGCGGATCATGGCGGTCGTCGGCACCTCGTGCGAGGCGAGCGAGCTGACCGCGATCAGCCGACGGGAGGCGGCGGACCTCCTCGCCGTGCTGCGGCCCGCGCTGACCACCGGTCTGGTGGACGGGTCCAGTGACCGGCTCACGTTCCGGCACGACATGTTCCGGCAGGCGCTGTATGACGACGTGCCGGTGGCGCTGCGCAGGACCCTGCACCGCGATATCGGTCAAGCGCTCGAGGTCGCCGATGCGCCGGCCAGCCGGGTCGCCGAGCATCTCGCGATTGCCGGCGAGAGCGACCAGCACGCGGTGACCTGCTACTGGCGCGCCGCCCGTGAGTGCGGCAGGCAGTCGGTACCGTTGGCGGTGCGCTGGTACGAGCACGCGCTCAACGTCCTGTCCGATCAGGATCCCTTGCGGTCGGCGCTGATCACCGAGCTCGCGCCGCTGCTGGTGCTGTCCGGGCGGATGTCCGAGGCGGAGTCGCTCGCTGCTACTGCGCTGCACCTGTCGACCAAGCAAGCCGCCCGGGTTCGGCTCGGTACGGTGCTGGGACACGCGCTCGTCCGTCAGGGCAGATGGCGCGAGGCAGGCGACCAGATCGCGTTGGCCGTCGAGGGGTGCGCCAACGTGCGAGACCGCGACATCGCGTTGGGACCGACGACGTTCCACCGACTGGTGACCGGGCAGGTGACCGACGCGGTGGCGCAGGCTGAGCGCTCACTCGCCGCTGTCGCGGGACTGGCCAACCCGGTTACCGAGGCCACCGCGCTGATGACCCTTACCCTGGGGGCGAGTGCCTGCGGTGACGTGGATCGGGCGCGTGAGCTGGGTGGCCGTGGCGTGGCTGTGACGAGTTCGGTCACCACCCCGTTTGCCGGGTTCCTGATCGCCGATGTCTGCCTCGGGATCACCCAGGTGGACGCCGACAACCTCGCCGGGGCACAGGTCACGCTCCGGCAGGGCCTTGCCAGGACGACGCGTGCGGGCATCGCCACCGTATTGCCTTACTACCAAGCGAATCTCGCCATTGTCGAGTTCCACGCAGGCAGTTGGGACGACGCCCGTGTCGAGGCCGACGGGTGCGTCGCGCTGTCGAAGGACACCGCGACTCGATGGAATCTGCATGCGATCGCGATCCTGGCGCGGATCGCGATCGGCAGTGACGACCTTGACGCGGCCGAGAGCCTTCTTGCCGTTGCTGACAATGACCTTCGGGTGTCCGGACCGGTGATGGGCGCGGACTGGGTCCTGTGGGCGAAGTCGCTGTTGCTGGAAGCCCGGCAACGGACAGCGGAAGCGGCGACCGTGGCCGCGCAGGCGTGGGATGTACTGCCTGAACTGCGTTTCCTGCACACCAACTGGTTGGCACCACCCGACACCGTGCGCCTGGCGCTGGCCGGGGGTGATGTCCGTCGGGCTCGCCAGGTGACCGAGGAGACCGAGGCCGCCGCGAAGAGGTTCGGCACCGACAGTGCGACCGGCGCGGCCTGGCGCTGCCGGGCGCTGGTGAATGATGACCCGAGCGCGGCGGTGCAGGCCGTTGAGGCGTACCGGACCGCGCCTCGGCCGGTGGAGTACGCGTTGGCTTGCGGGCAAGCAGCGGTCATGTTGGCCGACGCGGGCGCGACGAATGACGCCCGGCCGCATTTCCATGAGGCGATCGGCATGCTGGACGAGCGCGGTGTCGTGCGGGAAAGCCGCCGGATCACTGCTGCCTTGCGCGGTCGCGGAGTCCGCCGCGGCACCCGTGACCGCCACCGTCGCGCCACCACGGGCTGGCCCTCGCTCACCGAGACCGAGCGATCCGTGGCCCGGCTCGTGAGCGAGGGTCTCACCAACGCCCAGACGGCCGAGCGGATGTTTGTGTCCCGCTACACCGTCGAGACGCACCTCAAGCACATCTTCACCAAGTTGGACGTCACATCCCGTACGGCGCTGGCCGCAGAGATCTCCCGCCGTCAGACCCAGATGTAGAGAGACCACCCAAACGGGAAATTGGGTCGGCAGTCGAACGGCCGAAAGGTCGCAAAGCCGACGGTCACGCATCCCATCGGGTCTGGAAACCACCCGATAAACTGCCACCGGCTCGCCGCTGCCAGCGTGCCGGTCGACTGAGTGGCTGTTGCGCCGGACGGTGTTTCCGCCGCTGCCGAACTCGCCAGCGGAGCCGCGAGGATCCCAAGGGCCAGGGCGGCAGGTACGAACATCCGGAGGTGTCTGCGCAGGTTCATCGGTTTCTCCCTGTTCTGTTTCCATTGTCAGAGTTGAATTGATCGCGGAGCCCAGCGTTGGCGATCTTGTAGCGCTGGCGTGTATACGAGAGTCTCGTGCGAGCGGCGGAACGAGACATCCCTGACATCAGGTAGATGAACCCGGCGCCAACTTCCCGTCGATGTTCCACGCGGTGGCCAAGGGCCAATGCCACGTAGCGTAAGTTGATCATGCGGCTCGGGGTTTGAGCTTGTGGATCTTGATCGTGGCGGGTGCTTTGTGGCGTGTGCTGGCTGGTTCGCCTGGTTTCTTGACGCGGTAGGTGTTGTGACGGGCGCGTTTGACGGCGCGTGGGCAGGTGCGTTCGCGGCGTTCGGGGATCAGGAGTGCGGCGATGGCGGTCAGGTGCGCGGGGAGTTGGTCAGTCCAGTCCGGAGGGGGGAATGTCCGCCGTGCCGGTGGCGGTTCGGCGGATCAGGCGCAGGGCCTTGGTGAACGAGATCCGGTCGGGGTCCAGGTCGGCGGCCGCGGAGGCCAGCGCGGTCAACTCGCTGATCGCGTGGTGGACGATCAGGTAGGCCCAGATTTCCTGATGCGCCAGGTCGGGCAGTCGTGAGCGCAGGACTCGTCCAGGCCCGCGTAGATGGGTTTTGAGCTGGTCGTTTCCGGTTTCTTCTTCCCACCGCTGGTGGTAGGCCGCGGCCAACTCGTCGGCACGGGCTCCGTTGTCTCCGCCCGGATCGGTGATGGTGGTCAGCAGGACGATCAGCTCACCGGTGCCGCTACCGACCCGATCCGGTATGTCGTACTCGACCACCCGGGCCAGGTGCACGACCGGCAGTCCGCGTTCGTCGAAAGCCTCGGGAACAGTGTTGATGTCTGTCAGGTCCACCCCGTTGCGCGCGGCCGTGAGCAGATGTTCCCGGCGGCGCCCGCGGATGGTTGGTTTGATCAACGCCGTGAGGTAGGTCCCCTCGGCCAGCACCCGGAGCACGGGCAGGTCGAGTTGAGTCGGAGCGCGCCACACCAGCGCCGCGCCCGTGGCCTGCGCGGTGTCCCAAGCTTGCCAGGAGTAGAAGTTACGGTCCGCGGTGAGCAACTCGTCACGGCGCAGGCGGGAGTAAAGCCGTTGCGCGAGGGTCTTCTCCCCGACCCGCCAGGCGTCGACCTCGGCAGCGACGAAGGCATGCGTGCCGCACTCGGCCAACGCCACCACCCGCGCCTTCGGGAACGCCGACCGGTTCTCCCCCGACCCGGCATACCCGAACTCGGCGGCGTTCTCCTTGCTGTCGGGCACATCGACCTCGAACCCGTCGATCGCCAACAGCCGCCAACCACGCAGAAACGACCCGCGCGCAGTACCCAACGCCGCCGCCCCAGCAGCCGGCCCGGCATCCCCGCCGACCGGCCCACAAGTCCGCTCGAACAACTCAGGAAACACGTTGCGTCCCAACCGTTTCCGAGCCTGAGTAATCGCGCTGGCCGTCGGAACCGACCACGACGCGTTCCAGCAGTTCCACCGATCAAGCGACCCCGTAACCCTGGTCGCGACCTCCTCGTAATCATCATCGGGGAACAGACACAACCCCAACGTCAGATACGTGACCACATGCGCGGGCAACTTGCCATCCGACCGTTTCTCCCGCACCCCGCATGCCATGATCGCGTCATCCACCGCATCCCGCGGCACCGCGTTCACCAACACCCCCAGGGTGACCTGATCGGTGCGAACATCCGGACGATCCGCCACAACCCCACTCATAGCACGTGATCAAAACAGGGCCACCAGACCAGATCACCCAGCCACGCCGCACACCCCGGAAAACCCCACCACAACACCAAGATCAACTTACGCTACGTGGCATTG
>NZ_JBARWZ010000010.1:0-68261 GCF_049647105.1 Actinophytocola sp.
CGTCAATCCCATCGATCACGATGAGTCACCGCCCCAGTCCACGACGGACGCCACGCCGCTACACGGGCATCCTTACGTGAGGCAACGACTCACCTTCCCGGGCATTTTCGATGAGTCAACGCGATCCCCGCCCCTGTCGGTGGGCACCGGTAGACTGGCATGGCGGGACGCCCCCGGGAACGGGTGGGGGTTGGCATCCGGGCTTCGCGCGGACAGTTTGGGCGTTTTCGCTGGTCAGCGGGTTGTTGGTTCAGCGGTAGTCGCGGAAGCCCTTGCCGGTTTTGCGGCCGAGGCGGCCTGCCGTGACCAGGTGCTCCAGCAGCGGCGCGGGGGCGAAACCGGCGTCGCGGAACTCGTAGTACAGGGTGCGCTCGATCGCGAGTGACACGTCCAGGCCGACGACGTCCAGCAGTTCGAACGGGCCCATCGGCAGGCCGCAGCCGACCTTCATCGCGGTGTCGATGGCGTCCGCCTCCGCGTAGTGGGCCTCCACCATCTTCACCGCGTCGTTCAGGTACGGGAACAGCAGCGCGTTCACGATGAAACCCGCCCGGTCGGCACAGTGCACCGGGTGTTTGCCGATGGTGCGGCACAGCGCGTCCGCGGTCGCGACCACGTCCTCCGCGGTGGAGATCGTCCTGACCACCTCGACGAGCTTCATGACCGGCGCCGGGTTGAAGAAGTGCAGCCCGACCACGTCCGTCGGCCGGGAGGTCGCGGCCGCGCACTCGATGACCGGCAGCGACGACGTCGTGGTCGCGAGGACCGCGCCCGGCTTCACCACCTTGTCCAGCGCCTCGAACACGGTCTGCTTGATCGCCAGCTCCTCGGCGACCGCCTCGACCACCAGGTCGCAGTCGGCGAGGTCGTCGAACGACGTCACCCCGGTCAGCCGTGCCAGCACCCCGTCGCGGTCCTCTTCGGACAGGCGGCCCTTGGTCACCTGCCGGTCGAGCGACTTGCGCACGGCCGCGATCGCCGCGTCGGCCTTCTCCGTCGTGCGGGCACGCAGCACGACGTCGAAACCCTTCTTGGCGAACACTTCCGCGATGCCCGTGGCCATCGTGCCGGTACCGACCACCCCGACGCGCGCCACGTCGCGGGCCGCCGACGAGACGCTCGCCGCCGCCGGTGTGTCCACATCGGACACCACGACCGGCGACTCGACGCCGTCGTAGGTGTAGAAACCGCGCCCGGACTTCCTGCCGAGCAGTCCCGCGGTGATCATCTGCTTCAGCAGCGGCGCTGGTGCGTGCAACCGGTTGCGGGACTGGCGGTACATCGTCTCGAGGATCTCGTACGCGGTGTCGAGGCCGATGAGATCCAGCAGTGCCAACGGTCCCATGGGGTAGCCGCAGCCGAACCGCATGGCCGCGTCGAGGTCCTCGCGCGTGGCGTAGCGCGACTCGTACATCGACACCGCGTGGTTGAGGTAGCCGAACAGCAGCGCGTTCGCGATGAACCCGGCCCGGTCGCCGATGACCACCGGCTCCTTGCCGAGCTCACGGGCGAACGACTCGACGTCGGCGATCACGTCCGGCTCGGTGACCACGGTCCGCACGATCTCGACGAGCTTGAGCACCGGCGCCGGGTTGAAGAAGTGCAGCCCGACGACCTTGCCCGGCCGTCCGGTGTGGACGCCGATCTCGGTGACCGACAACGACGACGTGTTCGACGCGAGGATCACGTCCGGTCGGCAGACCTGCTCCAGCTCGGTGAAGACCTGGGCCTTCAGCTCCAGGCTCTCCGGGATGGCCTCGACCACCAGGTCGACGTCGCCAAGGTCGTTCAGGCTCGTCGTGTAGGTGATCCGCGCCAGCAGCGCGTCGCGCTGCGCCGCGTCGAGCTTGCCACCGGTCCGCGCGCGCTCGGTGGAGTGCTCGATGTGCCCGCGCGCCCTGGCGACGGCCGCGTCGTCCACCTCGACCCCGACGACACGGCGCCCCGTCCTGGCCACCACCTCGGCGATGCCCGCGCCCATCGTGCCGAGTCCGACGACTCCGACGCACTGGATATCACGTGTCACCGTGCACCTCCGCAGTCCGCGGCCAGACCCGCGAACTCGGACACTACCTGCCAGTAACAAAGGCGGCAGCCTGGCCGTGGCCCAGGTCACCGCCCTGTATCGGTCAGGCTTCCGGCAGCTCGGGCCACACGAGCTCCGCCACGGCGGTAGCGGCGGCACACGCCGCGTCGACCTGTCCGCCCGGCGCGCGGGCATAGACGCTGGCTATCTCGACCACGTCCTCGCCCTCGTCGAACTCGATGTGCCCGGTCTCGACGGAGCAGTAGGAGTTCTCGCCCACCTCGGGGTACCTGTTGGTCGCCGACTGCCGACCGCCGACCAGTCCCTCGGCGCCGCCCTGGGTGTACAACCCGGGCTCGGGCCCGGCGCCGAACTCCAGCCGCACGTTCACCGGCGAACCCGGGCCCTGCTCCCAGAAGCAGGAGTGCTTGCCGGGGTACTCGTCGGGCCGGCTCAACCCGCTGAGCCCGGGAATCGCGGCGATGTCGTCATCCTCGACGAGCGAGCACGGGTCGATCGTCAGCAGTGAGCCGTCCTCGGGCTCGCGGTGTTCGACGTCCCGGCCCTGGATCACCTCGATGGCGTAGTCCATGCCGGTCTCGACCATCGGGCAGGCGTCCACGGACCCGTCGACAACGCTGCCGGACACCTGCATCGTCACCCCGTCGGGGAACACGAGCAGCTGCGAGCAGAACGACGGAAGGTCATCCTGCTGCCCGACCCACAGGCCGCCGTCGACGCCCTTGACGCGGTTGTCCTCCAGTTCGGGCTGCGCGGACAGCTCCCCGAACGCGCCGATCGAGAGGATCACGTCGGCGTCCCCGGACGTGTCGACGCTGATCGCGCAGTAGTCGAGCGACTCGGGTGTGGCGTGCTCGGCGGTGCCGTACTCGTCGAACGCCTCCGGGTCGGTCAGGGAGCACGGCGCGATGGTCGTGAGGTCGCCGAAGACGACCTCGGAGGTCAGCTCGTCGGGCAACGTGGTCGCGGCGGTGGGCAGCCCGCCGACCCTTGCCGTGCACGCGGACAGGACCGCGACCGCGACGACCGCCATGACCCCGGGAAGAACCGACAACCGCACAACGCCGCCCTACTGCTCGCCTTCCCCCGGTGACACGGGGATTGAAGCACGCTCAGGGTTTCGGCAAGGCGGGAATCACGACTTTCGCGATCGCGATCGCGCCGGCACAGCCGTTGTCCCCCGCAGGTGCCTTCGAGTTGTCGAAGTCGACCTCGATGATCTCGTCCGCGCCGTCCTCGCCGGTGGAACGGTGCCGCCATTCGAGCCGGCAAGACGCCGCGCCCTCGGTCGGGTTCTGGTAGGCGGTGATCCCGCCGCCGAGGTCGACCGCCGCACCGGGGTCGACGGTGTCGTCCTTCGGGTCGTAGCCGCTGCGGATCCAGACGCCGACGTTGACGGAGTCGCCGACCCAGTTGCACCAGTGCAGCGAGTACGGCGACACCTCGGTCTCCGCGCCGATCGTGGCCTTGACCTGGTCGGTGTCCAGCAGCCCGCACGGGTCGGTGGACGCGATGGAGCCGCGCTTCTCGTCCCGCTGCGGCGGGTCGTCGCGGACCATGTCGACGATGCCGGTGAGCACCGTGCGGCCCACGGCGCACAGCTCATCGCCCTCACCGCCGACCTGCACGCGAATGCCGAGGTTCGGGTTGGTGGAGGTGACGGCGCTGACGAAGCAGGCGCTGCCGTCGTCCAGCTCACTCTCGAACGCGGGCAGCCCGCCGATGTTCTCGTCGGCGTCCGTGGCGCCGTTGAGGGTCTCGCCCACGTAGATCGTGATGCTGAGTTCCTTGCCGTCCTTGTCCTCCATGTAGTTGGAGCAGCTGCCGAAGTCCTGCAGCCGGTTCTCGGCCGGGGTGCCGAGCGGGGCCAGGATGTCCTTGCTGAGCAGGGCGCACGGCTCCAGCTTGCGCAGCTCCTCGTTCGAGAACGCGGGGTCGTTGGTCTTCGGCTTGCCGGCGCCGGTCCCGGTGTCGACCTGCCCCGCGGGCACGGTGCTGCGCGGAAAGGTCTGCTTGGCGGTGTCGACCGCCTCGCCACACCCGGCGAGCACGACGGCGGCGACCGCGGTAACCAGTACGAGGACCCTCACACGTGCACCGTAGCCATCGAGCATTGGGCGTGTGCGGGGAACTCCCGAATCAGGGCCGCCCGCTCGGTCTGGCCAGGGACTCTTTTCTGCGTGGTATCGGAGCGATCACTCCGGGTGGCCTAGTGCAGATCCAAGCACAGTGGGGGCTCACGAGTGGACGGTGCGCGCTAGTCCGCCTTCCGGACATCAAAGTGTTGGTATCGACCATGCGACACCCCACGGAGCGCAGGCGATTGGTGGCACAGCGCCGCCACGTTCCCCCTGAGATCACTGTTGGTCAGGCGGAACGCAGCAACGGTGTTGTCGTGCTGGCGGGAGGACTGCGGTCGCCGAACTCTTCGACGTCCGCCGGGGTGGACCGCCGGTGAATCAGTCCAGACAGGACAAAGACAGGACATTTGACACATTCACCAACCAAGGAGCGACATCGTGACCATGAGTTACCCGCAGCAGCAGTACCCGCCGCAGCCCCCGACCGCGCCGTCGAAGTCCTCCAAGCGCGGTGTGTGGATCGTGGTTGTCATCGGCGCGTTCATCCTCGGCGTCGCGGTCGGGCTCGCTGGAAACTCGACCGGCAGCGGCACAAAGTCGGCACGCGAGACAGTGACCGTGCGCGTGCCCGCAGGTGAGGGTGAGGCCCCGCCCGCCGAGCCTGCGCAGGCCGAGGCGTCACCGCCCGCACCCGCCGGGCCCGCGGCGACCATGAGCAGCGGGATCTACCAGGTGGGTGTCGACGTGCAGGCCGGCCAGTACAAGACGGCTGGCCCGGAGGACAACGAGTACGGGCTCGGCTGCTATTGGGCGCGGCTCAAGAACGACACCGGCGAGTTCGACGCGATCATCAGCAACGGGAACCTCGACGGACCAGGGAGCTTCACGGTCAACGCCGGGGAGTTCGTCGAGCTGTCCGGTGACTGCACCTGGACCAAGACCGGATGACATCCAAGCCAACCGGAGCGAAACAACACCCTCAACTCAAGCAGAGGAAAAGGCGCGGCCATGACCCAACCCGCAATCGGAAATGAGCACCTACAGGCTGCACAACCATCAGCCGCCAAACGATGGGGCATCCCCCTCGCGGTCGTCGGAGCCATCGTCCTCACCATCATCACCGCCAGCCTGATCGGCGGCAGCAACGACGTCAACGGCACCCCCACGGCGCCCCCACTGACATCGATCGAATCGGCCCGCGAGCACTGCATGGCCGGTGACGTCGTCGACGACGGTCATACCCTCGTCATCGACATGCGCGGCCAGGAACTCGGGTCCGGATCCCTTGGCGCCACCGAGGTCGGTTGCCTCCTCGACGCGCTGGGCGCCCCGGCGTATGTGACTTCGAGGATGGACTCGACCCGCGCGTTGGACGGTATGCAGGACTCGTCCTGGGATGGGCTGGCGGCGTCGTGGACCTACCACCCGGACGACGGTCTGGACATCATCGTCACCGACAACTGAACGCAGCAGTCGGCCCGGTGCTCAACCTGGGAGCACCGGGGCCGACTCAGCGTAGGTCAGCGGTCAGACGAGGCCCGTCTTCACCGCCCGCGCCAGCGCCGCGACGTCAACGGGCAGCACGTCACCCGCTGCACCGCGCCGGCTGGATGCACCTCGACACGCTGTGTGCTCTCATCACCGCTCGCGCTGGACTTGCGAGGTCGAGCCGTGGGCGCGGAGTGGTGATCGGGCTTCACGGGGCGCCGCTGGAGCGGTACCGGCCGTTCGCCGCGCTCGGTGCCGGCCTCGGGCTGAGGCAGCGCGAGATGTTCGGCCTGTCCCCGCCGATGTCGACTAGCTCCGCGACTGGGTGAGGGTGCAGCGGCTGGTGAAGATCGTCGGCAACCGGCTGGTGTTCGCGTTGCCGAAGGGCCGGAAGGTGCCGCTGCCGCCGACCGTGCGGGACGAGTTGGCCACCTACCTCACCGAGGGGCCGTGACCTGCCGTGAGAGGACACAGACGGCAAGCCGACGACCGTCGAGCTGTTCGTGACCACGCGCGAGTCGAACGCGTGCAACCGGAACCAGTACACGTGGAAGCCCGCGCTCGAGCGGGTCGGCATCGAGTTGAGCCGGGACAACGGCTGCCACGCACTGAGGCACTACTACGCGTCGGTGTTGCTCGACGGGCGAGTCGATCGTGGCGCTGAGCAAGTACCTCGGCCACCGGTCTCCGACGTTCACGCTGAAGGTCTACACGCACCTGATGCCGGCCAGCGAGGAGTGGACCAAGACGGCCGTCGAGGCGGTGCTGTCCGCGTGGCGTGCCCCGGATGTGCCCCAAAACCAGTAGGAGACGAGGAGCTGACCCGCGATGACGCTCAGAACAGGCGGAACTCGTCGGACTCGATGCCGCGCAGGGCGTCGTAGTCGAGGGTTACGCAGCGGATGCCCCGGTCCTCGGCGAGGGTGCGGGCCTGGGGCTTGATCAGCTGGGCCGCGAAGACACCCTGGACCGGGGTCAGGAGCGGGTCGCGGTTGAGCAGTTCCAGGTACCTGGTCAGCTGCTCGACGCCGTCGATCTCGCCTCGGCGTTTGATCTCGACCGCGACCGTGGCGCCGACGGCGTCGCGGCAGAGGATGTCCACCGGGCCGATGGCGGTCATGTACTCGCGGCGGACCAGGGAGTAGCCATCGCCCAGGGTGGTGATGTGTTCGGCGAGCAGCTTCTGGAGGTGGGCCTCCACGCCGTCCTTGACGAGGCCCGGCTCGGCGCCCAGCTCGTGGGCGGAGTCGTGCAGGACCTCCTCCAGCGTGATGACGAGCTTCTCTCCCGCCTTGTTCGTCACCGTCCACGTGCCGTCGCCCTCGGTCAGCCAGCACGGGGGGCTCATCCAGTTCAGCGGCTTGTACGCGCGGTCGTCGGAGTGCACGGACACCGAACCGTCGGCCTTCACCAGCAACAGTCTGGTGGCCATGGGCAGATGGGCGGTCAACCTGCCCGCGTAGTCGACCTGGCAACGAGCGATCACGAGACGCACCGAAGCAGGCTAGCCGACCAGCCCGGCGGCCTTCGCGAGCACCGCCGCCTGGACGCGAGACCGCAGGTGAAGCCTGGTGAGTCACACCTGCCGGACCACCACGCCAGCCGACTCGATGGCCGCGACCTCGTCGGCGGGCGCGTCCGTGTCCGTCACGACCACGTCCAGTTCGGACACCTGCGTCACCACGGCCAGCGCGGTGCGGGTGAACTTCGCCGAGTCGGCCACCGCGATCACCCGGCTCGCCGAGCGCATCGCGGCCCGCTTCACGGCGGCGTCGGCGAGGTCGTGGCCGGTCACCCCGTGCGCGGCGGTCAGCCCGCAGCACCCGATGACGGCCGTGTCGAACCGCAGCGACGCGAGCGAGGCCTCGGTGAGCGGCCCGGTCAGCGCCAGCTCACCCGGCCGAGGCGCGCCGCCGGGGAACAGCAGCGTCAGCGACGGCGCGTCCACGAGCGCGTTCGCCGCGTGCAGCGACAGCGGCACGACCGTGAGCCGCCGGTCCCGCACGGCGTGCGCCACCGCGACGCACGTGGTCCCGCTGTCCAGCACCACCGACTCGCCGTCCGCGAGCAGCGTCGCGACCTCGGCCGCGATCCGCTGCTTGGCATCGACGCCCTCGGTGACCCGCAGCGCGTAGGGCGGCTCCTCGCCCCGCAGGAGCAGGCTCCGCGCGCCACCGCGGAAGCGCTCCAGCACGCGCTGACCGGCGAGGATCTCCAGGTCACGCCGGATGGTCATCTCGGAGGCGCCCGTCAGTGCGGCCAGCTCGGCCACGCTCATCTCCCCGGCGTCCCGGGTCGCCTCGGCGATCCGCCGCAGCCGCTCAGTGCTCACGAACACAACAATAGTGCGTAGCATCATCGAACGAACATCGGTTATGTTCGAATGGTGATGCGCCGCGCTCGGGTAGCGACCTTCGCCTTCTTCGGCCTTAACGGTTTCGTCATCGGCATGTGGGTGGTCCACATCCCGGTGATCGAACAGCGGGCCGGCGTCGGCCACGCCACCTTCGGCCTGCTCCTGCTCCTGCTCGGCGGCGGCGCGTTCGCGGGCATGCAGGTCGCGGGCCCGCTGACCGACCGGTTCGGCCCCCATCGCGTGGTGCCGCTGTCGGCTCTCCTGTGCACGACCGCACTGATCCTGCCCGGCCTCGCCACCAGCGGCCTCGCGCTCGGCGCCGCACTGCTCGTGCTCGGCGTTGGCAACGGCGGTCTCGACGTCAGCATGAACGCACACGCGGTCGAGGTGGAACACGCCTACGGGCGCACGATCATGTCCGCCTTCCACGCGGTGTGGTCGGTCGGCGGGTTCCTCGCGGCACTCGCCGGGGCCCGCACGCTGACCTGGGGCTGGTCCCCCGCGACCACGTTCGCCGTCGCGGCGGGCATCACCCTCGTCATCGCGGCCGCCGCCACTCCCGCGCTCCTGCGCAGAGCACCGAAACCCGCAGCAGAGGGCCCGAAGCAACGCAGGAAGACACCGGCCCGCATCTGGTGGCTCGCGGTCATCGCGTTCCTTCTCATGCTGGCCGAGGGCGTCGCCAACGACTGGAGTGTGCTGCACCTGAGCACGATCCTCGACGCGCCGGAGGCGACCGCCGCGTTCGCGTACGCCTCCTTCGCCGCCGCCATGACCATCGGCCGCCTGCTCACCGACCCGGTGTCCCAGCGGTTCGGCCCGGTGGCGATCGTCCGGTACGGGTCGGTGATCGCGACGGCAGGCATCCTGACCGCGTCGCTCACCACGTCGATCCCGGTCGCCATCGCCGGGTGGACGCTCTTCGGGATCGGCCTGTCCGGCGCCGTGCCGCAGTTGTTCAGCGCGGCGGGCCACTCCGACCGCGACAACGCGGGTGCGAACGTGTCCCGCGTCGCGGGGCTCGGCTACCTCGGCATCCTCGCTGGCCCGGCCGTCATCGGGCCGATGACCCACCTGATGCCGCTCAACTACACGTTCCTGCTGATCGCGGTCTTCTGCGCGATCGCGGTGACGGCGGCGGGCACCCTCAGTCCGGCCACTCAGGACGCCGCTTCTCCAGGAACGCCGCCATCCCCTCCCGAGCACCGGGAAGCTGCGACGCGGCGGCCATGACCTCGACGGCGATCGCGTACGCGTCGGCCTCCGGCCGGTCCAGCTGGGCGTAGACGGTCTGCTTGCCGATGGCCTTGCTCGCCCGGCTGCCACGCGTGGCCTTGGCGAGCAGGTCGTCGACGGCCGCGTCCAGCGATTCGTCCGGCACGACCCGGTTGACCAGGCCCCACTCGAGCGCGGTCGGCGCGTCGATCACGTCGCCGGTCAGCACCATCTCCATCAGCCGTTTGCGCCCGATGTTGCGTGCCACCGGCACCGCGGGCGTGTGGCAGAACCAGCCGCCCTTGCCGCCGGGCAACGCGAACCCGGCCGACTCGGCGGCCACCGCCAGGTCACACGACGCGACGAGCTGGCACCCGGCCGCGGTCGCGAGCCCGTGGACGCGCGCGATCACCACCTGCGGCACCGACTCGATGGTCTTCATCAGCGCGGTGCACAGCGCCAGCAGGTCCCGCACACCGACCAGGTCACGGGACGCCACGTCACCGAAGTCATGGCCTGCCGAGAACACCGGGCCCTCGGCCGCCAGGACGATGCCGCTCGCGGCGGAGTCGCCCGCGTCCTCGAACGCGCTCAGCAGCTCGGAGAGGTGCTCGTAGGACAGGGAGTTCCGCCGTGCGGGCCGGTTCATGGTGATCCGGACCGTGTCGCCATCCTCAAAAACCGTGATGTGCCGCATGGGGCCCGACTCTAACCCCGCTCGAGCACCGCGCTCAGGAACTCGCGGGTCCGCTCGTTGTCGGGCTCGGTGAACAGCTTGTCCGGCGGCGCGGCCTCGACGATCCGCCCGTGGTCGAACATCAGCACCCGGTCGGAGACGTCCCGCGCGAAGCCCATCTCGTGGGTCACGCACAGGAACGTGATGTCCGTGGTGCGCGCGATGTCCTTCAGCAGCTTCAGCACACCCGCGATGAGCTCCGGGTCCAGTGCCGAGGTGACCTCGTCCAGCAGCAGGACGTCCGGCCGCATCGCGAGCGCTCGCGCGATCGCCACCCGCTGCTGCTGCCCGCCGGACAGCTGCGTCGGGTGCGCTTTCACCTTGTCGGACAGTCCGACCAGGTCCAGCAGCTCGTGCGCGCGGGCCTCCGCCTCGGTCCTCGACAGACCGAGCGACCGGATCGGCGCCTCGGTGAGGTTCTGCAGCACCTTCATGTTGGGGAACAGGTTGAACTGCTGGAACACCATGCCGATGCGCTTGCGCACCTGGCGCTGGTGCTTCTCGTCGGCGGGCACCAGCCGATCCCCTCGGCGCACGTGCGACAGGCATTCGCCGCCGACGTGGATCGTGCCGCCGGAGACCTGTTCCAGGGTCATGAGCAGGCGCAGGATCGTCGTCTTGCCCGACCCGCTCGGCCCGATCAGGGTGACGAACTCCCCTGGCGCGACGGAGAAGTTCAGCTCGTCCAGCACCACGTTGCTGCCGAACCGCTTCACCACGTCCTCGAACCGGATCATGTAGTTCTCAGCGGAGGGTTCCGACACGACGCTCCAACCATCGAACGAGTAGGGATGCCAGGAGGCTCAGCACGAGGAACAGCAGGCCCGCGATCGTGATCGGCTCCACGTAGCGGAACGCCTTGGACCCGGTCTGGAAGGCCGCGCCCGCGATGTCCGTAACGCCGATCACCAGCAGCAGCGGCGTTTCCTTCAGCATCGAGATCGTGTAGTTGCCGAGCGCGGGCAGCACCCGGGGGATCGCCTGCGGCAGGATCACCGCACGCCACGTCCGCGACCTCGGCAGGCTCAGCGCGGTCGCCGCCTCCCACTGTCCGACCGGCACGGCCTCGATGCCCGCCCGGTACACCTCGGACGCGTAGGTCGAGTAGTGCAGGCCGAGCGCGATCACGCCGGTGGTGAGCGCGTCGAACTTGATGCCGAAGTCCGGGAACACGAAGAACAGGAAGAAGATCTGCACGAGCAGCGGGGTGCTGCGGATGAACTCGATGAACGCCCACGTCACGGTGCTCACGACCCGGATCGGCGAGCGCCGCAGCAGTGCGAGCACCATGCCGAGCAGGTAGGCGATGATCGAGCCGTACACCGTCGCCTGGACGGTGATCCAGAGCCCTCTGCCGACGATGTCGGGGAGTACTTCCCAGAAGTAGTCCCAGTTCCAGTCCAGGTTCACCGAGGACCACCACCGGGCACGGCTTCCGGCATGTCGAGCACGGGTTTCCTGCGCCTGCTGAAGATGCTCCGTTCGTCGGGTTTGCGGCCGACGAGCCGCCCCGCCCACCGCTCCAGCAGGCGCATCCCGATCGTGATCAGTATCGCGAGCACCAGGTAGAACAGCAGGACGACCGTCCAGATGAGCCACGCCTGGTCGATGTGCCGGTCGATCAGCACCTCACGCGCCTGGTAGGTCATCTCGTGCACGGAGATGATCGTCAGCAGCGCACTGCCCTTGAGCAGCTGGATGAACAGGTTGTTGAGCGGCGGCACCATCTCCACCAGCGCCTGCGGCAGGATCACCCGCCGCATCCGTTGCGCGGACGTGAAGTTCAGCGCCACCGCACCCTCGTACTGCGCCTTCGGCACCGACCGCACGGCCCCGCGCACGATCTCCGCGCCGTAGGCGCCGAAGTTCAGTCCCAGCACGACGATGCCCGCGACCAGCGGCACGATGCGGTAGCCGATCAGCACCGGCAGCACGAAGTAGATCCACAGCAGCTGGACCACTTCGGACGTGCCGCGCCAGATCTCGACGTAGATCCGCGCGACCACGCGCACCGTCCGCGACCTCGACAGCATCGCGAGCCCGAACACGAACGAGAGGACGGTCGCGATGACGATGCCGCCGAGGGTCGCCTCGACCGTCAGCAGCAATCCGTCTGCGATCGTGCTGACGAACAGGGACAGATTGTCGAACACGGCGTACCGCTGCTCAGGATTCCTGGCAGAGCTGCTCGGTGGTCACGTCGTCGGGCGGCAGGTTGGACTCGGCGAAGCCGAACGGCTCGACGATCTTCAGCCACTCACCGGACTCGTGCAGCTTGTCCAGCTCGGTGTTGAACGCGTCGACCAGGTCGTCCTCGCCCTTGCGGAACACGAAGCCGCCGGCCTGGATCTGCTCCTTGCCGTCGATCTCCGGCACGAACCCATCGGTCACCTCGAAAGGCGCGTCCGGGTTCTGCTCCAGCAGCTCCCGCAGCGAGATGTCGGTCAGCGCACCGCAGTAGGCGCGGTTGTCCTGCAGCGCCTGGAAAAGCTCCGGCTGACCGTCGTAGGGCTGGATCTTGTCCGCCGCGATGCCGGTGGCCTCGGCGACCTGCTGCTCGATCGTGGCGTTCAGCACCGCGACGATGAGGCCCTTGGCCTTCACGTCCTCGAAGGTCTTCACGCCCTGCGGGTTGCCCTTCGGCACCAGGAACGCGGTCGGCGTCACGTAGTCCACGTGGGAGAACGCGGCGTTCTCGCACCGGTCGGGCCGCACGGCCATGCCGGCCGCGACCATGTCGTACTCCCCCGCGTTCAGCGCCGGGATCAGCTGGCTGAACTCCACCTGGGTCGCCTCGACCTTGTCGATGCCCATGGCCTTGAAGACCGCCTTCGCGACCTCCGGGGCCTGGCCGGTGACCTTGCCGTCCTCGGTGTAGCCGTAGGGGACCTCGCCGGCGATGCCGACCCTGACCGTCCCGGCGTCCTTGATTCTCTGGAGCGTCCCGCCCTCGCCGGAACCCCCTTGCGGCACCTCTGAACAGGCCGTCAGCAGAGCGGGACCGCCGACAACGGCGGTGCCGGCAACCGCGCCGAACCTGAGGAAGTCCCGTCGTGTCCAGTTACCCATCGCCATCGTTTCCAGTCCTCACATGCATCGCCCGGCGTCCACGCGTCTCGATGGCAACTCAACGTAGTGGGAGACGTCGTGACTGGTCAAAAATAACCCGTAAGATCAACGGAGTCCGTTAGGCAACCGAAACATGGCCGCGGACTAACGAGCGCAGGCCTCCTCGCCGACGCGCTCCGCATCCGGGAGATTACTCCTGGTGAATCCGAACGGCTTGGTGATCCGCAGCCATTCGCCGCTGGCGTGCAGGTTGCGAAGCACCACGTCGAACGCCTCCCGCAGGCCGGAGTCGTCGCCCTTGCGGAAGCCGAACCCGTAGCGCGGGGCGCCACCCACCGGCTCGAACGGTGGCCGCAGTTCGAGGCCGGCATAGGCAGGCAGCAGGTCACGCAAGGTGATGTCGTCGTAGGCGGCACAGTCCACCTGGTCCTCCAGGACGGCCTGCACCAGCTCCTCACTGGACTGGTAGGTCCGCAACCCCGTCACCCCCGCCGCTTGCGCGTTGTCCGCCTCCAGCGCGTTGGCGACCACCCCGAGACGTGCGCGCGTCGACGCCACCTCGGTGAACGTGTTGATCCCTTTCGGATTACCCGCACGCACGACAATCGCGGTCAGTGACAAGTGGTCGGGCGCGGTGAAGTCGAGCGACGCGCAGTTCTTCGAGCGGATCGAGAGCCCGCCCACCACGTCGAGCTCACCCGATTCGACGTTCTCGAGGATCGTCTCGTACGGCACCGCCCTGACCGTCAGCGAACTGCCCAGCTTCTCGCAGATGGCCCGCACGACCTCGACGACCTCGCCGGTGAGCTCACCCGCGTCGTCCTCGAAGGCATAGGGCCGGTACTCGGCAACACCGAGCCGCACGGTGCCGGGCAGCGGCTGGCCCGGCGGGGGTGTCGTGGCGGGCACCGGAGTCCCGTCGAGCTGGGTGGTGCAGCCGGTCAGTGCGGCCGCGCCGAACACGGCACCGGCCCGCAGGAGGTCACGCCGTCCGATCCGCACGGCCGAAAGACTAGACTAATCCGCCTCCCCGGATTCAAAAGTGTTGGCATCAACCCAGCGACATCTCGGACCGCAGGCGGTTGGTGGCTGGGTGCCGTCACGGTCCCCTGAGTCACTGTTGGTCAGGCCCAGACCCTCGCACAAAGATCCATCGGACGAGCCCTAATCCAGTCCGGTTGCTGTCCTGATCACGTCGACGATCTCGTTCATGATCTCGGTCAGCTCGTAGTCCTTGGGCGTGAACACCCTGGCGACGCCGCGCTCGCGCAGCAGCCGCGCGTCGGCGGGCGGCACGATGCCGCCCACCACGACCGGGACGTCCGCCGCGCCCGCCTCCCGCAGCCCGTCGACAACGTCCGGCACCACCGCGAGGTGCGAACCGGACAGGATCGACAGGCCGACCACGTGCACGCCCTCCTGCACCGCGGCGGCCACGATCTCGTCCGGGGTCAGGCGAATGCCCTGGTAGACGACCTCGAACCCGACATCCCGCGCACGGACCGCGATCTGTTCCGCGCCGTTGGAGTGCCCGTCGAGCCCCGGCTTGCCGACCAGCATGCGCAGCCTGCCACCGAGCTCTTCGCCGGTCCGCTTCACCCGGTCCCGCACCGCGGCCAGCTCACCGGCCGCCGAGCCACCGGAGGACGCGCCGGACACACCGGTCGGCGCGCGGTACTCGCCGAACACCTCACGCAACGTGCCCGCCCACTCCCCTGTCGTCACGCCCGCCTTCGCGCACGTGAGGGTTGCCTCCATGAGATTCTCGTCGGTCCGGGCGGCGGCCGCCAGCAGCTCGAGCGCCTTGTCCACTTCGGACTGGTTGCGGAGGTCGCGCCACCGCTCGATGGCCTCGACCGCCTCCCGCTCGACCTCGGGCTTGATGGTCTCGATGGCGCCCTCGCCCTCCAGCGGGCTCGGCTCGGTGTTCTCGAACCTGTTGACACCGACCACGATCTCGTCGCCTGACTCGATCCGGCGGCGGCGCTCGGCGAGGGAGCCGACGAGCTGGGTCTTCATGTACCCGCTCTCGACGGCCGCGACCGCGCCGCCCATCTCCTGCACGCGCTCGATCTCCGCCTTGGCGCCACTGACGATCTCATCCACTTTGGACTGGATGACGGGCGAGCCGTCGAAGATGTCCTCGTACTCCAGCAGGTCCGTCTCGTAGGCCAGCACCTGCTGCATGCGCAGCGCCCACTGCTGGTCCCACGGCGTCGGCAGGCCGAGCGCCTCGTTCCACGCGGGCAGCTGGATCGCGCGGGCCCTCGCGTTGCGGGACAAGGAGACCGCGAGCATCTCCAGCACGATGCGCTGCACGTTGTTCTCCGGCTGCGCCTCGGTCAGGCCGAGCGAGTTGACCTGCACGCCGTAGCGGAACCGCCGCTGCTTCGGGTTCTCCACGCCGTAGCGGTCGCGCGTGACCTCGTCCCACAGCGTGGCGAGCGCACGTATCTTGCACATCTCCTCGACGAACCGCACGCCCGCGTTGACGAAGAAGGAGATGCGGGCGACGACCTCGCCCATCTTGTCCCCCGGCACCTGCCCGGAGTCGCGGACCGCGTCGAGCACGGCGATGGCCGTGCACATGGCGTAGGCGACCTCCTGGACCGGCGTCGCGCCCGCCTCCTGCAGGTGATAGCTGCAGATGTTGGTGGGGTTCCACTTCGGCACGTTCGCGACGGTCCACGCGACCATGTCGGTGATCAGGCGCAGGCTCGGCCCCGGCGGGAACACGTACGTGCCCCGGGACAGGTACTCCTTGATGATGTCGTTCTGGGTGGTGCCCGCGAGCTTCCCGACGACCTCGTGCCAGTCGGCGCCCTGCTCCTCGGCCTGCTCCTGCGCGAGGGAGACGTAGAGCGCGAACAGCCACATGGCGGTGGCGTTGATCGTCATCGAGGTGTTGGCCCCGGCGAGCGGGATGCCGTCGAACAACTGCCGCATGTCGCCGATGTGGCCGACGGGCACGCCGACCTTGCCGACCTCGCCGCGCGCGAGCACGTGGTCGGGGTCGTAGCCGGTCTGCGTCGGCAGGTCGAAGGCGACCGAGAGACCGGTCTGGCCCTTCTCCAGGTTGCGCCGGTAGAGCCGGTTGGACGCGGCAGCGGAAGAGTGCCCCGCGTAGGTCCGCATCACCCACGGCCGGTCCCGCTCGGGGTCGGTTGGGTACGGCATCGGACCACCTCCGTTGATGCGGATCCCTCGAATGTACTGGCCAGTAACCTGCTCGGCAGCACGTGTGTGGTGAAGGCCGCAGCGGCACCTGGTGCGGGCCCGTCCGTCGCGCGACAATCGGAGGGTGACCGGACTGTCGGTGGTGCTCGTCCCCATCGTCGGACTCGCCGTCATGGCGTTGTTCGCCGTTGTGCTGAAGTGGGCGTCGAGCATGGACACGGACGAGGCACACCGCAAGGACTACGGCCTGCTGAGCGAGGTGGCCAAGGTGCCGTCGTCGACCGCGGCCCGCGTGGTGGAGGATCGCCTGCAGGCGGCGGGGGTGCGTGCCACCACGGTGCCCGACCCCGAGGGTGAGGGGATGCGGGTGCTGGTGTTCCCCGCCGACCGCGAGGTCGCGATCCGGGCGTTGCTCGCGGACTGACCCGCACGCCGGGGTTCGCCAGGTACGCGAATGGCCGTGTCCCGCCGACCGGGGTGACGGTCGGCGGGACACGGCCAGTGTGTGTTCCGGTGGCTCAGCGCGCGGGTTGGACCACCGCGGCCGCGCTGCCGCCGCGCCGCACGGGTTCACCGGCGGCGATCACCTTGCCGTGCTTGGTGAACTCCAGCCCCGACGCGACGCCGATGTCCGAGCTGGTCTTGATCGTCGGGTCGAGCGGGCTGGTGTCGCGGATCGCGAAGCTGTGGCCGAGCGCCAGCAGCCCGGCCGCCTCCGGCATTGCCTGGAAGGCGGGCTCGACCTGTGTGGTGGCGGCGTTGCGCTGCGATGCCCTCGGCGCCGCGATGGCGTCGGGCAGCGACATCCCGAAGTCGATCCGGTTCACGAGGATCTGCAGGACGGTCGTGATGATCGTGGCCCCGCCCGGCGAACCGACCGCGAGGAACGGCTTGCCGTGCTTGAGCACGATCGTCGGCGACATGCTCGACCGCGGCCGCTTACCGGGCTCGGCGAGGTTCGGGTCGGGCGCGTCGCCCTGTGTCGGCGCGAAGTTGAAGTCGGTCAGCTCGTTGTTGAGCAGGAACCCCCGGCCAGGGACCACGATCCCGCTGCCGCCGAGCTGCTCGATGGTGTTCGTGTAGGAGACGACGTTGCCCCACCGGTCGCTGACGACGAAGTGGTTGGTGTGGTAGCCCTGGTTGCCGTCCGGCGTGGCCTTCGATGCAGGCGCGCACTGTCCGCCCGCACTCACGTCTCCCGGCGGCACCGCGCCGGGCGCGGCGGCGGCGGGGTCGATCTCGCAGGCGCGCTGCTTGGCGAACCGGTCGGACAGCAGCTCCCGTTGCGGGACGTCCACGAAGTCGGCGTCACCGATGTAGCGGCCGCGGTCGGCGAACGCGAGCCTGCTGGCCTCGAGGTAGTGGTGGAGGGCCTGCACCCGGTCCATGCCGGACAGCCGGTACCGCTCGAGGATGTTCAGCGACTCGCCGACGGTGATCCCGCCGCTGGAGGAGGGCGCCATCCCGTAGACGTCGTACCCGCGGTACGACACGTGCGTCGGCCGCCGGTCGATCGCGCGGTAGTCGTCGAGGTCGTCGATGGTCATGAGCCCGGGCAGCGGGTCGATGGTGGCCCCTGGCGCGACGGGTGGTTCCTGCACCGCGGCCACGACGTCCGCCCCGATGTCACCGCCGTACAGGGCGTCGATGCCGTGGCGTCCGATCTGCCGGTAGGTGTCGGCGAGGTCGGGGTTGCGCAGGGTGGAGCCGACCTCGGGCAGCTGCCCGCCGGGCAGGAACAGCTCGGCGGTGGACCCGAACTGGGCGAAGCGCGCCTGGTTCTGCCGGGTCTGCTCCCGGAAGGTGGCGTCGACCGTGAACCCATGGTCGGCGACGTTGATGGCGGGCTTGAGGTTGTCCCGCAAGGAGAACCGGCCCCACCGGTCGAGCGCCCGCTCCCAGGTGGCGAGCATGCCGGGCACCCCGACCCCGAGCCCGCTGGTCACCGCGGCCGGGAAGGCGTAGGGCTGCCCGGTGGCCGGATCGACGAACATCGTCGGGCTGCCTGCCTGCGGCGTGGTCTCCCGCCCGTCGATGGTGGAGACCTGACGGGTCCGCGCGTCGTAGTAGACGAAGTACCCGCCGCCCCCGAGCCCGGCCACGTACGGATCGGTGACCCCGAGCGTCGCGGCGACGGCGACGGCCGCGTCGGCGGCGGTGCCGCCCTTCTTCAGGACGTCGATCCCGGCCTGGGTGGACTCGATCGTGTCAGAGACGACGGCCCCGCCGTACCCGGTCGCGACAGGCACTTTCGCGGGTGCGGCGCCGGCGCCCGGCGCGGTGACGAGCCCAACGGTGAGCAGAAGACCAAGTGCCGGGGCCAAGCGGCGGGTTCGCATGCGGACACCTTCCGAGGTTGCCGTTCGAGATGCCCCACGTTTCATACCCGCAGCCACGGAGGAGCACAACGTCAGGGTGCGAGGTAGCGACAGCGCACTGTCCCGAAGGACGCTTGCGGGACGCCGAATGACCCGAAAACGCCTTTCAGGGCATCCCGGGCAACGCCCGGACACCTGGCGTTGCGATCATCGACAGACCGAGAAGAAGGAGCAGCGATGATCGTGGCAGCCGCCGACCAGCCAGGAGGTCTCGCCGGCCTGGCCGTCGACCTCATGGACAAGCTGGGCGGGCCGGGCGCGGCGTTGCTCGTCGGCATCGACAACATCTTCCCGCCGATGCCGAGCGAGCTCGTGCTGCCACTGGCCGGGTTCTCCGCGAGCCAGGGCACCATGAGCCTGTTCATGGCGCTGTTCTGGACCACGCTCGGTTCCGTGGCCGGCGCCATGCTCACCTACTGGCTTGGCGCGTGGCTCGGCCGCGACCGGGTCCGGTCACTGATCATCCGCGCCCCGCTGATGAAGGCGTCCGACTTCGACCGCACGGAACGCTGGTTCCAGAAGCACGGCAAGAAGGCCGTGTTCTTCGGCCGCATGATCCCGCTGTTCCGCAGCCTCATCTCCTTACCCGCGGGCATCGAGCGAATGCCGGTGTGGCAGTTCCTGTCACTGACGACCCTCGGCAGCCTGATCTGGAACTCGGGCTTCGTGGTGGCCGGTTACCTGCTCGGCGCCAACTGGCAGGTGGTGGACGAGTACGCGGGCATCTTCCAGAAGGTGGTCATCGCCGCGATCGCCCTGGCGATCGTGGTGTTCATCGTGGTCCGGGTCCGGGAGAAGAAAAAGGACGAGAGCGATCGATGAGTTCCGGGTCGTGCCGAGGTCACAACCCGAGGGAAGACCGCGCTCGGCCCCGGAGGAGAACACATGGCAAAGCTCATCTACTCGATGATCACCTCGCTCGACGGCTACGCCGAGGCGGCGGAGGGCGGCCTCGGCACCGGGGCCGAGGACCCGGAGGTGCACACCTTCGTCAACGACCTCTTCCGCCCCGTCGGCACGTACCTCTACGGCCGACGGATGTACGAGACGATGGTCTACTGGGAGACCGCGCACACCGAGCCCGGCCAGCCGCCGCACATCCTGCAGTACGCCAGGGACTGGCAGGCCGCGGAGAAGGTCGTGTACTCCACGACGCTCGAGTCCGTGTCCAGCGCGAAGACCAGGATCGAGCGGGCCTTCGACCCGGACGCGGTGCGCGGGCTCAAGGCCGAGGCTGATCACGACATCACCGTCGACGGCCCGAACCTCGCGGCCCAGGCGATCGCGGCCGGTCTGGTGGACGAGTACCACCTGTTCATCACCACGAGCGTGGTGGGCGGCGGCAAGCGGTTCTTCCCCGACGGCGTGCGCCTCGATCTCGAGCTGGTCGAGGAGCGGGCCTTCGACAGCGGACTGATCTACGCGCGCTACCGGACCCGCTGAGCCGCGCCGACCATCAGTTCCGTTCCGGGTCGCCTGCCACGCGCCGGACGTCGGCGCCCAGCTTGACCAGGTTCTCCACCAGGCCCGGGTAGCCGCGGTCGATGTGGAAGACGTCCCACACCTCGGTCACGCCTTCCGCGCACAGACCGGCCAGCACGAGGCCGACCCCCGCACGGATGTCGGACGCCCACACCGGGGCGCTCGACAGGAGCGCGACCCCTCGGACCACCGCGTGGTGGCCGTCGGTGCGGGCGTCCGCGCCGAGGCGGACCATCTCCTCGATGAAGCGGAACCTGGCCTCGAACAGGTTCTCGGTGATCATCGAGGTGCCGTCGGCGATCGAGGTCAGCGCGATCGCGAACGGCTGGAGGTCGGTGGCGAACCCCGGGTACGGCAGCGTCACGAAGTCGACCGCGGATGGCCGGTCGTGCTGCACGACGCGGAACTCGTTGTCGCCGGTGATCGTCACCTCGGCACCCGCGATGCGCAGCTTCTCGAGCACCAGGTCGAGGTGGTGGGGGTCGACGCCGCGGACGGTGACGTCACCCCGGGTCATCGCCGCGGCGAACGCCCAGGTGGCGCCCACGATGCGGTCGCCGATCACGCGGTGCTCGGTCGGCTGCAGCGCGTCCACGCCGTGGACGGTGAGGGTCGAGGTGCCGATGCCCTCGATCTTGCCGCCCATCTGCTGGAGCATCGTGCACAGGTCGACGATCTCCGGCTCGCGGGCGGCGTTGTCGATCACCGTGGTGCCGTTCGCCAGCACGGCGGCCATCAGGATGTTCTCCGTCGCGCCGACGCTCGGGAAGTCGAGCCAGATCTGGGCGCCGTGCAGGCCCTCGGCCTCCGCGACCACGCAGCCGTGCTCGATCTCGCTGTGCGCGCCGAGCTGGCGGAGACCGTTCTGGTGCATGTCGAGCGGTCGCACGCCGATCGCGTCGCCGCCCGGCAGCGCGACGACGGCCCGCTTGCAGCGCCCGACCAGCGGTCCGAGCACGCACACCGAGGCACGGAGCTTGCCCATCGCGGGCGAGTCGGCGCGGTGGTTGAGGTCGACGGGGGTGGTGATGGTGACCGTGTCGGTCTCGATGGTCACCTCGCAGCCCAGGCTGCGCAGCACCTCACCCATCAGTGGCACGTCCAGGATCTGTGGGCAGTTCGTGAGCGTCGTCGTGCCCTCGGCGAGCAAGGCCGCCGCCATCAGCTTCAACACGCTGTTCTTGGCGCCGACCACGTCGACCTCACCGGCCAAGCGCGCGCCGCCGTGTACCTGGAAGTGCTCTGTCACGAGCGCCAACTATGCCCCAGTCGCGTGCGGGGTTGCGCGCCACCCGGGGTCCACACTGTCCGCTACCCTGCCGCCACCCGGATGTCTAGCAAGGGGTCGTCCTTTGAGCTTCCTGTCGCGCTTCGCCAGCCCGGCCGGGTTCGTGCTGGTGCTGCTGTTGTTCTTCCTGTTGCCGTTCGTCTCGGCCTCCTGTGACGTACCCGGCTACGGCGAAGCCGGCGCGACTTACACCGGCGGCAACCTCGTGACCGGGACCGACCCCGAGGTGCCCGCCGAACTGCAGGAGCTCGGCAAGGACCCGGAGAGCCCGGCCGCCCTCACCGACCCACCGGACCCTGGCGTCCAACTGCTCGCGATCGGGCTGGCCGTCCTCGCGGCCGCGGGTGTGCTGACCGCGCTGGTCCCGCACCTGAAGGCACGCCTGCTCGGCGGCGCCGCGCTGGCGGCGGCCACCCTGGTCGTGACCGTCGTGACGATGAGCGTCGCCCAGTCGAACCTGCAGAACTCGCTGATGGACTGGGCCCGTCAGACCGGCGCGGCGGAAAGCCAGGATGGTGACCGCCTGGAGACCGCCGTGGCCGAGGTGACCCACACCGAGGTCGGGTTCTGGCTGATGATCGTGGTGCTGTCGCTGGTCGCGCTGATGGCCACGGTCCTCGGCCTGCTTGGCGACCGGCTGAAGGCGGCGGTGGCGGCCAGGGAGTCGGGTGAGGGACGGGTGAGCAGCTTCCCGTTCGGCGGGCACGACCACGACGACTGACCATTGACCTCTACATTGCTGGAGGTTGCACGCTGAGGTCCTACTGAGCGGAGGACCGATGCGTGCGGTGTGGTTGCGTGAGTTCGGCGGGCCGGAGGTACTGACGCCCGGTGAGGCGCCGGACCCGGTCGCGGACCCGGGACGAGTCGTGGTGGACGTCGCGTTCGCCAACATCACGTTCGTCGAGACCCAGTTCCGTGCCACCGGAGGCGGCCCGTTCGCGGGCACGCTGCCGATGGTGCCCGGCAACGGGGTGGGCGGCGTGGTGGCGGCGGTGGGTTCGGGGGTCCCGGCCGACCTTCTTGGCACACAGGTGATCACCAGTACGGGCGGCTCCGGCGGCTACGCGGAACGAGTGGCGGTCGACGCGGCGGCGTTGTTCCTGGTACCGGCCGAGGTCCCGCTGGACGTCGCGGTCGCCCTGCTGGCAGATGGCAGGACCGCGACGATGATGACGCGGGCGGCCGGACTCCGGACAGGAGACCGGGTGCTGGTCGAAGCCGCGGCGGGCGGAGTCGGCAGCCTGATCGTGCAACTGGCGAAGGCGGCGGGTGCCATGGTGGTCGCGGCGGCGGGTGGCGCGCGGAAGCTGGCGGTGGCGAGGGACCTGGGCGCGGACGTCACCGTCGACTACACCGACGAGAACTGGCCCAAACTCGTGCGGGACGCGACCGGCGCGGTGGACGTGGTGTTCGACGGCGTCGGCGGCGACATCGGCGCCGCGTCGTTCGACCTGCTCGGCCCCGGCGGCCGCATGGTGAGCTTCGGCCTGGCGAGCGGCACCTGGACCGCGATCACCGACGACGAGGCCACCGCACGCGACGTGACCCTCGTCCGTCCGGCCGCGACGCCGGACGAGCTGCGCGCCTACACGGAAAGCGCACTCGCCGAGGCCGCGGCGGGAAGGCTCCAGCCGATCATCGGCCAGCGCTTCCCGCTGGCCGAGGCCGCGGCGGCCCACGCGGCGATCCAGTCCCGCGCCACGATCGGCAAGACGCTGCTGGAAACCCGCTGACCAACCACAGGTGGAGATGTCTCATGGATGTCGGGATGACGTTGCCCTCCGGAGTCGCTCCCGGGGTGTTCGCCAAGCACGCGGAAGACGCCGGGTTGGAGTCGGTCTGGACCGGGGATCATCTGATCTCCGTGGTGCCCCGGCTGGACAGCATGATGGTGCTCGCACAGGCGGCGGGCGCCACGACACGGTTGCGGGTCGGGTTCGGGGTGCTGATCCTCGCGCTGCGGCAGGTTGTCTGGGCCGCCAAGCAGATCGCGTCGTTGCAGGAGTTGTCCGGGGATCGGGTGGTGCTCGGCGTCGGGACGGGCGGTGTCGTGCACGGGGATGCCGGCTGGCGGGCCGTCGGGGTGCCGTTCGCCGAGCGGACCGGGCGTACCTACGCCGCCCTGGCGGTCCTGCCCGACCTGGTTGCCGGGCGGACGACCGACGTGGACGGCACCTCCGTCACGCTCGCGCCAGGGGCCACCGTGCCGCCGATCCTGATCGGTGGCGGACTGCCTGCCATGCGGCGCGCCGCCGCTCACGGGTTCGGCTGGTATCCGGCGTTCCTGCCGCCGGACGACCTCGCCGCCGGGATCGGTGAGTTCACCGAGCGTGCCGGGCACCGGCCCGAGGTGACCGCTCAGGTCGCCATCGGCCTCGGGTCCGGTGTGGACCTCGACGCGCGGGTCAGGATGCTCACCGGGTACGGGATGTCCGAGGAGTACGCCAGGGCCGGGTTGCTCGCCGGCCACCCCGATCAGGCCGCGGAGCACCTCGCCGCACTGTTCGCGGCCGGGGCCACCAGGGTGGTCGGGCTCCCGTTCGGCGGGGACTGGCGAGCACAGGCCGACCTGCTCGCCGAGACCGCGCGGCTGGTGGCCGGGGCGAGCACCGGCCGCCGGTAATGTGCCCGGTATGGCGGTCCACATCACGCGCGTATATACGAAGGTCGGCGACAACGGCACCACCGCGCTCGGGGACGGGAAACGCGTGCCCAAGACCGACCCTCGGCTCGCGGCCTACGCCGACGTCGACGAGGCCAACGCGGCCATCGGGGTCGCGGTGGCCATGGGTGGGCTGTCCGACGAGCTGCTGACCGTGCTGCGCGGGGTGCAGAACGACCTCTTCGACGTCGGGGCCGATCTGTGCGCACCGGTGGTGCCGGACCCCAAGTACCCGCCGTTGCGGATCACGGAGGCCTACATCGAGCGACTCGAGGAGTGGTGTGACGCGTTCAACGAGCGCCTCGACAAGCTCTCCTCGTTCATCCTTCCCGGCGGCACCGCGGGCGCGGCGTTGTTGCACGTCGCGCGCACGGTGACCCGGCGGGCCGAGCGCGGCGCGTGGCGGCTGGTCGAGGCCGACGGGGAGCGCACCAACGTCCTCGCCGCCAAGTACCTCAACCGGCTGTCCGACCTGCTGTTCGTGCTGTCGCGGGTCGCGAACCCGGACGGCGACGTGCTGTGGCAGCCGGGTGGCGGGCGCTGATTACTGCGAACGGACCGTTCGGAACCGCACAACCTGGGTAGTCCGGGCGAATGGTTGCCTCATCCGCGCATCGTGCGAAGAACAGCAAAGTGGTGCAGGGGCTCGGGCGGGCCGGCATGGTCTGCTACGGGCTCGTGCATGTGATCATCGCGTACCTCGCGGTACGCGTCGCGTTCGGGGACTCCGGGGAGCAAGCGGACCAGAAGGGCGCGGTCCAGGAGATCGGCTCCGGTTCGTTCGGTGCGGTCGTGCTGTGGGTGCTGGCCATCGGCCTGTTCGCCTACGGCGGCTGGCAGCTCATGCAGGCCGCGATCGGCTACCAGTGGGTGACCAAGCACGGCAAGCGCACCCGGCGGCGGATCGCGGCCGTCGTCAAGGCCATCTTCGGTATCTCGCTCGCGATCTACTCGATCCGGCTCGTCACCGGCAGCGGTGGCGGTGGGTCCGGGAACGAGCAACAGGAGTTCACGGCGAAGCTGCTGTCCCTGCCCGCCGGGCAGATCCTCGTCGGGATCGCGGCCGCGATCGTCATCGGGGTCGCGGTCTCCCAGATCAGGAAGGGCGTCAAGAAGAAGTTCCTCGACGACCTCGACCTGCACGACCTGCCGCGCGGCACCCAGCACTGGGTCACGAGGCTCGGTGTGTTCGGCTACGTCGCCAAGGGCATCGTGGTGGGCATCATCGGCGTGCTGCTCGGGTTCGCCGCGTTCCAGTCGAACTCACAGGAGGCCGGCGGCCTGGACCGCGCGTTGAAGACACTCGCCGCGCAGCCCTTCGGGACCGTGGCGCTCGTGATCGTCGGCGTCGGACTCGCCGCGTTCGGCGTCTACTGCTTCGCCGCCGCTCGCGCGCACAAGAACTAGCTCGCGCGCAGAACTAGGAAGCCCAGGGCAGTCGGCCCGGTGGGGCCGACTCAAGCCATGACAGGAACCCGGTCAGTGCGTCGGTTCCCATGGCGATCTCCACCTCGGCGCCGACGCCCGCCTCGCGGAACCGCAGCACGTGCGCCGAGGGAGGCATGCTGTACAGCTCCGGCCCCGACGGGTCCCGACGGTCCGCGATCTCGAGCGCACTGCGGCTGATCACCCGGTCGGGGCCGGGGCGCAGGCTGAGCACGCGGAACCACACGAACTCGTCACCCTGGTAGCGCCCCACCCCGAGGTGCCAGCCCTTGCCCGCGTCGTCGAGCCGGGTACGCAGCGCGGCGTGCACACCACCGGACCGCAGCGCACGCAACCGACGAACGGTCAACCAGACGAGGACAACCGTGATCAGCAGGAGGACCGCACCGACCGTCACTGTGATGTCCACGGCCCGCCCCCCATTCGCCTGGCTGTCAGTCCTGCTGGCCCGCGGCGCGGAGTCGACTCTGCGCTCTCGCGCGGATCTCCTCGTCGTCCGAGCTGAGGTCGGCCTGCGCCGACGCCACGTCGATCTCGTCGGCCAGGTCGGCGGACTCCGCGAGGATGCGTACCGCCTCCCCGGTCACGGAAAGGAAACCACCCTGGACGGCCGCGGTGACGGTCTGGCCGTCTGTCGTGCGCACCTTGACCACGCCACCCTCGATCAGCTGACCGAGCACGGGCTCGTGACCGGGCAGAATGCCGATCTCGCCCTCGGTGGTCTGCGCCGAGACGAACGTGCCGGTACCCGACCACAGGCGTCGTTCCACGGCGACCAGCTGGACGGACATCTCGGCCACGCGGTACCTCCTTGTATGGGTGTTCATTCGGAGTCTAATTGGTCGGGTCTCAACCTCCCCAGCCAGGCCGGTGTCGAGAAGGGTGAAACAAGTCACCGACCTACTGGGGTAACACATGGCCGAGGCCGAGGGGGCAGACCGGAGCCGTACGTGCGGGCCGCCCTGGCGAACGCGGCGGCGAACCGCCGGCGGACCAGGTCACGCCGGGTGAGCGAGGTCCCGCTGGAGAACACCACATCACCCGCCCGTCCGGGCCATGAGCAACAGATCGTCGACGGGGACGAGGTGGTGCGGGCCTCCTCGACGACATGGCAGCGTCACGAGCCAAGGCGAACGCCGCGCCCCCGAACCGGGAGCGCGGCGTTCGTCGTCTTCGGGAGCACCTACTTCTTGGTGATCTCCTTGTACTTCTTCTCCAGGTCCTCCAGGCCACCGATACCAAGGAACGCCTGCTCCGGGTAGTGGTCGAAGTCGCCCGTGGTGATCTTGTCGAAGGCCTCGACGGTCTCCTCGCGCGGCACCGTGGAACCCGGCTGGCCGGTGAAGGCCTCGGCCACCAGCATGTTCTGCGACAGGAACCGCTCGATGCGGCGGGCCCGGTTCACCGTCAGCTTGTCCTCTTCGGACAGTTCGTCCATACCGAGGATCGCGATGATGTCCTGCAGCTCCTTGTACTTCTGCAGGATCCTGATGACCTCGGAGGCCACCGCGTAGTGCTTCTCACCGACGATCGCCGGGTCGAGAATGGTCGACGTCGACGCCAGCGGGTCCACCGCCGGGAAGATGCCCTTCTGGAACACCGACCGGGAAAGCTCCGTGGTGGCGTCCAGGTGGGCGAACGTCGTCGCCGGGGCCGGGTCGGTGTAGTCGTCCGCCGGCACGTAGATCGCCTGCATCGAGGTGATCGAACGACCCTTGGTCGAGGTGATCCGCTCCTGCAGCTCGCCCATCTCGTCCGCCAGCGTCGGCTGGTAACCCACGGCGGATGGCATGCGGCCCAGCAGGGTCGACACCTCAGAACCCGCCTGGGTGAAACGGAAGATGTTGTCGATGAACAGCAGCACGTCCTGGTTCTGGACGTCGCGGAAGTACTCCGCCATGGTCAGCGCCGACAGGGCGACCCGCATACGCGTGCCAGGCGGCTCGTCCATCTGACCGAACACGAGCGCGGTGTCGTTGATGACGCCGTCCTCGCTCATCTCCAGGAAGAGGTCCGTGCCCTCACGGGTGCGCTCACCGACACCGGCGAACACCGAGGTGCCACCGAAGTTACGGGCCACACGGGTGATCATCTCCTTGATGAGCACCGTCTTGCCGACGCCAGCACCACCGAACAGACCGATCTTGCCACCGGTCACGTACGGGGTCAGCAGGTCGATGACCTTGAGGCCGGTCTCCAGCATCTCGGTCTTGCCCTCGAGCTGGTCGAAGGCCGGGGGCTTGCGGTGGATGCCCCACTTCTCGAAGTCCGCGCCGTAGCCGGGCTCGTCGAGGCACTCGCCGAGCGCGTTGTAGACGTGGCCCTTGACCCCGTCACCGACCGGCACGGAGATCGCGGCACCGGTGTCGAGCACCTCGGCGCCACGGACCAGGCCGTCCTGCGGCTGCAGGGAGATGGTGCGCACGAGGTTGTCGCCGAGGTGCTGGGCGACCTCGAGGGTCACCGTCTTCTTCAGCTCCTCGAACGTGATCTCGGTCTTCAGCGCGTTGAACAGCTCAGGCACCTGGCCGCGGGGGAACTCGACGTCGACCACAGGACCGGTCACCCGCACGATGCGGCCCTTGGCGGCGTTCTCGGTTGTCGTCATCAGTCTTCACTTCCTACCGAGGCGAGTGCGTTCGCACCGCCGACGATTTCGCTGATCTCCTGGGTGATCTGGCCCTGACGCGCCTGGTTGGCGAGCCGGGTGTAGGTCTTCACCAGGTCGTTCGCGTTGTCCGACGCCGACTTCATGGCGTTGCGCTGCGCGGCCAGCTGCGACGCCGCCGACTCGAGCAGCGCCGCGTAGATCCGGGTGTTGATGTACTTCGGCAGCAGCGCGGAGAGCAGCGCCTCTGCACTGGGCTCGAACGAGTAGGCGGACGGGATCACGTCGCTCTTTGGCTTCGTGTCCTCCGCCCCCTCCTCGGCGTACTCCACCTCGAGCGGCGCGATCCGCTTGGCCACCGGCACCTGCGACAGCATCGAGCGGAACTCCGTGTACACGATGTGCAGCTCGTCGACGCCGAGGATGCCGTCGGCACCCGCATCGTCACCCTCGTCGTCCGCACCCGAGTTGAACGCGGCGACCAGCGTCTTGCCCGCCTCCTGCGCGTTCTCGTAGCGCGGCACCTGGGTGAAGCCGGTCCAGCTCTCCTCGACCTTGCGGTCGCGGAACCGGTAGTAACCGACACCCTTGGAGCCCATCACGTACAGCACCGGCGTCTTGCCCTGCTCACGCAGCAGCGACTGAAGCTCCTCGGCGGCACGCAGCACGTTGGCGTTGTACGCACCGCAGAGGCCCTTGTCGCTGGTCACGACGAGCACGCCGACCCGCTTGGGGTTCTGGCGCTCGGTCAGCAGCGGGTCGTCGAGCGTGGTGGCTGCGCTGGCCAGCGCGGAGAGGACCTTGGTGATCTCCTCCGAGTAGGGCCGGGACGCGTCCACCCGCGCCTGCGCCTTGCTGATGCGCGACGTGGCGATGAGCTCCATCGCCTTGGTGATCTTGCCGATGGACTTGGTCGCCCTGATCTTGGACCGTAGTTCGCGAAGTTGTGCGGCCATCTACTTCCGCCCGGTCAGCTCTTCGGGGCGGAGCGGTTGACCTTGACGGTCTCCTGCCCGACCTCGTCGACGGACATGGCCTCTGCCTCTTCCTCGTTGAGGGGCTTGCCCTCGGAAGTGGTGAAGCCCTTCTTGAACTCGTTGGTCGCGTTGACCGCCCGTTCCGCGAGGTCGTCGGTCCACTTACCGGTGTCCCGGATCTCGGCGAGGATGCCCTCGTGCTTGTGGCGCAGGTTCTCCTGGAGCTCCCTGTTGAACCGCGCGACGTCCTCGACCGGCACCTCGTCGTAGTGACCGTTGGTGCCGAGGTACACGGTGACGACCTGCTGCTCGACCGGCACCGGCGAGTACTGCGGCTGCCTGAGCAGCTCGTACAGGCGGGCACCGCGGTCCAGCTGCGCACGCGACGCGGCGTCGAGGTCCGAGGCGAAGGCCGCGAACGACTTCAGCTCCTCGTACTGCGACAGGTCGATACGCATGGAGCCGGACACCGACTTCATGGCCTTGATCTGCGCGGCACCACCGACTCGCGACACCGACGTTGTCACGTCGACCGCCGGGCGCTGACCGGAGTTGAACAGGTCCGACTGGAAGAAGCACTGCCCGTCGGTGATCGAGATGACGTTCGTCGGGATGTAGGCGGAGATGTCGTTCGCCTTGGTCTCGATGACCGGCAGACCGGTCAGCGAGCCGGCACCGAGCTCGTCGTTCAGCTTCGCGCAGCGCTCCAGCAGGCGGGAGTGCAAGTAGAAGACGTCGCCGGGGAACGCCTCGCGGCCCGGCGGGCGGCGCAGCAGCAGCGACAGGGCGCGGTACGCGTCGGCCTGCTTGGTCAGGTCGTCGAACACGATCAGGACGTGCTTGCCCTGGTACATCCAGTGCTGACCCAGCGCGGAGCCCGTGTAGGGGGCCAGCCACTTGAAGCCCGCCGAGTCCGACGCCGGGGCGGCGACGATCGTCGTGTACTCCAGCGCGCCGTTGTCCTCGAGCGCCTTGCGCACCGCGGCGATCGTGGTGCCCTTCTGGCCGATCGCGACGTAGATGCAGCGAACCTGCTTCTGCGGGTCGCCGGACTCCCAGTTCGCACGCTGGTTGAGGATCGTGTCGACGCAGACCGCGGTCTTGCCGGTCTTGCGGTCGCCGATGATCAGCTGGCGCTGGCCGCGGCCGATCGGGGTCATCGCGTCGATCGCGGTGATACCGGTCTGCAGCGGCTCGCTCACCGGCTGCCGCTGGACCACACTCGCGGCCTGCAGCTCCAGGGCGCGCGTCTCGTCCGCGGCGATGTCACCGAGGCCGTCGAGCGGCTTGCCGAGCGGGTCGATCACGCGACCGAGGAAGGCGTCGCCGACCGGGACCGAGAGGATCCGGCCGGTCCGCTTGACCTCCTGACCCTCCTCGATCTGCTCGTAGTTACCCAGGATGACCACACCGATCTGGCGCGGCTCCAGGTTCTGCGCGACTCCGAGAATCCCACCCGGGAACTCGAGAAGCTCGTTTGCCATGGTCGAGGGCAGGCCCTCGACGTGCGCCACGCCGTCACCGGTGTCGACGACGAGGCCGACCTCCTCCCGGTTGACGTCAGGCGAGTAACTGGACACGTAGTTGTCGATCGCACTGCGAATCTCGTCCGACGAGATCGTCAGCTCCGCCATGTCGTTCCCGCTCCTACCGTCTGTGTCTTTCTCAGAAGTTTGTGCTCGCCGCTAGCCCGCGAGTCGCCGGCGCAGCTCGTCGATGCGACCGATGGCGCTGCCATCGATGACCTCGTCGCCCACCTTGATCACCAGGCCACCCTGGATGGTCGGGTCGACCTCGACATGCAGTGCGATCGGCCGCGAGTAGATGCGCTGCAGGGTCGCGGCGAGCCGCTCCTCCTGCTCGTCGCTCAGCGGGACCGGCGCGACCACCGTGGCCACGGACCGCTCACGCCGCTTGGCCGCCTCGGCGGCCAGCTCGGCAAGCCCGCTGACGACCGTCCGCCCGCGCGGCACGGTCACCAGCTGCTCGATCAGGCGAACGGTGACGCTGTCGGCCTTCTCCCCGATCAGCTCGCGGATCAGCGCGGCCTTGCCTTCCAGCGGGGCGGTCCGGTCGGACAGCGCCCGCTCCAGCTCACTGTCCGCGGCGACGATCCGGCCGAACCGGAACAACTCGTCCTCCACCGCGTCCAGGTGGCCTTCCCGCTCCGCGTGCACGAGCAGCGCGATGCGGCCCAGCTCGTCCATGCCGTCGACCAGCTCGCGTGGCGACGACCACCGCTCGACGACCGCGGCGGTCAGCACCTGCAGTGTCGGCGCGCTGACCTTGCCGGACAGCAGCTGGGTGAGCAGGTCCTCGCGTCGGCCCCGCTCCGCCGACGAGTCGCCGAGCACGCGGCGAAGGCCGACCTCTCCGTCGAGCAGCCGCACGACGGAGAGCACCTCGTCGCCGAGCTGCTCGGCAGGCACGCTCTTTGCCCGCGCGGCCGGCTTGGCGCTCAGCACCTCGAGCAGCTTCTGCTCTGCGATGGCGAGCGCTTCGCGGCTAGCGGCGTGGAACAGCGTCATCGTCAATCCCGTCCGTCCTCGAAAGACCTAGTTCCGCGCCGAGACCGAGTCGAGGTCGTCGAGGAACCGGTCCACGGTGCCTCGGCGGCGCGCATCGTCCTCGAGAGACTCACCGACGATCCGGCTCGCCAGCTCGACCGCGTGACGACCGAGGTCGGCACGCAGCTCCGCGACGATCTGTGCGCGCTGGGCCTCCAGCTGTGCGCGCCCAGCAGCCACGATACGTGCGGCTTCGTCCTGCGCCTGGGTGCGGAGCTCTTCCTTGATCTGCTCCGCCTCCAGCCGGGCGTCGTCCCGGATGCGTGCGGACTCGGCCCGCGCCTCGGCGAGCTGCGCCTGGTAGGTCTGCAGCGCCTTCTCGGCTTCGGCCTGAGCCTCCTCGGCCCTCTTGATGCCGCCTTCGATCTTCTCGGTGCGCTCCTTGTAGAGCGCCTCGAACCGCGGGAACGCGAACTTCTGCAGCACCCACAGCAGAAGCAGGAACGCGACCGCTCCGAGGATGATCTCGGAAACGTGCGGAATGATCGGACTCGGCTCTTCCGCGGCCAGAACAATCGCGGTATTCACCATGGTGGCTCCCGGAGCGTCAGAAGGGGGGACTTACTCAGGTGCGCCGCCCGTGGACGCGATGAAGAACAGCACCAGGCCGATCAGCGCGAGGACCTCGACCAGGACGAAGGTCTGCCACGCGATGCTCATCAGCTTGCTCTGGGCCTCCGGCTGACGCGCGGTGCCGTTGATGACGGCGGCGAAGATGAGACCCACGCCGACGCCCGGGCCGATCGCACCAAGGCCGTAACCGATAAGCGAAAGGCCCGGGTTCAGGTTGAAGGACTCCTGGGCGAGGTGAATGGCGCTCACTTGATTTGTTTCCTTCCAAACTCGGTCCGCGAGGTTTCGCGGATCGGGTGCATGCCTTTAATCGGTTGTGAAATCAGTGGTCCGCGGTCAGGGCGGCGCTGATGTAGTTCGCCGCCAGCAACGCGAAGATGTACGCCTGAAGGACCTGGATCAGGGCTTCGACGAACGTCATCGCGATGGCGAAAGCCCACGAGACCAACGAAACCGGCTTCAGGGGGCCACTAGCCTCGAATAACAGGTACTGACCCGCGAGCGTGAACACGATCAGGATCAGGTGACCCGCGAACATCGCGGCGAATACTCGGATCGCGTGCGTGAGGGGGTTCATGAAGAACTTCACGAACGCCTCGACCGGCACGAGCAGCAGGAGCACCGGCTTCGGCACGCCAGGCGGCACGAGCTGGTTCTTGAGGTGGCCGACGAACCCGTGCCTGCGGAGGCCGATGTAGTGCCACAGCGGGTAGACGATCAGGAGCGAGATCGCCAGTGGGAACCCGATGTGCGAGAAGGTCGGGAACTGGATGAACGGGATGAGGCCGAAGATATTGTTGACCAGTACGAAGACGAACATCGTGACGATCAACGGCACGTACGGCCGGAATTCCTTGGAGCCGATCAGCTCCCGCGCGATGTTGTTGCGCCCGAAGTCGTAGATCGACTCGGCGACGAACGTGAAACGGCTCGGCACCACCGAGAGGCGGCGCGACGCCATCACGAAGAACAACGCGATGATGACCACTGACAGCACCACGAGCAACATCGGCTTGGTGATGCCCAGAAATAGGGGTGGGAGGTTGAAGTCACCCGCACCCGGGGGAACGAACTCTCCACCCTCTGCTAGCCACAGCGCCCGCAACTGGGCTCCTTCCGGTTCTCCCGGCCGGCAGGTTCACACCGCCGGGGGAATCGTCACGATCAGGACGTAACGTACCTCAGGCAGCCCGCGCAACTGACAGCGGCACCCCTGCTCGTGAGGGGTGCGCCCTGGGCTTGTGAACCGAGGTACAAGCGCACCCTATCAGCCGCTCCGGGCCAAGAAGAACGCGCGTACTACTTGGTAGAAGATCTACTGGTCGTCGTCATTGATGATCAAGGTCGGCAGCTTCGTGCGGCGGAAGGCGACGGTGTCCATGGCCGCCCAGACGATCACCACGGCCAGCATCGTGAACGCCAGCGACCTCGTGTGCAGCCAGGTGATCTCACGCAGAACCATCAGCACCAGCAGCAGGATGATCATCTTGCCGATGAACCCGCCGAGCGCGCCGGTCATCACCATCATCGGGTTCAGCGCGGCCGTCTTGCGCATCAGCCACCAGGTGGCGAGCGACGACGCGACCGCGACCGCCCCGCCGACCAGCGCGGCGACTCCACCACGCGCGCCGTACAGCACGCTCGCCACGACGATGCCGACGACGATCGTCGCCACCGCGGGCCAGATCGCGTACCGGAGCATCGCGTCCGCCAGGCGGGTCACGGCCTCGCCGTGGGTCTTGGGCAGGTCGGTCTGAATGCCCAGGTCAGCGGCGCTCGGCTCGCTGTCGGTCTTCTTCTTCTCGGTCTCTGTCATCTCAGGAATGGTTTTCGCTCCGCAAGCTGCGCTCAGTCATCTCGCCCTGAGTCTAGGTACGACCGAGACGACGAGCGCGATCAGGAGGCCGATCCCGATCCCCCACCCCACGGCCAACGCGTCGAACAGGCTCAGCGCGACGGTCCCGAACGCCAGCACGGCGGCCCACAGGTAGATCAACAGCACGGCCCTGCGCTGGGAGTGACCGATCTCCAGCAGCCGGTGGTGGAGGTGCATCTTGTCGGCGTGGAACGGCGAGAGGCCCTTGCGAGTGCGCCGCACCACGGCCATCAGCAGGTCCAGCACCGGTACGAACAGCACAGCGGCGACCACCAGCAGTGGCGACAGGAGCGCGATCGTCTCGGTGCCGTCGAGGCTCTGCACCTTGCCAGACGCCGAGGTGCTGGCCGCCGCCATCATCAGGCCGATCAGCATCGAGCCGGAGTCGCCCATGAAGATCTTCGCGGGCTGGAAGTTGTGCGGCAGGAAGCCGAGGCACGCGCCAGCCAGTGTCGCGGCGATCAGCGCGGGCGGGTAGTAGGTGACGTCGCCGCCGGACTGCTCCAGCAGGTGCAGCGAGAACGCACAGGTCGCGACGGACGAGATGAGCCCAACCCCCGCCGCGAGCCCGTCAAGCCCGTCGACGAAGTTGATCGCGTTGACCATCGTGACGACGAGCAGCACGGTCAGGATCGCGCCCTGGTTCTGGTCCAGGATCAGCAGCGAGCCGCCCGCCCCGTTGCCACCCCACGGCACCCAGAAGATGATCCACTGCAGACCGAGCAGCACGAGAATGCCTGCACACGTCGTCTGGCCCGCGAGCTTGGTGAGCGAGTCCAGCTCGAACCGGTCGTCGAGCATCCCGATCACCATGATCAGGCCGCCGCCCAGCAGGATCGCGGTCGGGTCGAGCGAGTAGTCGAACGCGCGGCGCAGCACCGGCAGCTGGTGCGCGAGCAGCATGCCACCGCACACGCCGAGGTACATCGCGAGCCCGCCGAGACGCGGGATCGGCACCGTGTGCACGTCGCGTTGCCGAGGGTAGGCGACCGCGCCCCACCGCAGCGCGAACAGCCGCACGACGCCGGTGAACAGGAACGTCAGGACCGCCGTCGTCAGCCCGACCAGCAGATACTCCCGGATCGGGAGGCCTGCGGGCTGGAAGTTCTGTGCCAGGTCCACGCGCTCAGTCCCGGGGGTAGGCGGGGTGCGACGCGGCCAGCGATTCGAAGTCCGGGCCCCAGAACGGCGTGTTCAACCCTGCTGCTTCTCTCTCGTGGCGGATTTGCCGGGCCAGGTTACCGCGAGCGGGTTACGGTCCGTGGATGACCAAGCTGAACTACGAGGCTGAGCTGGCCAACCTGCACCTCGAACTGGTGAAGCTGCAGGACTGGGTCAAGGCGAAGGGCCTGCGCGTGGCCGTCCTGTTCGAGGGTCGCGACGCGGCGGGCAAGGGTGGTGCCATCAAACGCATCACCGAACCACTGAACCCACGCGTCTGCCGGATCGCGGCGCTCGGCACCCCCACCGAACGTGAGAAGTCCCAGTGGTACTTCCAGCGGTACGTCACACACCTCCCCGCCGCGGGAGAGATCGTCCTGTTCGACCGTTCCTGGTACAACCGCGCCGGCGTCGAACACGTGATGGGCTTCTGCACCGAGGCCGAGTACCAGGAGTTCCTGCGGTCGGCCCCGGAGTTCGAGCGGATGCTCATCAGGTCGGGGATCATCCTGGTGAAGTACTGGTTCTCGGTGTCCGACAAGAACCAGGAGAAGCGTTTCCAGCAACGCATGCGCGACCGCACGAAACGCTGGAAGATCTCCCCGATGGACCTCGAGGCACGGCGTCGCTGGTTCGACTATTCGAAGGCCAAGGACGTGATGTTCGCCCACACGGACGTGAAGGCTTCCCCGTGGTGGGTCGTGGAGGCGGACTCGAAGAAACGGGCGAGGCTGAACTGCATTTCGCACCTGCTGAGCCAGGTCCCGTACGAGGACGTCGACCCACCGGCGCTGGAGCTCCCCCCACGCGGCCCTGAGGACCCGGACTACAAGCGCCCACCGAAGAAGTCGATGCGCTTCGTCCCGGCAAGGTTCTGACACCTCACGGCCGGGAATTGGCCACCATGGCGTCGTAGACGGGCTGCATCCGGGGCCATTCCTCATCCGGGGCGGAGGCGAACACGAAGTACTCGACCCCGCCGACGAGCCAGTACAAGGCGTGCACCCGCTGGAGTCCGCGCCCGTCCCGGTGCTGGAACTCCCACTCCACCGCCGGATGCCCACCATAGGTGGCGCTGCGCAGATCCAGCCGCCGGTAGGCAACCGTCCTGGCCGCGAAACCGGACTCGTAAGCCACATGCACCCGCACGATGTCCGGCGAGGTGGCACGAGCCCCGCCGAACCCGACGATCCGCGAAGGATCGGAAGGGTCGACAGCCCGCATGGCCCCGGGCCCGCCCGCCGAAACGGACCGCCACTCGTCGGGGATCACCGTCGACAGCTGGGCGGGACCCCCCACCCGCTGGAACCCGGCGGGCGCGGTACTTGACGCCACGGCCGGCGAGGAACCGTCCGACGAGATGTAGGGAGTCGGCCTCTCGGCCCCGGCGGCGTCGGTCTTCGGCATGGTCAGCAGGACGGCGCCGACCGCGGCGCTCACCACCACGTAGGCAGCGGCGAACGCCCACGCCACCCGGCGTGAGCTGAGCGACTTGACGCTCCCCACCAGTTTCACCTCTACACCCCCCCGACATGGGTCTACCGAGAGTAACGTGCCCGCCGAGGTGATCCAATGCTTCGAACGTGGCAGGACGTGATCGTCAAATGGCAGCTGGTGCCGGACGACCAACCTGTCGACCAGCCGGATGCCCGGCTGCACGCGGATCGTGGCCGGTCCGCGCTGGTGGCGGGGCGGCTCGACGAGGCCCTCGCCGAGTTCGAGGCCGCCGCGGCACTGCGTGCCGACCCACTCGACAGGGTGGGTGTCGGCGACGTCTACCTCGCACGTGGCGGTTGGCATAGCGCCGAGGAGAACTACCAGGCCGCGCTGCCGTCGGGTGGGCTGGCCGCCTTGCTGGCACAGGTGGGGCTCGCGCTGGTGAAGATCGGGCAGGGGCAGGCGGCGAGCGCGGTCGCCGACCTCGAGCTGCTCGTCGCCGACCGGCCATCTGACCCGACGTTGCGGTACTACCTGGCGAGCGCGTGGTTCTCGGCGGCGGACCAGTGCCGGTCGCGGACGGCGGACGACGTGCTGGTGATCACCAGCGAGGCGCAGCTGCGGATCTGTGAGGACGCCGGGCGGCGGATCCTCGCGTTGGAGACCGGCGACACGGAGCTGGAGCGGGGCGCCGACCACCTGCTTTCCGAGGTGGCCGCCGGCAGGCGCTGGGCGTGGTCGCCGGAGGGCATCGCGGTGAGCCTCGCGGTGCTGATCGTCGCGCTGGGACTCATCACGGTGGTGGCGGGCGGGTTGCTGGACAACCTGGTGCTGGTGTTCGCGGGTGTGGTGGCTGGTGCGGCACTGCTTTTCGTGGTCGTGCACCGCTTCCGACGACAGACGTGGCGGCGGCGAGCCACCGAGATGGCCCCACACATAGTGAGACAAGGCGTCTAGGAGGGCCTGGTCTAGGGATCCTGGCCTATTCAGGGATCTGTGAGCGAGGGTCTGGGCCTGACCAGCAGCGACCTCAGGGGAACGTGACGGCACCCAGCCACCAACCACCTGCGATCCCCAGCTGTCGCTGGGTCGAGACCAACACTGTGAATTCCGGGGAGGCGGACTAGCGACGGCACCCAGCCACCAACCACCTGCGATCCGCAGCTGTCGCTGGGTCGAGACCAACACTTTAAAATTCCGGGGAGGCGGACTAGCGACGGCACCCAGCCGCCAACCACCTGCGATCCGCAACTGTCGCTGGGTCGACACCAACACTGTGAATTCCGGGGAGGCGGACTAGCGACCGCACCCAGCCACCAACCATCCACGGTCCGAGGATGCGCTGGGTCGACACCAACACTTTGAAACTCCGGGGAGGCGGATACAGTCAGGGCTGTGAGTGTCGTTTACGACTGCGCGCAGGAACCTGACCGTGCCGACGGGCTTGCCGCCGCGGCGAGTGCCGTCCGAGCAGGGCGGCTCGTGGTAATGCCCACCGACACGGTGTACGGCATCGGGTCGGACGCGTTCTCGGGTACCGCGGTGCGTGCGTTGCTGGCGGCGAAGCACCGGGGGCCGGACATGCCGGTCGGGGTGCTCGTCGGATCGTGGTCGACCATCGACGGGCTCGTGCTGTCGGTGCCGAGGCACGCCCGGCAGCTCATCGAGGCGTTCTGGCCCGGTGACGTGTCGATCGTGCTGCCACACGCGCCGTCGCTGTCGTGGGACCTCGGGCAGGTCGGCGGGACCGTGATGCTGCGGATGCCGCTGCACCCGGTGGCGCTCGAGCTGCTGCGCGAGGTCGGGCCGATGGCCGTGTCCAGCGCCAACGTGTCCGGGCAGCCGCCTGCGGCCACCGTGGACGAGGCCAAGTCGCAGCTCGGGGAGTCCGTCGCGGTCTACCTCGACGGCGGCCCGTCCGGCGAACCGGTGCCGTCCACGATCGTCGACCTGTCCGGGGACGAGCCGGTGGTGCTGCGTGAGGGCGCGGTGCCGGTGGCCGCGATCTCCGAGGCGCTGGGGTCCGAGGTCAGGACGTCCTGATCGCGGTCGCGAACCGCGGCCGCCCTGCCAGGTCGTCGTGGTCCTCGACGTCCGTCAGGACCTTCCTGTTCGTCAGCAGCCCGGGCACCGACTCGCGCTGGCTGTCGTCGTGCTCGATCGCGACGGCACCCCCCGGGGTCAGCAACCTGGCCGCCAGGTTCACCACGTGCCTGATCACCGTGAGGCCGTCGCTGCCCGCGAACACCGCCCTGGCCGGGTCGTGCTCCCCCACCTCCGGCGGCACTGGCGTGCCGGCCGGCACGTACGGCGGGTTGCACAGCACCAGGTCGACCTGGGCGTGCAGCTCGGCGAACAGGTCCGGGTCCGCCACGTCCCCGGCGTGCAGCTTGACCCGGCTCGACGCCATGTTGCGGCGGGCCCACGCCAGCGCGGTCGTGTCGATCTCCACGGCGTGGACCTCCGCGTCGGGCCGTGCCGCCGCCACCGCGATGGCCAGCGCGCCGGTGCCGGTGCACAGGTCCACGACGACCGGGTTCTCCCGTCCCGCAAGGAAGGTCAGACCCCACTCCAGCAGCAGCTCGGTCTCCGGCCTCGGCACGAACACGCCGGGGCCGACCTCCAGGGTCACCGTCCCCATCACGGCCCAGCCCAGCAGGTGCTGCAGGGGGATCCGCTTCGCGCGCTGGTGCACGAGCTGACCGATCGCCTCGACGACCTGGCGGTCCACGAGCGGGACCATCATCAGCTTGCCGCGCTCGACGCCGAGCACGTGTGCCGCGATCAGCTCCGCGTCCACGCGCGGCGAGGCCACCCCGGCGTCCGCCAGGATGCGTTCCGCCTCCATGATCGCGAGGCGAAGCGGCTGTCTCGACATGGCGGTCAGCCTGTCACGACGACTGATGGGCGGCGAGTCGTTCGTCGCGGTCGGCGGTGGCGAGGGCGTCGACCACGCCGTCCAGGTCGCCGTTCAGCACCTGGTCCAGGTTGTAGGCCTTGTAGTTCACGCGGTGGTCGGAGATGCGGTTCTCCGGGAAGTTGTAGGTGCGGACCCGCTCGGAGCGGTCGACGGTGCGCACCTGGCTCGCGCGTGCCGCCGACGCCTGCTTCGCGGCCTCCTCCTCGGCGGCCGCGGCCAGCCTGGCCTTCAGCACCTGCATCGCGCGCGTCTTGTTCTGCAACTGACTGCGCTCGTTCTGGCAGGACACCACGATGCCGGTCGGCAGGTGCGTGATGCGGACGGCGGAGTCGGTGGTGTTGACGCTCTGGCCGCCCTTGCCCGACGAACGGAACACGTCGATGCGCAGCTCCTTCTCCGGGATCTCCACGTCCTCGACGGTGTCATGCACGTCCGGGTACACGAGTACACCGGCCGCGGAGGTGTGGATGCGGCCCTGCGACTCGGTGGCGGGGACACGCTGCACGCGGTGCACGCCACCCTCGAACTTCAGGCGCGACCACACGCCGTCGGCGGTCGGGGTCTTCGAGCGGATGGTGACCGTCGCGTCCTTGTACCCACCCAGCTCGGTCTCGGTGCCGTCCAGGACCTCCGTTGACCAGCCGTGCTTCTCCGCGTACCGCAGGTACATGCGCAGCAGGTCGCCCGCGAACAGGGCCGACTCGTCGCCGCCCTCGCCGGACTTGATCTCCAGGATGAGGTCGTCGCCGTCGTGCGGATCCCTGGGCAGCAGCAGCTCGGTGAGCTTGGTCTCCAGCGCGGGGACCTTCTCCTCGAGGGCCGTGGCCTCCTCGGCGAACGCCGGATCCTCCGACAGCTCACGGGCCGTCGCCAGGTCGTCGCGGGCCCGCTCCAGCTCACGCAGAGCGCGGACGATCGGGGTCAGCTCGGCGTAGCGGCGGCCCAGCTTGCGCGCACGGGCCTGGTCGCCGTGCACCGCCGGGTCCGCGAGCGACTTCTCCAGCCCGGCGTACTCGCCGAGCAGCTCACCGAGCGATGACGCGTCCACACTTGTCCCTCTCGTGACGTAGACACGAAAACGGCGTCCACCCAGGTCGGGTGGACGCCGTGATCGAAGCTACTTGGCCTTCTTCTCCCGCTTGCCGTAGCGGGCCTCGAAGCGCGCGACCCGGCCACCGGTGTCGAGGATCTTCTGCTTGCCCGTGTAGAACGGGTGGCAGTTCGAACAGACTTCGACGTGGATGCTGCCCGACTTCTTGGTGCTGTGCGTGGTGAACGTGTTCCCACAGCCACAGGTGACCTCGGTCGTGACGTACTCGGGGTGAATTCCGGTCTTCACAGATCTTGCCCTTTCTCGGTGGCCGCCGGGTCCCCGTCGAACGTTGGGGTGAACCGGAGCCGGACTCGACCTAACAGTCTGCCAGATGTCCTGGCAGGGGCTTCAACACGCCCCTACCAGGACATATTCCGGCTTCAGTCGTCGTTGACGGACGGTGTGTTCTTCGCCACCTGCATCAGGAACTCGATGTTGGTGCGGGTCTTGCGGAGCTGGGTCAGCAGCAGGTCGATGGCCTGCTGGTTGTCCAGCGCGTGCAGCACGCGGCGCAGCTTCACGGTGACGGCCAGCTCGTCCGGCGGGAGCAGCAGCTCCTCCTTACGAGTGCCGGACGCGTCGACGTTGACCGCCGGGAACGTGCGCTTGTCGGCGATCTTGCGGTCGAGGATGAGCTCGGCGTTACCCGTGCCCTTGAACTCCTCGAAGATCACCGTGTCACCCGCGGACCCGGTCTCGACCAGTGAGGTCGCGAAGATGGTCAGCGAGCCGCCGTCCTCGATGTTGCGTGCCGCACCCAGGAACCGCTTCGGCGGGTACAGCGCGGTCGAGTCGACACCACCGGACAGGATCCGGCCGGACGCCGGGGCCGCCAGGTTGTACGCACGGCCGAGGCGGGTGATCGAGTCGAGCAGCACGACCACGTCGTGGCCCATCTCGACCAGGCGCTTGGCCCGCTCGATCGACAGCTCCGCGACCGTGGTGTGGTCGCCGGGCGGGCGGTCGAAGGTCGAGGCGATGACCTCTCCCTTCACCGACCGCTGCATGTCGGTGACCTCTTCCGGCCGCTCGTCCACGAGGACGACCATCAGGTAGACCTCGGGGTTGTTGGTGGTGATCGCGTTGGCGATCGCCTGCAGCACCGAGGTCTTGCCCGCCTTCGGCGGCGACACGATGAGCGCGCGCTGCCCCTTGCCGACCGGCATCACCAGGTCGATGACGCGGGTGGTGAGGATGTGCGACTCGGTCTCGAGACGCAGCCGCTCGTTGGGGTAGAGCGGCGTCAGCTTGGTGAACTCGGGACGCTGCTTGGCCTGGTCCGAGTCCAGCCCGTTGATCGTCTCGACACGCACCAGCGGGTTGAACTTCTGCCGCTGCTGCTCGCCCTCGCGGGGCTGGCGCACCATGCCGGTGATCGCGTCGCCCCGGCGCAGGCCGTGCTTGCGGACCAGCGACAGCGACACGTACACGTCGTTCGGGCCGGCGAGGTAGCCGGACGTGCGGACGAACGCGTAGTTCTCCAGCACGTCGAGCACACCGGCGACGGGCAGGAGGACGTCGTCCTCGCGCACCTCGGTGTCCGGGGCGTCGCTCCGGCCACCGCCGGTGCTGGGGCCAGTGCCCCGGCGGCGACGGTCGCGGAACCTGCGGCCGCGCCTGCGGCCACCGTCCTCGTCATCGTCGTCGTCGGGACCGTTGTCGCGGTCGCGGTCGTTGCGACCGGAGTTGCGCTGGTCACCGCGGTTGTCCTGGTTGCGGCCACCGCGGTTGTCCTGGTTGCGGCCGCCACGGTCGCCCCGGTCGCCCCGGTCACCACGGTCGCCCCGGTCACCACGGTCGCCCCGGTCACCACGGTCGTTGCGGTCGTTCCGGCCGCCGCGGTCATCACGCCTGTCGCCCTGCTGCTTCTCGGCGGGCTTCTCGTCGACGGAGCCGCGCTGGTCACCGCGGCTGTCGCCACGGTTGTCAGTGCGGTTGTCGCCGCGACTGTCAGTGCGGTTGTCGTCCCGCTTCTCGGCCTGCTCCGGCGATCCGACCGCACGGCTCGAGCTGCGGCGACGGCGGTTGCCATCGCGACGACCGCCATCTTCGGCGTCGGACTGCTCGGCCTTCGGCTCGGACTCGGTCCTGACCTCCGCCTTGGCCTTCGCGGGCTTGTCAGCGGCCGGCTTGTCGTCGATGCCGAGCGGCAGCGTGTCGGCCGCCGTTTTCGCGCTCGAGGCAGGCTTCGACGAGCCGCCGGACTGGCGCTCCTTGATGGCCGCTATCAGGTCTCCCTTGCGCATCCCGGCGGTGCCGGTGATGCCGAGCTGGCCTGCGAGCTCCCGAAGCTCCGCAAGGACCATGCCGGTGAGACCGGCGCGACGCTTGGCACCCCCGTTTGCGCTGGTGCGCTGTGTTGTGTCGGCCGCACCGGCAGCGGTGTCGACCGTGCCGTTGGCAGTCTCGCTGCCCAGCAGATCAGTGTTGCTCACTCATGTCCTTCCTGACCAGGTCCCCGCCTCCTGAGGTGGACCCGTGAACCAGCGGACCGCCGTTCGTCGAACCGAGACGGCGTACTCCGCGGCCTCGCCAACGCGGAGATTTCGGTCACCACTGGTTTCGGTGCCCGCCAACGTCGACTCCGGCTGGGAAAGGGCCGAGCCGCCGACTGAACGGAAGATGCGACCCGAGGAAAGAAAATCCTCGGGAACGACACCGGGCGCCCGTACGCGCGGTGACTGAACGCCCCTGAGGGTAGACGCACACCCTCAGGCGTGCAACAACCGGGGCTACCCGGCGTGGCACAACCCCACAACGTGGACTACCTGGCGTTTGTTCCGATCGACCCGTTCGGCACGACCGTGACACCCGTCCGGTCGACTGGAAGCGCACACACGGTGAAGCCCGCGGTGTCGACTCCAGACGGGAGCGCGCCGAGGGGCGGCAGCGCGAACACGGTCGGGCCGGCGCCGGAAACCATTGCGGGCACACCGTTCTCCCGGAGTTCACGGACCATCCGCATGGTGTCCGGCCACGCCTTCTCGCGGTAGTCCTGGTGCAGCCTGTCCTCTGTGGCCGGCAGCAGGAGGTCGGGCCGGGCGGTCAGTGCGTGCACGGCGAGCGCACAGCGACCCGCGACGAAGGCGGCGTCGGAGTGCGGAACGTTGCCGGGAAGCAACCCACGCGTGACCGATGTCGCGGACCGCGTGCCGGGAACCAGCACGACCGGCGCGAGGTCATGGTGCGGTTCGAGACGCACGGCCCGGAACCGGGTTCCTTCCGACCATGCCAGAACCAGGCCGCCGTACAGGGAAGCGGCCACGTTGTCGGCGTGCCCCTCGAACTCGGCGGCGAGCCGCAGCGCATCCCCGTCGAGCTCCCTCCCGGCCAGCCCGTACGCCGCGGCGACGCCCGCGACGATCGCGGCGGCCGACGAGCCGAGGCCGCGTGCGTGCGGGATCGCGTTGTGACACCGCAGGGACACCCCGGGCAGCGCGACACCGAGCGCGTCCACACCGGCACGCAGCGCACGCACGACGAGATGCTCCTCGTTCGTCGGCACCTCGGCCGCGCCCTCGCCGGTGACCTCGACCTGGACATCTCCGCCGGTCACGGTCACCTCGACGGTGTCGTACAGGCCGAGCGCCATGCCGAGCGCGTCGAAACCGGGGCCGAGGTTTGCGGTGGACGCGGGCACCCGGACCCTGACGGACGACCCGTTCATGTCAGTTCGAGTGCGGACGCGACCGCGTGCGGCTCCACCGGGATCGCCTCCACCGGCGCCATCTCGGCGAGCACGGTGTCCGGGTCCTTCAGGCCGTGGCCGGTGACCGTGCAGGCCACGAGCGACCCCTTCGGGATGCGGCCGTCGGCCGAGGCGGCCAGCAGCCCGGCGATGCTGGTGGCGGACGCGGGCTCCACGAACACCCCCTCCCTGCGGGCGAGCAGGTGGTACGCGGCCAGGATCTCTTCGTCGGTGACCGCGTCGATGAGACCGTCGGACTCGTCGCGGGCGGCGATCGCGCCGGTCCACGACGCGGGGTTGCCGACGCGGATGGCGGTCGCGATGGTGTCCGGCTCCTTGACCGGTTTGCCGTGCACGAGCGGCGCGGCGCCCGCCGCCTGGAAACCGAACATCCTGGGTACCGCGGGCACGACACCGTCGCGGGCGTAGGCCCGGTAGCCGCTCCAGTACGCGGTGATGTTGCCCGCGTTGCCGACCGGGAGGCAGTGGATGTCGGGGGCGCGGCCGAGCGTGTCGCAGATCTCCCACGCGGCGGACTGCTGGCCGACGAGCCGCACCGGGTTGACCGAGTTGACCAGCTCGATCGGGTACTCGACGGCGGTCTTGCGGGCCAGTTCGAGGCAGTCGTCGAAGTTGCCGTCGATCTGCAGGATCCGCGCGCCGTACACGACGGCCTGGGCCAACTTGCCCTTCGCGATCTTGCCGCGCGGCACGAGGACGGCGCAGGTGAGGCCGGCGCGGGCGGCGTAGGCGGCGGCGGACGCGGACGTGTTGCCGGTGGACGCGCAGATCACGCCCGCCACCCCGGACGCGAGCGCGTAGGTCATCGCGACGGTCATGCCGCGGTCCTTGAACGAGCCCGTCGGGTTCGCGCCCTCCACCTTCAGGTAAACCTGGCAGCCGGTCAGCTCCGACAGGTGCGGCGCCTCGACCAGCGGGGTGCCGCCTTCCTGGAGCGTCACCGGCTTGGCGCCCGCCGGCAGCTCGATCCGGTCGGCGTAGGCGGCGATGACGCCCGGCCACGCCGGGCGCACGCCAAGACTCGCCTGAGGTGTCATGGTGATTCTCCTTCGACCCGCATCACGCTGGCGACCTCGTGCACCGACGGCAGGCCGGCCACCTTGTCCACAGTGGACCGCAGCGCCTCGTCCGGCGCGTAGTGCGTCACGATCACCAGGCTCGCGTCGGTGCCCCGGCCCTGCTGGCGCACGGCCGCGATGCTCACGTCGTGCTCGGCGAACACCGACGCGACCGAGGACAGCACACCGGCGCGGTCGGCCACGTCGAGGCTGATGTGGTAGCGGGTGTTCACCTTGGCGATCGGCTGGATGGGCAGCGCGGCGTAGGAGGACTCCCCAGGGCCCCGTCCCCCGCTGACCTTGTTGCGTGCCACCGCGACGAGGTCACCGAGCACGGCGCTCGCGGTCGGCGCGCCACCAGCGCCCTGGCCGTAGAACATGAGCGAGCCCGCCGCGTCGGCCTCGACGAACACCGCGTTGAACGCGCCGCCGACGCTCGCGAGCGGGTGCGTGCGCGGGATCATCGCCGGGTGCACGCGGACCGCGACGCTGCCGCCGCCGTCGTTCCCGATGCGCTCGCAGATGGCGAGCAGTTTTATCGTCCTGCCAAGGGTTTTCGCGGCGGCGATGTCGGCGGGGGTGACCGCGGCGATGCCCTCGCGGTACACGTCGGCGGCGGTCACCCTGGTGTGGAAGGCGATCGAGGCGAGGATGGCCGCCTTGGACGCGGCGTCGTAACCGTCCACATCGGCCGTCGGGTCCGCCTCCGCGTAGCCGAGCCGGGACGCCTCGTCGAGGGTCTCCGCGTAGCTCGCGCCGGTCGCGTCCATGGCGGACAGGATGAAGTTGGTGGTGCCGTTGACGATGCCCATCACCCGGTTGATGCGGTCACCGGCGAGCGACTCACGCAGCGGGCGCACCAGCGGGATCGCGCCTGCCACCGCGGCTTCGAAGTAGAGGTCCGCACCGGAGGACTCGGCGGCCGCGAACAGGTCGGCCGCGTGCTCCGCGAGCAGGGCCTTGTTCGCGGAGACGACCGACTTTCCCTTGCTGAGCGCGGAGACCAGCAGCCCGCGCGCCGGGTCGATGCCGCCGATGACCTCGATCACGACGTCCACATCGGACGCGACGAGTGCCTCCGCGTCGGTGGTGAGCAGCTGTGCCGGGACGTCAGGGTGACGGTTCGGGCGGCGCACCGCCACCCCGGTCAGCTCGACCGGGGCGCCGATGCGGGCGGCGAGGTCGTCGCCCTGCTCGTGCAGGATCCGCATCACCTGCGAACCGACGGTGCCGCAGCCGAGCATCGCCACCCTGATGGGCTTTGGGCTCGCGTTCATGAGACCTCCAGCCGCAGCAGGTCGTCCAGCGTCTCCCTGCGCAGCAACAGGCGCGCCTCGCCGTCGCGCACCGCGACCACGGCCGGGCGCGCGAGGCGGTTGTAGGAACTCGCCATCGCGTAGCAGTACGCACCGGTGGCGGCGACCGCGATCAGGTCGCCGGGGGTGAGGTTCTCCGGCAGCCAGCAGTCCCGCACGACCACGTCGCCGGACTCGCAGTGCTTGCCGACGACCCGGGACAGCATGGCCTCCGTGCCACGCTCCCCCTCCGCGCTGGACCGCGACACCAGCCTGCAGTCGTACAGCGCGTCGTACAGCGCGGTGCGGATGTTGTCGCTCATGCCGCCGTCGACGCTCACGTACCGGCGCGCGGACCCGTGGCCAAGCTCGACGTCCTTGGTCGTGCCCACCTCGTACACGGTGACCGTGCCGGGGCCGACGATCGCGCGGCCCGGCTCGACCGCGATCCTCGGCATGTCCAGCCCGGCCTGCTCGGCCTCCTTGGACACGATGTTCTTCAGCTGCTCGGCCAGCCAGCCAGGCGGCGGCGGATCGTCGTCGGCCGTGTACGCGATGCCGAGGCCGCCGCCGAGGTCCACGGTGGTGACCGAGGCCATCGCGTCGGCGCCGTGTTCCTTGTGCAGCTCGGCGAGCAGGCCGATCACGCGGTGCGCGGACAGCTCGAACGCGTTGGCGTCGAAGATCTGTGAGCCGATGTGGCTGTGCAGGCCGATGAGCTTCAGGCCCGGCGCACGCAGCACCCGCCGCACCGCCTCGGCCGACGCGCCACCGGTGAGGGAGAAGCCGAACTTCTGGTCCTCGTGCGCGGTCGCGATGTACTCGTGGGTGTGGGCCTCGACGCCGACGGTCACCCGCACCAGCACGTTCTGGGTGACGCCCCGGTCCCGCGCGATCCGGTCGAGCCTCGCGATCTCGAAGAACGAGTCGAGCACGACCGTGCCCACCCCGGCCTCGACCGCGGCGGTCAGCTCGTCGACCGACTTGTTGTTGCCGTGCAGGGTGATCCGCTCCGGCGGGAAGTCCGCGCGCAACGCGATCGCCAGCTCGCCGCCGCTGCACACGTCGAGCGAGAGGCCTTCCTCTGCCACCCACCGCGCGATCCGCACGGACAGGAACGCCTTGGCCGCGTAGTGCACGAGCGCAGGGTCGCCGAACGCGGTGGCGTGGTCGCGGCAGCGGGACCGGAAGTCGTCCTCGTCCATCACGAACAGCGGCGTGCCGAACTCGCGGGCCAGGTCGCGGACGTCGACCCCGGCGATCCGGACCACGCCGTCCTCGTCACGCGCGGCGTTGCGGGGCCAGATCTCGGGCGCCAGCCGGTCCAGGTCCTCCGGGCTCGACGGCTGCGGGCCCGCGGTGTTGTTGGGCAGCATGACATCCGCGTGGCGGGGTCCTGCCGGATGTGCGCGCACGGGCCTACATCCGTTCTGGTGCGTCGACGGCCAGCAGGCCGAGGCCGTTGGCCAGCACCTGGCGCGTCGCCGCGCACAGGGCGAGCCGGGCGGTGTGCAGCGGCGTTGGCTCCTCGTCACCCTGCGGCAGCACGCGGCAGGCGTCGTAGAACTTGTGGTACGCCCCCGCCAGCTCCTCGAGGTAGCGGGCGATCCGGTGCGGTTCCCGCAGTTCGGCCGCCGTGCGCAGGACCTCCGCGTACTGGCCGATCGTGCGGATCAGCTCCCCCTCGCGCTGGTGGGTGAGCAGGCCGAGGTCCAGTTCGGTGTCCTCGGTCGGCACGGTCAGCCCCAGGTCGGCGGCGTTGCGGGTGAGCGAGGCGAGCCGGGCGTGCGCGTACTGCACGTAGAACACCGGGTTGTCGCTGGTGCGCCGCGTCCACAGGTTCAGGTCGATGTCGATCGTGGCGTTGGCCGACGACCGGACGAGCGCATAGCGGGCCGCGTCCACGCCGACGGCGTCGACCAGGTCGTTCATCGTGACGATCGTCCCGTTGCGCTTGCTCATCCGCAGCGGCTTGCCGTCGCTGACCAGGTTCACCATCTGGCCGATGAGGACCTCGACGGTGGCCGGGTCGTCGTCCAGCGCCGCCGCGGCCGACTTCAGCCGGGCGATGTAGCCGTGGTGGTCCGCGCCGAGCATGTAGATGCACAGGTCGAAGCCGCGCCCGCGCTTGTCCGCGAAGTAGGCGATGTCACCCGCGATGTAGGCGGGCAGCCCGTCCTTCTTGATGACCACGCGGTCCTTGTCGTCGCCGAACTCGGTGGTGCGCAGCCACCACGCGCCGTCGGCGAAGTACAGGTGGTCCTTCTCCTTGAGCTGCTCCACCAGCTGCTCGACCGACCCGGACTTGTGCAGCGAGTCCTCGTGGAAGAACACGTCGAAGTCGGTGCGGAAGTTGTGCAGGTCGGCCTTGATCTCGTCGAACATCAGGTTGACGCCGATCTTGCGGAAGACCTCGGCGCTCTCCTCCGCCGGGAGGGACAGCGCGCTCGGCTCCCTGCGCAGCACCTCGGCCGCGACGTCCGACAGGTACGAGCCCGCGTAACCGTCCTCTGGCGGCGGCTCGCCCTTCGCCGACGCGATCAGCGACCGGACGAACCGGTCGATCTGCGCGCCCGCGTCGTTGAAGTAGTACTCCCGCGTGACGTCGCCACCCTGCGCGGAAAGCACGCGGCCCAGCGCGTCACCGGCCGCGGCCCAGCGGGTGCCGCCCAGGTGGAGCGGGCCGGTCGGGTTCGCCGAGACGAACTCCAGGTTGATCTTGCGACCGGCCATCAGGTCGCCGTGGCCGTAGGTCTCGCCCTGCGCGAGCACCTGCCTGACGATGTCGCCTTGCGCGGCCGCGGCGATCCGCAGGTTGAGGAAACCGGGGCCCGCGACCTCGGCGCCGGAGATGCCGTCCTGCCCCGCAAGGCCCTCGGCCAGCCAGTTCGCCAGGTCTCGCGGCGGCACGCCGAGCTTCTTCGCGACCTGCAACGCGAGGTTCGTCGCGTAGTCCCCGTGCTCCGGGTTGCGCGGCCGCTCGATCGACACCGAGGGCGGCAGGGCGGAAACATCCAGGTCTCGGCTGGTCAGCACGTCGGACGCGACGGAGCGGACCAGATCGGCAAGTGCTGCGGGAGTCACCCCGACAAGTCTAGGTAGCGGGTGCGGACCCGATAGAGTCGCCTCGGCCATACGATGGATGCTGACTTCTCGAGGAGGCGGTGGCCATCGAATTCCGGGCCGGCAGTGTGACTGCCATCGCTGTTGTCCTTGTCTCACTCGCCGGTTGCACGGTGACGCGCTCCGGTGAGGGTTCGGCCGGGAACGGTGATCCCGGTCCGTCATCGGCGGCTCCCCGCGAGTCGGCCGGGCCCGAGTTCGTGCCTGGCCCGGACAACGAGGACCCCTCGAAGGACATCGAGGGCGTCGTCATCACCGAGTACGACGCGGTGCACGCCCAGCCGGGCCAGCGCGTCGCCTACGAGAAGGCCCCGCCGGACGGCGGCAGGCACGACCAGGTGTGGGCGACCTGCAACGGTGTTGTCTACGACACCCCCGTGCGCAACGAGCACATGGTCCACGCGCTCGAGCACGGCGCCGTGTGGATCGCGTACAACGCCGACGACGTGACCGGTGACGACCTCCTGTCGCTCGCCGGCCGCGTCGAGAACCAGCCGTACCTGCTGATGTCGCCCTACCCCGGCCTCGACCAGCCGATCTCGCTGCAGGCGTGGGGCCACCAGCTCAAGCTCGACGACGCCGGTGACGAGCGGATCGACCAGTTCATCGCCGCGCTGCGGGAGAACGAGTACACGGCGCCGGAACCGGGCGCTTCGTGCGATTCGGCCGGCCAGCAGTTCGACGCGACGAACCCACCCCCGTTCGAGGATGGCCCGCCGGGCCCCGGTGCGGCTCCGGTCGGCGACAGCTGACCACCCTCGGTTGACACGCACCTGACACGGTGTCCTTACACTGGTCGGTCGGAGACCCCCTGTGATCCTGTAGTTGAGACGAGGACCGGACCGGCATGTCCAGCGGAACGAAGAGCAAGGGCGCCAGCAAGCCCAAGGGCAAGAGCAACAGCGCCAACAAGGCCCGGCGTTCCGTCGTCGGTACCGCACGCAAGCCCAAGCCGTGGGGCATGATCATCGGGATCATCGCCATCATCGCGCTGGCGGGCAGCGTGTTCACCTACGCCTTCATGGAGATCGACGAGAAGCAGCAGTGGGTCGTCTCCGACGACAACAAGGACCCGTCGGTGAACATCGAGGGCGTGGTCCGCAAGACCTACGAACCCGGCCAGCACATCAGCGGCGATCAGCGCGTCGCCTACGACCAGTCCCCGGCGTTCGGCGGCCCGCACGACAACGCGTGGGCCGAGTGCAACGGCACCGTCTACCCGAACGCGGTGCGCACCGAGAACATGGTCCACGCGCTCGAACACGGCTCGGTGTGGATCGCCTACGACCCGGAGAAGATCAAGGGCAAGGCGCTGGACACGCTGAAGGCGAAGGTCGAGGCCCAGCCGTACATGCTGATGTCGCCCTACCCCGGCCTGGACAAGCCGATCTCGTTGCAGTCGTGGGGCCACCAGCTCAAGCTGTCGGACGTCAACGACCCGCGCGTCGACCAGTTCATCAAGTCGCTGCGGCAGAACCAGTACCAGAACCCCGAGCCTGGCGGCCGTTGTGACGCGCAGGGCACCGGCTTCGACGTGACCAACCCGCCGCCGTTCGTGGCGGAACCGCCCGTCGATGGCGACCCGAAGACGGTCACCATGGACGGCAAGGGCGCGACCGACGCGGCCGACGAGGAGCAGGGCGGCGCGCAGCAGCCGGTCCCGACGGGCGAGGCCCCGCCTGCCACGGGTGCGGCCACGCCGCCACCCAGCCAGTGACGTCCGACTCTGGCGGCTCTTCATCGTCCAGCCGGACGCTCATCCTGATCGCCGCCATGGTCGTCGTGCTCCTGGTGGGCGCGGCGGGCGGCATGCTGATCAGCACCGCCAGGAACACCGACGACGCGTTCCCGACCGCCGACTCGGTCGACGTCGGGTTCGCGCAGGACATGCGGGTCCACCACCTGCAGGCGGTGACGATGGCGGGCATCGAACGGGACAACACGTCCGACCCGATCCTGCGCGGCTTCGCGTTCGACGTGGAGTCCACGCAGCTCGCGCAGTCCAGTGAGATGGCGGGCTGGCTGACCGTGTGGGGCCAGCCACAGCTGCCGGACGCGGGCGCCGCGCACATGGAGTGGATGAGCGAGGGCGGCACCCACACCCACAGCAACGGTGAGGGCGGCAAGACCACCGGCTCCGTACAGCGCATGCCAGGCATGGCGACCAGCGAGGAACTGAACAAACTGCGCAAGCTGACCGGCAAGGCGCTGGATGTCTTCTTCCTGCAACTCATGCTCCGCCACCACAAGGGCGGCCTGGAGATGGCCGAGTACGCGGCGGAACACGCGGCAAAGGGCTACGTCCGCAACATGGCGGACAAGATCGTGCAAAGCCAGGAGAACGAGGCCAACCTCATGAAGAGCTACCTGGCGGAACGCGGCGCCCAGCCACTCCCGTCGCCGTAGCGCCCTCAGCCCGCGCCCCGCAGGGCGCGATGCCCATGCCCCAAAAGACGCTTTCGGGGCATAGTTGATGTCACGAAAGCTTTTGGGACGGTCAACGCCCTGCGTCTTTCGGGACATCGCGCCAGTCCGCCACCTCTGAGGGGCTGCCCGCCATCCCAGAGACCTGCCCTTCCGGCGAGGACACCAGCGTGGATCCAGGCTCAGCGACGGCAATCCGGCAACATCACCACTGCAGTTCACGGCACGATGGCGATGCGCTGCTGGTCTCCACCTGCACGGTCGCGTGCTCCAGCTGGTAATCCCGAGCCAGCAACTCCTGAGCCGCGGCGAGAGCCGCCGACGGGTCGCAGCCCGGCCCGATGGTGACATGCGCGGAAGCGACCTCCATGCCGGAGGTCAAGGTCCACACGTGGACGTCATGCACCTCGCCGACCCCGGGCAAGGCCGCCAGCGCCGCGGTGAGCGCGTCGACGTCGACCCGTTCCGGCGCGTGCTGGAACAGGATCCGCAGCGACCGCCGGGCGAGGGTCCAGGTTCGCGGCAGCACGAACAGCCCGATCGCGACACCGAGCACCGGGTCGGCATACCGCCACCCGAACAGCAGCGTCACCAACCCGGAAACCAGTACCCCGATCGACCCGATCATGTCGGCGACGACCTCGAGGTACGCCCCACGCACGTTCAGGCTCTCCGAGGCCCCCTGCCGCAACAGCAGGAACGCCACGACGTTGGCCGCGAGGCCGAGCAGCGACACCACCACGACCGGCAGTCCAGGCACGTCCGGCGGCGACGAGAACCGCTCGATTGCTTCAAAAAGCACATATCCGGCGACGCCGAACAGCAGCACGGCGTTCGCCAGCGCCGCCAGCACCTCGGCGCGGTATAGCCCGAACGTCCGGTCGGCCGACCGGCTGACGTGCCGCGCGGCCAGGATCGCGGCGAGCGCGAGACCGAGGCCGAGCACGTCGGTGACCATGTGCGCGCCGTCGGAGAGCAGCGCCAGCGAGCCGGTGGCGATGCCGGTCACGACCTCGACCACCATGAACACCGCCGTGACGGTGAACGCGGCGGCCAGCCGGCCCGCATGCCTGCCGGAAGCGCTCGCGGGCATGCCATGCCCGTGTCCGTGGCCCATGACCACAACATATAGTCACACGTGCATGAGTTCAACTGGAACGGCGCTAGCACCGGCATCTACTGGGTGCCCTTACCGGAGGACAACTGCATGGCGACACCCGACACTGGCGAGCGCACCGGCAAAGCCTGGACCGACGCGCTGTAAACCGCTGGTGATGCCGGTGTCGCGGCTTACCCTGGCGGTGTGATCGCCTGAGGTTCACCCAAACGAGTGGTGACCGGTTCCGTATAGGTCGTCATTTGGTTATCTACCAGTCGCTCGCGCGCCACCACACCCCACACGATGATCAGTTCCTGGTGCGGCACTTCGGGCTCGCCGATTGTGGGACGTTGCCGAAGCTGCCTCCCGGGGTGGCAGTCCGAGGGAGAACCCTGTCCCGCCCCGGGTTTGATGGAGACATCGAACACCCGGAGGATCGACTGTTATGGCGGCACCACGGAAGTACCCGGACGAGCTGCGTGAGCGGGCGACGCGCCTGGCGGTCGAGGCGCGTCGGGATCCGGCGTCGGCTGGTGGGGCGATCAAGCGGATCGCCGACCAGCTCGGTGTGCACCCTGAAGCGTTGCGGACGTGGGTGAAGCAGGCCGAGACCGATGGTGGGGTGCGGGCGGGGACGACCTCGGCCGAGGCGGCCAGGATCGCTGAGTTGGAACGTGAGGTGCGTGAGCTGCGGCGGGCGAACCAGATCTTGAAGTCCGCGGCCAGTTTCTTCGCAGCGGAGCTGGACCGTCCGTCGCGATGAAGGTCGAGTTCGTCGACTCCCAGCGGGAGACCCACGGTGTCCAGCCGATCCTGGAGGCGCTCAACGACACGCCCGCCGCGATCGCACCGTCGACCTACTACGCCGCCAAGACCCGCCCCGAGTCCGCTCGTACGGCCCGGGACCGGGAACTGGCTGTGAAGATCGAGCAGGTGCACGAGGACAACTACGGCGTCTACGGGGCCAGGAAGGTGTGGGCAGAGCTGAACCGGCAAGGCGTGGAGGTGGCGCGGTGCACGGTCGAGCGACTCATGCGCGAGATCGGGCTGCGGGGCCTGGTGCGGGACAAGTCTCCGCGCACCACGCGGCCGGCGCCGGAGACCGGACGGCCGACTGACCTGGTGGAACGTGACTTCACGGCCACGCGGCCCAACGAGCTGTGGGTCGCGGACATCACCTACGTGCGCACCACTACCGGCTGGGTCTACGCGGCGTTCGTGCTCGACGTGTTCTCCCGGATGATCGTCGGCTGGCAAGTCGCCACCAGCCTCTACACCGACCTCGCCCTCGACGCGCTGCAGATGGCGATCTGGCGCCGCCACGCCGACGGCGCCGACCTCACGGGCCTGGTGCATCACAGCGACCGCGGCGTGCAGTACCGGGCCGTGCGCTACACCCAACGCCTCGACGAGGCCGACGCGGTCGCATCCGTTGGCAGCAAAGGAGATTCCTACGACAACGCCATGGCCGAAGCGTTCAACTCGTTGTACAAGGCCGAACTGGTCCGCAACAAAGGCCCCTGGCAAGGGATCGACGACCTCGAGATCGCGACCGTCGAGTACATCGACTGGTACAACAACCGACGCCTCCACGGCGAACTGGGACACCTCCCACCCACCGAGCATGAGGCACTACACGCGATGACCCACCCCGTCACCGCAACCCTGGAAACCAGATAATCCAGTCTCCACCAAACCCGGGGCTTGACAGCCGGGCAGGGTGTCGCCAGGTGAGGGTCTTGTCGTTGATCGTGCGAACCCCGGCCCCGAGGAACACGCGGTCGGCCAGGACAGCAGAGCTGGTGATGTGCGAGCCTGGCGAGCAGCGCACCTCCCGGCCGATACTTGTCGCCCGTTCCACGGTCAGGTGGTGCCCGAGCTGGGTCTCTGCGCCGACCTGCACGTTGGTCCGCAGTAGTGTGCTGTGGCCGACCAGGGCGTTGACACCGATCTGGACGTCGGCGTAAATGACTGCGCAGGAGCGAATCACAGCGCCCTCGCCGATCAACGAGTTGCCTCCAGCGCCGGGATAGACGCGGCCCACCGCGTAGCCGAGTTCGGGCTTACCCACGATCGTGTGCTCCTCGACGCGGGCCTGCGCGCCGAGCGTCACTCCGCCGTGGAGCACGGCGAAGGGGCCGATCCTCGCTCCTGCGCCGATGGTGATCGGGCGGGGCGTCCCCGTCGCGTCGGTGGGTACGAATATCGCGTAACGGCTGATCTGGGCGCTGCCCGCGACATGGAGAAGGTCGGCGCGGTCTAGCTCGGCGGCGGTCAGCTCGACAGGAGCGGCCAGTGTCGAGTCGTGTGCAGGACTGGTCATCGTGTCCTCCATCGCCGCAGCAGGGACGACAGGCTGCTTCGGCAGTCCCAGGAGACGACCCGTGAGGGCCGGGCGGCAATGAGCCTTGCAGGAGTCGGAAACGGGTTTGCGTGCTGCGCAAAGCGGCTAGCACCCGCTGTGACCAGATGGCTACGCTCAAAGGTTCCGGCCCCGAGCGAGGTATGTCGCGATGGACCCGACCAGTGGGATATGGCGAACCGAGGCGGTCAGCGCCGCTGTCGCCTCCGGCGACCTCGGCGCGATCGTGCGCGCCCTGCGCGTAGCCAATCACCTCACCCTCGCTCAGCTCGCCCAGCTGTGCGACTACTCCACGGCGACGCTGTCGCGTATGGAACGGGGGAAGCAGCCCCTCACCAACGTCCGCGTCCTTCGTCTCCTCGCCGAGGCCCTACAGATCCCGCCGCAAGTCCTGGGACTGGTCGACACGCCACCGCCAGCCGGGCAGCGACGCCGATCCACCGCTAGGGTCAGCGTCATCCAGATGCCGGACGAGGAGAGCGACCCTATGCGACGTCGCGCACTGCTGGCAGGACTGACCGGGCTGGCGGGCACCTCAATTCTGGGTGTCCCATTCGCTCTGTCAACCCGTCCGAGCGATCCGGTTCGCGCGCTCGAGGACGCCCTGCTCGCCCCACTGACCGGCGCCGGTGTTCCGGTCGATCCGCAACGTCTGCGCCAGGCAGTCGCCCACGTGCGAGCCACGTTCTACGCAGGCCGCTACGCCGAGGCAGCCGTGCAACTGCTGGACCTTCTGCCCATCGCCGCAGCCACACATGCCACCAGCGTTGCCCATGGTCAGGCCGCTGTGAAGGGACAGCTCGCCGAGTTGCACATCATCACCAGCGAACTCATGATCAAGGTCAGCAATGACCCGCTCGCCTGGACTACCGCCGACCGAGCCACCCAGGCCGCACAGGACAGCGGCGACACGCTCACCCAAGCCGCTGCCGCCCGACAATGGGCGATCGTGCTGCGTCGCGCAGGTCACGCCAGCACAGCCCAGCGCCTGGTCTTGGACACTGCCGCCGGCATGCAACCCGATCTGCGCCGAGGCCCGGATTTCTTCGCGGCCTACGGGTCCTTGCTCTCCACGGCCGCCTACACCGCGGCCGTCGACGGCGACCGGCACACCGCGCACGCGCTGATCGGCGAAGCGGCCGACGCGGCTAGGCAGGTCGGCACTGACCCCGCTACCCGATTCGCCGCATTCGACACTAACGGTGTCGGTGTGTACCGGATCAGCATCGCCCGCGTACTCGGCGACTACGGCACCGCCATTGACGCGGCTCGCCACGTGGATCCGAACACGATCCCCCTGGCCGAGCAGCGTGCTCGCTACTGGTCCAACATCGCGCGCTCGTTCCACGAGTGGGGCAAACCCGAGAAGTGCTACCGCGCATTGCTCGCTGCCGAACACGCCGCACCCGACGAAGTTCGATACCGCGCGCCCATCCAGCAGATCACCGCCAGTCTGCTGCACCATCCAACCCCCCAGGCCCTGCCTGGCCTGCACGCCTTCGCGCGTCGCATCGGCACGTCTGCGTAGTGCACGGTCGACATCGGGCTCATCGCCAAGCGAGCGACACGCGTCGCTCAGTGTGGGCACCGGGTCTCGATGTCGTGGCGCCCTGATCGAGCATCTGCCCGCCAGTTCATCGTCTGGTGCGCCGCCAGCCAGCCAGACGCAGCCTTCCCCGCCACCCGGGGAGGTCATCGGTGGATGCTGATTGGAGCAGACTGGGGATCGGAGTGAACGAGGTAGTGCTGTATTTCTCGATGACGGAACTGGTAGCCGATCCCAGCCTGGCGGATCAAGCCGACGTGGCAGCACCAGTCGAGGTACCGGCCGAGCCGCCACGGCAGAGACTGGGGCATGAACGGTCGCCTGGCGCAAAGCAGAAAGGCGACATAGCGAGTTCCAGCGAGCCCGGACGAGAGCCCTATCGCGAGCCCGAACATAACCCCGGTCATGAGCCCGATCATGAGCCCGGCCCTAGGACGCTCCGAAGTTGCCCTTCTTGTCGAACTCCGCCACCAGGAGCGCCACGGACACGCGGAAGTGGTAGTCCGACGTCGCGCCGGGAACCTGGACCACCCACGTGTCGTTGCCGACCTGGAAGACGCGCCTGCCGCGCGGTGACATCGGGTGCTCCGGCTGGTACTCCTTCGCCAGCGCGTACGCCCGCTTGCGTGCGTCGTCACGGTCCTCGCACAGGGTCACCTTCGTCAGCTGCCAGCGGTAGGAGTCCCGTCCCCAGCCGACCGTCTCCTCAAGGAGCACGTGCCAGTTCTCCATCACGAGGCTGAAAGTAGAGCAATACGCGCTCGTCGGAGGCTGGAACGGGTGATACTGCGGTTCTCACCGTCCTATCGGGAGGCACCCATGGCCAGAGCCGCGCTCGCCGGACTGCTCGTGTGCGTACTGGCGCTGGCCGGGTGCGCCGCGCTGGCCGATCTCGGACAGCTGCGTGAGGACCTCGACTCGGCGGGGTACGACGCGGCGAACATCAACCACAACACCACCAACGGTTTCACCGTGCTGAGTGTCGGGGTGTCGATGCCCGACGCGGTACCGACCGACGAGGATGCCGAGAAGGTCGCCGAGGTCGTGTGGACGAAGTACCCGGCGGACTTCGACCAGCTGAAGATCTCCATGAACGGCGAGGTCCGGCTCGACGCCTCCGCCGACGAGCTGACGAGGCGGTTCGGCGAGCGCCCCGAGAGCCTGGACGTGGTCCACGAGGGCAACGAGTCCAACGGGATGGTCGTGATCGTGGCCGTGGCCGTCGCGGCGCTGCTGGCCGGGCTGATGGTGTGGCTGTGGCATCGCGGCCGCAGGCCCCCGCCGCCGGTCGCGCCCCCGCCCGGCTACCACCAGCCGGGCGGGTACTACCAGTACCCGCCGCAGCCACCGCAGGGTTAGGTCTCCTGGACGCAGCAAAGCGCCCCCAGAACCAGGAGAGGCTCTGGGGGCGCGGGCAGTTCCGGTGTTCAGCGGGACAGGTGGTCGTCTCGCACAGCGGCGATCAACGACTGCCACGACAGTTCAAGACGAGGTCCGCTCGGGTTCTTGCTGTCGCGGACACCACCCGCGTTTCCGAGTTCGATGCACGCGTCTTTCTCGGACCGTGGCGATTTCCGCCACCTAACGGGGTCAAGAGGTACGGTCACTCCGTCATCTCCATGCTGTTGTTCGGGATGGCATCGACGATGAGCTTGGCGGTGTCGGCCGGGCTCATCGCTTCCCGGCGGAGCTGGTCCGCCGTGTCCTGGTAGGCGCGGACGTCCGCGTCTTCGACGATGAACGCCGACGATCGGTGGTTCTCCATGAACACCGTGGTCGGCAAGTCCTCGAACTCGTAGACGATGAATGAGCTGCCCGGCGTCCACACCGTGCCGACGTCGATGGCCTGCAACGTGACGTTCTTGAGGTTGGTGAGATCGCGGACATGCTCGAGCTGCGCCGTCCTGACCAGGGTGCCGCCGAACATGCCGTGAATGGCAGGCAGCCCGACCACCGCGTCCAGGCGGACGGTGGATGTGCGGCGAGTGAGGACGTCGCGGCGCGCCGTGCGGATCATCACGCGGGACTCGAGGTCGGCGCCGGTGATCGTGGTTTCGCCTGCCCTGATCAGAGCGCGCCCGTAGTCGCTGCATTGCAGCAGGCCCGGCCACCACACCAGTTGGAACTCGAAGATCCGGGAGGCGTGCCGTTCGCACTCGAGCACCGAGGCGAGCACGGGGTTGATGCCGGGAGGTCCGGCGACCAGCCAGTCTGTTTCGGCTTCCGCGCCGCGTGCGATGGACAGGATGCGGTCGCGTTCCGGTCCGGTGACGTTGATGCGGGCGAGGAACGATGCGGTGTCGGTGACGTCGGGTGCGCGTTCGCCGTCGTCGAGCCACCGGTTGACCTTCGTGTGTGAAATGTCGAGTTGGCGTGCGACTTCGCGAGCGGACATGCCGGACTCAGCGAGGGCACTTCGCAGTGCCGCCTTGAGTGCTCGAGCGCGCCAACTGGTCGCCATTGCCTCACCCTAACCGAGAGCCGTCACGGACAGACATCGGGAATTCCTTGCGTTCTCGCCTTGCGTAACTGGCACGTTCCACTCACACTTGGAACGTGCCAGTCATTATCGGATGTTCCACACACGATACCTCTGGGAAGGCGGGGCATGACGGAGCCGTGGAAGCAGGAGCAGACGTGCAAGGACGTGTTCGAGCGGCCTGCGATGTCGAGGGTGTTTCTCACGGACAACCATCGGATCGGCGTTCTCAACCCGCCTGGTGACGTCGCCACCTACAGCACCGCTGAGGCGCAGGCGTTGCAGCAGACACTTTGGAACGCGGTGCTTGAGGCGATACGCAGGGGCGCCGAGTAATGCCTTCCTGGCTGCTTCCTTGGCTGTGTGTTGCCGCCGCGTTCGTCGTGCTCGGCGGGCTGGTGTGGCTGGGCACAAGGAGGCAGCCATGACACCAGAGCAGGCCGGATGGGCTGTCTTCACCTGTCTTGTGATCTTCGGCGGCGAGTGCGTGTTGCTGCTCCAGCGGGCAGTGGAACGGGACACAACCCGCTTCCACCGCGATCTTGAAGAGAGTCTTCGGAGTCTCGGCCGTGTCGTCCCCGGCGACTCCGAAGTGGGCAGCGCTGCACCTCCCCCACGCGCGCTGCCCCCACGGGCCGGGGGTGATGTCGGCGACCGCGTCGTACCCGCCACATCACCCCCGGCCCCGTATGCCATGACGGGCGCGGCTGACCCCCGACCTGCCGCGCCCGTCACGCCCGCCAACGGAGGCATGTGATGGGCAGACACTCCGACCCTGCCTGGCCTGGTGACCTGCTGTGGCGGCAGTCGCCGTGGGACCACTTCGTCCATGCGCACCGCGAGTTAGGGGAGGTGTCGTCGGAGGCGGTCTGCGGACATTGCGCGCCGACGTCACGGTTGATCGACCCGTTGCCGGGAGCGAAGCGGTGCCTCGCCTGCCTGCTGATCCACGGCGGGGACCTCGCCGACCAGCACGGGGAGCGGTACCGGTGGACCTGAAGATATCGCGCGACGACGCGACCAAAAGAAGGAAGGACGTGCAGATGAAGCCGGGCGACAAGGAACGGCTGGAGACACTGCGCATGCTCGCGTTGGACTCGGCCAAGAACGGCGACACCAAGCAGGCGAAGAATGTCATGGAGCTGGGGAAGGCCATGGAGAAGCAGATCAAGGACGAGGAACAGCGGGGCCAGTGACCGCCGCGTGGCGGCCCGCGCCGTTCGTCCCTGTCACCACGGTCAGCGGTGACAGGAACAGCACGAGCCGCCGCAGGGTTAGTTCGCCTGGACGCAGCAAAGCAGTTCAGGTGTTCAGCGGGACAGGCGGTCGTCTCGCACGGCGGCGATCAACGACTGCCATGGCAGATCGAGGTGAGGGCCGCCCGGGTTCTTGCTGTCGCGGACAGTCCCGGTGTTGCTGAGTTCGATGCACGCGCCCTGCTGCTCGGAACGCGTCGACTTGCGCCACGTCGTGGTGTCCTGAGATACGGTCAAGATGTCGTCTCCAAGCTGTTGTTCGGGATGGCATCAGCGATGAGCTTGGCGTTGTCGGCCGGGCTCGTCGCCTCCCGGCGGATGGTCTCCGCCGTGGTCTTGTAGTCAGCCACACATCCGCTTCATCCATGAGGATCACACCGCTGCGGTGGTGCTTGAGGTGGACGGTCGCGGGCAGGTGGTGGCGAGGGTCTGGATCTCCCTGCACTATCCGTCTACTTCACGCCTGTCTTCGCCCCACATGGTGTGGAACGTGCCGTCCTTGTCGACGCGCCGGTAGGTGTGCGCGCCGAAGAAGTCGCGCAGGCCCTGGATCAGCGAGGCGGGCAGCCGCTCGGTGCGCAGGCCGTCGTAGTACGCGAGCGACGAGGAGAAGGCGGGCGTCGGGATGCCAGCCTGCGCCGCGTGCACGACGACCCGCCGCCACGACTCCTGGCCCTCCGCGACCGCGTCCCGGAAGTACGGCGCTACCAGCAACGACTCCGGCCGCGCGTCGGCGTACGCCTCCTTGATGCGGTCGAGGAACCGGGCGCGGATGATGCAGCCGCCGCGCCAGATCGTGGCCATCGCGCCGAGGTCGATGTCCCAGTCGTACTCCGCGCTCGCGGCGGCCATCTGGTCGTAGCCCTGCGCGTACGCGACGACCTTCGACGCGTACAGCGCCTTGCGGACGTCGTCGACGAACGTCTCGCGGTCGGCACGAGGCACCGAACCGGGGCCGGGCAGTGCCTTCTGCGCCGCGACGCGCTGCTCGGGGTGCGCGGACAGGGCCCGCGCGAACGTGGCCTCCGCGATGCCGGTCACCGGCACCCCCAGGTCGAGCGCGGTCTGCACGGTCCAGCGACCGGTGCCCTTCTGCTCGGCCTGGTCGACGATGACGTCGACGAACGCGTTGCCGGTCGCGGCGTCGACGTGGCCGAGGACCTCCGCGGTGATCTCGATGAGGAACGACTCCAGGTCACCGGAGTTCCACTCGGCGAAGATCTCCGCCAGTTCCTTCGGCGACGCGCCGAGACCGTCGCGCAGCAGGTGGTACGCCTCGGCGATGAGCTGCATGTCGGCGTACTCGATGCCGTTGTGCACCATCTTGACGAAGTGACCCGCACCGTCCGGGCCGACGTGCGTGCAGCAGGGGGTGCCGTCGACCTGCGCGGCGATCTTCTCGAACATCGGGCCGAGCGTCGCGTAGGACTCCTTCGAGCCGCCGGGCATGATGCTCGGCCCGAGCAGCGCACCCTCCTCGCCACCCGAGACGCCGGCGCCGACGAAGTGCAGGCCGTGCTCGCGCAGCTCGGCCTCGCGCCGCCGCGTGTCGGCGAAGTGTGCGTTGCCGCAGTCGATGACGATGTCACCCACGTCGAGGAGCGGGATCAGCTCCTCGATCACCGCGTCGGTCGGCGCACCAGCCTTGACCATGATCACGATGCGCCGCGGCCGCTCCAGCGCGGCCACGAAGTCCGCGACCGACTCGGCCGGCACGAAGACTCCCTCGTCACCGTGCTCCTCGACGAGCGAGCGGGTGCGGGCAGGCGTGCGGTTGTGCAGCGCGACGGAAAAGCCGTTCCGCGCGAGGTTGCGGGCCAGGTTGCGGCCCATGACCGCAAGCCCGGTGACACCGATCTGTGCCTGATTTGCCATGTGCACACTCTGCCCGAGGACGCCGCGTGACGCATCACTCCTCGTCGGGGCGGTCCAGCTCCTCCTCGAGGATCTGGTCGATCTTGCCGGCGGCCCCGCGCAGCGCGCGAACAGCGTAGAAGACGAGTACGACGAGTACCGCGGCACCGATCGTGATGGTCAGTGCGACCATGGGGTCATTCCACCGTTTCCGTTGTGCCGCCCACGGAATGCGAACCATACTCGACCACAATGGCCTGTGTGCGGTTTGCGAGTCGCCGGATTTCGTCTCCTGTCGACACTGAGCAACCGAGACACGTGACGACGCCGGTGTGATCCGGGCCGGACGCGAAATGTCCTGGCCGCCGCCGATGTTGTGCGTGGCATGCTGGAGTCGGACGTGGTGGTGATCGGGGCCGGGCAGGCGGGGCTGTCCAGCGCGTACTTCCTGCGGCGCGCCGGGATGGACTTCGTCGTGCTGGACGCGAACCCCGCGCCGGGTGGCGCGTGGCAGCACCGCTGGCCGACGCTGCGGATGGCGACCGTGCACGGCATCTTCGACCTGCCCGGCATGCGGTTCACCCCGCCGGCACCCGGCGAGCGGGCGGCGACCGCCGTGCCCGCGTACTTCGCCGCCTACGAACGGAACCACGACCTCGACGTGCGTCGGCCGGTGACCGTGTCCTCGGTGCGCGACCTGGGGCAACGCCTCGAAGTGGCTACCTCCGACGGCGGTGTCGCGGCCCGCGCGGTGATCAACGCGACCGGCACCTGGACGCGACCGTTCTGGCCGCACTACCCCGGCCGGTTCGACGGCATCGCGCTCCACACCGCCGACTACCGCGGCCCTGACGAGTTCGCGGGCAAGCGGGTGCTGGTCGTGGGCGGCGGCACGTCCTCGGTGCAGCTGCAGCTGGAACTGGCCGAGGTCGCCGAGACGTTCTGGGTCACCCGCAAGCCGCCGCGGTTCCGCACCGGGCCGTTCACCCACGAGTACGGCCGGGAGATCATCGCCCGCGTCGACGAACGCGTCCGGGCCGGGCTGCCGCCGGAGAGCGTGGTCGCCGCGACCGAGCTGTCGCTGACCCCGGAGGTCGTGGCGGCACAGGGGAAAGGCCTGCTGAAACGGCGTCCCATGTTCGATCGGCTGGTGCCGGGCGGGGTGGCGTGGTCGGACGGCACGACGCTGGCCGTCGACGTGATCCTGTGGTGCACGGGCTGGCGCGCCGCCCTCGACCACCTGGCCCCGCTGAACCTGCGCGGACCCGGCGGCGGCATCGTCATGGACGGCACGCGGGTGGTCGCCGACCCGCGCCTGCACCTGGTGGGCTACGGCCCGTCGGCCAGCACGGTCGGCGCGAACCGGGCCGGGCGTGCCGCGGTCCGGGAGATCCGGCAGCTGCTCGGCATTCCGGCCGCGGTCGCCTGACACCCGGGTACTCACCCGATCGTGGATCGCAGGAGAATGGGCGAGCAGGTCCTCCAGTGTCTGGTTTGCTGGGACGCTACCGACACGTTGATCCCGGGGAGGCGGACCAGTTGCCCACCGCGACGAACCGGTGCCCGTGCGGGACACCGCTCCCCTACGACGAGTGCTGTGGCCGCGTGCACTCCGGCGCCGTGACCGCGCCGACCGCGGAAGCGCTGATGCGGTCCCGCTACAGCGCCTTCGCGACCGGCAACGCCGGTTACCTGCTGCACAGCTGGCACCCGGACACCCGGCCCGGCACCGTCAACCTCGACCCCGCGCAGCGCTGGGTGCGACTGGAGATCGTCGGCACCACCGGCGGCGGACTGCTGCACGCCGAGGGCACCGTCGAGTTCCGCGCGCACTACCGGCACTCCACGCACACCGGGGTGCTGCACGAGCTGAGCCGGTTCACGAAGTCCGGCGGCCGCTGGGTCTACCTGGACGGCGTTGACGGGGACACCACGCGGCCCAGGTAGCCGTAGTCCACCAGCCACAGCACGCTCAGCCGGTCGGGCGAGCCGGGCACGAACGTGCCCGACAGCTGGAACCGCAGCCCGCCGCCGGACTGGAAGAACCAGGGCGCGACCAGCCCCGCCCACACGTCGAACGGCCGCAGCACCACGTACCGGAAGTAGTTGCAGCCCTCGGCCGGGATGCCGACGAGGTCCGACGGCGGGATCGACCGCTTGGTGTACGGCAACCCGGCCGGGGCGAGGAACCCGCCGTACTCGCTGCCGTACCGGTCGATCAGCCGGCCGCGATCCAGCCTCTGCTCCCACTTCACCGGTTCGCCGTCCTGCCCGATGGCGTACCCGTCGCCGGGTGGGTAGTGCCAGCCGCCCTCGACCTCGTCGTAGAAGCGGCTCAGGAACATGTCCACTGGGCGGTGTCCGGTGCGGCTGTACCTGGACAACTGGGCTGCGACATGCCCGAATCTCGGCAGCTTCTCCGGACCGAGGCGGGTGTCCCCCTCGTAGGGCTCCGCCGAGCACTCGGTGAGGGAGCGCGGGGCGGCCTGCGCGGGCGGCGCGAGGCCGAAAGTCACCAGCAGCAAGCCCGCGACCAGCGCGGCGATCCGTTTCATGTACCCCGACGCTGCCACGTGACCAGGTGGCGGCGGAACGGTCGCCACCCGATCGAGTCGGGAATCGCACCCGGTGGTGCGAGTGGTGTCACGCACAAGAATCGGGGTACCCCGGCTTGGTGGCCGACCCCATCACCGACGAGCGAATCGCATCCGTACTGCGGACGTTCGTCCGCGGGTGTGAGCCCGTGCTGCCGCGACTGCGGGACATCGACGCCGACGTCGCGCCCGACGACCCCGAGGTCGACCAGAACCTGCTGCGCAAGGTGCGGGGGCGGCTCGTCGAGGTGCGGTGGCCGGGGTCCGCGTCCTGGGCGCGCATGGACGTCGAGCAGCGCGTGTACTGGTGGGTGAACAGGGTCGGCAAGCTCACCGCGCTCGCCGCGTCGGTCACGGGGCTCGCGGGCGCGCTGGGCGACCGGCTGCCGTTGCAGGCCGTGCTCGGCACGGCAGGGCAGGGCATGCTGTTGTGCGCCATCGCTGGTGAGCACGGTGTCGAGGACCGCGCGACCCGGGTGCGGCTGCTGGCCGCGATCCTGTTCGAGCGCGATCTGGACCCGGCAGTCGCGGCCGGTGACGGCGTTGACGATCCCGAGACGGCGCCGGAACCACCCGAGGGCCGCCGCGTCGGGCTGAAGCCCGCGGCGAAGTGGTTCTGGCGGCAGGGAAGGCTGCTGCTCGCGGTGCAGGACGAGCTGGACAAGCGGCCGCACGGCCGGTTCTATCACCGCGCGCTGAGCATGGTGCCGGTCGTCGGGCTCGCCGGTGACTACCTCGGTGAGCGCTCGGGGCTCAAGCGTGCCGCGAAAGCGGCGGACCACTGGCTGCGCTCGGCGGGTTTCGATCCGAATCGCGTGTAATGGGTGGCAAATAATTGGTAATGCGCGGGGCAATTGACCTGATCTAGTGACAGTTACCGGTCACCTGCCATTAAAGACACCAATTGGGTTACGAACACCCGCCGTTTCTTTGCCAGGGGAAATCGTCACGGGAACATGAGGTGCATGCGGAGCATGCAATTCATCGCCGGGGAATGGCGCACCGGTTCGATGGACAAGGTTCTGGTGGACCGCAACCCGTTCGACGGATCGACCATCGCGGAGTTCAACTGCGCGAGCGTCGAGGACCTCGACGAGGCCTACCAGGCCGCGAAGCGCGCCAAGTCCGTGTGGGACGGGGTGAACCCCTACGCCAAGCGGGCTGTGTTCGAGCGGGCGGTCCGGTACGTCGAGGACCACACCGCGGAGATCGTCGAGATCATCATCGACGAGCTCGGAGGAACCCGGCTGAAGGCATACTTCGAGATCGGCCTCGTGCTCGACATGCTCAAGGAGGCCGCGACTTTCCCGCTGCGCATGGAGGGCCGGATCCTGCCGTCCCCCATTGACGACAAGGAGAACCGGGTCTACCGGGAGCCGGTCGGTGTCGTCGGGGTCATCAGCCCCTTCAACTTCCCGTTCTTCCTCGGCATGAAATCCGTCGCCCCGGCGCTCGGCGCGGGCAACGGCGTCGTGCTCAAACCGCACGAGGACACCCCGATCGTCGGCGGCACGCTCATCGGCGAGATCTTCGAGGCCGCCGGCCTGCCATCGGGCCTGCTGAACGTCGTGATCACCGAGATCCCCGCGATCGGTGACGCGTTCGTCGAGCACCCGGTGCCACGCGTCATCTCGTTCACCGGTTCGGCCGCGGTCGGCAGGCACGTCGCCGAGGTGGCGGTCCGCAACTTCAAGAAGCCGCTGCTGGAGCTGGGCGGCAACAGCGCGCTGATCGTGCTGCCGGACGCCGATCTCGACCTCGCGGTGGACGCGGCCGTGTTCAGCCGCTTCACGCACCAGGGCCAGATCTGCATGGCGGCCAACCGGGTGCTCGTGCACCGCGACGTGTTCGACGAGTTCGCGGAGCGGTTCGTGGCGAAGGCGGCGTCGCTGACCGTCGGCGACCCGCGCGACGAGGCCACGATCGTCGGCCCGCTCATCAACCAGCGCCAGGCCGACAACCTGGCCGCGCTGGTCGAGCAGGGCATCGACGATGGCGCGCGGCCGCTGCTGCGCGGCGAGGTGAACGGCACGCTGTTCCACCCGACCGTGCTGACCGACGTGACCACGGACATGTCGGTGATGCAGGAGGAGCTGTTCGGCCCGGTGGCGTGCCTGGTGCCGTTCGACACCGAGGACGAGGCGGTCCACATCGCCAACGACACCCGGTTCGGGCTGTCGGGCGCGATCCACACCCGCGACCTCGACCACGGCGTCGAGCTGGCGAAACGCATCCACACCGGCATGATCCACGTCAACGACGCGACCATCCACGACGAGACGATCGTGCCGTTCGGCGGCGAGAAGCAGTCCGGCCTCGGCCGCCTCAACGGCGACTGGAGCCTGGAGGAGTTCACGACGCTGAAGTGGATCTCGGTCAACCGGGGCCGCCGCCAGTTCCCGTACTGACGCAGAATGGCGGCATGGTTCTGCGTTATGCCGCCTTCACCACGGATCCGGCGACGGGCAACCCGGCCGGTGTCGTACTCGACGCCGCCGGGTTGTCCGACAGCGACATGCAACGGATCGCCGCGGAGGTGGACTATTCGGAAACAGCGTTCGTCTGCGGCGGTTCCGGCCCGCATTACACCGTTCGGTACTTCAGCCCGCTGGCGGAGGTCCCGTTCTGCGGCCACGCCACGATCGCGACGGCGGTCGCGCTCGCCGATCGGGACGGTCCGGGTGATCTGGTGCCCCGTCCAGGCGGATACGGCACGATTCTCGACGGCCCCGCCGCCCGCTGGCCGCGTTGCCGAAAGGCCCAAGTACAACCCGGTACGAGGACCTTTCGGCGCCTTGCCAGCGAACACCGGGATCCGCCGA
>NZ_JBARWZ010000011.1:0-10850 GCF_049647105.1 Actinophytocola sp.
GTTCGGAACCCCTGAGTTGGCGGTTCAGCACCCGCGAGTTGGCGAGCTGCACCGTCATCGACAGCGCCGAACCGCCAACTCGGCGGTCCCCAACCGAAGACTCGCGGGTCCCCAACCGTGGACTCGCGGGTCCCGAACCGTGGACTCGCGGGCCGCAGGCCGGGGTTCGCGACCACGGTCAGCAGCTGCCGTGCCATCGGCGGCGTCGACGGGTCGGCCAGTACCGGGCGGACGTCCGCGAGGCTTGCCTCGGGCAGCCGCAGCCGGCCCGGTACGAGGCCCGCCTGGCCGGTCATCAGAACAACCCGCCGATCGTGCCGACCGGGTCGTCGGCGAAGTGCTCGACGCCTTCGGAGAGGTCGTCCCAGCGATTACCGAGGCCGTCGGGGATCTCCGTCATGTCCTCCCATGACTGGTCCCACCACTCGTCGACGCCGGCCAGGACACCCTCCTCGGAGATCGTGTCGACGACCTCGGGCCCGAAGAGGTCGTCAGGAGAGGCCCCGGACCCGTAGTCGAAGACGGTCTCCTCCGCATGGTTCATGTTCCCGATGTCGAAGCCGTCGGACTCGAACAGGTCGCTGAGATCCGGCACCGACGTCATGTCCTCCAGGCTCTGGTCCCACCACTCGTTGACACCGGCCCAGACGCCTTCCTCGGAGATGGTGTCGACGACCTCGGGCCCGAAGAGGTCGTCCAGGGAGGCCTGCAACACGTGGTCGACGGCCATCTCCTCCAGGTGGTCCATGTTTCCGACGTCCAACCCGCGGTCGTCGCCGCCGTTCGTCAACGCGGCCGTCGCCAGCGGGGAGCCCATCGCGATCCCGGCCGTCTCACCCACTTGGGCGGCTTCGGCCAGCGCACCGGCGCACGCTTCGTCGGCGGCCGACGCCATCGTCACCGCCGTGCCCAGCATCCGGTGGACCTCGGCGCCGGTGGCCTTCAGCGCCTCCGCCTCGGCCTCGGTCTGTGAGCTGGGGATCGTGACCGACCCGTCGGGGCCGATGGTCAGCCGCGCGCCGCTCGCCATGTCGTCCGCCCTGGCGACGAGGACCTTCGCCTCGGCGAGCGCGTCACCGAACTTCCTGACCTGTGCCCCGGTCTGTGCGACGACGTCGCCGGACCGCGCGACGTCCTTGCCGACCTGGTCGATGCGCGCGAGGGCGGCCGTGCTCGCCGCACCGCGCCAGGCGTCATCGCCCAGTGGTTGGCGGACCGTCGTGTTCACCCGCTCCTCGGCGTCCTTCAGCCCATCGGAGATCCGGCCGAGGCGTTCGGCCGCACTGAGGATCGGCTCCGGCTTCGCTGTGCGCAACTGTCCAAGATCCATGACGTCGTCCCGCCACCGAACAATGTGCCAGTGCGGAAAAGAGTAGCCGCGTCGCACCGCGGGGTGAGGATTTTCGCGGGAATTGTCAAGCGGCCCCGATGATCGATTTCGGAATTGATCAGGATTTGACCATAACTCTCGGGTGGTCCGCGCATCCGCGAAATCCGGACACCGCTGAACGCAAAGGGGAGTCCCGCCCATGCCGCCTGGGCGGGGCTCTCGTCAGCTGGTGGCGCCGACCGCGTCGACGACCACCGGGTTCGACACCGGCGTGTAGGAGGTGACCGTGCCCGGCGGCACGTCGGGGTTGCCGGGCACGCTGTGTGGCGGCGCCCTACATGGTCGAACCGGGTGAATTCCGGAGGAGAATTCCGCTGGTTGCGACGTTGCTGGCCGCCGAAACGAGCGTCGTGCGGTTGTCCTGGTGTCCGGCGGGATCTAGGCTGACGGCGAGTTTCCGGAGTTCGATTGGCCGACGGATGCCCAGGGGGTGGGCTCTTGTTGGTTCGACCAGTGGCCGGTTTTGGGCCTTCAGTACCAAGTGAGTCCATAGTGGACGGTTCGGTGCCGCTTGTCGGCCGGGGTGCCGCGCTGCGGTCGTTCACGCGTACCGTCGACGCGACCCGTGCCGGCGAGTTCCAGTTCCTCGCCGTGGTCGGCGAACCGGGGGTTGGCAAGACGCGGCTGCTGGGGGAGCTGGCCACGCGCACCGACGGGCTGACCACCTTGTGGGGCCGGGCGGCCGAGTTCGAGCAGATCATGCCGTTCAGCGCGCTCGTCGACGCCCTCGACGACCATCTGGAGTCCGGCTGTGCGCGGTTCGCCGACCGGTTGGGCGCGGCGGAGCGGCGGCTGCTGGGCACCGTGTTCCCCGCGCTGGCGGACGGCGATGGCGACGCGGAGGTGGAGGAGGGCGTCGACCGGACCGGGATCGCGCGCCTCCTGCTGTACCGGGCGTTGCGCGCCCTCATCGACGAACTCGCCGGGCGCAACGGGCTCGCGCTGCTGCTGGACGACGTGCACTGGGCCGACCCCGGCACCGTGGAGTTCCTCGACCACCTCGTGCGCCACCCGCCGCGCGGCCCGGTGCTGGTGGCCGTGGCCTACCGGCCCGCCCAGGCACCTCCCCGGCTCGCCGCGCTGGTGGCCGCCGCCGGTGGTCACCAGGTCACCGTCGGCCCGCTCAGCGCAGAGGAGGTGGCGCAGTTCCTCGGACCCGGCGTCAACGGCGCCCGGGGCCGCGCGCTGTTCGAGGCCAGCGGCGGCAACCCGTTCTACCTGGAGGCGCTGGCGCGCATGCACCGGCTGGAGGGCGCGGAGCTGCCCGCGTCGGTGCGGGCGGTCCTGCAGGTGGAGCTGGGCGACCTGCCGCAGGCGTCGCTGCGGGCGGCCCACGCGGCCGCCGTGGCAGGGGACGAGTTCGGGCCCGCCATGATGGCGGTGGCCGCTGAGATGCCGGAGGCGGCGTCGCTGGAGGCACTGAACGACCTCGTGGCACGCGACATCCTGCGGCCCGCCACGTCGCGCCGGTTCCGGTTCCGTCACCCACTCGTGCGCCAGGCCGCCTACGAGTACGCCGAGGCGGGCTGGCGGCTCGGCGCGCACGCCCGGCTCGCCGAGCATCTCGCCCACGTCGGCGCGCCCGCCATCGTCCAGGCCCACCACGTCGAGCGCTCCTGCTCGTACGGCGACGAACGCGCCGTCGACACCCTGGTGACCGCCGCCCGCGCCGTGGCCGACCACGCGCCGGAGACCTGCGCGCACTGGCTGCGTACCGCGCTCGAGCTGATGCCGGAGGAGCCGCGCACGCTCGAGCGGCGGCTGGAGCTGCTCATGGAGCTGTGCCGCGCGCAGGGGGTGAGCGGGAAGCTGGCCGAGAGCCGGGACTCCGCCCGTGAGCTCCTCGCCCTGCTCCCCGCGGACCAGTACGACCGCCGGGCCAAGGCCGCGCGCATGTGCGCGTTGATGGAACGCCAGCTCGACCGCCCGCACGAGGCAAGGGCCCTGCTGCTCGACGAGCTGAGCCGGATGCCGAACGCGCGGGCCGACGTCGCGATCCCGCTGCGGATGCGGCTGGTGGTGGAAAGCCTGATGCGGGTGGACTTCCGGGCCGCGCAGGCGGTGCTCGACATGATGCCGGACTCCGGCGAGGGCTGGGAGCCCGGCCTCGAGGTCGCGGTCGCCGCACTGCGCCCGATGTCCGCCTATGCCGCGGGCCGGATCAAGGAGGCACTGCGCACCGCCGAAGTGGCGGCACGGCTCATCGACGCGGTCCCCGACAGCCACCTCGCAGAGTGGCTCGACACGATGGCGTGGCTGTGCTGGGCCGACAACTCCCTCGGCCGCTACTCCTTCGCGCTGCGGCACTTCGACCGGTCCGCAGCCCTCGCCAGGTCCACGGGGCAGGCCTACGTACTGACGAACCTCCTCGCGGGCAGGGCGAGGACGCTCATCGCGCTCGGCAGGCTGGCGGCGGCCCTGGAGACGGTGGAGGAGTCGATCGACGGCGCCCGGCTGATCGGGTCCGGGCAGCAGCTGGTGTTCGCGCTCACGCAGCGGTGCCTCGCGCTGGCCTGGTCCGGTGACCACGACGCGGCGCTGGCCGTCGGCGAGGACGCCGTCACGACGGTCGCGGGCAGCCACGAGGTCTGGGGCTACATGGCACAGAACGCCCGTGCCGTCGCCATGGTCGCGGCTGGGCGGCTGGACGAGGGCTTCGACGCGCTCGTGGCCTCCTGCGCCGACTTCCGCAACCCCAAGCTCGACCGCGCCACCCTGCTCGCCACCTGCGAGCTGCTGGCGCAGGTCGAGGTCGCGCGCGGCCGCGACGGCACCAGATGGGCCGACCTGGCCACCCGACTCGACGACCCCGAGCTGCCCGTGTTCACCGGGCTCGTCGCCCTCGCACGCGCACACGTCGTGCGTGCGGCCGACCCCGCCGCCGCGGCCGCGCTGGCCGAGGACGCCGTGCGGCGCCTGTCCGATGGCGGGCGCAGGCTCGATGCCGGGCGCGCGCTGCTCACCGCTGGCCTGGCCCACGCGTCCTCGGACCGCGCCGACCTCGCCCGCGAACGGCTGCGCGAGGCGACCGAGGTGTTCGACGACTGCGGCGCCACCGCGCTGTCCGCGCAGGCGATCCGGGAGCGCAGGCGCCTCGGTGTCCGCGTCCCCGCCCCGGCCACCTCGGCGGGCAACGACAGGGCGCACGGGATGACGCCCCGCGAGCAGGAGGTCGCAAGGCTGGTCGCCAAGGGGCTCACGAACCAGCGGATCGCGGGGGAGCTGTTCCTGAGCGTCCGCACCGTCGAGACCCACCTGTCCCGCGTCTTCGCCAAGCTCGGCGTGACGTCGCGGACCGGGGTCGCCGCCACACTCGCCCGCGAGTCCTGATGCCGGGGCGGATGTACGAGGTTTCCACGATGCCGCGCACCGTCGCGGTTCGCCATGCTGATGGCGCGTTCTGGGGGAGGGGTTCCACATGGGGATGCGGATACCGAGGTACACGCTGGAAGGAGTGACGGGGGCCGAGGTGTCGGTCCATCCGTTCTCGACCGAGGACGGTCTCGGTCTGCAACTGACGAGGTTCCTGGCGTCGGAATCCGACGACGTCGTCCTGCTCGTGCACGGCCTGACACAGTCAAGCGACATGTTCGTGATGCCGGAGCACCACAACCTGGTGAGCTACCTGCACGCGAACGGGTTCCGGGACGTCTGGGCTCTTGACCTTCGCATGAGCACCCGGTTCCCGTACAACGCGGAGACCGGCAGGCACACCCTGGACGACATAGCCGCCTTCGACCACCCCGCCGCCATCCGTGAAATGCGCCGTCACCTGGGGGGACGGCGACTCCACGTGGTGGCGCACTGCATCGGCTCACTGACCTTCCACATGAGCCTGTTCGGCGGGGTGGTCGACGGCATCTCCAGCGTCGTGGCCAACAGCGTCGGTCTGACCCCGAGGGTGCCCGCCTGGTCGCGGCTCAAGCTCACCACCGGGCCCTTCATGCTCGACTACGGTTTCGGCCTGTCCCACCTGGACCCGCGGTTCCACGTGGCGCCACCACTCACCCGCCGCAGCCTTCTTGCCCGCACGGCGTCGCTGTTCCACCGCGAGTGCGATGTGCCGGCCTGCCACCTGCTGAGCTTCATGTGGGGCAGCGGCAACCCGGCGCTGTACGAGCACGAGAACCTCGCGCTCGAGACGCACACGCAGGAACGCCTGACCGACCTGCACGGCGTCGTGGACGTCTCCTACTTCCGGCACCTCGGCAAGATGGTGCGGGCGGGGAAGGCCGTGAAGTTCGACCCGGCCGACCCGGCGCACCGGACCCTGCCCGACGACTACCTCACCGACGTCGAGCGCGTCGAGACACCCGTGCTGTACCTGGCGGGCGACCGCAACCACGTCTTCGCCGACTCCGTGATCGCGGGACACCGGCTCCTGGAGGAGCGCGTGCCAGGCAGGCACGAGCTGGACATCCTCGACGGCTACGGGCACGTCGACCCGTTCATCGGCAAGAACGCGCACATGGACGTGTTCCCGAAGATCGTGGACTTCCTCAAGCGGAACGGGGGTTGAGGCGTCGTGGCACACGAACACACCGACGTCGTGGTCGTCGGTTCCGGTTTCGGCGGCGCGGTCACCGCGTACCGCCTCGCGTCCGCTGGGTTGTCCGTCGTGGTGCTGGAGCGGGGCCGCGCGTACCCGCCGGGCTCGTTTCCACGCAGCCCCAGCGACATGGGCGGCGCCTTCTGGGACCCGGAAGAGGGTCTGCACGGCATGTTCGACGTGTGGAGCTTCACCGGCTGCGACTCGGTGGTCGCGAGCGGGCTCGGCGGCGGCTCGCTCATCTACGCCAACGTGTTGATGCGCAAGGACGAGCACTGGTTCGTGCACGACGAACCGGCCGAGGGCGGCGGCGTCGAGACCTGGCCGGTGACGAGGGCGGACCTCGACCCCCACTACGACGCGGTCGAGCGGATGCTCGGCGCCACGCCCTACCCGTTCTCGCACCCGGCCTACTCCCACACCCCCAAGACCATCGCGTTGCGGGACGCGGCAACGGAACTGGGTCTCGACTGGCGCCTGCCACCACTGGGGATCAGCTTCGCACCCAGCCCCGGCGCGGAACCCGGCCTCGGCCTGCCCATCGTGGAACCGGCCTACGGCAACCTGCACGGGGTGCCGAGGCGGACCTGCCGGCTGTGCGGCGAGTGCGACCTGGGGTGCAACGACGGCGCCAAGAACACCCTCGACCACACCTACCTCTCCGCCGCCGCGCGCCACGGCGCGGACCTGCGCACGCTGCACGAGGCACAGGCGGTCCGGCAACGCGCGGCGGGCGGCTACGCCGTGGACTACGTCCGGCATGGGAGAGACGATGGGGGAACGGCCGAGACGGAGACCATCGAGTGCGACCGGCTCGTCCTCGCCGCGGGCACCCTCGGCACCACACGTCTGCTGATGCGCAGCCGTGACCGGCTGCCGGGGCTCTCCGACACGCTCGGCAGCCGGTTCTCCGGCAACGGCGACGTACTCGCCTTCCTGTTGCGTGCCAAGGACCGCACCCGCACCCGGGAGATCGACGCCAGCCACGGACCCGTGATCACCAGCGCGATCCGCCTGCCGGACGGGCTCGAGGATCCGGCCGCGAAGGGCAGGGGCGCCTACATCCAGGACGGTGGCCACCCCACGTTCGTCGACTGGCTGGCCGAGGGTGCCGACGTGCGGAACAACCTCATGCGGATGTCGAGGTTCGTCATCAACCGGATCTGGGCAACGCTCTCCCGCGACCCGAACCTGTCCTCGGAGATCGCCGACCTGTTCCGGGACTCCGCGCTGTCCGCGAACTCGTTGCCGTTGCTGGGGATGGGCCGGGACGTGCCGGACGGCAGGCTGCGGTTGCGGGACGGGAAGCTGGATGTGCAGTGGAGTGGTTCGGCGAGCGCCGAGCACTTCGAGCGGCTGGAGACGACCATGCGGCGGATCGCGGACGTGCTCGGCGCCGACTACTCCGGGCTGCCCGCGTGGCTGGGGAAGCGGTTCATCACCGTGCACCCGCTCGGCGGCGCGCCCATGGGCCGCCACGAGGACGACGGTGTCTGCGACAGTTACGGCGAGGTCTTCGGCCATCCCGGGCTCTACGTCGCCGACGGCGCCGCCGTGCCGGGCCCGGTGGGGGCGAACCCGTCGCTGACGATCGCCGCGCTGGCCGACCGGATGTCCACGCGGCTGCTGGAGACCCGCGTGACACGGCATGCCGCGCGGACCGGATCGCCAAGCACCGGAGCGGTGACGTCAGCGGTGACGTCGCTGTCGTTCGAGGAGGAGATGGCGGGTGCCGTCGTCGCCGGTGCCACCGATCCGGTGACGGCCGGGGCGGACGGCGACCCGTTGTCGTTCCGGCTCACGATTCACATCGACGACCTCGACACGTTCCTCGCGGAACCCGAGCACCTCGCCTGCGCGCGGGGGTGGGTCGACGGCGCGTGCTGTGGTGGCAGGCAGGCGGTCGAACGCGGCTGGTTCAACCTGTTCGCGCCGGGCAGCGCACCCGGCAGCCGGGTCATGCGCTACCACCTGTGGTTCACCGACGGTGACGGGAACCCCCGCACCCTCAGCGGATGGAAGGACGTCCACGACGGACCCGTCACCCGAATGTGGCGCGCCACGTCCACGCTGTACACCCATGTGCTGCGCGGCCACGTCCTGCCGGATGAGGACGCGGAGGCCGTCGCCGCCGGCACGCTCCGCATCGATCCGAAGGATCTGGTCGCGACACTGGGCAGCTTCCGGGCGCGGGGCCCGCGCCCGGTCGAAGCGGTGGTCCGGTTCGGCAAGTTCTTCGTAGGCGAACTCTGGGGCGCCTACGGGCCGGGGTGACTGGAGCATCCCCGATGATGGCCGGTCGGAGCTGACTGGGGAGGCTCGCTCCGACCGGCCACTCGACGTCCCGCGAACGGTTGGAGGCCGGTCGGTTGCGGGACACCAAGGCCACCGCCGCGAGCGGTGGCCTTGGTCTGTCAGCGCCGCGGCCGTCAGTCCTGCGTGGGTTCGGTGGAGAAGTCCGGTGGCGCGGCCAGGTCGTTGGCGCGGAACAGGACGGCGTGTTCGACACCCATGGCCTTGCCGCTCATCGCGGCGAACATCGGGATGATGTCCTCGGGGGCGGGGTGGTCCGGGAGCGCGGCCAGGTAGGCGGCGTGCGCCCGGAGCGAGGCGACGCCGCTGCGCAGCGGCTCACCGGTGACCTCGACGCCGTGGGTCGCGCCGGAGCCCGCGAGCCCGGGGACGATGTACCAGCGGGCGGAGTGCGGTTCGAGGTCCTCGTCGTCGACCTGCTCCGGGAAGACCCACCGGTTGCCGGCGTCGCGCACCGCGTCGAGCGTCGCGAGCCCGGCCGCGCGGTGGTCGGCCTGGTCGAAGCCGTAGGGCGTCTCGACGTCGAAGCCGGTGCCGAGCACGACGTCGGGCTTGAATCGGCGGATCTCCCGGCAGATGTCGCGGCGCAGGTCGAGGCCGTAGACGAGCACGCCGTCCGGATGGTCGAGGACGGTCAGGTGCCTGACGCCGACGACGTCGCAGGCGGCCCGCTGCTCGGCGACGCGCAGGCGTGCCGTCTCCTCGGGAGGGTTGGGCATGCCGGCCTCACCGTGGGTGAGCAGGAGATAGCCGACCTCGATGCCACGCGCGGTCCAGCGTGCGACGGCCGCGGACGTGCCGTACTCCATGTCGTCGGGGTGCGCGACCACGCACAGCACCCGCTGGAAGGACTCCTCAGGCAGGGCAGGCAGTGTCATACCGGTCATCCTCCCGCATCAGCCGGGTGGGCTCATGGCTATCGTCTGTCGAATGCCGGAGAAAGCGGAGACGTTCGACACCAAGATGGACACCTGGCGCCAATGGCAGGACAGCCCGTGGGGCCGGCTGCGCTATATCCAGGCCGGGGCCAACCTCGCCCGCCACTGCCCCGACCTCGGCGACGGCGCACTGCGGGTGCTCGATCTGGCAGGCGGCGACGGCGGCGACGCTGTTCGGCTGGCCGCCAAGGGCCACCACGTCAGCATCGTCGACCACGCCCCGGCGATGCTGACCGCCGCCAGGCACCGGGCCGCAGAAGCCGGTCTCGCCGACCGCGTCACCTGCATCGAGGCCGACATCGACAACCTGCCTGCCGACATCGTGCGCGGTGGCTACGACCTGGTGCTCTGCCACAACCTGCTCCAGTACACCGACGACATCACCGCGACGCTCGCCGCCGCGCTGGCACCGCTGCGGCCAGGCGGTCTCCTGTCCGTCATCTCCATCAACCGGCACTCCGAGGCGTTGCGCATCGCCATCCAGCACAACGACCCGGCCGCCGCCCGCGCCGCGCTGGATACCAGCCAGGCGCACACCGTCACCTTCGACACCACCATCACCCTGCGCACCGCCGACGAGGTCACGGAGATCCTCGACGAACTCGGCTGTCCGATCATCGGCCACTACGGCATCCGCGGCGTCTGCGACTACATCACCGACCAGGAACGCAAACACGACCCGGAGTTCTTCGCCGAACTCGAACGACTCGAACTGGCTGTCGCCGACCGGCAGCCCTACGTGAACACCGCCAGGTTCTTCCACCTCATAGCTGGTCCCCCCTGGTCCGCCTCCCCGGAATTCAAAAGTGTTGGTTCCGATCCAGCGCAGGCGCCGGACATCGAGGTGGTTGGTGGTTGAGTGCCGTCACGTTCCCCTGAGGTAACTGTTGGTGAGCCACCGACCCTCGCGCAAAGATCCATGGGACAGGCCCTGATGTCGGCCGGTTGCACCTGGTGATCCCTCGAACGGGGTGGGCATGTCGTGCGCACTGAGCTGCAAGGGGTCGCTACCGTTTGCCTGCGCACAGTGTTGGGAACGGATGGGTCGGCGGGGTGCTCTCACGGCGGTATCCGATTCGACCCGAGGAGTTCCGTGTCCACGACCACGCCCGTTCCGCAGTCCATCCGCCGTGCGACGCTCGCCGTGTGGGCGTTGCTCGCGCTACTCGTCCTCCGCACGATCCTGACCTTCGCGTTCCACGACGCTCTCGTCGACGCGTACGTCGGTGACAACGCGCTGCCGAGGGAGCTCGCCGAGGAAAACGCCCCGCGCTACTCCGCGGTGGCGATCGGTGTCCTCATCATCGGTGCCGTCCTCGCCTTCGCCGCGATCAACCTCGCCAAGGGTGCGCGGTGGGCACGCGTCGTCGCCATCGTCTTCGCGGCACTGAGCCTGCTCGGCGTCGTGGTGTCCCTGATCGCGCCGACGATCGCGGTGCTGCTCATCATCAACATCCTCGTTGGACTGCTGGCACTGGCCGTCATCATCCTGCTCAGCACCGGCGACGCAGGCCGCCACTTCGCGAAGAGGTAGCCGGTCAGCCGAGCACATCGGGCAGGGCGAGATACCACGGGTTGACACCGTCTCGGCTGGGCGCTGCGCTTTGGCCGCCGGCCGCCGGCCGCCGGCCGCCGGCCGTCCGCGTCGCCTGCTTCGACG
>NZ_JBARWZ010000012.1:0-4104 GCF_049647105.1 Actinophytocola sp.
ACCCGGCGCTGGCCGCACTGGCGTCCGCCGTCGGCGGGCCCGACCCGGTGGTCGTCGTCGCCGACGTCGACTGGGACCGCTTCGCCGCCGCGGGGAACCGCGGCGGCCTGCTCACCGAGCTGGCCACCCCGGCGGCCACCGAACCGGTCGCCCCCGCCGATCTCGCCGAGCTGGTGAGTACCACCGTCGCACGCGTGCTCGGGCACTCCTCGGCCGCGGCCGTCGACCCCGACCTGGCGTTCCGCGACCTCGGGTTCGACTCCCTGACCGCCGTCGAACTCCGCAACGCCCTCGGCGCCGCGACCGGCCTGCGGCTGCCCGCCGGACTGGTCTTCGACTACCCGACCCCCGCCGCCCTCACCGCCCAGCTGCGCGCCGAACTGACCGGCGCCACCCCGGCCGCCCCGGTCACGAACATGGTGGCCGCCACCGGTGACGACATCGCGATCGTGGCGATGGCCTGCCGGTTCCCCGGCGGAGTCGCGACACCGGAGGACTTCTGGCGGCTGCTCGCCGACGGGGTCGACGCCGTCGGCGAGTTCCCTGCCGACCGCGGCTGGGACCTGCCGGAGGAAACCCCGTTCGCCAGGCTCGGTGGTTTCCTCGACCGCGCTGGCGACTTCGACGCCGACCTGTTCGGCATCTCCCCGCTCGAAGCCCTCGCCATGGACCCGCAGCAGCGGCTTCTGCTCCAGGTCTGCTGGGAGGCCGTCGAACGGGCGGGTGTCGACCCGACCTCGCTGCGCGGCAGCCAGACCGGCGTGTTCGCGGGCACCAACGGACAGGACTACCCGGCACTGCTCGCCGGTGCCGAGGCCGGTGTCGCCGACCACGCCGCCGTCGGCAACGCCGCCGCCGTCATGTCCGGCCGCGTCGCCTACGCGCTCGGGCTGGAAGGGCCCGCGGTCACCGTCGACACGGCGTGCTCGTCGTCCCTGGTCGCGATGCACCTGGCCGCGCAGTCGCTGCGCGCGGGCGAGTGCACGCTCGCCATGGCGGGCGGGGTGACGGTGATGGCGACACCGACGGCGTTCGCCGAGTTCAGCCGCCAGCGCGGGCTGGCCGCCGACGGGCGGTGCAAACCGTTCTCGGCCGCCGCCGACGGCACCGGCTGGGGCGAGGGCGTCGGCGTCGTCCTGCTGGAACGCCTCTCCGACGCCCAGCGCAACGGGCACGAGGTGCTCGCCGTCATCCGCGGCTCCGCCGTCAACTCCGACGGCGCGTCCAACGGGCTGACCGCCCCGAACGGGCCGTCACAGCAACGAGTCATCCAGCGGGCACTGGCCGCCGCCGGGCTCGCACCGTCCGAGGTGGACGCGGTGGAGGCGCACGGCACCGGCACCGCACTCGGCGACCCGATCGAGGCCGCCGCCCTGCTCGCCGTCTACGGCCAGGACCGCGACCGGCCGCTGCTGCTCGGCTCGGTCAAGTCGAACATCGGCCACACCCAGGCCGCCGCCGGGGTCGCCGGGGTGATCAAGATGGTGCTGGCCATGCGGCACGGCGAACTGCCAGCCAGCCTGCACCTCGCCGAGCGCACCCCGCACGTCGACTGGTCCTCCTGCGCGGTCGAGCCGCTCGCCGAGCGCGTCCCGTGGCCGGGGGAGATCCGCAGGGCAGGGGTGTCCGCGTTCGGCATCAGCGGCACCAACGCCCACGTCATCCTGGAACAGGGGCCACCGGTCCCCGCCGCCGCGCCGGCCCGCCACACCGGCACCACGCCGTGGCCGCTGTCCGCGGCGACGGAGACCGCGCTGCGTGCCCAGGCCCGTGCGCTGCCCGCCGACGGGAATCCGGTGGACACCGGCTGGACGCTGGCGTCCTCCCGGTCCGGCCTGCCGCACCGCGCCGTCGTCCTCGCCGCAGACCCCGCCGGATTCCACAGTGGACTCACCGCCGTCGCGGACGGACTGCCCGCCGCCGACGTCGTGCGCGGCACACCGGTTCCCGGCCGGATCGCCTTCCTGTTCACGGGTCAGGGCGCGCAGCGCGCAGGCATGGGGCTCGGTCTCGCCGAGGCCTTCCCGGTGTTCGCCGACGCGCTCGACGCCGTCTGCGCCCGGTTCGACGCCGGGCTGGACGTCCCGCTGAAGACCGTCATCGCCGGCGACACCGGCCTGCTCGACCAGACCCGGTACGCACAGGCCGCGTTGTTCGCCGTCGAGGTCGCGCTGTTCCGGCTCTTCGAGTCGTGGGGCGTCGTCCCGGACGTGCTGGTCGGCCACTCCATCGGGGAGCTGGCGGCCGCACACGTCGCGGGCGTCCTGTCGCTGGACGACGCGTGCACGCTCGTCGCGGCCAGGGGCAGCCTCATGCAGGCACTCCCCTCCGGTGGCGCGATGCTCGCGGTCGAAGGCACCGAGGACGACGTGCCGGACACCGTCGACCTGGCCGCCGTGAACGGCCCGACGTCCATCGTGGTCTCCGGCGCGGCCGGGGAGATCCAGGCGCTCGAGGACCGGTGGCGGGCCGACGGCCGCCGGGTGAAGCACCTGACCGTCTCGCACGCCTTCCACTCACGGCTCATGGAGCCGATGCTGGCCGCGTTCTCCGAGGTCGCCGACACCCTGACCTACCACCGGCCCCGCATCCCGATGCTGGTCGACGGCGACCCGGCCGACCCCGGCTACTGGGTCCGCCAGGTCCGGGCGACCGTCCCGTTCGCCGGGCACGTCCGGCGCCTGCTGGCCGACGGCGTCCGCGCCGCGGTCGAGCTGGGTCCGGACGGGGTGCTGTCCGCGTTCGTTGACGGCGCCGTGCCCGCACTGCGGTCCGGCCGCGACGAGACCGCCGCCGCGTTGCGTGCTCTCGCCGAGGTCTACGTCCGAGGCGGCAGGCCCCGCTGGGAAGCCGTGTTCGCAGGCTGGGGCGCCCACCGCGTCCCGCTGCCCACCTACGCCTTCCAGGAACAGCGCTACTGGCCGACGGCGACCACGTCGGTGGCCGACCCGGCCGGCTCGTGGTGCTACCAGGTCGGCTGGGACCTCCTGCCGGACCACGCGGGCCCGCCGCCGTCGGGCACCTGGCTGCTCGTCTCCCCGCCACCCGATCTGGCCGACGTCCTGACGGGCGCCGGGATGGACGTGGTGACCGTCGATGGCGGCGACGACCGGGTCGCGCTCGCCGAGCGACTGCGTGGTTTCCCCACGGCACGCGGTGTGCTCACCGCCGACCAGCCGCTGGCCCGCACGGTCGCCCTGTTCCAGGCGCTCGGCGACGCCGGGCTCCGCGCCCCGCTGTGGTGCGCAACCCGGAGCGCGGTCAGCACCGGCGAGGACGACCCGCCCGTGGCCCCGGTGCCCGCCCGCACGTGGGGCTTCGGCCTGGTCGCCGCGCTGGAGCACCCCGACCGCTGGGGCGGCCTGATCGACCTGCCCGCCCGCCTCGACGCCGACGCGGGGCGCAGGCTGGCGGGGATCCTCGGCGGGACGGAGGACCAGGTCGCCGTCCGCGCCGACGGCGTCCACGCCCGCCGCCTGCGCAGGGCCGGCATCTCAGCGCCGGCGACGCGATGGCAACCCGAGGGGACCACGCTGGTCACCGGCGGCACCGGTGCGCTCGGCGCCCACGCCGCCCGCTGGCTGGCCGCCCGCGGCGCGCCCCACCTGCTGCTGACCTCCCGGCGCGGCCAAGAGGCCCCCGGCGTTCCGACGCTGGTGGCTGAGCTGACCGCCCTCGGTGCCCGGGTCGACGTCGTCGCCTGCGACACCGCCGACCGGGACGCCGTGGCCCGGCTGCTCGCCACGCACCCGGTGTCCGCCGTCGTCCACGCCGCCGGTGTCCTCGCCGACAGCACGGTCGACGCCATCACCCCCGATCTCCTCGACACCGTCCTGGCAGGCAAGGCCGACGGCGCCACCCACCTCGACGAGCTGACCCGCGACCGCGACCTCTCCGCGTTCGTGCTGTTCTCCTCGTTCGCCGGTGTCATCGGCAATCCCGGCCAGGCGGCCTACGCAGCCGCGAACGCCCACCTGGACGCCGTCGCGCACCGCCGCAACGCCGAGGGCCTGCCTGCCTGCTCCGTCGCGTTCGGACCGTGGGCCGCGGGCATGACCGGCGCCGAGCGGCCCGGTGTCGTCCCGCTCCAGCCCGCCGCCGCGC
>NZ_JBARWZ010000013.1:0-3740 GCF_049647105.1 Actinophytocola sp.
ACGCCGCTACACGGGCATCCTTACGTGAGGCAACGACTCACCTTCCCGGGCATTTTCGATGAGTCAACGCGAACGCGGAACTGTCAGTGCCAGCCGGTAGACTGGCATGGCGGGACGCCCCCGGGAACGGGTGGGGGTTGGGCATCGCGCGCGCGACTCGCGAGTTGGCGTTTGCGCTGGTCAGGGCTTTGTTGGCCACTCCGAGGCGAGGATCGCCCACATCTCCGTGTCGTGCCGCACGCCGCGCAGTTGGAATGCCTCCCGCAGCACCCCTTCCCTGGTCATCCCCAGCCGCCGCGCGACGGCGCTGCTGCGCGTGTTGGTGGTCGCGCATCGCCACTCGACCCGGTGCATGCCACGCACCCGGAACGCCCAGTCGATCATCACCTTCGACGCCCGCGTGACCAGCCCACGCCCCACCGCTTCCGGCGCGAGCCACACCCCCAGCTCGCACGTGCCCATCGACCGGGTCCACACACGGAACAGCGTCCCGCCGACCAGCTTGCCGCCGACCCAGATGCCGAGGATCCGCCCCTCGTCGCGGGCCTGCGCGTCGGCGTAGCGCTGCAGCAGCTTCTCGGCGCCCTCTTCTTCCGCCGCGCTGGTGGACCACGGCAACCACTTCAGCAGGTGATCCTGCGCGGCGGCGACGTGCTGGGCGAACTCCGGCGCGTGCCACGGTTCGAGGGCACGCAGCTCGGCGTCGTCGGTCAGCTGCATGGACAGCATGGGGCAACCTCCGTACCAAACGTTTGTTATGTACCGTAGTCCGCATGCCGACGAAGGGCGACCAAGATTCGCGGAGGGCGGACGTCGCCGAGGCCGTGTGGCGGGTACTGGCGACCGGCGGTTTCGACGGCCTGACGCTGCGCGCGGTCGCGACGGAGATGGGTGCGTCGACCGGCCTGCTCACCCACTACTTCACGAACAAGCGCGACCTCGTCCGGTACGCACACGAGATCGCGGTGGCACGCACGGACACCCGCCCCCTGCGGACAACGGACGAACCCGGCCTGGCGGCACTGCGGGTCGCGCTGGTCAACGTGCTCCCGCTGACCCTGGAGACCACCGCGATGAGCCGGGTCTGGGTCAGCTTCTGGGACGCGGCACTGGGCGACGAGACACTGAGCCAGGCGCAGCGCACCAGGTACGAGCGGTGGCGTGGCCGCCTCCAGGAACACGTCGAGGCCGCCCAGACCAGGGGCGAGCTGACACGGGAAACGCCCGCGGCGGACGTCGCCGTCGAAGCGGCGGCGTTCGCACACGGGCTTGTGGTGCAGGCACTGTTCGATCCGGACCGTCTTCCCGCGGACCGGCAACTGGCGCTGCTGGACAACTTCTTGGCAGGTCTCACAGGTCGGCGATGACGGCGTCCTCCAGGTCGGTCCACGTGAGCGTGTGCCGCACCCACTCGGGCGCCGGCCCCTTCTGCACCCCGAACAGGTAGCGGCACGGGACGCTGTCGACCAGCGCGCGGTGCACGTCGATCCGGTCGTCGACCATGTGCGTGATCTTCAGCTGGGTGCAGTGACCCGCCTTGTCGGTGCGCTTGCGGCAGAAGCGGACGTTGCCGCGGGGCACGCCGGTGCGTGCGTAGAAGTCGTGGTGGTCGAGCCACGCGAGCGTGCGCTCCTGGATGCGGGGTCCGCACTTGGAGATCACCCACACACGACCGCCGAACGCGTCGACGAGCCGGGGCAGCACGTCGAACGCGCCGTCGGTGGCAGGGGAAGCGAGCGCCTCCTCGAACTCACCGTCGAGGAAGACGGTGTCGTGCACGCCATCGGCCGCGGCGGCGCCGTGGATGACCCTCCCGAAGTCGACACCGAGGCGGGCTTGGGTCTTGTTCATCTCACCACTGTGCCGCGCCGAAAGCTTGAAGAGAACTATTATTGATCCGGTTCTCTATAGTTTGAAATTATGGTATCGACCGATGCGCTGATGGCGTTCGCCGTGTTCGCGGATCACCTCAACTTCACCCGCGCGGCCGAGGTGCTGCACATCTCGCAGCCCGCGCTGCACGTGAAGGTGAGCAAGCTGGCCGCCACCGTCGGCCGCCCGCTGTACCGGCGTGCCGGCCGCACCCTGACGCTCACAGCGGAGGGCGAGGCGGTCGCACGGTTCGCCCGTGACCTGGACAAGCGCATGTCCGTGTTCCTTGACGAGGTCCGCGCGACCGAACGGGTGCGCCCGCTGACGCTGGCGGCGGGCGAGGGCGCGTACCTGTACCTGCTGGGCGACGTGATCCGCACGTTCCGCCCACTCCAGCTGATCAACCGCGACAGCACCCGCATGCTGACCGCGGTCCGCACGGGCCGCGCGGACCTGGGCGTCGGCGTGCTGGAGGCGGTACCCGACGACGTGACGGCCGTGCTGCTCGCGTCGTACCCGCAGACACTGATGCTGCCCGCGACCCACCCGCTGGCCGAGCACCCGGAGCTGACCGTGCGGGACCTCGACGGCCTGCCGCTGGTGCTGCCGCCCGCCAACCGTCCACACCGGAAGACGGTGGAACGCGCGCTGCGGTCCGCGGAGGTGGACTGGACACTCGCCATCGAGGCTGAGGGCTGGCCGCTGACCCTGCACTTCGTCGCCCTCGGCGTCGGGCTGTCCATTGTGAACGGCTGCGTGCATCCGCCGGCCGGGTTCACGAGCCGCACGATCACCGACCTGCCAAGGATCCCGTACTACGCGGTACACCTGCCGTCGCGCACGGACGACGTCCGGCTGGTGGGACTGCTGGCCGCGGTACGGGCGTCGGTCGGCGGGTCGTGATTATCGTGGCAATCGTGACGACGAACAGACTGCGCACGCCCGCGCCGACCCGCACACTGCGATTCGGCGACACCACCGTCGCGTTCGTGCCGGACGGCGTGGTGCAACTCCCCGGCCGAGGCTGGCTGCCGGACACGACCGACGAGGTGTGGGCCGCACACCCGGAGTACCTCGACGAGACCGGCCACCTGACCGCCAGCATCGGCGCACTGCTGGTCACCCGCGACGACCGCACCCTGCTGATAGACGCCGGGGTGGGCAAGGTGTCGATGCAGGCACAGCCGGGCAGCAAGATCGGCGCCATCGAGGGCGGGGCGCTGCTGGACAACCTGGCCGCGCTGGGCCACCAGCCGACCGACATCGAAGCGGTGGCCCTCACCCACCTGCACATGGACCACACCGGCTGGCTGACAGCGTTCACCGAGGCCAGGTACCTGATCACGGAACCCGAGTGGACGAACCGAGCCCACGGCACCGACGCCAACCACGCGACACTGGACGCGATCGCCCCGCGTGTCCACCAGGTCTCCGACGAAGAGGAGATCTTCCCGGGCGTGCACGTCCTCATGTCGCCGGGCCACACAGCGGGCCACGCCACGTACGTCATCACAGCGGGCGACCAACGCATACTCGCCTTCGGCGACGCCATGCACTCGCCGATCCAGGTGGCCAATCCGGACTGGGTCGCGGCATCCGACCACGACCGGGCCCAAGCAGTGGAGTCCCGCCGCCGTCTGGTCAACGAACTGACAACCCCGAACACAATCGGCTTCGGCATCCACTTCGCCGACGTCCAGTTCGGCCAAGTGACAAACGGAGCCTGGCAGCCACTGCCCCACTGAATCACCTTCGCGCTGCGGCCGGCAGGGTTCGGTACGCCTGGTTCAGCGCGGTGACGAGTTGGGCGCGGCCCGCCGGGACGAGCTGAACCTGGGCCGTTCCGTGCACGGTGATCAGGTGCCGGC
>NZ_JBARWZ010000014.1:0-66091 GCF_049647105.1 Actinophytocola sp.
CAGGCGGCCGCTGGCGGCGTTGCGGGAAAGCCCAAGTACAACCCGGTACGAGCGGCTTTCCCGCGCCTTGCCAGCGACCACCTGGATCCACGGACAAACGACCCACTTCACCTTGACGGGGCACTAGCCATCGGGCCGCAGAATGTTTTCCGCCTGCGCCCGGTGGTGCCCGGCGCGATCAGGGTCGCCGCTCAGGTCGTGCACGTCGGCGAGCGCGTGGTGCGTGGCGGCGAGTTCGTGGTCGGCCCCGACCTGCTGGAGCAGAGCGAGTGCGTCATCGAGTAGTCGGCGCGCTGGTTGAGGCTCGCCCTGAAGCAGGTGGGACTGGGCCAACAGCCGGGTTGCCCGGGCCGTGTTGTACGGGTCGGGCGGGTCGAGCGCGCCGAGGAGACTCACCGCCTCCGCCAAGCGGACGGCGGCCTGTTCGGAGCACCGTAGGTCGAGGAGGGCTCGGCTCTCGTCGATGAGCGCCAACGCCAACGAACGGGCAGAGCCGATATCACGCATGAGCCGGGTGGCCTCCTCGAACATGAGGACCGACTGCTCGTGCTCTCCTCGTCGTGCGTGCAGTCCGCCGAGGGTCTTCAACCCGCTGGCGATAGCACGATGGTCATCTCTGCTCTGCGCGTCGTGGAGGAGCTGATCGATGTGCTGGCGCGCGTCGTCGAGTTCCTCGAGGCGCAGGTGCGCGCGTGCCAACCTCTTGCGCATGTTTGCTTCGGCGGGCCAGTTGCCCCACCTGCTGGCGGCGGTCACCGCGAGGCCGTTCACCTCGACCGCTTCGCGGTTGTGCTTGTGCAGGATGAACAGCGGCTGCATGGCGTCCGCCAGCTTGTAAGCGATCTCGTTGTCGCCTCGCGTCACCGCGGCTCGCACTACTGCTGCCAGGTCGAGACGGTGCCGTTCAAGCCAGGCGAGCGCTCCGTTGTGATCATCGATGCCGACGGGAAGGTCATAGCGCGACGTGAAGTCGAACTCGAGTGATCTTCGGGCCGGCATGACGGTCCGGCTTGCGGCCTGTGCGGCGAACAGGTGCCACTCGAACACCTGACGTTCCATTGTCGCCCTGTCCTCGGCTGACACCATCTGATAGGCGATCGTGCGCGCGTGAGTTCGGAGCAGGTCGTGGCAGTGGTAGATGTGCGGAGCGAGCTCGCGGAGCACCTGTGCGTCGACGAGAGCATCAATTGCGGTGGCGACATATGCGGGAATGATCGAGCACGCTGCTGCGAGCAACTCGGTGGTCACCAATGAACCAGGGTGCATACCCAACGCTTGGTAGGCGTGTGCGGCTGCTGGGGAAAGAAGCCGATAGGAGACGTCGAATGTCGTACGTACCGACAGGTCCTCGTCGACCGACAGCACATCCAGTCGACGTCGCTCGTTGTCGAGTTCGGCCACCAGTTCGGCGATCGAACGCCGGGGCCGTAAGACCATCAGCGCCGCCGCGACGGCAAGTGCGATCGGAAGGCCTTCGCACCGGTTGATCAGCGCCTCGGTCGCCGCCCGCTCCGCGTCGAGACGGCTCTCCCCGACGTGGCGTTCGATCAGGTCCGCGGCGGCTGCCGGATCCAGTGGCTCGGTGGTCATCATGACCGCGCCCTCTGGCAACAACCCAGCGAGCGGACGTCGGCTCGTCACGACGACCACGCTCGTCCCAGAGGCCGGCAGAAGTGTCCTGACCTGACCCGCAGAGTACGCGTCGTCGAGCAGTACCGCGATCGACCTGCGAGCGGTCATGGAACGGAACAGGGCCACGCGCTCGCTCATGGCCCCAGGCACTCGGTCGGGCAACACACCCAGTGCTCGCAGAAACTGGCCAAGCACATCCTCTGCGGCCACCGGGTGACCCGTCGATTCAGTCAGCACGGCATACAGCGCGCCATGCGGTAACCGATCGAGCTCACTGTCGAGCCAGTGCAGGGCCAATGCGGACTTGCCGACACCGCTGGGGCCGTTGATAACGATCAATCGCGGCGCACGTCTCCCGCGTGGTCGTACCTCACCCATGCGAGCCAGTTCATCTACGCGGTTGGTGAAGTGTACCGGCGGAGCCGGCAGTTGCTGAGGGACGAATCCGGGCTCGTCAGACGATCCGTCCGACAGTCTCTCTGATTTCGGCGCGACAGTATCCCCGTTGTGGCCCACAGCATCGTCCCCATCCCCACTTACCCAACCCGCAACCATCCACTATACGTCATGTCGATGTGACCGTACGTAGTCGTCAGGGTGTGCTGGAGGCGGTGAACTCGCTGAGCCAGGTCCGCGAGCCGTGCTCATCGAGCGCGGTGTTCTCCAGGTCGGCGAATGCGCGGTGAAAGACCTCCACGGTGGTGGGTTGTTCGAGGAATCCCGCTACGTTCAGCATCTCCAGATACACAGCGGGCTTGCCATCGCTAAAGGAGAGCAGCGCGAACGCCGGGTATCCGCGGATCAGGCCCGCGCCGTCGGGGAGCACTCGGATCGTGACGTGGGGTCGGTCGGATAGCCGGAGCAGGTGGTGGACCTGGTCTACCGCAGTCCGGCGCTCGGCACGTGAATGAGTCAGGGCGTGCTCTTCGACAATGAACTGCAGCCGGGGCGGTTCCTTGCGGTCGATCACGGTTTGCCGGTGGTTCAACAAGGCCACGTGCTTGTCGATTTCGCCGGGATGCACTGCTGATCCCGCGCGGAGCAGTGCCCGGGTGTAGTTCGGGACTTGGAGCAGTGCGGGCACCAACGTGGGGTGAAACGAATCTATCGCTGTCGTGGACCCTTCCTGGCTGCTCACGACAGGGAGTTGTGCCGGAAGCCGGTCGCCGTGCTCCCGCCACCAACTGCACTCGTAGGGACTGGCCGCCAGGTCGAGGATTTCATCGCGGTCCGTTCCGCGCACACCAAGATGGCCGAGGGCAGTGGCGACATCGAGGACATTCGTCCCTCGCTTGCATGACAAGAACCGACTGGTCCTGCTTTGGGTCCACCCCATAGCTTGACCGAGCATCGCCACGGTCCAGCCCTTGGCCTTCAGCGCCAGGTGGAGCCGAGCGGTCAGCGTCCGGGACCGTACGGTTGTGTCGCGGTCGTTCATCGTGCCGAAGTCCAGAGCCGCTGCGCATACACAGTCCGCACCAGACTGAGGCCAGGTATTGCGTCGCCCCCCGGCGATCTCTTGTCTCCCACCCGTCTCCTTCCTTACCCTGGGTGCCACCCAGTGTCCTTCTTCGTGTTTCTATTGTGGGAATCCGAATTCGAACAACGGTGGCCGCAGGCAGGGTCACCAGGCGCTCGACGAATCCGATGTTAGTGGGCGACGGAACAGCCTGCTGAGCCGAAATTTGTCTTCACCCGCACGGGTGATCGTGGTTGAACGCACGCAAAACGATACGGTCCAGGCAGTGTGTGCTGCCCGCTTCAGTTTTTCGCGTCGGGGCCCAGATTCGGACGGATGCGTGTTATTAGAACTCCGTGCTCGCGCCGCTTGCCGGTCGACGAACGACTCGGCCGCTGCGTTGTCGAAACACGATCCGGGTTCATCGACTGTCGAATGCCGAGCTTGTCACAGCGCGCGGTGAAATCGTGTGCGGTGTAGGCCAAGTCGCGGCCGCGATCGGCGCGGCCATCGCGTCGCCGGACCCGGTCGCCGCGTTGTCCATCGGCCGCCGTGCCGGTCTGCTACCCCGTTAGATCACCTTCGTCGAAGGCGAGGGCTGCTCAACAACGCGACCGCGCGAGCCGGTGGAGGTAGGCCCCAGCGTCGAATCGTCCATCCAGCCAATGCAACGGGCTGCCGAACTATGGCTGGAGCGCTACACGAATCGCGTCATCGAACTGTCCGCGGTGGAGAACGACGAGTTGCCTGCCGCGAGTGTGGCGAAGAAAACCCGACTTCACGCCGCATCCTCGATGGTGCTGGACCGGGGTCGGCGAGAAGTCGGATGGCGTTGGGGTGCCAGGACGACGTCCCGCATGTTGAACATGTTGGAAAATCTTGGGGGTAACGCTGTGTATCCTCGAAATCATGCGAGAGAGTGAGATGTCCTCAGGGCTGTCGCCGGTGGTCGAATCTGTGTACGGGAAGGAAGATTTGAGCCGGGATCCCTGTTTCGCAGGGGGCTTCATCAACTTTGGCTACTGGGAGTCGATCGACATCGACGCCCCCTTGGGGGAAGCCGATCGTGTGCGTAGTCAGGAGGACCTGTACCGCTTGGTGTTGGGTGCCGTCGGTGTGGAGGAGTCCAGTCGCTTGGTCGAAGTAGGTTGTGGCCGGGGGCTCGGGTGTGCGCTGGCGTTGGTGGAGTTCGGGCCTGCGCAGGTGCACGGTGTGGATGCCCATCCTGAGCAGGTGCGCCGGGCGCAGGGGAGCAGGGCCGACAATTCCGGGCGGTTGAGCTTCCGGCTCGGGTCCGCGTCGTCGTTGCCGTTTCCCGACAACAGCGTCGACTGCCTCTACTCGGTCGAGGCCGCGCAGCATTTTCCGTCCCATCAGGAATTCGTCGCCGAGGCCGCTCGGGTACTCGTGCCCGGCGGCCGAATCGCGGTGTCCACGTTCTTCGCCATGCGAGCCGGGCTCGGCGACCGGCTCAGCGGCCTGCTCGACTCTTTCGCCACCGGACTTGACGTTCCGCATTCGTTGCCGTCGTTGCTGGATTTCCTCGCGGCGAGTGGGTTCTCGGAAATATCCGCGGTGCCGATCGGCGTTCACGTCTGGCCCGGCTACGACCGATGGGTCGCGAGCACCAAGTACGCCGACTCCTGGCCGAGGAACTACCTGCGTGCCTACACAGAAGGACTACTGGACTACTTCCTGGTCACCGCCGCGGCCGGTCATCCGCGCCGCGCCGACTCCCCTGGCGGGACGTAGAGGTCGTAGTAGTAGTCGAGTCCCTGCACCCGGCCCTCGCAGTGGTAGTCGGACCACCGGCCCTGCTCGACGCCCTGCCGGCCGTACGCCTGGCAGCTCGGGCACGACATGAAACCGTTCCGTACCCGTTCCCAGTCGGCGGGGGCGGGGAGGAGGCACAACGTCCCCTGGTCGGACGTCGCGGCCGCGCACCGCACACGCTCGGCCGTGGCCGTCGGAGCGGAGAGCGTCAGTGCGGCGAGTAGTGTCACCGTCGCGGTGAGGAGCCAGCGCATGACCGGAGTATCGGCGCGGCCATGTGGGGAGAACAGGGGCGCGTGGAGTTCCGGTGACAAACGCGGAGCTGCCGGCCGTCGTTCGGCCCAACGGCTGGGCGATGGAAGTACTCCAGGGCACTGAAGGCTCCGTCCATTGGGGACGTGACGGAAAGCGCTGCGGTAGGCGCACCGAGTGATCGCCGGGTGGCCTGGTCGATGTGCGAAGAAACTGTGTCCACTGTGACATGTCCGACCGCCTGTTTCGTCGTGATCGACGGCATGCTTGTCTCTGGGCCTGAACCCGGACGCGCGGACAGCATGAGCAGACGAGAGAGCACCGAATGACCAGAGACAACAACCCCGAGATGGTCGCCGAGCTGGACCGCCTCGACCAGGCGGTCAAAGCAGCGCCAGCAGGAGACACGACGGCGCAGATCGCGCTCTGGCGGCAGGTGACCGGGTTGGAGCACTGGTTCTTCATCGCGCGGGGCGGAGCCGACCAACCCCGTCCCTATGTCGTGGCCGCCGAGCAGGGGCCGGTGATCTGCCTCTACAGCAGCGCCGCGGGGGCGAGCGAAGCCGCCCGCGTCCTCGGGCTCGCCGACCCGGAGGGTGGCGCGGTGCCGTTGTTCGGCGTGCCGATGCCGACCGCGATCGACTATGTCGCCTCGTTCGGCAAGGCCGGGGTCGTCGGTGTGACGCTGGACCATCCTCGGCTCGGTCACTACATCCCGCTGGCGAACCTGGGTCTGCTCAAGGGCTGGATCGAAGGGGCCGCGCGGTGACCGGTGCCAGTCCAGACGACGGCTTCGTCGAGGTGATCGCGCGCGAGGTGGCGGCCGATCCCAGCAATCTGGCGCTGCGTGAGGACTTCGTCACGCTGCTGCTGGCGCAGGACCCTGGCCGCGCGGCCACCGAACTGGAAACGCTGGAGGCCCTGGGCGGTGATCCGGCGCGGATCCGCCTGCTGCGTGCCCGACTGATGGCGGCGCGGTTGCGAGCCTCGAATCCGCCGCCGCCCGCCGAGGCCTCGGCGCCGGCGGCACGCTCCGGGGGACCGGTGCCGACCCCCGCCGACGAGGACCGTCAGGACAGCGGCGCCGCCGTGCCGGCGTCGCTGTGGGACGCCGAGCGTCCTGCGGTGACGCTGGCCGACGTCGCGGGTCTCGCCGAGGTCAAGCGGCACCTGGACACCACGTTCCTGGCTCCGCTGCGCAATCCCGAGATGGCGGCGGCGTTCGGGCAGAAGCCGGGCGGGTCGCTGCTGATGTACGGCCCACCCGGTTGCGGCAAGACGTTCATCGCCAGGGCCATCGCGGGCGATCTCGGCGCGTCCTTCATCCACGTGACCCTCGCGGACCTGCTCAGCAAGTGGATCGGGGAGAGCGAGAAGGCCATCCAGAGCGTGTTCCGCAATGCCCGCGCGGCAGCGCCGTGCGTGATCTTCTTCGACGAGTTCGACGCGCTCGGCGGACGACGTACCTCCGGTGGCGGCGGGTCGCAGTCGATGCGGATGCTCGTCACTCAGCTGCTGGAGGAGCTCGACGGCGTGGCCAGCGAGAACGACGGGGTCTACTTCCTGGCCGCGACGAACCGGCCGTGGGACATCGACTCCGCGCTGCGCCGACCTGGCCGGATCGACAAGACGGTGCTGGTGCTGCCACCGGACGCGGTCGCCAGGGCGGCGATCGTCCAGGGCGTGCTGGCGGGCAAACCGGCCGACGATGTCGATGTCGTGGCCGTCGCGGCGGCGACCGAGGGGTTCTCCGGTGCCGACCTCAGTCACCTGACGACCACCGTCCTGCAACAGGCGATGGTCGAGTCGATGAGCAGCGGTGAGCTGGTGCCGGTCACCACCGCCGCGATGCTGGCCGCGGTCGGCGGCATCACGCCGTCCACGACGTCCTGGTTCGACCAGGTGGCGCCGGTGCTGGAGTACGGCGTCGACGACGGCACCTTCGATCAACTCCGGGCTTACCGGGTCAAGCGAGGCATGCGATGAGTGACAACGATGCCCTCGAGCGAACCCTTGACCTGGCCTGGGAGCTCTTCGAAGCACAGCCGACGCATCCCAGGGTCGCCGAGCTGGCGTCGCAGGTGCTCGCGGCCCAGCCGGAGCGAAGCAGCGTGTCGCTGTTGCTCGGCAATCATCGTGAGATCTGTGGCGAGGCTGACGAGGCGCGGCGTCTTTACCTCCAGGTGGCTGGTCGCCGCGACGGCCAGTTCATCAACGCGGCTCGTGCCCTTCGGCATCTGGCGTTTGCCGAGCGCGATCATGCCGAGGCGCTGCGGTGGGCGCACACCGTGCTGGGCGAGGACCACGAGGATTGGGACGACTGGATGGAGCTGGGCTCTGCCCAGGCGCTCTGCGGGGAGCACGAGGACGGGTGGCGCCAACTCGACGAGGCGGTGGCACTGTGTGCTCGGACGGCACCGGACGAGCTCCCCGAGGCGTTCGGGAAACGCGCGGCGTACCTGCTGGGGAGCTTCGCACCACCCGAGCGGTTCGTCCCCGCTGCCGAGGAGGCCATCCGGGCCGACGCGGCGAACTCCTGGGTCGCTCTGATGCTCGGCTGGGCCTACCTGGTGCAGTACCGGTTCGCCGACGCCGAACAACTCGGTCTGCGACTGCTGCGCGAGAACCCGACCGAAGACATGCTGCAGAACATGATGGGCACGGCTCGGACGTTGCGAGGGATCGCCGAGAACGCGCACGCCAAGGACATCACGATGGACGACATCCGCAATACCGGGGTGATCGAACTGGGGTGGCAACAACTCCGCGACCAGATGCTCGGCACCGACCTGGCCTCCGCGCTGGCGGCGTTGGACGACGTGATGCCCGCCGACCTGCGCGCCACCCTGCGACCAGGGGCCTCGATCTCCGATGAGCCCGAGAGTGACAAGGTCGGCGCCATGGTCGCGGAGGACCTGGTGGCCTGGCACGACGGCCAGCAGCCCGGCTCCGGTGCCGTCTGGGGGCTGGCCGAGCCGTTCCGCCTGATGTCGGCAGCCGAGATCATCGCCATGAGCACCGAGATCGAGGCCGACCCGGCAGCGCACCCTGACTGGCCTGAGAACGACGTCTGGGAACAGGTGATGACCGACGACGCCGGGGCGTACCTGGTCGCCGTCGGGTTCGGGGCGCTGGTCAAGCGTCGGCCCGGACAGCCCGACGAGCCCGTCGCCGCGTCGATGGCCGACTGGATCTGGGACCGGGTGGCCGCACTCGGTGGTCCGGACCCGCGACCGGCACCCCGCAAGACCGAGGAACTCCCAGCCGACCCGCCCCCTGTCTCGGAGACGTCGCTGACCGGCGTCATCGAGACCATGTGCGCCGCGCTGGGTGCGTCCGAGACCTCCGCGGCGTACGCGGAACTGCGCGGGCTCTTTCCCGGCTCGACCGTCCGGCAGAATGCGCTGGACCCCGTGGTCCAGGGTCCCGACGGCGTCGACATCGCGTTGCTCGACGGGCTGGTCAAGAAGGTCACTGTCGAGGTCGCGCACTGCCGCAGCGCTGACCGCGTGATCTCCGGGCTCGACCTCGATGGGCACCGCGGGCCGGTCGATGCCTTCGTGCGGGCGCGCGGCGCCGTTGCGCACAACAGCTGGGAGAACCGCGCCACCGGCGAGGTCACCGTCAACTACGACCTCGCAGAGCATCGACTCGGCCTGCAGTGGGAGACCGGGAGACTCGCCCGGATCTTCGTGTCCGCCACCGACTGACCGGGAGCTTGCCCGACAGCTCGTGGAAATTCGAGTACAGGCGGGCGGACCTCCTCGGCGTGGAGGTCCGTGAAGATGGCCGGCGCCGCGCGCAGGTGTTCTGCCGCGGTGTCCGGCTCGCCCGTCTCCGGACCCGTTCACGAGATTCTTGAGATCACCCGCGAATCCCTCGCGCAGCCCGCCGCCGTCGGACTTCGTCCGATCTCGTCCGGAATTCTTGCGTGCGCGCTCACCATCCACGTATAACCTGCCTGGGGGGTTTCTTCGCGCTGGTTTCCTGGCGGCGCGAATCCTCACCGCGCCCGTGTTTCGACGATTGTCGGGAGGCTGTTCAGGTTGCCCGGTTGGACGCTGTCCACTGCGGAGGTGGATGTCCTCGTCGAGACGTCGCGCCTGCCGCCGTTGCCGTACCCCCTGGAAATCCCCGTCACGGGGGATACCGTCGGCGCGCGCCGGCGTCACGTGGCCTCGATGGCGGCGGTTCTCGCCGAGCGCGGGCTGATGGAGGACGGCGAGGTCGTCCCGGGGCTGCGCAACGCGCTCCAATTGCTGGCGTCCGGTGAGCTCGTCCTCGACGGGCGGCTCGGCGGGCCCCGGCCTGCCGACATCGTCGCCGTCGTCCGCCGGGACCGGGCGGTGGTCGCCGTGCAGACGGGGGACTCGGTACGGCTCGACCGGGTGCCCGACCACGCCGTCGTCGGCATGGTCGTGGACCTGTTGCCCGCGACACGACAGCTCCAGGGCGGCTCGACAGCCATCCGGCAGGACACGCTGGACGCGGCGCTGTCCTCGGCCGTCGACTCCGGTGACATCGGTGAGCTGACGCGGGTTCTCCGCGACGGCGGCGTGCGGGACCGCGACGTGCACATGGTCGCCGACCTGGCCAGATCGGACGGCATGGCCGCGCAGTTCGGCGTCGCGTTGCGCAACCCGGCCACCGAACGCTATCGCGAGCGCGGCGTGTGGTCCTGGTACGCGACGAAGAGCGGTGGTGTCCTCCTGTGCCTCGACCAGGACGGAACACCGCCGTGGACGACGTTCGTGCCCGCCGACCCCGCCCGCGTCGGGCGGTACCTCCAGGACGCGCTCGACGCCCGCAAGCACGCCCGCCACACGACCCCGAGGGAGGCACGTCGTGTCGTACGAGGTTGACGACAAGAAGGACGTCCGGGAGAAGCTCGACGAGCTGGGGATCGACAGCGTCGACGACGTCAGGAGGGCGGGCGGCGCCCGTCACCGCGACGTGCCCGCGCTGATCGAGGCCGAGCGGCTGGACCTGACGGCCAACGGATCGCCGGACGCGATGGCCGCGGTGCCCGACGAGCTGGTGCGGATCAGCAGGTGCGTCAGCGACGTCCGCGACCACATCCACGAACTGCTCGGCGAAGTCAGGCACCTCGCGGGACACCAGTTCGACGGGTGGGGCCCGATCGCGAAACGCATGGCGGCCTGCATGACCGACCGGGCGAGCGCCGCCACCGGCGCGGAACTGGCGGTGAACGGATATCTCGCCGAGCTGGCCGCACTCGACGCCGCACTGAACAGCGCGGCGGTCACCTACGCCACGCGGGACCAGGAGAACGCGGCGAACCTGAGAAGAGCGGTGGGCGACTGTGGCTGAGCGCAGGAAGGCGGAGCGGTACGGCATCGTCGACAACGGGTCGGTGGTCAGCGGCCTGAAGGGCTCTGACGACGGTGTCTTCTGGGAGGGGTACTCCCACCAGGAGATGTGGGGCATGATCATGCGCTCCGAGCCGTCGAAGCTGTTCGAACGGGTCGACCAGTGGCAGCGGGTGGCCGCCAAGCTGGAGGAGCGCAACGTTCAGCTCCAGACGGAGCTCAACAACCTGCTGAAGACGTGGCAGGGTCCCGCCGCCGCGGCCGCGGCGGCGAGCCAGCAGAAGTTGCTCACCTGGGCGCAGGACGCCGCCACCCGCGCGAGCACGATCAGCACACAACTGGCCGACTACGGCAACGCCCTGGTCGACGCCAGGATGCGGATGCCCCAACCACAACACCGGCAAGCCGAACTTGGCTTCCGCGACGACGAGGGTGCGACGGTCCAGGACGGCACAGTAGGCGCGTACAAGCTGCTCCAGTTGAACTCCGACCGCTTGCCGACCGAACAGCAGCGGCGAGAGGCCAAGAACGAGGCCGTCCGCGTCATGCAGCGGCTGGAGAAGGACGCGGACACCGCGGAACGTGCCATGCCGCGGTTCAGCCCCGCGCCCCCGGTGACGGTGGCCCCGGACCCCGCCCCGCCCGCACGTCCGGCTCCGGCGAACCCCGCGATTCCCGATGCCCCACAGGATCCCGGCCCGCAGACGCCGCCCGGCATGGGCTCGCCAGGGTTCGCGTCCGGCGCCCCGACCGCACCCTCGGCAGTGTCGTTCGACGCTCCCGGTACGGGCCTCGGACCGGGCGCCCCCGAGTCCGGCGGGCGCCCGTCGTACGGCGACGGCCGGTTCGGCCCGCCGGGCAACGGACCGCTGGGCGCCGGGCCGTTCCGCGGCGAGACAGGAGTTCTCGGCGAACGACCGGTGGCAGGGGTGGGCCCGGTGACCCAGTCCGTTGGCGCGTCTGGCATGCCGGGACGCCCCGGCAACGGCGGACACGCTCCCGGCGTCATGCCGGGCTCAGCAGGCACCCGCGGCGACGAGGACAAGGAGAAGCCGTTGGCCGACTACCTCGATGGACCGGATGACGTGTTCTCCGTCGACCAGCCGGCATACCCGCCCGTACTGGGTACCTGACGACGTGACTCTCCGCTCGACCTGTCGTGGGTCAGGTGTAGAAGAAGCTGACAGAGCGGGTGAAGGCGTCTCCTCCCGGCCCGACGACACGATGACGGATCTTGCGGTCCCTTTTGGAATCACCCTCCCACCTGGTCCACTGCCAGTATCCGGTCGGCAGGTGCCAGGTGTACAGCTCCTTCCAGTTGCCGATGACGTTCTGGTAGTAGTGAGTTGTCGCGCCCGGCCCGAAACAGGTCGAGGTGATACCGAGTGAGTTGCGGCGCTTGTGGTCGTCCGTCCAGCGTTCGCGTTGGGAGTTGTTCGCCGCTGGGTCACACCACCACCAGGTGTTGGCAGGGAACGTCGACACGTCACACATGTCCTTCTCGAACAACGCGGCGCCGCCCTGACCGCAGTACTGCGAGCCGGGACCCCCACCCGCGTCGCCCGACCGGACTCCGACGACCTCGATGCCGAGGACATCGATGTCCACCTCGATCGGCTCCGGTATGGACTCCACGGTTCGTTCCACTGGGTGCGCCGGATCCGCGTAGCGGGCCAGCATCTCCGGGACAGGGTGGTCCGGCGCAAGTCTCCTGAAGATGTCCAGTGTGGACAGTTCGATGGTCCGCAGGACTGCTGCCGAGCCCGGCCGGGGGTCGCCCCCGAGCTCGCGGACGCCCACCCCCGCGCCGTCGCCGGTGTCCGCCACGGCCACGAACTCGATCGTGTTGCCGTTGGTCAGCTGGATTCGGGCCAACTCCTGGCTACGCGGTCCGTCGACCGCGACCGACGATCGCTCCGGCGCGCGCCCATCCGTGGTGTCGGTACTTTCTCCGTCGGAGTCGCAGCACATGAATTTCTCCTTGCGTATGTTGGTCTTCTTCGACACAGGTGATCCCGCGGCTACGGCGTCGTGGGGCCGAGTGCGCTGCCGGGGTTCGCGCGCACGTAGTCCGCGATCTTCCCGGCGTTGAACAGGTCCCACAGTTGCGCACCGCGTGCGGCGTCGAGATGGACGACCGACTGTTCGCCCTCCCAGCCGGTCCCGGCCACCGGTGCGGTCAGGAACGTGATGCCCTCCGGGCGCAGGTCCTGGAGTTCGCTACCGAGCGTGCGGAGACCCTCGTTGGTCAGGCTGTCGTCCACGGTGATCCAGCGGCTGAGCTCGTTGAGGAAGCTGAGCGACCGGATCGGGTCGTTCATCGGTCCACCGGTCGCGATCTTCGCGAGGAACGCACGCAGTGCGTTCTGGTGCCGTGCCGCCCGGTCGAGGTCGCCGCCGGGCAGGCCGACGCGCTGGCGGACGTAGTTCAACGCCTCCTCGCCGTTCAGGTGGTTGCGGCCCGCGTCCATTTCCAGGCCGTTGAACGTGGTGGCCGCCGCGACGTTCACGTCGATGCCGCCCACGGCGTCGGTGAGGGCCTGGAACCCGACGAAGTCGATGATCGCGAAGTGGTCCACCCGCACCCCGGTGAGATTCTCGACCGTGTTGACGAGCAGTGGCGGACCACCGTAGGAGTAGCTCGCGTTGATCTTCGTGGTGCCGTGGCCGGGGACCGGAACCCAGGCGTCCCTGGGGATGGACACCGCGGCGGCGGTGGTGAAGCCGGCGTCGATGCGCACGAGCATGATCATGTCGCTGCGCTGCGAACCTGGTGCGTACCCCGGCTCCGTGGCCGCGCTGCCGGTGGTGGCGCCCCCGGCACGGGAGTCGCTGCCCACCAGGAGGAAGGTCAGCCCCGCCGACTCCTGGGGACGGCTCGCGTCGTCCATGCCGACGAACACGTCAGGATATCGCCGCACCTGGTCGGCCAGCTGTTCGGTGATCAGATAGCCCGCGCCGATCACCATCGCGAGGATCGCGGCGAACAGGCCACTGAGGACCTTGAGCGCCAGCATCGTCCTGCGCCGCCTGCGGGGTGATTCCCGTACCTCTTCCTCTTCCTCGGGCCTGTTCGGTTCCGACATGAGACCTCGATCCACGGACCAAATTATCTCGGGACCTTACACATCTCCCCGCGACCTATCGGCTCATTCACCGGAACGGGGTACGGAACGGATTGTCCCCTTCGGACATCGTCCTACCCGGACGATCGAGTGGATCCCGGTAATGACGGGTGAACGTGGCTCGTTCGAACGATGTCGGATTGATAAGTGGGTCGGCCGACGCGAGACTGGGCGAACGGCCGGCCGAGCGCGGAGGACCCATCATGGAGCTTTCCGAGTACTTCCGTGCGCTCCGGGCGCGCTGGCGCTGGCTGCTCGCCGGCCTGCTGCTCGGTCTTGCCTGCGCGGGCATCGTGGTCGCCACGACGACCCCGGTCTACGAGGCCCACTCGCGCCTGTTCGTCTCCACCTCCGGCGGCGCCGACAGCAACCAGCTGAACTCCGGCGGCACCTTCTCCCAGCAACGCGTCAAGTCCTACGCACAGATCGTCACGCTGCCCAGGGTGCTCGACCCCGTCGTCGAGAAGCTCGGCCTTCCCGGTGACTCCACCGATCTCGCGGGCAGGATCACCGTCGACGCCCCGCTGGACACGGTGATCGTCGACATCGCCGTGCGCGACCAGGACCCCGGGCAGGCCGCCCGCATCGCCAACGAGGTCAGTGCCTCACTGGGCACCGTGGTGGACGAGCTCGAACGGTCGGGAGGAGAGGCCTCACCGGTCCACGTCAGCTCGGTCGGCGAGGCCAAGACGCCGGTCACGCCCGTGGTTCCGGCGACCACCCTCATCCTCGGTGCCGGTCTGGTGCTCGGCCTCCTGCTCGGCGCCGCGGCCGCGGTGATCCGGCACGCGACCGACACGCTGGTGCGGTCCGACACGGACCTCGGCGAACTGACCGGCGCGCCGGTGCTCGGCGAGATTCCCTATGACCGGCACGCCGCCGGTGATCCCGCGCTTCTCCGCGACGCCTACGGTCCACGCGCGGAGGCGTTCCGCACGCTGCGGACCAACCTCCAGTTCATCGAGGCGACGGGTCGGCTCAACTCCGTGGTGATCACCTCGTCGGTGGCGAGCGAGGGCAAGACGTCCACCGCCATCAACCTCGCGCTCACGTTCATGGACAGCGGCATGCGGGTGGTACTCGTCGATGCCGACCTGCGCCGCCCCCAGGTCGCGGCCTATCTCGGGCTGGTCGACTCGGTCGGGCTCACCACCGTGCTGACGGGCCGGATCGGGTTCGCCGACGCGGTACAGCGATGGGGCGAGGGCCTGTACGTGCTCACCGCGGGCGACCTGCCTCCCAACCCGAGCGAACTGCTCGGGGCGGCCCCGATGACCGAGTTCCTCAGCCGGCTCGAGCAGGAGTTCGACCTGGTCATCGTCGACACCTCGCCACTGGTCCCGGTGACCGACGGCGCGTTGCTGGCCGCTCGTGCGAGCGGCGCGCTCGTGCTCGTGGGGGTCGACCGGGTGCGGCGCGACGAGTTGGTCCGCTCCTGCCGGGCGCTGGCCGCCGTCGGCGGCCGTCAGCTCGGGTTGGTGCGCAACCTGGTACCGACCCGTGGCCAGCCGTTGGTCGACTACTACAGCGACCAGTACGCGCCGGCCCGCAGACAGCGACGGTGGCCGCGGCGCGAATCGTGGAAGCGCAGGTCGCTCGTGCGGACGGGCGGCGACAGCTTCGGGAACGGCCGCGCTCAGTAGGCGCCTGCGCCGCGGACCACGACCCGCACCGTCTTCCACAGGATCTCGAGGTCCGTCGCGAACGTCCAGTTCTCCACATAGGACAGGTCGAGCGCGATTCCGGCATCCCATGCCAGGTCCGACCGGCCGCCGACCTGCCACGGGCCGGTGATCCCCGGCCGGACCAGCAACCTGCGGCGGGTGTCCTTGGCGTACATGGCCACCTCGGTCGGCAGCGGCGGACGCGGACCGACCAGGCTCATCCGGCCGGAGAGGACGTTCGCCAACTGGGGGAGCTCGTCGAGCGAATGCCGCCGAAGGATCCTGCCCACCCTGGTCACCCGAGGGTCCGCGTGCATCTTGAACAAGGGACCGCTCGACTCGTTGTACGACAACAGTTCCGCGTGCCGGTCCTCCGCGTCGACCGTCATGCTGCGGAACTTCCACGCCCGGAACGGCTCGCCGTGCTGCCCGATGCGCCACTGCCGGTAGAGCGCCGGGCCGGGGGAGTCGCACCGCACGAGGGCCGCGATCGCCAGGAGCGCCGGGCTGAGCACCACGAGCGCGGTGGCGGCCACCACGACGTCGAACGACCGCTTGGCCAACTGGCGGACGCCGGTCAGCGCCGGCCCGTCGATGTTCAGCAACGCGAGGCCGGCGAGCGTCCGCACCCGCACCCTGGGCACGGAGACCGGCGCCAGCACCGGCGCGATCACCAGCTGGATACCGGTGCCCTCGAGCAGCCAGCCGAGACGTCGCAACGTCTCGGTATCGGCGGCATCGCACGTCGTCACCGCGATCATGGTCGCCGACTCGCGCCTGGCCAGCCGGAGCACCCTGCGGGCGCGGTCGATCGGCGGTGAGTCCACATCGGACATCAGGCAGGTGCCGACGAGCCGGTAGCCGGTGTGCGGCAGCGCGGCGAGCTGACCGGCGAACACGTCGACGCGCGGCTGCGAACCGGCCACCAGCACCCGGTCCGTCCAGCTGCCGCGCGAGCGCAGGTTGCGCAGCCAGCGGCGCCACGTCAGGCGGGCGAGCATCAGCGCCACTACCCCGATCGGCAACGCGACGAGCACGTAGTCGCGGGCCAGATCGGTGCGGACGAGGTAGTCGGCGCAGACGGTCGTCGCGGCGAGCACGGCCGTCGCCGCGAGGATCCGCCGGTACTCCTCGTACCCGGCCCCGAGGACCCTGGGGTCCCGGCTACCGGAGAGCGCGAGCGCCAACCACCACGCGACGACCGCGCCCGCCGTGGTGGCAGGCGGGTGATTCGCGTTCGGTGCCAACACGTGGACCGCTGTCACCGCCCACAGCACCAGTAACGTGTCCGTCCACAGCAGACAGAGCTGATAGCGCTGGTGCCACGGCGGGTCCCAGGTCACGACACCCTCGGCCGATCTGTGGTGGTGTACCTCGGGTCAGCTGTCCGGCGTGCGGGCGCCGGTCCGCCGACCGCACGCCGGTTCGGTCTGCTCAGCAGGACGCCGAGCAGACCGGTCAGCATGGCGACCACCCCGGCCCCGAGCCAGCACAGCAGCGCGAGGCGCGTACCGCCGAAGCCATGGAGCTCCCCGAGGAAGGCGGTCGTCAGCGCACCGGCCGTGCCGAGCGCGACGCACGTGCCCGCGACCGCGATGCCCGCCTTGCGCCACGGGGTCATGACGGCCGCCCGGCCGGCACGGCGGTCCTGGTGAGGTGCACGGCCACCGTGTCCACGTGCCGGATGACCGTCGCCGCCGCCGCGCGCACCGTCTCCAACGGCTGCCCGGCCGGATCCGGGATGTCGGTGTCGGCCGTCCCGTTGGAGCCGCGGTGCCGCACGGTCCACCGGACCAGACCGCGCAGCCGGACGCCGGGGCCGGCCGGGGCGGCCCTCGGCATGAACCGGCAGGTCTGCGCCAGCTCGCCGAGCGTGACCGCCACCGGGAGCGAGGCGGGGCTCCTGCGCAGTACCTCGTTCAGCTCGGCGCGGGTCATCGCGACCACGACGTCCGCCGTACGCAACAGATCGACCTCGAGCGGCCGGGTCCGGAACTCCGCCACCGACGGCCCGGCGTCGGCGAGCAGCTCAGCGCACACCGGGAGGATCGGCAGGCCCGGTCTGGCGGACAAGCCGGCGCTGGTGACGTCGATCGAGCGCTGCGCGCCGGTGCAGGCCAGCACGTGGGTCATGCGCAGGCGCGCCACGGCGGACCGGCACTCGTTGGCGCGGCACACGAACAACAGGCCGGTTCTCATGGGGTATCGCCTGCCGCCAGCCGGGTCACCCACCGGGCGTAGCGTTCGATCGCGCCCCGCTCGGTCAGCTTCTCCCGTGCGTACCGGGTACCCCGGTCACCGAGTTCCGCGCGACGGCGGGGATCGGTGCCGATGGCGCGCACGGCGTCGAGCAGCGCGCCAGGCTCACCAGGCGGCACCCGGACGCCTGCTCCCGACCTGGCAAGCTCGCGACTCGCCGGGCTGTCCGGCTCACTCGCGGCGACCACCGGCCTGCCGACGAGGAAGTACGAGGTCAGCTTGCTGGGCACCGACATCGTGTGCAGTCCGGGACGTTCGTTCACCAACAGCACGTCCGCCGCGGCCAGCACGTCGGGGAACCGGGCCTCCGCGACCGGGTCGAGCACGGAGACCGCGGTGACGTCCCTGGCATCGGCCACCACCGACGCCCGCCGGGAACCGTCGCCGAGCAGTACGAAGTGGACCCGGTCGCGGCCACCGGCGAGCCGTGCCGCCGCCACCACGTTGCCGAGCTCCTGTTTCGCGCCCATGTTCCCGGCATGCAGTGCCACTACCTGATCGGCGGGCCACCCCAGCTCGGCGCGGACTCGCTCCCGGTCGCCGCCCGGCGGGCGAATGTGGGTCCAGTTGCGGATGACCTCGACGCGCTCGGGGTCGACACCGTGCCGCCCGACGAGCGTGTCGCGGAACTGTTCGTGCACGACCACCACGCCGTCGGCGGCCAGGAGCAGCCCGCGTTCCAGCCGCAGCACCGCGGCGCCGCCGCGCCCGCCGAGCGAGCCGACCTCGGCGGCCGACTCGGCGTAGATGTCCTGCACGATCACCCCGAACGGCACCGAGAACCGACGTGCGGCCAGCCGCGCCGCGCCGACCGACAGCAGCGACGGGCTCACCCCGAGCACGACGTCGGGTCGTCGGCGTAGCGTGTGGGCGAGGGTGTGTGCCGCGAAGGAGGCTTCGTGGACCATCCGGCCGACCCCGGTCGAGTCCGACGGGACGAAGTGGCGCAACCGCAGCAGGTCGACGTCGCCGTCCCGTTCGTGGCGCGCCAGGCCGGCCCGCCAGCCTCGGTAGCCGGGCGCGGTGGTCCACTGTGGATAGTACGGGAATCCGGTCACCACCCGGACGCGGTGACCCTCGGCGGCCAGTCCTCTGGCGGTGCCGGTGGTGTACGGCGCGATCCCCGCGTGCTCAGGCGTGTAGTTGAGGCCGACGATCAGTATGTTCAGCGGGCTCATCTGCGGACGTGCTCCCGGTTGTCGAGGTACCACTGGTAGGTCGCGGTGACGCCGTCCGCCAGGGAGATCGTGGGGCGCCAGCCCATGGCGGAGAGGCGGGAGATGTCGAGCACCTTGCGGGGGGTCCCGTCGGGCCGGTCCTCGTCGAACGCGATCTCACCCCGGTAGCCGACGGCGTCGGCCACCGAACCGGCGAGGTCGGCGATCGGCAGGTCCTGGCCGGTGCCGACGTTGACCGGCTGGTCGCCGTCGTAGTGCCGCAGCAGGGTCAGGCACGCCCGCGCGAGATCGTCGGCGTGCAGGAACTCCCGCCTGGGCCTGCCGGTGCCCCACACCCGCACGACCGGCTCCGCGCGGACCCGCGCGTCGTGGAAGCGCCGGATCAGCGCGGGCAGTACGTGTGAGTGCTCGGTGTGGAAGTTGTCGTTGGGCCCGTAGAGGTTGGTCGGCATGGCCGAGATCCACGGCAGGCCGTCCTGCGCCCGCACGCCCCGGACGTGGATGAGCCCGGCGATCTTGGCGATCGCGTACGCCTCGTTGGTGACCTCGAGGGGACCGGTGAGCAGCGCGGACTCTCGAATCGGCTGCGGGGCGTCCCTGGGGTACACGCAGGAGGAACCGAGGAACAGCACCCTCGGCACACGCAGCTCCCGCGCGGCGTCGAGCACCGAGAGCTGGATGCGCAGGTTGTCGGACAGGAAGTCGGCGGGTGCCGCCGAGTTCGCCGCGATGCCGCCGACCCTCGCCGCGGCGAGCACGATCGCCTCCGGCCGGTTCGTGGTGAGGAACCGGCGGGTGGCGTCGCGGTTCCGAAGGTCCAGTTGGGACGAACGGCGAACGAGGATCCTGGTGAAGCCTTCCGCGCGGAGGCGCCGGAGCACGGCGGAGCCGACGAGTCCCGTGTGGCCGGACACATAGATCGGTTGGTCGCTGTCCAAATGGTCTCTGTCCGAACCGGACGATACCTCAGGCATCGAACTCCTCTACGGCTTGTCGGTGATCCTTTCGGGTGGATTCGGTGACAGCCACTGTGCGGTTGCAATTGTCTGCTCTAGCTTTCGATGGCTTCACCTAGGCACACCAACCCACGACCGCTTGGAGGTGGGGAACCGATGAAACGTGCTCTGATTACCGGGATCACTGGGCAGGATGGCAGCTATCTCGCGGAGTTGCTGCTCGAGAAGGGGTATGAGGTACACGGGATCGTGCGCCGGGCAAGCAGTTTCAACACTTCCCGTATTGATCATCTGTATGAGGATCCTCGAGAGTCACTCACCAGACTGAACTTGCACTACGGAGATATGACCGACAGTTCGCGCCTGGTCAGGTTGATGCTGGAAATTCGGCCGGACGAGGTCTATCACCTCGCCGCGCAGAGCCACGTTCGGGTGAGCTTCGACGAACCTGTCCACACGGCGGACGTCACCGGACTCGGTACCATGCGGCTGCTTGAGGCGATTCGGGCGTCGGGTGTCCCTGCCCGCTTCTACCAGGCGTCGAGTTCGGAGATGTTCGGCGCCACTTCGCCGCCCCAGTGTGAACTCTCACCGTTCCAGCCACGATCGCCCTACGCCGCGGCCAAGGCGTTCGCCTACTGGGTGTGCCGCAACTACCGCGAGGCGTACGGCGTCTACGCCGTCAACGGTCTTCTGTTCAACCACGAGAGCCCCCGGCGCGGGGAGACCTTCGTGACCCGCAAGATCACCAAGGCGGCCGCACGGATCAGCGCGGGCCTGCAGGACACCCTCTATCTCGGCAACCTGGACGCCGTGCGCGACTGGGGCTACGCGCCGGAGTACGTCGACGCCATGTGGCGGATGCTCCAGCGGCCGGAGCCCGACGACTACGTCGTCGCCACCGGAACGTCGCGCACCGTACGACAGTTCGTGGCGGACGCCTTCAGCCAGGTCGGTCTGGACTGGACACAGCACGTCCGGTTCGACGAGCGACATCTGCGCCCGACGGAGGTGCGTGTGCTGATCGGCGACGCGAGCAAGGCGCGCGAGGAGCTGGGCTGGCAGGCGACCGTGCACGGCGCGGAGCTGGCGCGGATCATGGTCGACGCGGATGTCGCGGCACTCGGCGCCACCCCGGTCAAGCGGGAGGCACGGCCGGTGCCCGTGATGCGCCCGGTGGCACCGTGAGGACGAGACGGTGAGGACGGCACGGTGAGCAGGCGGGTACTGCACGCGGTGGCGAGTGCCGGCGACTCCTACGGCGGGGTCTCCACCGCGCTCGCCTCTCTCGGCGCGGTCGAGGCGGCGGCGGCGCACGACGCTTCGCTGCTCACGCTGTACCGTCCGGAACAGGGCACGGCCGTCCTTTCGAGACTGCCAAGCTGGTTCGACGTCGAGGTGGTGCGGCCCGGCCCACTGGCGGGCCGGTTCCACGGCGGCAGCAGGCTGACCGCCGGACTGGAACGGTTGGTGCCGCAGCACGACCTCGTGGTGCTGCACGGTGTCTTCGACCTCGCCTCGCTGGTCGGCGGCCGGATGGCCCGTCGCTTCGGGGTGCCCTACCTGTTGTGGCCGCACGGCAGCCTCGACCCCTACGACCTCACCAAGCACGCGGTGGCCAAGCGGCGGCTCGCCGGTGTGTGGCGCGAGAACCTCGACGGTGCCGCCGCGCTGATGTGCACGACCACCAGGGAGGCGGAACTGCTCACCACGTTCGGCTCGCGGACCCGGCGCGAGGTGCTGCCGCTGCCGCTGCCGCTGCCGCTGTACGACGAGCTGTCCGAGTTGGACAGGCCGGCGGCCAGGAGGCTTCTCGGGTTTCGGCAGGAGGCACGGGTCGTGCTGTATCTCGGCAGGATCGATCCCAAGAAGGGGCTCTCGCTCCTGCTGGACGCGTTCGAACAAGTTGCCGAGCGGCACGATGTGCTGTTGATCGTCGGGTCAGGTGACCGGAAGCTGACCGAGGCGCTGCGGATGCGGGCGCACGCCTCGCGGAACGCCGACCGGATCCTGTTCACCGGCTGGGTGGACCAGCGGCGACGCGGCGAACTGCTCGCCGCGGCCGACCTGTTCGTCCTGTTGTCGGACAACGAGAACTACAGCATGGCCACGGCGGAGGCGGTCGCGGCCGGGCTGCCAACGCTGGTCAGCGACCAGGTCTACCTGGCGGACGAGCTGGCCAGGTGCCAGGCGACGGTCGTGGTGGCACGGTCTCTGCCGATGGTCGCGCGCCAGCTTCGGCGGCTGCTCGACGACGCGTCGCTGCGGGACGTGGTCGGGGCGACCGGCCGGCGGTGGGCGGCCGAGCACCTGAGCGTCCCCAGAGTGGCGCAACGGTACGCGAACCTCGTGGGAAAGGTGCTCACCTCGTGCCAAGCATCAGCGTACTGATGCCCTGTTACGACGCCGGCCGGTATCTGAGAGCCAGTGTGGACAGTGCGGTCGGGCAGCTGGGACCGGACGACGAGCTGGTCGTCCAGGACGCGTGTTCGACCGACGGGTCCTCGGAGCTGCTGGACGAGATCGCGGCGGCCGACCATCGTGTCTCGGTCCGCCACGAGCGGGACGACGGGCAATCCGACGCGCTCAACCGCGCGCTGCGCCGTGCGCGTGGTGACCTCGTCTGCTGGCTCAACGCGGACGATCTGCTGTTGCCCGGCGCACTGGCCGCGGTGCGGGCCGAGGTCCTCGCAGGCGGCCGCACGCCGGAACTGGTGGTCGGGGGCTGGCAGCTGTTGTCGGCGAACGGTCTGGTGCTCCGGGAGAACCCGGCCGAGCGGCTCGATCACCGGACGGTCCTGCGCCGGGGTTGCTACGTCTTCTCCGGTGCGTTGCTCGTCCGCCGCGACGTGCTGGTCGCAGGCGGCGGTTACGCCGCCGACCTGCACTACGTGATGGACTTCGACCTGATGCTGCGCCTCGCCGCCCGCCGCGACCAACTGCTCGTCCGGCATCCGCTGGCCGCGCTGCGCTACCACCGGGACAGCAAGTCCGGCGACGAGGTCGGCAGGTTCTTCACCGAGGCGCTCGGGGTCCGCTGGCGCGGTGTGCGCCACCCCGCCGACGTGCCGAGCGCCGCCGTGGGTTCGGTGGTCCACGGCATGGCCGTGGCCACCATGGGGCTCCGCTTCGGCGCCGTGTACTCCCGACTGCGCAGGAAGGCGATGACCCGATGACCTCACCGCGTGCCCGGCTGGCAGGTCTGTGCTGGCTACTGCCTCCCTGCCGGGCCAAGAACGCGTTGCTGACCCGGCTGGGGCATCGGGTGCATCCGAGCGCTCGGCTCGGCATCTGCGTCATGCTCGACGTCGGCGAGGTCGTCGTCGGCGCGGACACGATCATCGGCCACGGCAACGTCTTCCGAGGGCTGCGTGCCGTGCGCATCGGCGTCGAGGCGATCCTCGGCCAGTTCAACTGGTTCTCCAGGGCTCCCACGCTCACGCTGCCGGACGACGATCTCGCCGGCTCGCTGGTGATGGACGATCACACGGTGATCACCAGCCGGCACTACGTCGACTGCTCCGGCGGGCTGTGGATGGGCCGGTTCGCGACCATCGCCGGGGTGCGCAGCACCGTACTCAGCCACACCATCGACCTCGGGCTCGGCCGCCAGGGCATCCGGCCCGTGCGACTCCTGGAGAAGGTGTTCGTCGGCTCCAACACAACGATGATGCCCGGCACCACCGCCGCGAGCGGCGCGGTGTTCGCCGCGGGCAGCGTCACCGCCCTCGACGGCGATTACGCGGCGGGCACCCTGCACGGGGGCGTACCGGCCAAACCGATCAAGCCGATCGACGGCGCCTACTTCCACCGCACGCGGACGTGGGCAACGGAGTGACGTCCGCGCAGGGAACCCTCTCGCGCACGACGGGCACCGCACTGGCCGCGCCGGTGCTCGCGGGCCTCGCGGCGTGGACGTTCCTGCCGGAGGTCGGCCGGATCTCGCTCACCGAGATCGCCGCGCTGCTGCTGGCACCCTGCTGTCTGGTGGCGCTGGTGCGCCTGCCGAGAGGCGGGGCGCTCGTGGTGTTCGCCGTGCTGTGGCTGGTCGGCATCACGCTGGGCCAGCTGACGCATCCTGCCGACACGACGACCGTCGTCAAAGCGGTCTCGTCGGCCGTGATGCTCGTGCTGACCGTCGGCCTCGTGGTCGCCGTGCTCCGGCACGGTTCCCCTGGCGGGCTCGACCTCGCGCGTCACCGGCTGGTCGTCGCGTTCGCGGTCGGCCAGCTGATCGGCATGGCGCTGACACCGCCCGCGGTGGCGGTGCTCGACCCGTGGAAGTTCGGTATCGGGCAGGCGGTCACGCTGCTCGTGCTGGTCCTCACGGAACGGGCGTGGCGGAACGCGCGCCGGGTCGTGGTGCCAGTGGTCCTGGTGGGAATGGCAGGCGTCCACCTGGTGCTCGGCTCACGCAGTCTGTGCCTGCTCGCGCTGATCATCGCGCTGGCGGCGGTGGTCACCTGGCTGGGCGGCACGCGGCCATCGGCGAGGATCGTCGTGTTCGGACTGTTCGCGGTGGTCGGCGCCGTGCTGCTCGACGGTTTCTACGTCGACCTGGCCGGCTCGGGAACACTCGGCGACGCCGCGACGCAGAAGCTGCGCTTCCAGGACGGTGAGCTCGGCGTCGCCGTCGGCGGGCGCAAGGACTTCGTGTTCGTGCTGTTCGGCGCGCTGCACTCACCGTGGGTCGGGTGGGGACCCGCCGCCGTGGTGCCGCCCGAGGTGAAGTCGGCCGCCGTGCACTGGCTGGTGGACCACGGTTATCCCATCTACGGCTACGACCTGATGACGTTCGTCATGCCGGAGTCGCTGTTCGTGCACTCGGTCGTGCTCGGCGGCTGGGTCACCGCGGGCGTCGCCGCGCTGCCCTTCTGGGTGCTGGTGATCGTGTTCCTCGTGCGCGGGTTCGCGGACGCGGTACGCCGAGGCGCCTTCGCCGAGGCGTTCCTCGTGCTGACCGCGTTGTGGCACGTGTTCTTCTCACGCCTCGGCGACACCACGCGCGGGCACATCGCGGTCGCGGTGGCGCTGGCGATCATCGGACTGGCCGCGCGTGACGCGGTACGCGAGCAGGGCGGTGACGAGGACACAGACAATCCCGTACCCGACGGCGGCTCCGACGGCGGGCTGCGGCGCTGCGGCGGCGCCGAGGCCTGCGGCGCCGAGCCCGAGCAGCACCCCGGCAGGCAGGATGACGGTGACCGCCAGCTCGTCCCCTGCGGCCTGCAGCCGCAGTACCAGCAGCTGCGCCAGCAGCACGCACGCGGCGGCGACCAGGTAGCAGCGCACGGCGGGCAACGCGGGGACGAACACCGGACCCGCCAGGGTCGGTAGCAGCACGGGCATGGCCACGAACACGACGGCGAGACCGGCCAGGCTCACCACGGCCAGCAGTCGCAACGTCCTGCCCGCGGCACGGTCACCCGCGGCGAGCGCGGGCAGCAGCGCGCTGCCCGCGGCGCCGATCAACAGCAGCACCGGACCCAGCAGCCGGGCGCCGAGCGCGTACTGACCGGCGGCGACCGATCCCGCCACCATCGCGACCACCACCGAGTCCAGCAGCACCAGGTTGCCCGCGACACTCGCACCGGCGAAGCGGATGCCGTAGCGGAACACCGCGCCGGGACGGGCGGTCCGCGCCGCGCGGACGGTGGCGCGCAGACGCGGAACCGCGGCCGCCGCGGCGATGGCGGACCCGGCCAGCAGTCCCGTTGTACAGGCCACCGGAGCCGAGCATCCGGCTGACCACACGCCGAGTCCCAGCACCAGCGCACCGGCGCGTTCTCCGGCCGCCAGCAGCGCACTGCGTCTGGCCAGACCGTCCACTTGCCACAGTGCTTGTGCGACAAGAACAGGACCGCGCACCACGGGGTAGGCCAGCGCGCAGCCCAGCGCGACGTTCCTCGTCACGGCGACGACCGCGAGCACGGGCACGATCGCGACCGCCGGCTTGATCAGCACCAGTCCGCGCACGACGGCGCGGTCAAGGTGGCCGAGGCCGCCGTCGCGAAGCAGGCGGGTGGTGGCGCCCGCGTCGAGCAACGGGGTGAACGCCATCGCGACGCCGTAGTAGACGGCCGTGATGCCGAGCGCGGCGGCGTCGTCATGGGTGATCGTGACCAGCAGCACCAGGGTCAGCGCCTGGGCGACCAGCTGGCCGCCGCCGATCGTGACGACCGCGGCGGCCATCGAGCGGACGGAGCCCCGCTGCTGATCACTCGATCGTGTTGAGGTCGGCGGATCCGAAGGCGCCATGGAGCGCAGTATGCGCACAATTTGAGCCCCGGTGCTCGCCGGGAGCTATCGCGATCCAGGCAGAGGAAGTGGAACGTGCGCGCCGACCTCGTCGGGTACGTGCCTGGCACCATCCGCTCGGCGGTGCGCCGCGCGGCCAACCGGTTCAATGTGGACATCGTCCGCAACCCGTTTCCCCGCAGGCTCGCCAAGCTCTGTGCGCTGCTTGGCATCCGGACGCTGGTCGACGTCGGCGCCAACTCGGGCCAGTACGCCACCATGGTGCGTGCCGCTGGCTACGAGGGCCACATCGTCTCGTGCGAACCGCTCTCGGCGCCGTTCGCGCGCCTGCGTGCGAACGCGGCGCGAGACCCGGCCTGGCACACGGAACGACTGGCACTCGGCGCCAAGGTGGGGGAGGTGTCCGTGCACATCGCGGGCAACTCGTACTCCTCCTCGGTACTGCCGATGCTCGACGCACACCTCGACGCGGCACCCGAGTCGCGGTACGTCGCCGACGAGCGTGCGCCGATGTCCACGGTGGACCGGTTGCTCACCGGCTACACCCACCTGCCTGACCAGCTCATGCTGAAGATCGACGTCCAGGGCTACGAATGGGAGGTGCTGCTCGGTGCCGAGCAGACGCTGTCGCGACTGGCCGCCGTACAGGTCGAGCTGTCCATGACGCCGCTGTACGACGGCCAGCGCCTGATGGGAGACATCGTCGACCTGCTGACCTCGGCCGGTCTCGAACCGTGGGCGCTGGAACCCGGTTTCTGCGACTCGCGCACCGGCCGGATGTTGCAGTGCGACGGGATCTTCGTCCGTCCTGCCGCGGTGGCGGCCAGGTGAGCCGCTCCGCCGTGGCCCCCGCCAGCGTCCGCCTGCCCCGCCCCACCGTGTCGGTGGCCGCCGACCCGGCTCCCGGTCGCCGGTTGCGGATCGCGCTGGTCTGCGCGGTGGCCGGTGTCCACGCCACGATCACCGGGGGAGCGTTGCTGGTGCCGGTGTTGGTGGCGCTGGACCGGTTGCTGCCGCGCGGAGCGCTGCCCGCCGTGCGCGCCAAGGTGGCACCGGGGGTCGAGATCGAGCTCGACCGCGCGGGGGCGATGGCGAGAGGCGCGGTGATCGCCGACGGCTACGAGCACCGTGAGTGCGAGATGCTGGTGTCGGCGCTGCGACCCGACGGCATCTTCCTGGACGTCGGCGCGAATGTCGGCTGGTTCAGCCTGCTCGCCGCCGTGCACCGCCCGGAGGCGCGGGTGTGGGCGGTGGAGCCGGTACCGGAGACCGCCGACCGGCTCGAGGCGAACCTGCGGGCGGCCGGCGTGTCCGACCGGGTGCGGGTCGTGCGGTGCGCGGCCGGTCCCGCCGCGGGCAGCGCGTCGTTCCGCACACCTACCGACCTGGCGTTGGCCAGCAGGGTGACGGACCCCGCCATCGGCGACCCGGTGGTGCGCTGCCCGGTCGTCGCGCTGGACGAGCTGTGGCGCGCAGCGGACTGCCCAAGGGTGGACGCGATCAAGCTCGACGTGGAGGGCGACGAGGTCGCCGCGCTGCGCGGTGCGCGTGAGCTGCTCTCCCAGGACCATCCGCTGGTCGTCGCGGAGGCGGCGTCACCGGCCGCCCGCGCGGCGTTGACCTGCGAGCTCAGCAGGCACGGCTACCGGTCCCGCCAGGAACCGGGCCTGTTGGCCTACAACACGGTGTTCACGGCGGACCGGTCGTGACTATCGCGCCGCACGATCCGTGCCGGGGTGCGGACTTGCCAGGAGAGTAGGGCGGATGACGGTCGACGACAGCACTTCCACGTTCGCTCGGCACCAAGGTGTGGTGCACGACCACACCTTCGACTACGTGGCCGGGTCGCCCCACCTCAAGCACGCCACGGTCAGGGACGCCGTGGTCCGGGTGTGTCGCGAGACGGTGGCCGGACACCTCGCCAGGACGGGACGGTGCCGCGTGCTGGAGGTCGGCGCGGGACACGGCACCTTCACGAAGGTGCTGGTGGACCTGGGTGCGCAGGTGTGGGTGACGGAGATGAGCGCGGACAGTGTCGCCGTGCTGCGCAGGGACTTCGGGGATGAGCCCGCGGTGCGCATCGAGTACGACAGGGACGGCACCGGCGCGGCCACCGGACCTCGGGTCGACGTGGTGCTGTTCGTCTCGGTGCTGCACCACATCCCGGACTACGTCGCCGCGGTCGAGGCGACGTTGCGCAGGCTCGCGCCCGGCGGCTCGGTCATCAGCTTCCAGGATCCGTTGTGGTACCCCCGGCAGTCGAGGGTGGCCCGGTGCACCGATCGCGGCGCCTACCTGTTGTGGCGGCTGACGCGGGGCAACCTGCGCAGGGGTGTCGCCTCGACGCTGCGGCGGGTGAGAAACGCTTATGACGACACGAATCCCTCGGACACCGTGGAGTACCACGTGGTCAGAAAGGGCGTCGACGAGCGGGCACTGGCCGCCGTGCTGGCCCCGCACTTCGACGAGGTCACCGTGCACCGCTACTGGTCGACCCAGGCCGCCTGGCTGCAACGCCTCGGTGAGCGGTCCTCCCTGGTGAACACCTTCGGCATGACGGCCACGGGACGGCGAGCCGGAGGTCAGTGACGCGCCGGGGGAGGGTCAGTCGCGCCCGCAGCGCGCGTTGATGACGGCCTGCGCATCGTCCGGCAGTGTTGCCGGGTCGTCGAAGAAGCGTCTGGACTGGCAGATCCGGACGAGGCGCTCCCACACCTCGCGGTACAGGAGGGAATCCGCCTGCAAGCTCTCCGCCTGACGCGGTGTGAGGGGGAACTTGTAGGAGCCGTCCCAGTGGCCCTGCCCGACGTCGAGGTTGAGCAGGTACGCCGCGCCCCGCCGGACGATCGCGGGAGCCCAGTTCCAGTCGCGACCCTGGGGCCGGAAGATCTCCTCGTCGACGTTCGGAAGCCGGAAGGCGACGGCCCGGTCGCTGATCGACCCGTCGACAAGCGCCGGAGACAGGGTGAGCCACACGATCGTGTCGTCTCGAATGCCAAGGTGCGTGGCCGTGTAGTTGTTCGCGGGAGGTGCGGAGGGGAAGTCCCATGCCACGGTCCGTGCGGTGTCCGGGTCATAGCGCGCGGCCGAGGGCTCGAGATGGCGAACCTCCCAGACGCCGCCCAACGCGTCGATCACCGTCTGGGCCTCGACGCTGTCGATCGGTTTGCCCAGCGCGTTCGCGAACGTCTCATATGGAGTCGCAGCCGTCGTGCGCTTCGGTTTTCTGCGGTTCGCCTTCGTGCGCTTCGCCTTCGTCACGACCTCATTCTCCCGACGCAAGAGCGACGGCGCTTGCCGGGAGAATGGCACGGCTGCCACCGGGCAGCCGTGCACCATCGGACGCGAGGGCGACATCGTGGAAGATCGAGAACTGAGTCAGGCCATCGTCACGTACATCGGGAAGGGGCGATCGGCGTTTCCACTCAGGGATGAGGACGCCGTCGCGGCGTCCTCGGCCGGCGCCGACCCGTCGGCGCTGTTGGCCAAGGTGCGCGCGATCGTCTCGGAGTGCATGTCGCTCGAGGTCGACTGGTCGGCTCATTCTCTCGTGGAGGGAGGCCGGGAGGCCGAGCGGTTCATGGCCGCTCGGCACCCGGACCTCGGGAGAGACGCGTTGGACGCCCTGAGCTGGACGTTCATGTACGACTGGCGCTGAACGCGGTCAGGCCTGGGGTGCCTGCTGGTACGCGGTGCCCTCCATGGCGGTGCGGGGCGTGGACTGCCACTCGGTGATCTGGCGGATCACCCGGATCAGGAGCACGCCGGCGACGAGGACGAGGCCCGCGCTGATCGTCGAGTAGATCGCGATCGTCTCGAAGTACTCGACAGTGATGTCGCTCGAGTTCGTCTGGGCGCGGAGGATGTACATCATCAGGTAGTTGGCGATGACGACCAGCCACCAGGCGCGGACCAGCGGGCTGAGGGGCAGCGGGTCGATCTGGAGCTGGTCGGCCGGTACGCCGGGGCGGCTGGCCCGCCAGATGTCGTCGACGATGCGGCGGGGGAACCACAGGTTCACGATCGGGCAGAACCAGGCGCCGATGGTCCAGCCGCGGCTCATGCGCTGGTGGACGCCGGACAGGCGCTCGGAGTTCACGCGGGCGCGCCACAACCAGATCAGGAACACGGTGGCCGACGCGACCAGGGCGGCCAGGCTCACCCAGATCGCGGTCATCGTGGCGTCGTCGGCGGCGTACAGATCGCTGTCGGTGACTCCCGGCAGGCCCGCGACGTAGTCGTCGACGACGGAGTGCGCGTTCCACGCGGCCCAGGTCCCGTACAGGTTGGTGGCGCAGACCGCGGCGATGAGCACGGACGCCGCGGTGGCGAGGGTCCGGACAGGCGTGAGCGGTGGTGGTGTGTACACAGTGATCCCCAGGGGAGTCGAAACGAGTCAACGGTCCATCGCTCCGGACTGATCAACTGTTTCACTCCCCGAGGAGGTTACGAAAGACGGACTAACGTTCGACCCGGTTGATCTGGGCGAGCAGCTTGGCCGCCTCCTTCGAGTCGACGGCCGACGCGATGCGCGCGGCCTCCCTGGCTCCCTTCGCGGCCAGGTCGGAGCGGCCCGTGCCCTCGTGCACCTGCGACAGCACGAACAACGCCCTGGCGAGCCACAGCGTCGCGCCGAGTTCCTCCAGCAGCCGCGTCGCCATGACCAGGACCGGCTATCGCCTGGAACCCCGCTGACGTGATATCGGGGGAGCGGCTCGTTCTCGGGATGGCAGGCAGTCCAGGGTCTGGTGTGGTGTGGCTTGCGCCGTCCACACAGGGAGATCGTTTCGGCGGTCAGAAAATGTCCAACTCGTGGGCGAGAATTACTACCTGCACGTTGTTGTGCGGTCGGGACTGACCTGAACCGCGAGTCACCGTCTGTGTCGAAGATGGTCCTGAATCACCTGCATACGCCACTCGAAGGATGACGTAGCGCCCGTACTGCACATACGGTTGCAATCCCTAGATCAACCGGCTATCCCCGACCGACATGGGTGGGCCCGGAGGTAGCCCCGGCCGATACGGCCGAAACCATTGTAGTACGGTCGCTCCTTCCTCGCCTACGGTGCCGACTCCCATCGGGCGAAGAGGCTTGCCGGTGATCTCCGGATCCCACGCGGCGCACGGAACTATGTCATATTTCTGTCTAGTGCAGTGGGATTAATCCTGAATACGCGTCGTGGACGCAGCGTAACCGCTGTTGTACCATCCACCTACCGGAAGTAGGGCGAATCATGAGCCTCGAAGATCGCAAAGGTGAAGGTCAAGAAGGCGGTGGCCACGGTAATCGTGATTACCCGTGGAACGAGTTCAACGCCGCTGAGTACTTCAAGTTCAATTATGTCCACCTCCGGGATGACGATCGTGAGATCGTCGAAATAGTCCGAGACTTCCTGGCGAGGAAACTCAGGGATTCGCCCCTGCCCGCCGGTGCCCGGGGTATCGACGTCGGCACCGGAGCCAACCTGTACCCTGCGCTGACGATGCTTCCGTTCTGTGACAGCATCACCCTCTACGAGCACTCCGAGGCCAACGTCAAGTGGTTGCGGGACCAGACGGAGAACGACGTGCCGTCATGGGACGAGGCGTGGAGCCAGTTCTGGAAACTGCTCATCGAGCGCGAACCGTACAACAATGTTCCTGAGCCGCGCACGTTGTTCTCCGACCCGGACCGCGTCCGGGTCGTGAAGGGTGATGTCCTCGCCCGCTCCGCCCTCGGGCTGTTCGACATCGGCACGATGTTCTTCGTGGCGGAGTCGATCACCGAGGAGCGCGCTGAGTACCTCGAGGCGATGGACCACTTCTTCACCATGCTGAAGCCGGACGCGCTGTTCGCGATGGCGTTCATGGAGCATTCACAGGGCTACCAGGTCGGCGTGCAGAAGTACCCCGCGACCGACATCGGCGAACGAGACGTGTGGAGCTGCCTGAGCAAGCACGCGAGTGATTTCTCCCTGCACCGGCTCAGTGCGGAGGACAGGCCCCTGCGCGAGCACTACACGGGCATGATCGTGGCGCACGGCCGGCGCAAGAAGAACTAAACATACTGGAGGGTTTGTTCTTGAGACTTCAACCGCGACTGCAAACCCTCGAGATTTGGCGTGCTGTCGCCGGCTTCTCGTATCCAGACGGGGAGTGGAAGTGGGGTGGCCGGTACGACCGCAACTCGATCAGCGACGCTGAACAGCTTTTGTGTCTCATGTACCCGGCGGCCGACGTCAGCAACCTCGCGGTCGACAAGCCGGACGCCACCAGTGAGGACGTGCTGGAGGCGTTGCGGCCGCTCGGCAACCGGACCGAGATTCCCAAGGTGCTGATCGACGTGCTCGCCGACTACATGTCGACGTATCGCACGAAGGACGGCACCCCGGTATTCTCCGGCGACACGTACTTCGCCCCCGTGGAGAAAGGCGTCGAGCTCACCGCGGAGCAGCGAGCGCTCGACGTCGTCGACTCCTTCGCCATGTCGATCTCGCTCGCCTTGTCGACGCTGGGTTTTCTGCGGGTGTTCAACAGGTCGGTCCACAAACCGTTGCTGAAGCAGAGGATCGCCGATCTCGAGGCCGCCACCAGCGCCCGCCTCACGGCGGCGATGATCGGTCTGCTGCGCAGCTTCGCCGTCAACGTCTTCGACGCCGACTCCGAACAGGGGCGGGTGCTCCTCAGCACCCTGAACCAGGAAGCGCTGCCCAACCGCTCCATGCTCGATGAGCTGCGGCGGACGCTGCAGCCGATCCGGGTCAGCCTGCGCGAAGCCACGCTCGGCCTGAGCCAGGACGAGGCGCTAGAGGACGAGGACACCTTGTTCGAGTGCGGGTGGTCGTGGGGCGTGACCCATGACGCGCCACCCGTCGTCACGACCGCGAGCATCGGTGTCCAGCCCGACGGGGTCGCACTCAGCGCACCGTTCCTGTACTTCACGGTGGTCGCGCTCGACGGCATCAACGACCTGTTCTCCGACCGGACACGCATCCTGGGGCTGCTCAACACCGAACAGCAGAACCTGGCACAGGCACTGCAGCTGCGCTGGGACATCACGCTCGCCTACTGGTCCAGGATGGCCCGCTTCGGCAAGGGCAAGTGGCCACTGGAGGACATCCCGTGGCGGACCACCGACAACGAGGAGTCCACGTACTTCAGCCTCCTGGTCAGCGCCGTGGTGCTGCTCGACCTGCTGGCCCGCCGCGCGACGGACGACGACCTGACCCGGACGGTGGCGATCCTCGAGGAACTCGCGATCCGGGGGCGGGTCAACCGCAGGGTCACCAGGGGTGACTCGGCGACCCTGTTGCACGTTCCCGGTGTCCGGATCGAACTGTCCGGCGCGGAGAAGCTCGGCTCGGTGATGAGCTGGGTGGTCTCCGACTACGCAGCACTACTGCTCAAGCGCGCCGTTCGCGCGGCGGAGCTGTCCAGGAACAGTGTGGCCCGGGAGCGGCTGCTCACCGTGGCGGAGGAGTCACTGACCCACCTGTGGCGGCGCAGGCTGACCGGAGGAGAGGGATCCGGGCTGTGGGACGACCCTGGCGAGGTCTTCCCGGGAGTCGAGGGCCACTACAAGCTGCCCACCTGGAGTCTGACCGAGCGGATCATCGAGAGTCTGGTGATCGCGGCCGCGGCCGTCGGCGCGGCGCCGATCCGGAGCACCAGACTGCAGGAGATAGCGGGTGACCTGCTCGGCGAGGCCGACCACCTGTTCAACCAGGAACAGCTGCAGACCTCCCGCCACGGCACGTCCCCGATGAACGAGAGCCTGCAGCGGATCGAGAACAAGCTGTCGCGGGCCCGCACCCTCCTCCAGGAGCGACCGGGCACCGCGACGGCCATCGTCATCGACGTGCTCCGCGAGTTGGACGAGTTCGCCGTCGCCCGGCAGGACGCATTGAGGAGCGCGGAGTGACGCTGATCTTCGCGACCTCCGACAAGGGTGGCACCGGCAGGTCGGTCACCAGCTGCAACATGATGTACCGGCGCGCACTGCAGGGTGACAACGTCTGCTACCTGGACTTCGACTTCGGCTCGCCGACCGCGGGCGCGGTGTTCGAGGTGTCGTCCGCGATGACGGGCATCGTCGGGAACGGGTTGCATTCGTACCTGCAGGGCCGGGTCGTCGAGCCCAAGCGCCTCGACCTGTGGACGACCTCGGACCGGTCGGCGCTGCGGACCCGGCCGGTCGGTTCCGGCGCGCTGACCCTGCTGCCCGGTGATCGAGGTGGCGGCGAGTTCGCGCTCACCAAGGACGTGACCCGTCGGTGCACCGAGCTCTTCCTCCGGCTCGAGGAGGAGTTCGACATCTGCCTGGTCGATCTCAGCGCGGGCCGTTCCTTCGCGGTCGACCTCGCGCTGGAGGTGTCCGGACAGCAGGCGCTCAGCGAGATCACCTGTCGCTGGCTCATCTTCCACCGGTGGACCCGGCAACACATCGTGGCCGCGAACGGGCTCGCGTTCGGCGACCGCGGGATCCTCAAGACCGCCAAGGCGTACGGCCACGAGGAAGACCGCCTGCGGGACTCGATCCGGTTCGTGCGCACGGCTGTGCTCGAACCGGACTCCACGCTGCTCACCACGATCAGCCCGGCCAAGTCCGCGTGGTTGCGGGAGTGCAACCGCGATCTGCAGGAATGGGCGTCCCGGCACGAGTTGGGGCTCAGTAACGTCCTCGGTCAGACACCGTTCGACCCGATGTTGCAGTGGCGGGAGCAGCTGATCTCGGACGGGGACGTGTACACCACCCGCATCGCCGCCGAGGAGACGGCCACCGCGTTCGACGAGCTCGCCAAGTGCCTCACCGACGACTCGGCGTGGGAGGGGCTGTGACCATGACCAACGCCGAGTTCCGCGAGGAGACCGCCGACAGCCACGTCGAGGAGGTCGCGCTGTCGCACCTGTCGCTCGAGCTCGGCCACCTGTACATGGACGACTACCTCGCAGGCATGGACCGACTCGTGGCGCAGTTCCTCGGGGTCGCACCGTGGGCCGAGGTCGCGCGATCGGTCACGGCGGCGAACAGCGGCACCGGCCGTCCCCGAATCAGCACGTGCTTCCTGATCGACGACTACTTCACCCAGTTCTCCTCGCCGGCCAAGGTGCTGCCCGACGTGCTCGCCGCCGCCGAGGCGGCTGGCCTCACGATCGACTACATCGCGCGTGAGTCGGCCTGTGTCGTCGCGGACGGGGTGCCGCTCGCCGAGATCGTGGCCGGCCGGCTCACCGCGCGGCCGCCGCGCGGCGCCAACGGCCGCAGGCCGCCGACGGTGGAGGTCGGCTGGCTGTGCAACGGCCAGCGGTCTCCCGGCGTCGACGCCAGCGAGGCGATGGCCAATCCGCACTGGCTGCCGCCGGAGGAGACGGAGGCCACGAACCACTCGATCTTCCTCGATGTCGAGCTGTGGTCGGACGAGCACGGGAAGCGCACCTGGTCGTGCGCCTTCCTCGCGTCGGTGTGGCAGCTGGTCCGGCTCGGCATGATCCGGAACTCGGGGCGCAACGTCGTGACCCCGGTGCCCATGTCCGCCGACTTCCCCGACGAGTGGAAGGACCTCCCACCGGTCGTCCGGGTGGCCGACACGGCCTCGCCGTTCTGCGCCTACCGCACCCAGTCGGTGCTGCCGAGGCGGTTCCTGAACGTCGAGCACGCGGTACAGGTCATCGTCGGCCAGTACTCGGCCCTGCCGGCCGTCATCGACCAGATCGCCTCCAGGATTGGTCGTGAGCGTCTTGAGTTGCCAGCCGATCTCACAGAGCGGATCGACCACGTCTTCTTCAACGGCGGCTGAGCAGGACACCGCGATGCTGGTGATCGGCGAAGTGCGCACCTGCCTGCTGCAGAACAGAGCGGCGGCGAGTTCGGTGGATGTCGCCGAGTTGCTCCGGCTGGAAGCCGGCGAGCGGGTGCGGACCTCGGAGCGCCCGGTGGCCTACGCCGTGTCGCCGGCCCGGCTCACCGGGCTGGACTGCCGGTTGCCTACCGAGTCCGGTGCCCGGGTGCGCGGCATCGGCACCGCCACCGCTCGCACCACGGTCACCGGCGGCCGGCTCCTGCAGGGCTCGGTCTTCACCCGCGTCGAGCGCGGCGCCACGGACCGGCGCCTTCCGTGGTCGCACTACCTCGCCATGCCCGGGATGATCCAGTCCACCGGTCGCTTCAACCCCGCCGACGTGGTGAAGGGGTTCCTGACCGACCCGCTGCCGGACACGGTCGTCGACCTCGGCTCGGTGAGCGAACAGGTCATCCGGCAGGTGCAGGCCAGCGCCCGGCTGGACCACGTCACCCCGTTCAAGGCGCGACGCACCCGGCTCAAATGGGTCGCCTGCACCGGTGGCCCGGCCTACGGCGTGTTCACCATCGCGGACGACAACCTGCGCACCTTCACCATCTCCGCCGACGCGGCGCCGATCGAGTCGATCGTCGAGCTGTGCGAGGACCTCGCGCTGCACGACTGGTTGCTCACGACGGTCCAGCGGATCGTGGAACGGAGCCGGATCGGAGCGGCCAGCAGCGAGAACGTGTTGACGCGCCTCAGGCCGGCGATCGACCATCTGCTGCACCTGTGGATGCCTGGCGCTCGGGTCGCCGACGCGTTGCGCGGCATCTGGGACGACCTCGACCGGCGGCCGGGGTTCACCCCGCAATGGCGATCGACGGTCGCGCGCATCCGCGACCAGCTGTCCGTCGCCACCTTCGACCGGCTGAACCAGCTGAGCCCGACCATGTTCGAAGAACTCGTGAGTGGGGGTGGTTCCGTTGGGGGAGCCCGGTAACACCCGTTCAGTCATACGGAAGATCGGCGTGACGCTGCTCATGGGGGCGATCTCGTTCCCCTTCACGCAGCTTCTGTTCTCCGATCTGCCCGGCCAGATCGCCGCTGCGGCGGTGTTCGGCAGCATCGCACTCGTCGTTCAGTTCCTCATCGACTTCGAGCACCGGCTCGGCCGCGTCGAGGACGGCCTCCAGGCCGCGGTCAAGCAGATCCGGGAGACGGTGCAGCAGGGTTTCGCCAGGGTGAACGACGCGACCGAACTGGTGGCGCGGATGGAGACAGCCGGAGTGCAGAGTGTCGCCGTCACCAAGCTGGTAAGTCGCGCGGCGGCGATCAGTCCGCACGCCTCGGCCCTGGTCCGCAACTTCGTCCACCTCGAGGTGGATCGGGTCTCGGAGCTCCTGCGTGGGCTGACCGTGAACGAAGCCACCTACGACGGCGAGGACCAGGACTGGTTGCTGAACCTGACCAAGTGCGTCACCAGCTCCATCGACGCGATCAGCATTCCCGAGGTCGACGCGGCGGGGAACACCTACCACAGCTTCTGGGCGTCGCCAATGGGCGTCAGGTACCTCGACACGCAACGCGCGTCCGGCAGCCGAGGAGTGCGGATCCGGCGGGTGTTCGTGACCACGCACGACAACGTGGGCACTGATTCGGTACTACACAGTATCTGTCAGTCCCAAGTGGACTCCGGCATCGAGGTGCGGCTGCTTTACCCCTCCGCCGTGCCGCCGGAGATCCGCGGCCAGATCACCGACTTCATCCTCTTCGACGACGAGATCTGCTATGAGAGTCACCCGGCGCCGCACGTGGACCGCGGCGCCGCGCCCATGATCCTCTCCAACCACCTCGAGCTGCGCCACGACCGGCTGCAGGACCGGATCGATCGATACCGGATCATCTGGGAGTCGGCCAGCCCATGGGACCAACTCGTGGCTCCGGAGCGGGTGCTGACCGCGGTACCGGACGAGTCCTGAAACAACCCATCCCTGGGGAGGACGAGTAGATGAGCGCTGACAACGGGATTGTCGCGCAGGACGTGTCCGTTCGTCAGGCGGTACCCGACGATTTCGAGGCGTTGCACGAGGTTGACGGACGGGTGTTCGGCGATCTCGGCTACCCGTACTTCACCCTTCGTCAACTGTTCGACGGGTTCCCGGAGTGCTGGCTGGTCGCGGCCGGCTCGAAAGGGCTCGTCGGCTACTCGCTCGGGGTGCCGAGCATCGACCGCTCGTACGCGTGGTTGTTCGGCCTGGCGGTCGATGCCGCCCACCGCAACCGTGGTTACGGCAGGCGGCTCACCGTGGCCACATTGGACATGCTCAGAGCCATGCGCGTCGAGACCGTGCGGTTGACGACCGAACCAGAGAACGAGGCGGCGATCCGGCTCTACCAGGCGTTCGGATTCCGGGAAACCGGGTTCCGGAAGAACTACCTCGGCCCTGGTGAGCACCGCTTGCTGATGACGCTGCGGCTCGGCGGCATTCCGACGCCCCGGCCGGATCGCGGGCAGGGCTAGCTTGACGGGGCACTAGCTGACCTGCTCAAGGGATGGCGTCGCGATGGTGCAGGCCGTGTCGTTGAGTGTGAAGGACGCGGGTTTGCCGGTGTTGCCGGTGTGGGTGGCCTGGAACCCTATGTTGACCGAGGCGTTCGGCGCGATCGTGGAATTGTGGTTGGCGTTGCGTGCCGTCACCTGCCCTGATGATGGTGTGTAGGTGGCGTTCCACCCGGACGTGATGGTTTGACCGGTGGGCAGGGCGAATGCCAGGGACCAGCCGTTGATCGGGTCGGTGCCGGTGTTGGTGAGGGTGATGTTCTCGGTCAGGCCGGTGTTCCACGCGCTGACGGTGGCGGTGACACCGCACGCACCCGGCTCGGGTTCTGGTGTCGTATCCGAGTTGTCCAGTCCGAAGAACGCGATGGCGGACGCGGCCATGCCGCTTGAGGGCAGGCTGTGCCCGGCGCCCTGGATGCTGTAGGCCTCAACCTGGACGGTGCCGGCGGCGTCGGCGTAGCGGCGGCGGTTCCAGTTCGGTTGCGGGGTGTCGGTGGAGGTCGGTGTCTGGCTCAGCCCGAACACGTTGGTCCACTGCTCGATCTCCTCCTGCAGCAGGGAGTACGGCACGAGGGTGTCGGCGGTGCCGTGCCACAGTTGGATCCTTGGGCGGGGGCCGGTGTAGCCGGGGAAGGCCTGCCGGACCGCGTCTCCCCACTCCTGCGGGCTGCGGTTCATGCTGCCGCCGGTGCACCTGCTGGCGCCCGGTGGGTAGTCGGCGGCGCCCGCGAAGCAGTTGAACGGTACGCCCATGAAGGCCGCGCCTGCCTTGAACACGTCGGGGTAGAGCGCGAGCATGTGGTTGGTCATCATGCCGCCGGAGGACGAGCCGGTGGCGTACACCCGGTTCGGGTCGCCGCCGTAGGTCTGCTCGGCGTAGGTCACCATCGAGACGATCGAGACCGGGTCGCTGCCGCCGCCGCGCCGCTTGGCCGCGTCCGACCAGGTGTCGAAGCACTTCCCGAACCCGGCCTGCTGCTGCGCGCTGGGATAGATGACGATGAACCCGTACCGGTCGGCGAGCGAGGCGAACTCGCTGCCCGAGTGGAAACCCGGACCCGACCCGCCGCAGCCGTGCATGGCGACCACGATCGCGGGGTTGGCCGGGCGGGAGTCGGGCACGTAGATGTGCATGCGCATCCCGCCGGGGTTGGTGCCGAAACCGGTCACCTCCACCAGCGACGCGGCGGCCGCCGCGGGTGGGAACACGACTCCGGTGATGGCGATCAGCAGAGTGCTTGCGAGTGTCACGAGCGCCGTTCTGATCATCGTTGACCTCCGGTTGGCGAACCCCTCTTCTCGAAGATATGCATTCTGAGAACGACCGTCAACGATTTGCCGAATATCAGGCGGCGCGATGCTGGGAGCGCTCCAGATAGTCGAAAGTTTCGTTCCCGATGTCCTGCGAAGACTTGAAGATCGTCAGTCGGATGACGAATATGGTAGGTAGGTCGGCATCGGGTCGATCCCGAGACGAGGTGACCGATGCCGTCATCCGGTGATCCCTCCGCCGGTGGCGAGGTCGTGCGGCCGGAGACGCTGCTGCTCACCCTGTTCGGCGACCAGGTACTGGACCGTGGGACAGCCGTGTCGACCGGCGGTGTCCTCGCGGTGCTGGGCCGCCTCGGCGTCGGTGAACCCGCCGCGCGCGCGACGCTCGCCCGGATGAGCCGCCGTGGCCTGCTCCGCACGGTTCGCCGCGGCCGCCAGGCGTTTCTCACGCTGACCGAGCACGGGACCTCGGTACTGCGCGACGGGCAACGCAGGCTGAACGGCGACGTCGTCGAGCGGCACTGGGACGGCAGGTGGACGCTGTTGACGTTCTCTGTGCCGGAGACCCGGCGCGCCGACCGGCATGCCCTGCGCACCCGGCTGGCCTGGTTCGGGTTCGGCCTGTTGCGCAGTGGCCTGTGGGTCTCGACCTCGGCCACCGACGTCTCACCGGCGCTGGCCGAACTCGATCTCCTCGAGCACGCCGAGGTGTTCCGCGCAGAAGCGATCATGTGGACCGATCCCGCGCGGATCGCCAGGGAGGCGTGGGGCCTGCCCGAGATCGCCACCGGCTACGACCGGTTCCTCCGCCGCTGGAACAACACGGCCCGCGACGACCTCGATGAACTGTCCCGCCGCGTCCGGCTCGGCGCGGAATGGCTGCTGCTCATCCGCCACGATCCGGTACTGCCCGTGGCACTGCTGCCGGGGGACTGGCCGGGCGTCCGCGCCGCCGCCCTGTTCCGCACCCTGCGCCACCAGTGGGCCGGTGGGGCCGACAAGCTGGCCGAGGAACTGTTCGAGTCCATTATGGACGAATGACGGACCTCGCTACAGGTTGTCGATGATCGTCTGCGTCACGGTGTCCGTGTCGGCGGTGCCGCCGACGTCGCGGGTGCGGATGCCGTGGGCGGTGGTGGTTTCGATGGCGGTGTGGATGCGCTTGGCCTGGTCGTGGAGGCTGAGGTGGTCGAGCATCATCGCGGCGCTGCCGATGGCGCCGATGGGGTTGCACACGCCCTTGCCCGCGATGTCGGGGGCTGAGCCGTGGACGGGTTCGAACATGCTGGGGTAGCGGCGTTCCGGGTTGAGGTTGGCACTCGCGGCGAGGCCGAGACTGCCTGCGAGAGCGCTGCCGAGGTCGGACAGGATGTCGGCGTTGAGGTTGGACGCGACGACGACCGACAGGTCCTCTGGCCGCAGGACGAACTTCGCGGCCATGGCGTCGACGAGGACGCTTTCGGTCTCCACGTCGGGGTAGTCGGCGGCGACGCGGCGGAAGGTGTCGTCCCACAGGACCATGCCGTACTGCTGGGCGTTGCTCTTGGTGACACTGGAGAGCTTCTTGTGGGCCCTGGTGCGCGCGAGGTCGAAGGCGAACCGGATGATGCGTTCGCAGCCGACCTCGGTGAACAGGGCGGACTGCACGGCGACCTCGCCGCCCGCGCCGCGTGCGGACAGGTTGCGGCCGCCGAGCCCGGCGTACTCGCCTTCGGAGTTCTCGCGGACCACCACCCAGTCCAGGTCGGTGTCGTCGGCCTTGCGCAGCGGGCTGGTGATGCCGGGCAGGAAGGTGACGGGGCGGACGTTGGCCCACTGGTCGAAGTTCTGGCAGATCCGCAGCCGCAGGCCCCACAGGCTGACGTGGTCGGGCACGGTGGGCCAGCCGACCGCGCCGAAGTAGATGGCGTCGAAGTCACGCAGCGTGTCGAGGCCGTTCTCGGGCATCATCGCACCGTGTTCGGCGTAGTAGTCCGAGCCCCACGGGAACTCCTGCCAGTGCAACGCGATGGTGCCGCCCGAGCTCGCCTCTATGACGTCGAGGACCGCCCGTCCCGCGGCGACGACCTCGCGGCCGACACCGTCGGCGGGGATGGCGGCGATGCGGAACCGCTGCGTGGCATTCATGGGTTCTCCGGTTTCGTCGGGGGACCTGTGCGAAGGGTAGACAACCGGGGTGGGCGCGGCCCCTCGGCGGACGACCGGGCTGGGCGGAGTCAGTCGGGGAGTAGGCGGCGGCCCTGCCAGGTGCCGTGTTCGGACAGTGGGCGGAAGCGCATGAACGCGGACTCGTGGTGGAAGTCCTTCCTGCGCTGTTCGGTCATGGCCACCGCGTGGGTATGGGCTTCCGGCACGTCGCCGCGGCCGTGCACCATGTCGGTCATCTCGCGGACCGTTCGCCAGATGGAGAAGGTGGAGAACGTCCTCGGCGGGCGGATCGCGGCCGTGGCGAAGGTGGTGCCGGGGTGGTTGGCGACCAGGCGCTCCACCGGCCGTCCCCAGCGGAGGAACCGGAAGAGTTCCGGCAGTCTGAGCCGCGCGAGCGTCACGGCGACGATCGGTTCGTCCTGGTCGGATCGGCCCGCTCGCGGTGGCAGGTCGGGCAGCGCGGCGAGCTGCCCGTAGCGGCGCAGGAACCGCAGGCGCACGTGCCAGCCGCCGGCCAGCTGCCTGCCAAGCCGGTCGTGTGCGAGGAAGCGTTCCAGCGCGGTTTCGTCGTCCCATTCGGCGAACATCGCGATCCGGCCGAGCTGCAGGCGCGCGAGGGAGATGGGCGGCGATCCGAGCTGCATCATCGCCAGGCACTCCGCGTGACGCAGCCCCGGTGTCGTCCGCGCGGTCGGCGGGCGGACGAGCGCGCGTGCCGTCGACGTCGCGGCCAGCTCCGCGAGGTGGAAGGAGTGGATCAGGCCGTCCTGCCGCATTCGCCGAGCCTATCCGCGCAGGTAACGCACTCGTCGCACCGGGCATCGTCTGAATGACCGGCGCGACGAGGGGGCGGTCGTGCGGGCGTCAGTTCCCGAGCAGTGTGGCGACGGCCAGGGACAGGCTTGATGGGCTGGTGGCTCCCGTCAGCAGTGGGCGGGCCGAGTCGGTGGTGAGCTCGTGCCGGGTGGTCCCGTCGTCGAAGCCGTTGCGTGCGCCGCCGCTGTAGCGCACGACGACCTCCCGGGTGCCGTCGGCGGTCTTGATCCGCAGGACGACGATCTCAGCGCCGTCGCTTTCGGAGCTGGTGGGATCGTCGGGTCCCTGGCCCTCGGGTGCCGACTGGATGGCGGTCGCGGCTTGTCTGGCCGCGGCGCCGGTGACGAGGCGGGAGGACAGCTGACAGGCCGCGACCAGCGCGTCCTGGACAGCGTCGGCGGCCCGTTCGTGGTCACCGATCACGAGGTACGCGAACCGCATCAGTGCGTCACCGTTCGCCTCGACCCAGGACGGGAAGTCCGGTGGATCATTGCTTCCGCTCAAGACAGCCACCTCCGCTGATACCCACGCACCGGGCCCGCATTGCATTGCATCGGTCGAGTGAAGGACGGAATCCCGAGCCGCTCGGACTCGCCCGTGAGCCGTCGGTGAGTCGACCGCAATTCCGGCCGGTCTGTTAGCGATAACAGAGCTGGCGCGCGTGCCTTGCTTGAGATTCAATCTTGAGCGAACAGGTGGTGTTCTGTTAGCGTTCACATGGACTGGCGCCCGTTTTCACCGCGAACAGTGCTCCTCCGTGACAGGCCTGCACCGCTTCCCGGGCTGAGCCGACCTCACCTGCTAGGAGATCATCCGTGCACGGACAGCTGAAGGTCAGAGGCTGGCTGGCCCGCCTCATCCTCGTGGCGCTCACCGTCGCAGGCACCGCGGTGGCCGTCGCATCACCCGCACACGCCGACCCCGGCTACGTCTACACCACGTTCAAGGGAGACGCCGCCGCCGACCAGGAGCTCTGGGTCTACTCGTCGACCAACGGCACGAACTTCGGCGTGCTGGCCGACACCAACTACCGCGGTCCGTCCGGCGTGCTACGTGACCCCAGCATCATCGCGCACAACGGGCTCTACTACCTCGCCCACACCGTCCAGTCATGGACCACGAACTCGACGTACTTCAACATCGCCGCCAGTCCCGACCTGGTCAACTGGACACACGTGGCCAGCGTCAACTCCGGCATCGCCGACCCGCGATTCACGTGGGCGCCCGAGTTCTACGTCGAGGGCGGCACCATCCGGATCATCGTGAGCATCGCCCAGACGACGTGCTCCAACTGTTTCCGCCCCTACGTCTTCACCGCCCAGAACAGTTCGCTGACCTCATGGAGCGGACCGGTGCAGATGGGTGGGCTCGGCTACAACCACATCGACACCTACGTGGTGAAGTCGGGGAGCACCTACCACGCCTTCGCCAAGAACGAAACTTCCAAGTACATCGAGCACTGGACCAGCGCGAGCCTCACCAGCGGGTGGGGCAACCAGGGCCAGTTGTGGAGCTCTGGCTACGAGGGCCCGGCCGTGTTGGCCATGAGCGACGGCTCCTGGCGCATCTGGGTCGACAAGTACACCAACGGCGGCATCTGGACGGCCACCAGCTCGAACCTGGACTCCTGGTCGGGTCTGAGCCAGATCACGTGCCCCGGCTGCCGCCACGGCACGATCCTGCCGGTGGCCGACGTGCCCGGGTCGGCGCCCGCCTACCGCGTGACCAATCGCAACAGCGGCAGGGTAATGGACGTCATGTCCGCCTCGACCGCGGACAACGCCGAGATCAAGCAGTGGACCTGGAACGGTGGCAGCAACCAGAAGTGGACGTTCCAGGACGCCGGCGGCGGCTACTTCCGCATCGTCAACCAGAACAGCGGCAGGTGCCTCGACGTGGCGAGCGGCTCCACCGCCGAAGGGGCCAACATCATCCAGTACGCCTGCGGCAGCGCCACCAACCAGCAATGGCAGTGGCAGGCCACTGGGAGCTACTTCCGGATCGTCGCACGGCACAGCGGCAAGTGCCTCGACGTCGTCAACTCCGGCACCGGCGACGGCGCCGACATCCAGCAGTACACCTGCGGCAGCGGCACCAACCAGCAGTGGAGCCGCACCGAGGTCTGAGCCCACTGTACGCAACGAAGCGATCCAGTGATTGGACATCTCATGGCACTGATCATGGCGTCTGATGGTTACCCGGCAGGACCAGCGCGGAGCACCCGGGTGCTGAACGCCATCGTGGTGACCGCGCTCGCCGTGCTGGCAAGCCTCGTCGTCCCCGCGTCGCCTGCCCATGCCGCCACCAGCCAGTTCCGCGGCATGAACTGGGCCGTGCTGGGTGACAACTTCAGTACCGGCACGCTTGTCGTGCAGGGCCTGAGCCAGTCCGACAGCAACGCGACAGTACGGGCCAAGGCCAACGCCCTCTACGACGACATGGCCGCCACCATGGGGGTCAACACCGTCCGGCTGCCCATCAACACTCACACGGTGGCCAACACGAACTGGTGGAACGCCTACCGCGGCGCCATCGACGCCGCCACCGAACGTGGGTTCAAGGTCATCCTCGCCTACTGGGAGGACGGCGCCGCCTCCGGTGGCAGGATCACGAACCTCGCCGCGTGGAACACGATGTGGTCCAGCGTCACCGACACGTATGGCTCGAACGGCAACGTCTACTTCGAGCCGATGAACGAGCCGCATGGCTACACGTCGGCGGAATGGCGCAACGTAGCGGCGAACTGGCTTGGCTATCACACCTCGGCGGTGCCGGGCCGGGTGCTCATCGGCGGCACCGGCTACAGCCAGGATCTGCGCGACATCTGCAACGACAGCCGCTTCAGCTCGACGCTGCTTTCCTTCCACCACTACGCCTTCTTCTACGACGCGATGACCTACGATGCCTTCCGGACCCACATCCAGACGCGGCTGGGCAACTGCGCCTCCCGCGCGGTCGCGACCGAGTTCGGCGCGCCGATGTCCACCGGCCTCAACTACGGCGAGGCGAACAGCACCGACAATTTCGTGCGCCACATCCGCGCCATGGCCCAGGTCCTGCGTGACAACCAGATGGGCGGCACCTACTGGCCCGCCATCGGTGGCAAGCCGACCGGAAGCTCTGGCTACGACCACTACTCGATGTACGCCATGAGCGGCAGTGGCACCAATCTCGAACTGTCCGTCCGCAATCCCTCCGGCGCTGACCGGATCCGGTATGCCTGGGGCGACACCATCAGCGGCGGCACGATGTACCGGCTCACCGTGCGCCACAGCGGGAAGGCCATGGACGTCCAGCAACCGAACACCGACAACGGTGCGCGCGTCGGCCAGTACACCTACGGCGGAAACGCGTGGCAGCAGTGGCAGTTCCAGGATGCCGGCAGTGGTTACTGGCGCATCATCAGCCGTCACAGCGGAAAATGCCTCGACGTGTTGAGCGCGTCAACCGCCGACGGTGCCGAACTCGCCCAGTACACCTGTGGCTCCGGCACCAACCAGCAGTTCCAGATGGTCACGAACGGCAGCTACTTCCAGCTCCGGGCCCGGCACAGCGGCAAATGCGTGGACGTACCGTCCGCATCGACAGCGGACGGCGTGATCCTCAAGCAGTATCCGTGCAACACCGGCACCAACCAGCAGTGGTCTCGCGCGGTCGTCTAGGCATCGGGACGAAGACCGTTCGAACGCAGACACTGGGCCGACGAGGCGTGTCCTGCCTCGTCGGCCCAGTGTCTGCGTGTCCAGGGGACTCAGTGCGTCCGGCTGGCGGTCCGGCGGCGTCCGCCGAACAAATGGCCGAGCACACGGAACGGCAGAGTGAGAACGCTCATCACTGTGCCCATGACCGAACCAGCTGCTTTCCTGCCTCGGCGTGCTGGCCTGACCATGATCGAGCCTCCAATTCGTCGGGTGTGTCCAGTCAGAGAGTGCCCCCGTCGTGCTCACCCAAACCGGTGACGGCGATCGGTGGATGAGGCATGTTGGTGGCATGGCGACATTCAATCCTCGTGGGGCGACTGGAAAGGCGCCCCGTTCGGGCCGAAGTCCGAGCTGCACGTGTCGATCTACCGCAAGCCATGACGATCAGCGGTGCGCGGCTCGCGGCGTTAGCCTCGGGGCCATGCTTGTAGCTCATGACCTGTTGCTCCTGTTGCTCGACGACGAGACCGGGAAGATCACCTCCGGTGCCGCCGAACCGGACAAGGCACTGGCCGGGGCGGTGCTGATCGACCTCGCCGCCCGCGAGTTGGTCGGTGTCACGACCGAGGGCAAGAAGGGCCGGCTGGTCACGCTCGGCGGTCAGGTGCCGCCGGAGGCTGTGTTGCGCCATGGGCTCGCGGTGGTCCGGGAGAAGGAGGGGCACAAGCCCCAGTCGGTGCTCGGCCCGTTGGCGAAGGGCCTGCGCGACCAGCTCGCCTCTGACCTGATCGAGGCCGGCGTCCTGCGCCACGAGGAGCGGAAGGTGCTGGGCCTGTTCCGCACCACCCGGCTCCCCGCCGCCGACTCCTCGCACGAGGCTGGGCTACGCGACCGGCTGACCGCGGTCCTTACCGGCGCCGCTGTGCCGGACGGGCACACCGGCCCGCTGATCGCTCTCCTGCACGCGATGGGCGCGGTCACGTCGGTCATCCCCGTCGAGGACAAGCGTGCCGCCAAGCGCCGGGCGAAGGAGATCGCCGATGGTGACTGGGCCGCGGCCGCTGTGCGCAAGGCCGTCGAGGAGGTCCAGGCGGCGGTCATGGCCGCCGTGATCGCGGCAACCACGGCGTCCACCGCCTCGGCGGGCTCCAGCTGACCCGGGTACGGCGTCAGCTCGCCACCTCGCTGAAGAAGTCGGGCACCGGGGTGCCGCCGTCCTGTGTGGTGACACCGGCGTGTACCCATTGGCCGACGGCGAGGTCGAGTACGCCAAGGCCGAACGGGGAGAAGATCACCGGTTTGCCTGCCGGGCGGGTGACGCGTCCGGTGAGCAGGTCGGCGAGGGTGCCGTGAACGAAGTCGCGGTTACCGGTCCGTTGTTCGGTGAGGTGGAGCGAGGTTCGTTCGCGGACCGCGTGGTCGATGTCGTCGGTGTAGTTGTGTGCCGCGAGGATCAGCTCCGGGGACAGGTCGCGCAGTGACACGTGCAGGACGACCGGCGCGTGGTCGAGCAGGGCGGGGTCGTGCAGGTGCGGTTCGCCCGCGACGGTGGTGAGCAGCACCAGGTCGCAGTCGGCGAACGCGGCCGAGGCGTTGTCGACCGCCACCACGTCCGGTGCGCCCTGTTCTGTGAGTGCCGCACCGAAGCGTTCCGCCGCGGCGTGGTCCAGGTCGAACAGCCGGAAGCCGCCGATGCGCCAGTCGAGGTCGCGCAGGAACTTCCACACCTGCCTGGCGATCAGGCCGGTGCCGACGATGCCCACCCTGGCCGCCCTGCGCTCGCCGACGATGGTCTGCGCGGCGAGGACCGCGGACGCGGCCGTGCGGGCGGCGGAGATGATCGACGACTCGAGGCACGCGAACGGGTAGCCGGTCGTGGCGTCGTTGAGCACCAGCACGGCCGACGCGCGGGGGATGCCGCGCTCCCGGTTGTCCGGGAAGCTCGCGATCCACTTGATACCAGCGACGTCGAACTCGCCGCCGAGGTAGGCGGGCAGCGAGATGATGCGCGACCTCGGCTGGTGCGGGAACCGCAGGAACGCGCTCTGCGGGTTCACGCTCTCACCCGCGTCGTGCGCGAGGTAGGCCCGGCGGACCACGTCCAGGCACTCGGCGCGGCGGCCTTCGAGCTGTCCCGCGACGTCGGCGCCGCTCAGCACCCGCAGGTTCGGCAATGGTGTGGACATCTCGATCCCTTTCATGCGGCGGCCGGGCACGGCTCACCGGTGCGGAGTGTCTCGACCCAGGCGGGGTTGTAGACGGTGTCTGCGTAGGCGTGCCCCCGGTCGGCGCACAGGAACGCGACCGTCGGCGTGCGCCTCGGCACGGGGTGGGCGGCGAAGTAGCGCTGGATGGCGTGGTAGACGCTGCCGGTGGAGCCGCCCGCGAACACGCCGTGCTCGCGGAGCAGGTCGTGGCAGCCGGTGACGGCGTCGGGTTCCGGCACGAGGACGACGTCGTCGATGAGCGCCTGCCCGACCAGCGGGGGCACGATGCTCGAGCCCAGCCCGGGGATGCGGCGCAACGCCGGTGGCGCGCCGAAGATCGCGGAACCGGCCGCGTCGACCGCGATCACCGCGCAGCCGGGGAAGGTTTCCTTGACGCGGTGGGACATCCCGGCGATCGTGCCGCCCGTGCCGACCCCGACGAACAGATAGTCCAGGCGCGGCAACGCGTCGCACAGCTCACCGCCGGTGAACCGGTGGTGCGCCTGCGCGGCGTCCGGGTTGCCGTACTGGTCGGGCCAGTAGGCGGTCGGGTCACCCGCGAGCAGCTCCGCTACCCGCCCGAGGCGCGTGCGCAGGTAGCCGCCGGTGCCGTCCGGTTCGGTGACCTTCGCCACGACCGGGCACAGCACCCGCAGGAACTCCTCGGTGCCGCGGTTGCAGTTCGGGTCGATCACCGGCACGAACCGCACCCCGAGCGCCACCGCGCAGGACGCGAGTGACAGCGCGAAGTTGCCCGACGAGGACTCGACGACGGTCGTCCCGGCGCGCACCTCACCCCGGGTGATGGCCTGTTGCAGGATCCACAGCGCGGTCCGGTCCTTGGCGCTGCCGTTGACGTTGCAGAACTCGAGTTTCGTGAAAAGGTCCAGCCGGTCGTCGCGCAACGTGAGCAGCGGCGTCGGGGTGAGCCCACCGCGCAGCACGCGGAGCCTGTCGGTCAACGGGCCGTCCGCGGGACCGGTTGTCATGCCCTACAGGGAAGCCACACCGACTGGCATTCGACTCGTACCTCGTTGGTAACGCCGGTCAACCCGGCGAAACCGGCGATTACCCCACGGTGACCGGCCGTTCCTAGCATCGGAAACGCGGTCCGGGACTGGTGTTGGAGGAGCGGCGGTATGGCACGTCCAGCGGACGGTTTCACCAGCGTCCCGGCAGCGCTCGAGCGCTGGGCCGGGGAACGTGGTGACGACACCGCGTTCACGTTCCTCGGCGCCGGTGGTGCGGTCGACCGGGTGCTGACCTACGCCGGGCTGGCCGACGAGATGGCGCGCGTCGCCGCGTTCCTGCGCACCGAGGTGCGCCCGGGGGACCGGGTGCTGCTGCTCTACCCGCCGGGTGCCGACTACCTCGCGGCGTTCCTCGGCTGCCTGTCCGCAGGCGCGGTCGCGGTGCCGCTGTACCCGCCGAGGCCCGGCGCGAAGCTGGACCGGATCACCGCCGTGGTCGAGGACTGTGGAGCCGCGCTCGCACTGACCACCGACCCGCTCGTGCCGCTGCTCGCGGACCTCCCCGTGCCCGTGCGGGCCACGGGCGGGCTGCCTGCCGCACCCGCGACCCCGGCCGCGCTCGGGGAGCCGGCGTTCCTGCAGTACACGTCCGGGTCGACGGGCACGCCCAAGGGCGTCATGGTGAGCCACGCCAACCTGGCGGCGAACCTGTCCGCGATCGAGGCCGGGTTCGGCATCGGCCAGGACGACGTGGTGCTCAGCTGGCTGCCGATGTACCACGACATGGGCCTGATCGGCACGACCCTGCTCCCGCTGTACACGGGGACACCCGCCGTGCTGATGCCGACGTTCGAGTTCGTGCGCGACCCGCTGTGCTGGCCGCTCGCGATCGCCGAGTTCGGCGCCACGTGCTCTGGCGGCCCGGACTTCGCCTACCGGCTGCTCGCCGAGCGGTACGACCCCGAGCGACTGTCCGGTGTGGATCTGGGCCGCTGGCGGATCGCGTTCAACGGCGCAGAGCCGGTGCGGGCCGCGACGATGGCCACGGTGACCGAACGCTATGCGGCACAGGGGTTCTCGCCGTCGGCGTGGTTCCCCTGCTACGGGCTGGCGGAGGCGACGCTGTTCGTCGCGGGGGTGGGTGCGGGTTACACGACCTCGGCGGTCGACGGGCGGGACGTCGTGTCGTCCGGGGCACCGGCACCGGGCACCACGGTGGTCGTCGTCGACGGCGACGGTGAGCCGGTGACCGGCCAGCCCGGCGAGATCCTCGTGCGGAGCCCCGGCGTCGCCGGGGGCTACTGGGGCAACCCGGACACGTCCGCGTTCCACGCCACGGTTCCCGGGCACACCGGGGAGTTCCTGCGCACCGGCGATCTCGGCGCGCTCGTCGACGGTGCGCTGCACGTCACCGGCCGCGTCAAGGACCTGATCATCATCGGTGGCCGCAACCACCACCCGCACGACCTCGAGGCCGCCGCCACCGGCACCGACGCGCGCCTGCGTGGTGCGGCCGCGTTCCAGACCGCCGACGGCGTCGTGCTGGTCGCCGAGCTGGTCGGCGCTGCGGTACGCCTTCACGCCGGGGAACTGGCGGCGCTGGCGTCGGTCGTGCGCCGGTCGGTGTCCGTCGACTGTGGACTCGACGTCGGCGAGGTCGTGTTCACCCGGCCGAACGCGATCCTGCGCACCTCCAGCGGCAAGATCCGCCGCGCCGCGACTCGCGAGCTGTTCGAGCGAGGGCAGCTGAAGACGCTCGGGCACGCCGCCGCGAGCACGGCGCCCACCGGCCTGCGTGCCGTGCTCGTCGAGAGGATCGGCTTCGCGGTGGGCGCCGCCGACGCCGCCCGGCCGCTGGCGGCGCTCGGCCTGGACTCCATGAAGCTCGTCGCGCTCAAGGGCGCGGCGGAGGCGTACACCGGCACCCGGCTCCCCGCCGAGCTGTTCTTCGGCGACGGCTCCCTGAACGACGTTCTCGCCGCCACCGGCCTGCCTGCGCGGGAGCCCGCCGAGGTGCCGGACGAGTGCGCCGCCACGGACAGCCAGCTGCAGATGCTGTTCCACGACCAGCTCCACCCGGACGACCGCTCGAACACGCTCTCGACCGCGCTGCGCCTGGATCACTCCTTCGAGGCCGACGAGGTCCGGGCCGCGGTCGCGGCCGCCGTCGCCGCACATCCGGCACTGCGCACCACGATCCGCGACGGCCACCAGCACGTCCACGACGACGCCCGGTTCGACTGGACGGTCACGGACCTCACCGACGAGACCGACGGGGCCGCCTTCCTCACCCATGTCGCCGGGCAGCCGTTCGACCTCGCGGACGGCCCGCTCGTCCGCGCGGCCGTGGTGCTCACCCCGGCGAGCACCACGCTGCTCGTCGCCTGCCACCACGCCGTCGCCGACTACGTGTCGCTGCGCGTCGTGCTCACCGACGTCGTCGCCAACCTGGTGGGGGACAAGGGCTTCGCGCTCACCGACGGCACCGCCGCCGACCCGCGTTCCTGGACCGCAGAGCAGGCCCGCCTGCTCGCGACACCGGAGGCGCGGACGCGTCTCGCCGACCTCGCCGACCGGTGGCGACCCGCCCGCAACGAGGTGCTGTTCCCCGCGCCACCGGCCCAGCAGCGGCGCCGCAACCCCGCCGCCGTCGTGGACTTCGCGGTCGACGCCGATCGCACCACCGAGCTGTACGCGCGGAGCGCCGCCCTCGGCGCCACCGCCTTCGTCACCGTCGCCGCCGCGTACCTGCGTGCACTGCACCGGGTGACCGGCAACCCCGCCGTCACCATCGGCACCACCCACCACGGCCGCACCGACACCCGTTTCGCGAACACCGTCGGCTACCTCGTGAACCCCGTGCCGCTGCGGGCCGACTTCGCCGACGGCGACCGGTTCGCGGACGTCGAGAACCGCGCCCGCGCCGAGCTGCGCGACGCGTTGCGCACCGCTGACCTGCCGTTCGCCGCGCTGGTCCGCGCGCTCGCCCCCGACCGGCACGGGCAGAACCCGCTGTTCCAGGCGACCCTCACCTACCAGCAGTCCTCGGACGGACGGCTCGGCGACGGCTTCGCGATCCCGTCGAGTGGCGCGCACGCCACGGTCGGGAGTGTCGGCGTCAGCGTCGTCGACGTGCCGCCGAGCGACGTCGCGTTCGCGCTCAGCCTCTACGGCGCCCGCGACGGTGACCGCACCGTGTACCGGCTCGTGTACCAGCGGGAGCTCGTCGGCGAGGCCGTCGCGCTGCGCGTGGTCGACGAGTTCCGGCTCGCGCTGGACGAGGCGCTCGGCCGGGTGGCCGAGGTCGTCGAGGATGTCGCCGCGCCCACCCTCGGCTGGGCGACCAACCTGTCCTCCGGTTTCGCCAGGTCGGTCGAGCTGTACGGCGACCGCACCGCGATCCGGTGCGGCACCGAGAGCCTGACCTACCGGGAGCTGGAGGAGCGGGTCGCCGCACTCGCCGGGACGGTCGCCGCCCGGTCCGCGTCGGACGGTGCGACGGTCGGCATCCTGCTGGACCGCTCGATCGACATGGTGGTCGCCGCGCTCGCCGTCGTCCGCGCCGGGGCCGCGTACGTGCCGGTGGATCCGTCGACTCCGGTGGCCCGCACCGCGCTGATCCTCGCCGACGCCGCGCCCGCGCTGGTGCTCACCTCGACCGCGCTGGCCGACCGGGTCGGCACCGCCGCGCCCGTCGTGCTGGTCGACGAGTCGGTGGCCGCCGCGCCGCTGCCCGCCGAGGCGTGCCGGGCCGGGTGGGACACGCCCGCGTACGTGATCTTCACGTCCGGCACCACCGGCAGGCCCAAGGGCGTGCAGGTCTCGCACGGCAACCTCGTGCGCCTCTTCACCGCCACCGAGGACCGGTACGGCTTCGGCCCCGACGACGTGTGGACCCTCTTTCACTCGTTCGCGTTCGACTTCTCGGTGTGGGAGATGTGGGGCGCGCTGCTCTACGGCGGCTGCGTGGTCGTCGTGCCCCGCGACGTCGCCACCGACCCGGCCGCGTTCCGCGCCCTGCTGCGGGACGAGCGCGTCACGGTCCTCAACCAGACGCCGACCGCGTTCACCCAGCTGATCGCCGAGGACGCGCGGCACCCCGACCGGCTGCCGCTGCGGCACGTGGTCTTCGGCGGCGAGGCGCTGCGGCTCGCCGGCCTGCGCCGCTGGGTCGCCAAGTACGGCGACACCGCGCCCCGCCTGGTGAACATGTACGGCATCACCGAGACCACCGTGCACGCCTCGTACCGCCCGGTCGTGCGTGCCGACCTCGACCGCACCGACAGCCCGATCGGCATGCCACTGTCCGATCTGGACTTCGTGCTCGTCGACGGCGACCTGAACCCGGTGCCGGACGGGGAGCCCGGCGAGATCGTGGTCACCGGTCCCGGTGTTGCGCTCGGCTACCTGAACCGGCCCGACCTGACCGCAGAGCGGTTCGTGCCGGTCGGTGGCGTCCGGGGCTACCGGTCCGGTGACCTCGCGGTGCGCACCGGGCAGGGGGAGTACGTCTACCAGGGTCGCGGCGACGACCAGGTCAAGATCCGCGGGTTTCGCATCGAGCTTGGCGAGATCCAGGCCGCGCTCACCGATGCGCCAGGGGTGCGGCAGGCTGCCGTGGTGGTGGACCGGCCGTCCGCGGCGCACGTGGTGGCGAAGCGTCCCGCGTCGGTGTTCCGGCTCGCCGACACCCGTGAGCTGGTCCGCGGCACCGGCGAGCGGCCCACGGCGACCACCGGCCCCAGGATCATCGCGTACGTGGTCGGCGAGGTGGTCGCCGATGACGTGTTCGCGCACCTGCACGCCGGCCTGCCCGCCTACATGGTGCCCGCGTTCGTGGTCGCGGTCGAGCAGATCCCGCTCAACCACAACGGGAAGGTCGACACCGGCCGCCTGCCGGCGCCGACCGCGGCGAACGCGCTGCGGGTGTCCACATCGGACGATGTGACGGCGAGCCCGGCCGAGCGGCGGATGTGCGCGCTCTTCGAGGAGGTCCTCGGCACCACCGGCGTCCGCCCCGACGACTCGTTCTTCGCCATCGGCGGCGACTCGATCGTCGCGCTGCGCCTGCGAACCGCGGCACTCGCGGGCGGCATCGCGATCGAGCTGGCGGACATCTACGCCCTGCAGACCCCCAGGGCGATCGCCGCCGCGGCGGGCGCACCACCCGAGGAGGCCGCCGCCCCGGTCGCGCCGTTCGCGCAGCTCGGCGCGGACGACAGGGCGCTCGTGCCGCACGGGGTGGTCGACGCCTACCCGGTCAGCACACTGCAGGCGGGTTTCCTGTTCCACAGCGCGTACCAGACCGACGTGAACATGTACTGCGACGTCTTCATGTTCACCTTCGGCGCCCGCTACGACCACGCGGCGATGCGTGCCGCCGTGGACCGCGCCGTCGCGAAGCACGAGATGCTGCGGACGTCGTTCGACTTCACCCGCTACTCCGAGCCGCTGCAGCTCGTGCACGACACCGCGGACCTGCCGCTCACGCACGCGGACCTGCGCCACCTCGACGAGCAGGCGCGCCAGGCCGAGCTGGACGCCTGGTGCGAGACGGAGAAGCAGACGCCCTACGACTGGGCCACCCCGCCGCTCGTGCGGTTCGCCGTGCACGTCCTCACCGACGACACGTTCCGGTTCGCCATGAGCTTCCACGACGCCACGCTCGACGGGTGGAGCGAGTCGGTGATGATGACCGGCATCCTCACCGAGTACTGGGCGCTGCTCCACGACCGCGCGCTGGGTGAGATCGAGCCACCCGTACGCCGCTACGCCGACTTCATCGCCGCAGAACGCGAGGTCATGTGCAGGCCTTCCGCACGCGAGTTCTGGGCGCGGGAGATGGCCGACGTGGTGCCGACCCCGTTGCCGTCGCTGGCCTCCGGCGCACGCGACATCCATGACGGGCGCATGGGCTTCCTGTCCGTCGACCTGCCCGCCGACGTGTCGCTGCGGCTTGACGACCTGGCCGGTGAGCTGCGGGTGTCACTCAAGCACGTGCTCGTCGCCGTGCACGCCCGCGTGCAGGCACTGTTGTCCGGGCAGGCCGAGGTCGTCGTCGGCATCGTGTCCAACGGCCGCGTCGCCGAGGAGGGCGGCACCGACGCGCTCGGCGTCCACATCAACGTCGTGCCGTTCCGGCTGTCCCCGACCGGGCGCACCTGGACCGAGCTGGCGCACACCGTGCTGGCCAAGGACACCGAGCTGCTCGCGACGCGCGGGTTCCCGTACGCGGAGATCCGCCGGCTCGCAGGCGCTGGTGGCGACCTGTTCGACGTCAGCTTCAACTTCACGCACTTCCACGGCTACGAACGGCTCGCCGCCGCCACCGGCATCGAGGTGCTCGACGCCAGGGCGTACATGCAGACGAGCTTCGCGCTGCGGGTGGAGCTGAACAAGGACCCGTTCACCCGGCTGCTGTCGATCGACCTCGAGGCCAACATGGAGCGGGTCGGCGAGGCGCAGCTGCACCGGATCGGCGAGGCGTACCGCAACGCCCTCGAACACGTCGTGACCGCGCCGGAGCAGGTGCCGACGAACCGGGACCTGCTCGGTGAGGACACCTACCGGCAGCTGCTGGCCGCGAGCCGAGGGCCCGTGCTCCCGCCCGCCGACGACGGTTTCCTCGCCACGTTCGCGAAGTCCGTCGCCGCGCACCCCGACCGGGTGGCCGCGGTGTGCGGCGACGACGCCGTCACCTACGCCGACCTGGCCGCGCGGGTCGCGACCGGCGCAGGGTGGCTGGCGGCGCGTGGTGTGCGGCCAGGGGACGTGGTCGCATTGCGCGCGGGCCGCGACATCGGCTACCTCGTCGCGTTGATGGCGGTGATGCGGGTCGGCGCGGTGTACCTGCCGCTGCCCGCTGGGCCCGCGTCGCGGGTGGCGAGCATGCTGCGGCGCGGCAAGGCGGTGCTGGTGCTGCACGACGACGCCTCGGCGGACCTCGTGCGCGAGGCGGCGGATGGCATCGACACCGCCCGGCTCGCCGGCATCGGCGAGTGCACGCCCTTCACCGGGCCGCTCCCCGGCGGGCGCGACGGCGCCTACATCATCTTCACGTCCGGCTCCACCGGCGAGCCGAAGGGCGCGCTGATCCGGCACGACGGCATGCTGAACCACGTCCTCGCGAAGGTCGGCGTGCTGGGCATCGCGGCGGAGGACCGGGTGTCGCAGGACGCCGCCGCCACCTTCGACATCTCGCTGTGGCAGTGGTTCTCGCCGCTGGCCGTCGGCGCCACCACCGTGATCTACCCGGACGAGATCAGCCAGGACCCGCCCCGCCTGCTGCGCGCGGTCGCCGAGGACGGCATCACCGTGCTCGAGGTGGCACCCTCGGTGCTCAGCGTGTTCTCCGCCGAGCTGGCGCACTACGGGGTTGCCGCGTACCCGCCGTTCGCGCTGCGCTGGGTCGCGTCCAGCGGCGAGACGCTGAAACCGGGTGCGGCCAACGAGTTCCGCCGCCTCCTGCCGGACGTGCGGCTGCTGAACATGTGGGGCATCACCGAGACCTCCGACGACACCACGCACCACGAGGTCAGCTCCGATGTGGACGAGCGGCTGCCGTCGGTGGCCGTTGGCACGCCGATCGAGAACACCGCCGTGTACGTGCTGGACGGGACCGGGCAGCCGGTGCCGGACGGCACGCCGGGGGAGCTGTACGTCGGCGGGGTCGCGGTCTGCGCCGGCTACGTCAACGACCCCGACCGGACCGCGGCGGCGTTCGTGCCCGATCCGTTCGAGCCGGACGCCACGCTGTACAGGACCGGCGACCGCGGCCGGGTGCTCGCGGACGGCTCGCTGGAGTTCCTCGGCCGCGTCGACCGCCAGCTCAAGATCCGCGGCCAGCGCGTCGAACTTGGCGAGGTCGAGGCCGCGCTCGCCGCGGTGCCGGGGGTCGGCGAGAGCGCGGTGGTGGTACGCACCGACGACGGCGCCAACCGTCTCGCGGGGTTCTTCGTGGCCCGCGCCGAACTGTCCACAGCGGACATTCGGGCGGCGCTCGCCGGGGTGCTGCCTCGGTACGCGGTGCCCGACTTCCTCGTCGGCCTCGACGAGCTGCCGAGGACCCCGCACGGCAAGGTCGACACGAAAGCGTTGCAGCGCACCGAGGTGCTGCCCGCCCTCGAACAGACCGCCGTCGAGCCACCCGCGACCGCCACCGAGGCCGCCGTGCTTGAGGTGATCGGAGCGGTGCTGAAGACCGGCGCGCAGAACCCGACCGCGGACTTCTTCGAGCTGGGCGGCCACTCGCTGCACGCCACGCATGTGATGGCGCGGTTGCGGGACCGGTTCGGTGTGCGGCTGCCACTGCGGCTGCTGTTCGAGCACCCCACCGCCCGCGGGGTGGCCTCGGCGATCGACGACGCGGTCGGCGACTGGCGCGCCGAGGAGGTCACCGCGCACGGCATCCCGGACCGGCCATCGGGCATGACACGGTTCCCGCTCACCCTCAACCAGGCCAGCCTCTGGTTCCTGCACCAGGTGGACCCGGACGACCGCGCCTACGACAACCTCAGCCTGCTGCACATCAGGGGCCCGCTCGACGTGGCCGCGCTGCGGGCCGCGGTGGCCACCATGGTCCGCCGCCACGAGGTGCTGACCGCACGGTTCGGCGACCAGGGCGGTGTGCCGTACCAGACGCCCGCGCCGGGCGCGCCGGTCGAACTGGAGGTGCTCGACGCGACCGGCGTCCCCGCCGACCGGGACGCGGTGGTCGCGCACGTCCGTGCCCAGGACCACCGCTTCGACCTCGCCATCGGCCCGCTCGCGATCGCCCGGCTGCACCGGTTCGGTCCCGAGGACCACGTGTTCGAGTGGCGGCTGCACCACATCGTCACCGACGGCTGGTCCTCCGACGTCGCCATGCGTGAGATCCGCGAGGCCTACCTCGCCAGCATCGAGGGCCGTGAACCCGATCTGCCCGAGCCGCGGGTGCAGTACGCCGACTACGCGCGCTGGCAGGAGGACTTCCTCGCCACGCACGCGCAGCCGGAGGAGAACTTCTGGAAGTCCTATCTGGACGGATACGGCGGCGTGCTGGACGTCGCCACCACGTACCCGAGGACGCCCGACCGGGCGCGGACCGCGGGGTACGCGACGCACACGTGGGACCGTGCCACGGCCGGGCGGATCGCCGCGTTCGCCGCGGCGCGGCAGGTCACCCCGTTCATCCTCGGGCACGCGGTCACCGCGGTGCTGATGGCGAAGGCGGCGCAGCAGTCCGACGTGGTGGTCGGCGCGGTCGTCGCTGGCCGGACCGTGCCGGAGACCGAGAACCTGATCGGGTTCTTCGCGAACACGTTGCCACTGCGGTACTCCGTGGACGTGACCGCCACCCCGGCGGCGGTGCTCGGCGCGGTCGCGGACAGCGCGGTGAGCGCGCTGGAGAACCAGCTGCTGCCGTTCGGCCGGATCGTGGAGTCCAGCGGGGTCGGCCGCACGCCGGGGATGGCGCCGCTCATGCAGGTGCTCACCACGTTCGACAACTTCCCGTTCGACATGGCCGGTCTGCCGGGGCTGACGAGCACGCTCGTCCAGGTGCCGCAGGAGACCAGCCGGTTCGACCTGCTGTTCCGGTTCGTCGAGTGGGACGGGCTCGAGCTCACCATCCAGTACGACGCGACGCTGTTCTCACCCGGGGCCGCGGCGCAGCTCCTCGACGGCGTGGTGCGGCTGCTGGACTTCTTCGTCGCGGCACCGGACCGGCCGCTCACCGAGGCCGTCCTGTGCGGTGACGAGACCCGGACCGCGCTCGCCGCGCTCTGGCGCGACCTCACCGGCACCGAGCTGGCGTTCGACGCGACGACGGCGGACACCGTCCTCGCGTCCGAGCACGCCGCGGAGTTCCTCGACCTGGCCGACCGCCGTGGCCTGCTGACCGCGCTCCTGCTGGCGCTGTGACCTGAAACTGGAGGACACGATGGGGATCGATCGCGCCGAGGGGTTGCGGCAGCGGCTCGCGAGACAACGCGGCGTCCCGCTGCCCAGCGCGCCGGGGCCCGCGAACCTCGCCGACGCGTTCGCCCGCTCGGTCGAACGGCACGGCGACCGCATCGCGGTGCGGTGCGACGGGGTCGCACTGTCCTACCGGGACCTGGACACCCGCGTCGCCGAGCTGGCCGGGACGCTCCGCGACCGCGGCACCGGGCCGGACGCGCTGGTCGGGATCCTGCTGGACCGGTCGATCGACATGGTGGTGGCCGCGCTCGCGGTCGTCCGTGTCGGGGCCGCGTACGTGCCGCTCGACCCGGCCACACCGGTCGCCCGCGTCGAGCTGATCCTGACCGACGCCGCGCCGGCGCTGGTGATCACGTCGCGGTCGCTCGCCGACCGCGTGAGCGCCGCGACGCTGCTGGTCGACGAGCCGCACCCGGCCGCGGTCCCGCTACGCGACTGCCCGGCCGACCGGGACGCCAGGGCGTACGTGATCTTCACCTCCGGCACCACGGGCAGGCCGAAGGGCGTGCAGGTGTCGCACGGGAACGTGCTGTGGCTCTTCCGCGACAGCGAGGCGGTGTACGGGTTCTCCCGTGACGACGTGTGGTCACTGTTCCACTCGTTCGCGTTCGACTTCTCGGTGTGGGAGATGTGGGGTGCGCTGCTGTACGGCGGGTGCGTCGTCGTGGTGCCGTCGGAGACGGCGAAGGACCCCGCCGCGTTCCGGACCCTCCTGCGCGACGAGGGCGTCACCGTCCTCAACCAGACACCGACCGCGTTCGGCCAGCTGATGGCCGAGGACACCCGGCACGCCGACCGGCTGCCGCTGCGGCACGTGATCTTCGGCGGCGAGGCCCTGCGGTTCGGCGACCTCGCGCCGTGGTTCGCCAAGTACGGCGACACCGCGCCCCGGCTGGTGAACATGTACGGGATCACCGAGACGACGGTGGTGTCGACGTACCGGCCGGTGAGCCGCGCCGATCTGTCGCGTTCGGACAGTTCCATCGGGGTGCCCATGTCGGAGCTGGACTTCCGGCTCGTCGACGAGGACATGAACCCGGTGCCGGACGGCGAGGTCGGCGAGATCGTGGTGACCGGGCCGGGGGTCGCGCTCGGCTACCTGAACCGGCCGGAGCTGACCGCCGAGCGGTTCGTGACGCTCGGCGGCACCCGCGGCTACCGCTCCGGCGACCTCGCGGCCCGCACGCAGAACGGTGAGCTGGTCTACCACGGCCGCCGCGACGACCAGGCCAAGCTCCGCGGCTACCGCATCGAGCTTGGTGAGGTGGAGAGCGCGGTCGCCGCCGTGCCCGGCCTCGTACGGGCGGCCGTCGTCGTGCGCGATCTGCCGGGTCGCGGCCCGAGCCTGGTGGCCTATGTGGTGCCCGAGCCCGGTGCGCCCGCCGCCGAGGCCGTCCGGGACCTGCTCGCCGAGGTACTGCCCGCGTACATGCTGCCCGCGCGGATCGAGTTCCTCGACGCGATGCCCATGACCGGCAACGGGAAGCTCGACCGCACGGCGCTGCCCGACCCGGCCGCCGAGTCCGCGCCCGCCCGGGAAACCACCGCCATGGACCCGGTCACCGCCAGGGTGCACGACATCGTGGCCGGGCTGCTCGGCGTGCCATCGGTCGCCACGGGCACCGACTTCTTCGCCCTTGGTGGGCATTCCCTGCTCGCCACCCGGGTCATCGCCGCGGTGCGGGAGGAGTTCGGCGCCGACGTGTCGCTGCGCGACTTCCTCCTGAACCCGACGGTGCACGCGCTCGCCAACGCGGTGCGGGCATCGGTCACGGTGCCGACGGCGACCTCGCACCTGCTTCCCCTGCGACACCACGACGAGCCCGCTCCCGTCGTGGTGTCACTCCCCGGCGCCCTCGGGTTCGGGTTGTCGTTCGCGCAGCTGTCCTCAGCCATGCCGGGCCGCGCCTGGTACTCCGTCGACCTCGGCGACCTGGCCGCGGGCCGGGGCGCCGAGCTGACGCTCCCCGCGTTGCTCGCCGATCTCGCGGTTCTCGTCGTCGAGGCGGCGAAGGGCAGGCCGGTGCACCTGGTCGGGCACTCGCTCGGCGGCACACTCGGGTTCGCGCTCACGCCGGTGCTCCGCGCGCTCGGACAGGAGGTCGCGAGCCTCGCGTTGTTCGACGCCGTCGACCCCGTGCTGCTGACCCAGGAACTGGCCACGTCCAGGGACCACCGGATGTGGGAGTACCTGATGCACGTCGCGACCGTGTTCCCCGCCGCGACCACCCGCTGGCCGGGTGCGCTCCCGACCGAGGACACGGTCCAGGAGGAGGACGTCGTCCGGCAGGCCGAGTCGCTGCTCGACCGGGACGTCGCGGACCTGTTCACCCACGGGCTCCTGCCCGCCTTCCACGGCTACCGGCGACTCGCCGACCTGCCGTGGCCCACCCCGGCGCCGGTGTCCTGCCCGGCGCTGCTGGTGCAGGCGAACACCGCGTCGCTCGGCGCCCGGCAGATCGCGGGTTGGGCGGCGCTTCTGCCGGGAACCCTGACCACGACATCGATCGACGCAGGCCACATCGGCATGATCGCCGCCCCGCACGCCACCACGCTCGCGGACCTGTTGACCGCGTTCCACGCCCGGGTGGAACGCCCAAGCCAACGGAAGGCCTCCTGATGACCACCAGCGAGACCACACTGGACCGTCCACCGTTCCTGGCCAAGCTGCTGGTCGCCGGGTCCGGCATCATGAGCCTCGCGATCGCGATCACGGTGCCGTTCCTCGCGATCTTCCTGGCGCGTGAGATGGACATGGCGCCGACCACGATCGGCCTGCTGATCGGCTCTTCGGTGTTCTTCTCGATCTTCGCGGGCTTCCTCGGCGGCACCCTGTCCGACATCTTCGGGCGCACCAGGGTCCTGCTGTGTTCGATGCTCGGCGTCGCGTTGTCGTTCGTCGGGTTCTACCTCGGCGGGCACGTGGCGCTGATGTTCGTCTTCAACGCCACGCTCGCGCTGTCCACCGCGTCGTTCAGCCCGGTCGGCAAGGCGCTGCTCTCCGACCTGCTGCCCGCTGGCGAACGGGTGCGGTGGTTCTCCTACCAGTACCTCGTCGCGAACGTCGGTTTCGCGGTCGGCCCGCTGGTCGGCGTGTACCTCGGGCTGTCCGGCGGGCGCAGCGCGTTCCTCGTCGCCGCGGTGGCGTACGGGGTGTACTTCGTACTGCTGGCCGGATCGCTCCGCACGGGCCACGCGGTCGTCACGAACAAGCCTGCGGCGTCGACGGAAGGGACGGTGCTGTCCCGGTTCCGCGACAGCGCACGCGCCGTCGCCACCGACCGCAGGCTCCTGTGCCTGCTCATCGCCGGGCTGCTGCTGGAGTCGGTGCACCTGCGGATCTCGGCGCTGCTCGCGCAGGACCTCGACATGGAGTTCGCCGACGGCGCCCGGATCCTCGCCATGGTGATGGCGGCCAACGCGATCACGGTCGTGGTGTTCCAGCTGTTCGCGTCGAAGTTCGTGATGCGCCGCGACCCGGTGACCGCGATCGTGATCGGCGGGATCCTGATGTTCATCGGCATGGCCGGGTTCGCCACCGCGACCACCGCATGGCACTTCGTGGTCGCCATGGTGATCTTCAGCATCGGCGAGACGTTCATCGTGCCGTCCGAGTTCGCGGTCATCGACCGGATCGCGCCGGAGGACCGGCGCGGCAGCTACTTCGGCGCGCAGACGTTCGGGCAGCTCGGCGGCTTCGTCGGGCCCTACATGGGCGGTCTGCTGCTGGCGACGTGGAACGGCACGGTGATGTTCTTCGCGATCGGGTCGCTCGCGCTGGTGAGTGCCGCGTTCTACCTGGTCGTCGGCCGCCGGGTGCCGGGGCTGATGCGGCCGGTGGCGGAGAAGGAGTCCGCAGGTGCCAGTAGCTGAGTGGGCGGTCCGGCAGGTCACCCGGCTCGGCCGGTACCGCCTGACCGGTACGCGGCGGGTCGCGGGGTTGCGCTCCGGCGTGGCGATCGGCCGCGACCACCGCGGCGTGCCGACCGTGTGTGCGGACGACGAGGCGGACCTGTACTTCGGGCTCGGCCACGCGCAGGCGAGCGACCGGCTGTGGCAGATGGATGTGCTGCGGCGCCGGGCGTCTGGCCGCTTGTCTGCGGTGCTCGGGCCCGCGCTCGTCGCGGAGGACACCCGGTGGCGGCGGCTCGCACTGGCCAGGGTGGCGCGGCAGAGCATGGCGCTGCTGGACGAGCGCACACTCACCAACCTCGAGGCGTTCAGCGCCGGGGTGAACGCGGTCATGGGCAGGCGGTGGTGGCTGCCACCGGAGTTCGTGCTGCTGCGGTACCGGCCGGAGCCGTGGACGCCGCTGGACTCAGTGCTGGTCGTGAAGCAGCTGGGGTTCGAGCTGGGGCTGAACCTGCGGCACGAGGTGTTCCGGGGCCAGGACATGACTCCGGCGCTCGCGGCACAGCTGCGTACGCCGAGGTACCCGGCGGACGGCCCGGTGACGGTGCGCGCCAACGGCGGACCCGCTGGCCCGATGGGGGAGCTGCCCGCGCCGTCCCGGGTGTGGCTCGCGGACCTGCTGGACGGCGAGCGGACGATCGGGTCGAACGCGTGGGCCGTCGCGGGGGAGCGGACCGCGTCGGGCTTTCCGTTGCTGGCCAACGATCCGCACGTCGCGTTCACCCAGCCGAGCCTGTGGTACCAGGCTGGGTTGCGACTCGGCGACGCCACCGGTTACGGCGTGACGGTGCCGGGCATCCCCGGCCTGATCGCGGGCGCGTCCCGCGACCTCGCGTGGGGCATCACGAACTCGTGGGCCGACACCCAGGACCTGGCGACGGACCCGCCCCCGCCGTCGTGGCGGGAGGAGAGTGCCGTCGAGGTCCGCGGTGGCGACCCGGTGCCGGTGACCGCCGAGGGCGGCGACGGCTGGGTCGCGTTCGGCGAGGGCAGCGGCCTGTTCTGGAGCGGTTGCACACCGTCCGCGGAGATCCAGGCGTGCCAACGGATGTGGCGTGCGGAGTCCTATGTGGAGTTCCGCGAGGTGTTGCGGTCCTTCGGCGTTCCGGTGCTGAACGTCGTGGTGGCGGGCCGGGACGGCACCATCGCGGTGAAGACCGCGGGCCGGGTGCCGGACCGGGTGCGGGGGAGCGGGCTGGCCCCCTCGGCCTTCGACACGGTCGCGGCGTCGTGGCGGGAGTTCGTGCCGTTCGACGCGCTGCCCGAGTCGGTGAACCCGCCGGCGGGCTACCTGGTGTCGGCGAACCACAAGCTGTTGCCCGACAACGCGTCGCCCGACCTTGGTGGTGACTGGATGCCGCCCTACCGTGCGGAACGGATCGAGGAGCTGATCCGCACCACGCGGAAGGTGACGGCGGACGACTGCGCCCGCTGGCAGACCGACGACCGCAACGGCCGCGCGCGGCTGTTGCTCCCCCTGCTCCTGGCCGCGACTCCCGTGACCCCGGCGACTCAGGCAGGCCGGGCATGCCACGACACCCTCGCGACCTGGGACCACCACGACCGCGGCGACGCGGCAGCACCGCTGGTGTTCGCCCGCCTGATGCTGGCACTGGCCGACGAATGGCTCGGCCCCCTCGCGATGACCGCCCCCGACCTGGTGCTGCAGGTGGACCACCTGGTGCGGACACCGGCGGCGCGCGAGGCACTGGGACTGGCCCCGCTGGCGGACACGGTCGCGTCGCTGCTGGACCGCATCGGCGGGGCACTGACCGACGAGTTCGGCGACCCGTCGTCCTGGCGCTACGACACCGAGCACCGCATCACCGACCCGCACCCGCTGGGGCAGGGCGGCGCCGCGCTCCGTGCCGTGTTCTGCACCCCACCCACCCCGGTGGGCGGCAGTTCCCAGACGGTCGGCCTGATGGCGGCGGTCCGCGAGGGCCACGTCGTCGAGGGCGCCCCGTGGCGCATGGTGGCCGACCTGGACCCGGCGGCCCCCCGAATCCGCGACGTCCTACGCCACGGCGCCTCCGGCCATCCCGCCTCACCCCACTACGACGACCAGACCGCATGCCACAGCCGCGGCGAACTACCGACGGTGCCGACGCCGCCCGAGGATGGCGCCACCCTCACACTCCGTCCCGGCTCCGCGTAGGAGCCCCGACACCAACCTGCTCGGGGGCGTCAGTCGAGGATGCGCACCAGTTCGACGCGGGAGCGCACGCCGAGGCGGGTGAAGATGTTGCGCAGGTGGTGTTCCATGGTGCGCTGGCTCAGGAACAGGCGGGCGGCGATCTCGCGGTGGTGGTCTTTTCCGTTGTGGCCTTACGGAGCGGGGGGATGCGTTACCTTCTGCTTGCTCTGCGTAGCGTCTACGTTGGACAGGAGAAGGTTTCGTGCAGCTGCGACCGGGATCGAATCTCGGGACACTGATGGCGGGTGCGGCGACCGGACTGACCGCGGCCCAGGTCAGCCAGGTCGCCACGGCGGTGGCCGGTGCGCTGGACCACGGGCACGGCCAGGGTTTCGCGCACGGTGACGTGCGGCCGTCGAACATCGATATCGGCCCGTACGGCCAGGCGGTGCTCAGAGATGTCGGCATCGGCGCCCTCGACGCGACCTACGCGCCCCCGGAGCGACTGCTTGGCGCACAAGCCGACGGGCTGGCCGACCAGTACTCGTTGGCGTGCACCGTGTTCCGCCTGCTCACCGGGCGCGACCCATACGGGGGCACCGACTCGGCGGCGGTGGCCGCCGCACATCTCGGGCAGCCGGTGCCGTCGGTCCTGACGGTCAACCCCTACCTGGAGCCGCGGCTCGACGAGGTACTCGGGCGCGCCATGGCCAAGGACCCTCGGTACCGCTACGCCTCCTGCGGCGCGTTCGCAGGCGCCCTCGCCGCGAGCATCGCGCCACCGCCGCCACCGCGGCCGCACGTGCCGTCCCCGCCCCGGCGC
>NZ_JBARWZ010000015.1:0-76201 GCF_049647105.1 Actinophytocola sp.
GGAGCGCCGTGCGCACGGCACGGACGTCCGCCCCGTCGGCCAGTCCCCGGCCGGCGAGCCACCGTCCCCATGCGCCCGGATCGGACAGGACGTCGGTGTGCGCTTCGTGGTCGACCGTGTTCAGGAAGTCGACCACCAGGTCCACGTCTGCCACGGCAACCACTGTAGGCCCGACACCGGTTCTTGCGGAAAAACGCCTGTTCAGAACGCTATTCATGCGGTGTATAGACAGTGGCTATACACCGCATGTACAGTTCGCGGGCATGTCGATCGGACACACTCTGTTAGGACTGCTCGAAGGCGGGCCGAGACACGGCTACGACCTCAAACGGGCCTACGACGAGCACTTCGGGCACGACCGGCCACTGCACTACGGGCAGGTCTACGCGACCCTCTCGCGGCTGCTGAAGCACGGGCTGATCGAGGAGAGCGGGGTCGAGCACGGCGGCGGTCCGGACCGCAAGCGGTACGCGGTCACCGCGGAGGGCGTCACCGATGTCGGCACGTGGCTGACGACGCCGGAGAAGCCAGAGCCGTACCTGCAGAGCACGCTCTACACGAAGATCGTCATCGCGCTCATGTCCGCGCGTGACGCCCAGGACGTGCTCGACACCCAGCGGCACGCGCACCTGCGCGCCATGCGCGAGCTCACCTCCCGCAAGTCCGGCGGCGACCTCGCCGACCAGCTGATCTGCGACCACGCACTCTTCCATCTCGAGGCCGACCTGCGCTGGCTGGAGCTGACGGCCGCTCGCATCGACGAACTGAGGAAACAGGTGACCCATGACTGAGCCCCTGCTCGTGGCGACCGGCGTCGTCAAGTCCTTCGGCCCGACCAAGGCACTCGACGGCGCGAACATGTCCGTCCGCGCCGGTGAGGTCGTGGCCGTGATGGGCCCGTCCGGGTCCGGCAAGTCCACGATGCTGCACTGCCTCGCCGGCATCATCCAGCCCGACGCCGGCACGGTGACCTACGACGGCAAGGAGCTGTCCGCCATGCCGGACCAGCCCCGCAGCGCGCTGCGGCGCACCGAGTTCGGCTTCGTGTTCCAGTTCGGGCAGCTCGTGCCGGAGCTGTCGTGCATCGAGAACGTGGCGCTGCCGATGCGGCTCGGTGGCATGAAGCGCCGCGCGGCCGAGGCCATGGCACGCACGTGGCTGGACCGCCTCGAGGTCGGCGACGTCGCGAGCAAGCGGCCCGGCGAGGTGTCCGGTGGTCAGGGCCAGCGGGTCGCGGTCGCCCGCGCGCTGGTCACCGGCCCGAAGGTGATCTTCGCCGACGAGCCGACCGGCGCGCTGGACTCGCTCAACGGTGAGCACGTGATGCGCATGCTCACCGAGGCCGCGAAGGACACCGGCGCGGCCGTGATCCTCGTGACCCACGAGCCCCGCGTCGCCGCGTACTCCGACCGCGAGGTCATCGTGCGCGACGGGCACACGAGGCAGGTGGAGTTCGCGTGATCGCCGGGGGGTGGATGAGCGACCTCGTCCTCGGGGTCCGGCTGGCCGTCGGGGGTGGCCGGACCTCGTGGGCGAGGCTCGCACTCAGCGCCGTCGGGATCGCGATCGCGACCGCGACGCTGCTGGTGGGGGCGTCGGTGGGCAACATCCAGGCCGAACGCCAGCAGCGGCAGATGGCCGACTTCGCGAGCACCGAGCCCATCGAGGGCGTTGACCCGACCTTCACCGAGCGCAAGTACTCCGAGTTCCTCGGCGACGGGCTGAACATCACCTACGTCGCGGCGAGCGGGCCCGCGTCGCCCAAGCCGGACGCGCTGCCCGCGCTGCCTGCCGAGGGCGAGATGTACGCCTCGCCCGCGCTGGCGGAGCTGCTGGCGTCACCGGAGGGTGAACTGCTGGCGCCTCGGCTGCCGGAGAAGATCGTCGGCACGCTCCCCCAGGGGCTGGTGCAGATGCCGGGGAACCTCACGGCGTGGGTCGGCGCCGACCTGGCGGTCCTCGAGAGCGTGCCCAGCGTGACCTCGGCCTACGGGTTCGGCTCCCCACCCACCCCGAACGACCTGGACGCCGGGATGCTGGCGCTCATTCTGGTGGGAGCGGTCGTGCTGCTGCTGCCGGTGTTCATCTTCGTGACCTCCGCCAGCCGGATCGCGGGTGCCGAGCGGGACCGCAGGCTCTCCGCGCTGCGGTTGGTCGGGTCCGGTTCGCGGCAGGTCCGCCGGATCGCGGCCGCGGAGTCGCTGGCGGGCGCCTTCGCCGGGTTGGTGCTCGGCTTCGCGGTGTTCCTGGTGGCCCGCCGGTTCGCCGACGGCGTCGACCTGTTCGGCGCCAGGGCCTACGTCTCCGACGTGGTGCCCGACCCGGCGCTGACCGTGCTGATCGTGCTGCTGATCCCCGCGCTGTCGGTGCTCACCGCGCTGTTCGCGTTGCGGCGCACGATCATCGAGCCGCTCGGCGTCGTGCGGCAGAGCAAGCCGATCCGCAGGCGCCTGTGGTGGCGGCTGGCGCTGATCGTGCTGGGGGTCGTGCTGCTGACCACGCAGCTCGGCGCGGACGAGTCCAGCGACACGTGGGCGATGGCGGTGAGCGGCGGCGCGGCGCTGCTGCTGGTCGGCGTGCCGGTGCTGTTGCCGTGGCTGGTCGAGCGGGTGGCGGGGCGGGTGTCGGGCGGGCCGACGTCGTGGCTGCTCGCGATCCGCAGGCTGCAGCTGGACAGCGGCACGTCCGCGCGGGTCGTCGGCGGGGTCGCGGTCGTGCTGGCCGGCGCCATCACGCTGCAGACCGTGCTGATGTCGGTCGAGGGTGCGGTCGGGCTCCCCGGCGGCACCGAGCAGCCGCCCGGCGCGGTCGAGGTGTACTCCAGCCCGGAGATCGCGGACGCGGTGTCGCGGGACCTGGCCGCCGCGGACGGGGTGCGGGACGTGCACGCCATGCGCTTCACGTCCTTCTACGAGAAGGACCGGCGGGACAACTCGGTCGGCGGGGTCGTGCTGGACTGTGCCGCGATTCGGGACCTGATCGGCGTCCGTGGGTGCGCCGACGGCGACGTGTTCCTGATGAACGACGACTACGAGCCGCCGCTCGAGCCGGGCATGGCGCTCGAGGAGCGCGAGTACCTGAACAAGCCGGACGAGGAGTGGGATCCGGAGAACTACCGGGTCACCGGTTCGTGGTCCATCCCAGAGGACGCGCAGTACTTCGACCGGCCGCAGAACTCGAACGTCTACTCGCAGGTCGTGCTGACCCCTGCCGCGCTCCCCAACTCGCCGCAGCGGGACGAGGACTCGTCGACGTTGTACGCCATGGTCGACCCCGATCTCTCGGCGGACCAGCTGGAAGGCATCCGCAACTCGGTCGCTGCGTACCGCATCGAGACCAGTCTGTACTCGTACAACACGGGGCCGGACCTCAACGGCGACCAGCGGATGTATGTGGCGATCCGCACCGGGCTGTACGCGGGGTCGATCTTCACGTTGCTGCTGGCCGGGGTGAGCCTGCTGGTGCTGGCGCTGGAACACATCCGGGAGCGGCGCCGCACCCTTGCCATGCTCACGGCGAGCGGTGTCCCGCGCGGGGTGCTCGGCCGGTCGCTGCTGTGGCAGGTCGCGCTGCCGATCGTGCTGGGCGTGGTGGTCGCGGTGATCACCGGCGTCGGTCTCGCGGCGCTGGTGATGCGGCTGTCGAAGGACCCGCTGGTCGTCGACTGGGCCGGTGTCGCGGTCCTGTGCGCGGGCGCGATCGCCCTGAGCCTCATGGTGAGCGCGATGACCATGCCGTTCCTCCGCAACGCGACCCGCCTGTCGGCGCTGCGGACCGAGTAGGCCGGGGGTCCGCCGGGAGAGGCGTGGCCGCCTCTCCCGGCGGAGGGTCACCCGGCCAGGTGCCAGGCCGTGCCCATGTGCCACGCGGCGCAGATGTTGACGTCCAGCAGGTAGGCACCCGCGGTGCCGCACTGCTGCTCACCGGTGCCCGGGTCGAGCGGCTGGCCGTGGCCCATGCCGGTGAGCGTGTACGTCTCGACGACCGGTCGCCCGTTCGCCGCGTAGACCGCGTGCGGGTAGCCCGCGACGGTGTCGGTGCTGGTCGGGGTCGCGGGGATGCCGTGCACGTTCGTCCACTGCTCGACCAGCTCGGTCGCGTTCGCCGGGGCCACCGTGTAGTCGGCGCTGCCCTGCCAGACGCTGACCGTCGGCCACGGGCCCGTGTGCGGCGAGGCCGCCCGGACCGCGTCGCCCAGCGCTGCGGGAGTCAGGTTCTTGCCGGGGTTCATGCACGAGAACGCGTCGACCATGCTCGCCGCGCACCGGTAGGCGATGCCCGCCACCACGCCGCCGCCCGCGAACATGTCCGGGTACGTCGCCAGCATGACCGCCGTCATCCCGCCACCCGCCGACAGCCCGGTCACGTGCACCCGCGCCGGGTCCGCGCCGGTGTCGGTGATCGTCGTCCGCACCATCTGCGCGATCGACTCGGTTTCGCCCTGGCCGCGGGTGGTGTCCCCCCGCTCGAACCAGTTGAAGCACTTGTTGAAGTTGTTGCCGCTCTGCTGCTCCGGCAACACCACGGTGAACTTCATCCGGTCCGCCAGTTCCGTCCACCCGGCACCGGTGCCGTACCCGGAGGCGTTCTGCGTGCAGCCGTGCAGTGCGACGACAACGGGTCTGCCCGCGGGCAGACCCGTTGGGACGTAACGGAACATCTTCAGGTTGCCCGGGTTGCTGCCGAAGCTCGGCACCGGCTCGATGGCGGCCGCTGCGGGGGTCGCGCCGATGAGCGTGAGCAGGAGCGTGGCCACCACGGCCACGGATGCTGGTCGAAACATGCCGTCACCACCTCGTTGTGTTTCGGCGTACCTCACTCACGGTAGGTGGGCGCTTGCGGTGTGTTGAGGGTGGCCGGCACCACATTCGCGGACCGGTTTGTGGTGGCTGTGCTCATTTCCGTGCGCATGGAAGGCTTCTACGTTCTGCGGTATGCGTGCTGCACTGGTCGTCGTAGCCTTGGTCGCTGCCGTCGTCTCGCCCGTGTCCACCGCCGCGGCGGAGTCCTGTGCCCGGCTCCATGTGCCGATGGCGCAGCGGCAGGTGGTGTCGTGTCTCGGTGAGCTGACGACCGCGGGCACCGTCGCGTCCGGCCACACCGTCGCCGCCGACTGGGCGGGTCTCACACAGGCGTCGCTGCCGCAACCCAGTGGCGTGCCGGGAATCCAGGTCGACGGGTACTTCCCGGACAGCTCCGCCACGAACACCAACAACGGGTGGAACCACGACGCGCAGTTCGTGCTGCGGCTGCCCGACCGGTGGAACGGCGGCCTGGTCGTGACGGGCTCGCCCGGTTCGCGGCGCCAGTACGCGAACGACCGCGCGATCGCGGACTTCGTGCTGTCCAAGGGATACGCGTTCGCCGCGACCGACAAGGGCAACACCGGCGTCACCTTCTACCACGACGGCCGACGCCCCGGCGACGCGCTCGCCGAGTGGAACCAGCGCGTCACCCAGCTGACGATCGCCGCGAAAGCCGTTGTGGCGCAACGATATGGCCGCCTCCCCGACCGCACCGTGATGGCGGGCATCTCCAACGGCGGCTACCTGGTGCGCTGGCAGTTGGAGAACGTGCCGTGGCTGTACGACGGCGGCATCGACTGGGAGGGCACGCTGTGGCGCACCGACGGGCCGAACCTGTTCACGTTCCTGCCCGCCGCGCTGCGGAACTACCCGGCCTACGCGGCCGGTTCGCCGCAGGCCCACGACGCGATGCTGGCGGCGGGGTACGCGCCTGGCTCGGAGTTCCTGTGGCCGTTCCACAACCAGGTCTACTGGGACCTCACGCAACGCACGTACCGCGAGGAGTTCGACCCGGCCTTCGACGGCGCGCTGGACGCGGGCACCCCGTACTGCGCGAGCGGCACCCCGGCCTGCGACGCGGACTACGACTACGCGTCCGTCCCGAGGACGGTCCACGCCGCGGTGGCGAAGGTCGCGCTGACCGGCCGCATCGGCAAGCCGCTGATCACGCTGCACGGCACCCTCGACACCCTGCTCCCGATCAGCCAGAGCAGCGACGTGTACGCCGAGATGATCCGCGACCGTGGCCGCTCCCGGCTGCACCACTACCACCGCATCGAAGGCGGCAACCACACCGACGGCCTGGTCGACACCTTCCCGGACAAGCTCGTCCCGCTGGCCCCGGAGTTCCAGAAGGCGGTCACCGAACTGGAGAACTGGCTCCGCTGAGGCGTGGACACCCGCAGACTTTTCAAGTACTTTGAAAGTCATGACCGAGGTGCTGTTCTCTGAACTGGTGAACAAGCCGAAGGACACCGTGGCCAAGCTGGGCCGGTCGCGGGACCTGCGGCTGCGTCGCCGCGACGACGAGGATCTCATGCTCACCACTGCTGCCCGAGCCGAGCAGAACACCGAGATGATCTCGGCGACGACACGCATGTTCGTCGCGCTCATGCAGCACGACGAGCAGGCGCGGTCGCTGCTGCTCGACGTGATGCCCGAAGCGTTCCCGTGGGTGCGGTTCCTCCCCAGGGAGGATGTGCAGGCGTTCCTCATCGAGCTGATCGGCACCCTGCGCGCGATCGAGGAGCTGGACAGCCCCGCCCCGGTGGTCCAGGTGATCACCGAGTGGCGGCACACCGCCGAGGTCCACGCCGATCCCGAGTTGTTCGCCGCGCTCACCGAAGACGGTGAAGACCGCGGGCCGGTGCCCGCTCCGCCCACGTCGTGACCCAGCGCGAGGACGACGAGCAGCGCCACACGGTGTGGGTTCAGGCGGCCGGCACGGGTCATCCGAAGGCCACGGAATAATGCTCACCGTGTGCTGAGTGCCTCCTCGGGCAGGCGCGTGCCGAGCCACTGGAACGCCATCGCGCCCGCCGCCGCGCACGTGGCCACCACGGCCCACGGCACCCACACTCCCGCCGCGAACAGAGCCACCACCGCGGGGGCAAGGACAACGGGCACGGTGAACGCGTACTGGAACGCCGCCAGGTGACGGCCCCGCGACTCGGCGGGTGCCATCGCCACGGCGAGAGCGTTCGACCGTGCCCCGAACAGGGTGCTGCTCGCCGCGAGCACCAGCGCCGTCACCAGCAACCACGCCGGGCGCCAGCCCGCGGGCAGTGCCACGGCCACCAGGCACAGCGCGCACCACACGGCCAGCAGCACCGCCGCGTTCGCCAGGGTGGTGGTGCGCGGCAGGTGCCCGGTGACACGGACGGCGAACGTCCCGCACGTGCTCGTCACCGCCGTGTGCAGCGCCAGGATCACGCCCGGCAGCCACACCGGGCTGCCGAGGTCCAGCACGTAAACGGGCATGCCGACGAGGAAGAAGTCCGTGCCGAGCGCCACGAGCCCGGTGACGACCACGATCCCGACGAACCGCCGGGAGATCCGGCCGGACGTGCGGGCCACGGGCGTGTGCGGCGCCCGGACCCGCCACGCGAGCAGCAGCGCGCAGACCGCGAAGCTCACCGCGTTCAGCGCCACCGCCGCCCGCAGCCCGCCGAACGTCAGCAGGCCGCCTGCCGCGAGCGCGCCGACGCCGAAGCACGCCGACCGCACCATGCCGACGACCGCGAACGGGTGGTCCTTCTGGCGGTCCCCGACGACGTCGGAGATCAACGCGAACAGCGAGCTGTAGAACAGCTGCTGCCCGGCCGCGAGCAGGCAGACGGCGACCGCGACCGTGAACACGCCGTCCGCGACGAGGAACCCGGCTGCCCCGAGGGCCTGCACCACCTGCGACGCGATCACCACCGGCCGCGGCCCGACCCGGTCGACGAACCGCCCCGCCACCGGCGGCACGAGCAGCCCGACGACGGTCCCGGCGGTCACCGTCACGCCGGCGACGGCGAGCGGCAACCCGACCTCGCGGGTCACGTAGACGAGGGTGAGCGGCAGGAACAGGCCCGACCCGAAGTTGTCGACCCCCAATGCGATCAACAGCGGCAGCACCCGGCCACTGTGCCAGCTCCCGCACCGGCCATGGTCCGGAACCGCATGATCAGTTCCGGGCGCGGCGCTACCAGGCGCCGGTTGCCTTTGCCTGGTCGATGGCCGCCTGACCGGCGTCGGTCATCAGGCCCGCCGTGGTCAGGCGGGTGGCGCGTGCCCGGTTCAGCGCGCTCCACGAGCTGCGCCTGCGCCGGGGCGTGAACCGCAGCCGCGAGTGCCCGGGGTCGTGTTTGCGGTGCAGTCCGTCGATCCACCCGAAGCACAGGGCCTGTTCGACGGCTTCCTGGTACCGCACGCCGGGAATCCCCTTGTGCGGCAGCACAAGCCAGACCTCGTCGGCCGAGCGGCCGTTCCTGGTCAGCCATTCGCGCCATTCGCCCGCGTCGCGTACCTCGATGATGTCCATGCGGCCGATGCTCCCGGTCAAAGTGCTCACCGACTGAGCGCTTTACCCGTGGAGTTGGTGCAGGCGCAGCGCGATCTGGATCTCGAGTGCGCGTGCCGGGGTCTGCCAGTCCTCACCGAGGAGGGACGCGATGCGGTCGAGGCGCTGGACGACCGTGTTGACGTGGACGTGCAGCACCTCCTTGGCACGGGTCAGGTTGGTGCCGCACTCGAAGTACGCCTGCAGCGTCGTCACCAGGTCGGTGCCTCGGCGCTGGTCGTAGTCGAGGACGGGCCCGAGCGTGGCGCCGACGTACCCGGCCAGGTCGGTGCGGTCGCCGATCAGCTGACCGACGAAACCCAGGTCCGCCAGCGCGGCACCGTGCCCGGACCGGCCCAGCGCGAGCAGCGACCGGACGCACCGGCGTGCCTCGTCGGCCGCCGACGCCAGCGCGGCCGGGCCGGCCGCGGGGCCGGACGCGCCCACCGTCACCGGCGCCTCGACGGACGTGCTCAGCGCCGTCGCCAGCCGTCCGGCCAGCTCGGACGGGTCGCCGTCCGCCACCAGGAGCACCACCTGCTCGGCGTGCAGGCCGACGAGCGTCGCGAACCGGCCGCACGCCATCGCCAGCCTGCGCCTCGGCACGCCGTCCACGTGCGCGATCAGCACCGCGTGCGGCGCCGCGAGGTCGATGCCCAGCCTGGCGCCGCGGGCGAGCAGCGCGGCCGGGTTGCGGTCCGGCGTGGTGAGGAGGTCGGTGAGCAACTCGCCGCGCACCTCGTCCTCCGCCTTGGCGACGGACCGGCGCAGCAGCAACAGCAGCGCCGCCACCACACACGCCCGCTCGAACAGCCGCCGGTCCGCCTCGTCGAGTGCCGCCCGGCCGGTCAGCACGAGACTGCCGAGCAGCTCGGGACCCGCCAGCACCGCGCACACCCACTGGTCGCCGACCCGCACCGCCCGGCCCGCCACCCGCGAGGCGGCGGCCGCCTCCTCCGGCCAGGAGATCGCCGACGCCACCGCGCCCGCGAAACCGGACCGGGTGGCGGCATTGCCGGTGCCGACGACCGGTGGGGCGGCGGCTGGCACGCGCGCCAGCTCCGCGCCGGTCGCGTCGAAGAAGACGATGCCGCCGCCGAGGACCACGGCCACCTCGGCCGCCACCTCCGCGACGTCGCCGCCGCGCAGCACCAGCTCCATGAGCCGGTCGTGGGCGTCCTCGGCGCGGCGCATCGACTCGTTGCCCGCGCTGATCGTCTCGTTCGCGCGCCGGGTCTCGTCCAGCAGCTGCGCGTTGTCGATCGCGATCGCGGCGTGGTCGGCCAGCGACGACAGCAGCGCGACCTCCTCCGCCGTGAACTCGCGGCGCTGCCGGTCGGCGGCGAACAGCACGCCGATCACCTTGCTGCCCAGCATGAGCGGCACGCCGAGGATGCCGACCATGCGTTCCGCCGACACCGCGTCGTCGATCGACGACGTGTGCGCGAACCGGGGGTCGGACAGGTAGTCGGCGCTCGCGTACGGGTGGGCCGACTGCGCGACGAGACCGCCGAGACCCTCGCCGTGGCCGATCCGCAGCCGGGGCAGCAGCGAGGACACCGAACCGTCCGTGACCCGCATGTACGTGGTCCCGGCCGCCTCGTCGTTGAGCGAGAGGTACGACAGGTCCACCCGCAGCAGCATCCGCGCGCGGTGCACGATCGACCGCAGCACCGCGTCGAGGTCCCGCAGCTTCGACAGGTCGCTCGCCGTGTCGAACAACGCCCGCAGCTCGGCCTCGCGGCGCCGGTGCTCGGTCAGCGTGTGCCGGATCCGCAGCGCCACCTCGGTCGCCCGCGCCAGCGCCGTGTGCTCTTCGTCGGACAGTCCCGCCGAGCGCGCGGCCACCGGCACGTGCGCGAGCTGCTCGCTGCTCGCGTCACTGGCGAGCAGGTCGAGCAGCTTGCGCACCGCGTCGTTGACAGCCACATCCACGCTGGTCATCGTGTCACTTGCGCCACCTCCGCACGAACAGGCGGGCTGGCGTCGTCGTCGTCGAGCGCCGAGCCCCTGGTCTCCTTGGCCACCAGCACGGCCACCACCGTGATCAGGCACATCGCGACCAGGTACAGCGACACCGGCAGGGTCGAGTCCCACGCGTCGAGCAGCGCCACCGCGATCAGCGGCGCCAGCGCGCCCGCGAGGATCGACGCGAGCTGGTAGCCGACCGACGCGCCCGAGTAGCGCACCCGCGTGCCGAACAGCTCCGAGAAGAACGCCGCCTGCGGGCCGTACATGGCGCCGTGCAGCACCAGCCCGATCGTGGTGGCCAGCGCGATCACGCCGAACGATTTCGTGTCGAGCAACGCGAAGAACACGAAGCCCCACGCGCCCATCGCGACCGCGCCGAACAGGTACACCACGCGCCGCCCGATCCGGTCGGACAGCATGCCCCACAAGGGGATCGACACGAAGTGGACGGCGGAGCCGATCAGCACCGCGTTGAGCCCGACGGACTTCGCGAGGCCGAGCGACTCGGTGATGTACACGAGGATGAACGCGGTGATCACGTAGTACGAGACGTTCTCGCCCATCCGCGCGCCCATCGCGATCAGCACCTGGCGCCAGCTGTGCTTGAAGACCTGCACGATCGGTGCCTTCTCCTCGACCCCGCGCTCGGCCGCCTTCCGTTGCGCGGCGAGGAAGACCGGCGACTCGGCGACGGCGAGCCGGATCCACAGGCCGATCACCACGAGCACCGAGGAGAGCAGGAACGGGATCCGCCAGCCCCACGAAAGGAACGCCTCGTCGGTCTGCACGGCGGCCAGCACCGCGAGCACGGCGGTCGCGAGCAGGTTGCCGCCCGGCGCGCCGCACTGCGGCCACGACGCCCAGAAACCCCGCCGGGAGGCGCCGCCGTGCTCGGACACGATGAGCACCGCGCCACCCCACTCGCCGCCGAGCGCGAAGCCCTGGACCAGTCGCAGCAGGGTGAGCAGGATCGGTGCCGCGATACCGATCGTCGCGTAGGTGGGCAGCAGGCCCATCGCGAACGTGGCGCCACCCATCATCAGCAGGCTGATCACGAGCAGCTTCTTGCGGCCGATCCTGTCGCCGTAGTGACCGAAGATCAGCCCGCCGATGGGCCGGGCGAGGAAGCCGATCGCGTAGGTGGTGAACGCGAGCAGCGTGCCGGTCAGCGGGTCGGCGGTGGGGAAGAACAGTTTGTTGAACACCAGCGCGGCGGCTGAGGAGTAGAGGAAGAAGTCGTACCACTCGACGGTCGTGCCGACGAGGCTCGCCGACACGATCCTGGCGAGGGAGCGGGGATTGTGCGCAGGGCCACTGGTCATGAACAAAAACGGTAGGTTTCGCACCGGCCCGTGAACCATGTGTGAACTGGACATATCACGTGGCGTTTAAGTGGTGACGGGGGCCACAGGTGGCTTGGGTGCACCGGATCTGGCTACTGTTGCGAGCGTGATTTGCCCGAAGTGTCAGAACACGATGCGCACCGTGGACCGCCAAGGCATCCACATCGACCAGTGCGACAGCTGCCGTGGGATCTTCCTGGACCGCGGCGAGCTGGAGGCCATCCTGAACGCCGAGCGCCAGTACTCGGCCCAGGCCGCGCCGCCGCCGTACCAGGGTGGTGCGGTCCCGCAGCCGTACCAGGGTGCGCCGCCGGGGCGGTACTCCGACTCGCCTCGCGGCTACTCGGACTCCCCGCGTGGCTACCAAGGCGGCGGGTACTCCGACTCCCCGCGCGGCTACGGCGGGCACGGTGGCCACGGTGGCCACGGCCACCGGCGCCGCAAGAGCTTCATCGAGCAACTGTTCGACTGATGTCCCGTCCGTGAATCCCATGATCTGCGCGGGATGCGGTCGCTGGACCGACGAACCGCGGGTCGAGACCGACGGCGCCGGTACGGTTCTCGTGTGTGTCGCATGTGGACACCGAGAGCCGTACCGGCGCCTGCCTCTGTTCGCGGTCACCGGACCGAGCGGCACTGGCAAGTCGACGGTGGGGCGGGTGCTGGCCGCCCGGCTCGCCGACACCTGCGTGGTGGCAGAGCAGGATCTGCTGTGGGTCGGCGCGTTGCGTGACCCGACGGGTGACTCCGCCGCGTTCCGGCAGACGTGGCTGCGGCTCGCGGCGAGCCTGCAGCAGTCGGGCCGTCCCGTCGTGCTGTGCGGCACGGTCGCGCCACCGCAGTTCGAGACCTGGCCGGAACGCGTGCTGTTCGACGACATCCACTACCTGGCCCTGGTGTGCGACGCGGACGTGCTGCGTGCGCGGTTGATGGCCCGCCCGGCCTGGCGCGGCTGGGACGCCGGCCGCATCGACGAGATGATCGAGTTCGCGGAGTGGATGCGCACCGCGCGGACCGAGCCGATGATGACCAGGCTGGACACCACGACGCGGCCAGTGTCCGAGACGGCCGCCGACGTCGAGGCGTGGGTCCGGTCCCGCCTAGGGACGCGCGATGATCGACAGCTCCACGCTGAAGGGGTCGCGGAACACGGCTGAGCGGCCGTAGGGCGTGTCGTCCACGGTGCCGCCGCCTGCCTTCGCGAGCGTCGCGTCGGTGTCGGCGACCTCGAAACACGTGCCCCACGCGGACTTCGCGCCCGGCATGCCCATGATGCCGCCGACCTCGTGGCCGTCCTGGCGGCGCAGGAACGTGAAGTCGAACCCCGGCAGGTCCGGGTTGCGATCGAGGGTGAAGCCGAAGACCGCGGGGTAGAACTCGCGGGCCTTCCCGGGGTCGCCGGTCACGAGGTCGTTGCGTACCAACGTGTCCGGCTCGTTGACCAGGCGGCAGCCGGGGAACGTCCCGCCCTGCCACAACCCGAACACGGCACCCGTCGGGTCGGTCGCCAGCGCCGCCCGGCCGAGGTCGCCGACGTCGTGCGGTTGCTCGACGATCGTGCCGCCCGCCGCCACGACGGCCTTCGCGGTGGTGTCGCAGTCGTCGGTGGCGAGGTGCACCGTCCAGCCGCCGTCGCCAGTCCGCATCCCGGCCACCGGCACGCCTCTCAGCAAGCACATGGTGCCCAGCTCGCCGTCGGCGAACGTCCAGCCGAAGACCCCGCCGTAGTAGTCCTTGGCCTTGGCCAACTCGGCCACGCCGGGCACCCGCAGGTCCAGCCACGTGGGCGTACCCAGCGGCTGGCGCTCGTTCACTTCGCTCATGACGACCACGCTACCGGGCATGTAGGTCAGATCAGGTCCTACTTGCGACGTGCGCCACGACCGCAAGCAGAGCGCTTGCAACTGCTAGCACTCGGGCGTACGGTCGAAGACGTCACGAGGAGGTGGCCCGGTGAACGAGAACCCGATGGACAAGGTCGCCGACCTCGGACGGGACATCGGCGACTACATCAAACAGCAGCGCAGCAACGCGAAGATCTCGCTGCGCCAGCTCTCGAAGCTCGCCGGGGTCTCCAACCCGTACCTCAGCCAGATCGAGCGGGGACTGCGCAAGCCGAGCGCGGAAATCCTGCAGCAGATCGCCAAGGGTCTGCGGATCTCGGCGGAGGCGCTCTACGTACAGGCCGGGATCCTCGACCTGCCGCAGGGCGGACCGGTGGTCGACGCGGTGCGCGCGGACACGACGCTCACCGAACGTCAGAAGCAGGTGCTGCTCGACGTCTACGAGTCGTTCCGCCGCGAGAACGCCGCAAGCACGGCCGAGGACGCGGCCACCACCGAACAGCCTGAGCCTGACAACAAGGAGTGAACACCCATGGTTTCGATGCCGAAGACCGATGACGTACGCAAGGCCCGTGAGCAGGCCGTCGCCGTGCTCAACACCGCCGCTGACGGCATCCGCACGCCGCTGCTCGCCGCGCTCGGTGCGGGCGACCTCGCCACGCAGGCCGTGATCGACGCCGTCAACAAGGCCCGCACCAGGGTCAACGAGGGCACCACCTCGGCCAGGGAGACCGTCGACACGCTGCCCAAGGACCTGGCGGGTCTTCGCGAGAAGGTCGACCCTGCCGAGCTGCGCAAGCTCGTCGACGAGTACGCCGAGGCCGCGCAGAAGCTCTACCAGAAGCTGGCCGGTCAAGGCGAGGACGCGCTGACGAAGCTGAAGTCCGACCCGCGTGTCGGCAAGGCGATCGACCAGCTCGAGGAGGCCATCGCCGCGCTGCAGGACCGCGTCGGCGACGCGGCCGGTGACGCCCGCGAGCTCGCCGACGAGGTGCTCTCGAAGGTGACCCGCCGGACCCGCTCGGTCGGCGAGAAGACCGCCCGCAAGGTCACCCAGGCCGCCGACGAGGCCGCCGTGGCCGTCGAGGAGCTCGGCGACGACGTCGCGCACGAGGTCCGCAGCGCGAGCCGCAAGGCCGCCAACCGGACCGCTCCCCGCAAGGCCGCGCCGCGCACCGCGTCGACGACCCGCAAGACCAACGGGTCCGCCAAGACCACCAAGACCACCAAGTAACAACGCAGGTCAGAACCCCCGGACAGCCATTGCGGCGCCGGGGGTTCTTCGTGTCCGCAAAGCGGCGTATGGGTAGTCCGCTGGAAACACCCGTGCCTCCGCACGTAGTCTGGGGCGCGTGCCGGCAGAAGCGTTGTGGATCCTCTGGATCATCAAGTGGCTCGCGGTCCCCGTCGGGGTCTACGCGTTCATCCACGCATTGATGCAGCGACCGGACGCCTACGCCGCGATCGACAGAATGACGAAACCGGCCTGGCTCGGCATCACCGCGGGTGGCACCGTGGCGCTGATCCTCTTCGACGCGGCGAGTATCGGACTGATGTTCTGGATCGCCGGTCTTGTCGCCGTGCTCGTCTACATCGTCGACGTGCGGCCGCGGCTCATCGAGGTGCAACGCGGGAACCGATGGTGAGATGGACCGTCGCCGGCTCGCTGACCGTCGAGCCCGCCGCCGAGCATCCCGGCCTGCTGGCCGACCCGGTCGTGAAGGCGCTCGCCGCGCTGCCCGATCCCGCCGATGTCGGTGTCGCCGCGATCGACCCGGAACTCGCCGACACGGCCGCGTTCTGCGAGGCGTACGGCTCGCCGCTGACGGCGTCCGCGAACTGCGTCGTCGTCGCTGGCAAGCGGGCCGGTGAGGAACGGTTCGCGGCGTGCCTGGTGCTGGCGACCACGCGTGCGGACGTGAACGGTGTGGTGCGCAAGCGACTCGACGTCCGGAAGGCGTCGTTCGCGCCCATGGACACCGCGGTCGAGCTGACCGGCATGGCGTACGGCGGCATCACACCGCTCGGCCTGCCGCCGGAGTGGCCCGTGCTGGTAGACGCGGCCGTCGCGGCCGCGCCCGAGCTGGTCATCGGCAGCGGCGTCCGCGGCAGCAAGCTCCTGGTCACCGGCGCCACGCTGGCCATGCTCCCGAACGCCGAGGTCATCGAGGGCCTCGGCCGCTGATCCGGCCTCCGCGATCTTGCCACCGGCTATCCGTGTGGCTATCTTGTCAATGACAAGACTGGAGCGTGACCGATGAGTGTCGACCTGGGTTTGGTCCGGCAGATGTGGCGGCTCATGGAGCCCGTCCACGCGATCCTGTACTACGCGCCCGAGGTGTTCGCGCGCGTCGCGAAGCTTGGTTTCGACACGGAGACGCGCTGGCCAAGCTACTTCCCGCTTCGTGCGGCGCCGCTCGGCGCGGTCGGCCCGGAGCTGGTGGCCGCCGTGTTCTACAGCTTCGACCCGGCCATGGTCCGTGCGCACGTCCCGGCCGTCTGGCAGACCGCCACCCCCGAGGAGGTTCTCGCCGCCCGCCGCGACGGGGTCGACGAGGCGCTGGGGGCGATCACCGCCGACCTGGAGCTGCGGGAGGCCGTCGACCTGGCCCGCCGCCTGGTCGACGGCGTGAGCACGGTCGGCAGGCCACTCGGCGCGGCGAACGCCGACCTGCCGTGGCCGGACGAGCCGCACCTCGCGCTGTGGCACGCGGCCACGATCATGCGCGAGGTCCGCGGCGACGGTCATGTGGCCGCACTGCTCACCGCGGGCCTCGACCCGGTCGAGTCGCTGGTCTCGTTCGCGGGGGTCGGCGCCGCCTCACGCGAGGTCTTCGCGAGCCGGGGCTGGTCGGACCACGAGTGGGACGCCGCCACACGGCGGCTCGTCGAGCGGGGCTGGCTGACCGAGGACGGCACCGCAACCGAGGCGGGCCACGCGGGCCGGGACGAGGTCGAGAGGCTGACCGACGAACTGGCCGCGCCCGCCTACCGGGCGCTCGGCGCGGAACAGGTGGGACGGCTCGCGCAGCTCGTCATGCCCGTCACCATGGCGGCGGTGAAGACCGGTCTGCTGCCGAGGCAGAGCACGCTCGGTCTCGGCCGGTAATGGACGGGCGGGGAGTCCGCGTGTGTGGACTCCCCGCCCTGGATGAGTTGCTCAAAGGGCCCAGGAAGTAAGACGTCGCAACGGTCAGAAAGGTTGCCGATCCAGTTCGGATCGCAGCTGCGGGAACACCTTCGCCACCTTCGCGGTCAGGTAGTCGCCGTAGGTGCCTTCGAACGCGAGCGGTGACTGGCCGTCCCACCGGCGCCGCCCGTCCCCGGCGACCGCGGCGCGGTCGGGCAGCGGCGGCACCTCGGCGCCGAAGTCCGGGTCGAAGAAGAACGGGAACGACAGCCGGTCCCGGCCGGACGTGTTCCGCACCCGGTGCGGGGTGGACCGGTACCAGCCGCCGGTCAGCCGCTCGAGCATGTCGCCGATGTTGCACACGAACGTGTTCGGCAGCGGCGGCGCGTCGATCCACCCGTCCGGCGTGTGGACCTGCAGGCCGCCGTTGTCGTCCTGCAGCAGCAACGTCAGCAGCCCGTAGTCCGTGTGCTCGCCGACGCCCCAGCCCGGGTCGCCAGCCGGTGCGGGCGGGTAGTGGAAGATCCGGAACAGCGTGGTCGGGTTCGCGGTGTAGCCGGCGGAGAAGTAGTCGTCCGCGAGGCCGAGACTCGATGCCACGCCACGCAGGACTTCCTGTGCCACGCGGGTCATCTCGTCCAGGTAGGTCAGCACCAGCGCGCGCATCTCCGGTACCTGGCGCGGGAAGAGATTGGGCCCGTGCAGTGCGAGCGGGTGCTCGGCGGGCAGTTCCGTGCCGAAGTACAGGCCCTCCTTGCGGTCCTGCTCACCCGAGGTCAGCTCGGCGCCCACCGGGAACCAGCCCCGCCACGCCTTCCCGCCGCGAGCCATCGAGATCTGGTCCTTCTCGTTGTCCGGCAAGGAGAAGAACGCGCGGGCCGCGGCGTCGAGCGAGTGCTGCAGCACCTGAGGCACACCGTGCCCGGCGACGTAGAAGAACCCCGTCTCGCGGCACGCCGCCTCGATCTTCTCCGGCACGTCCGGTCCGGCCAGGTCGATCACGGGCAGCATCACAGCACCACCGTCTTGTTGCCGTGCACCAGGATCCGGTTCTCCAGGTGCCACCGCAGGCCGCGGGAGAGGACGACCTTCTCGATGTCACGGCCCTTGCGCACCATGTCCGGCACCGAGTCGCCGTGGTCGACGCGGATCACGTCCTGTTCGACGATCGGCCCCGCGTCCAGCTCCGCGGTCACGTAGTGGCAGGTCGCGCCGATCAGCTTCACGCCGCGCCGGTGCGCCTGGTGGTAGGGCTTCGCGCCGACGAACGACGGCAGGAAGCTGTGGTGGATGTTCAGTGCCCGGCCCGACCACCGCGCACACAGGTCGGCGGGCAGGATCTGCATGAAGCGCGCCAGCACGATCGCGTGCGGGGCCGCGGCGTCGACCAGCTCCGCCACCTTCGCGAACGCGGTTTCCTTGTCCTCCCTGGGGAATGACACGTGGTGGAACGGGATGCCGTGCGCCTCGGTGATCGTGGCGAGGTCGGCGTGGTTGCCGATCACCGCCGACACCTCCACGTCCAGTTCCCTCGCGGCGACCCGGCCCAGGATGTCGTACAGGCAGTGCCCCTCCCGCGACACGAGGATCACCACCCGGCGCCGCCTGCCCGTGTCGAGGATGTGCCACTCCCCGCCCAGCGCCGCGACGGCCGCCCCGAACCGGTCGCGCAGCTCGGCCGCCTCGAACGGCAGCGAGTCGGCGGCGACCTCCTGGCGGGTGAAGAACCAGCCGGTGTCCGGGTCGGTGTGGTAGGCGGCCTCGACGATCGTGCCGCCCGCCTCGGCGAGGAAGGACGCGATCGTCGCGACGATGCCGATCTGGTCCTGGCAGCCGAAGGTGATCACGTATCGGCGGGCCATGGCCGTCCTCTCATGGAGTACGCAGTGCGGCGACGAACGCCGGGTCCCCGCTGACCACCGCGGTGCTCGGCCGCTTCCACAACGCACGGTAGACCGCGTCCGCGGTACCGACCAGGGACGCGGTCGTGTCGAGCTCCGTTGGCTTGCCGATCTCCGGCGTGGCGTCCTCGGAGAGCGTGACCAGCCACGCGCGGCCCGCGTCGGCGGCGTGCACGAGCACGGTGCCCGCGACGTCGGTGGGGAAGCGGGCGACCATGATCGTGAGCACCTCGTCGACGCCGTCGGCGGCGAACTCCGGGTCGAACACGAGGTGTGGCACCTCGTTGCCGTGGGCGGCGTGTTCGGCGTCGAGCCGGTGGATCGCGGTCTCGTGGGCCTGCCGCCGCGCCCAGAACCCGGTGCCCGAGTTGCCGGCGAACGCCCACGCTGGTGCGCCCGGCCCGCGCTCCGCCAGCTCGGTGAGCATCGTGTCCAGCCGCTCGTCCCAGAAGGCGAGCAGCTCGTCCCAGTCCTCGGGCGGGCGCTCGGTCCTCGGCGCGTCACCCGACGCTTCGGCGTCCAATGCCAGCACGACCTGGGCTTGCACGCGGGCGATGTGCCGCACCAGCCGGTGCACCGTCCACCCGGGACACGTGGGCACCCCGGCGTCCGGCCCGGCGGTCACCGCCGCAGCACGCAACGCCGTTGCCTGCTGCCGTGTCTGTTCGAGGAAATAGTGAAACTCCACGGGAAATACCCTAGTGGCAGGCGGCGCGGTCGGGGGATCTACAAGCGGGCCTGTGCGTAGGCCGCCATGGCCGTGCGCAGGAACTCCGCCAGGCGCGGGTCCGTCCTGTCGAAGTTCCCTCGGAACCTCGGGTCGTCGGCGTACAGGTCGCCGAGACCGGTGTAGGACTCGCGGTCCGGCGTCCAGTGCCCGGAGGACAGCCAGCGGTAGTGGCCGTCGAGCACGTCCAGCACCTCGGTGTCGCCCGGCTCGTGCCCAGCGTCGATCAGGGCGAGGAGCGCGTCGAGCTGCTCGGCCCACTGCTTGCCCTGTGACTGCCACCATTCCTTGGACTTGTCCCTGACGCGTGCGCCCGCGGCGTCCACCTGCTCGGCGCCCCACCGCTGCCGCGCCTCCTCCTGCAACTCCTCCTGCTTGGCGGCGTCGAAGCCCTCGAACCAGTGGTCCATCGATCGTCCCTGTGTCACGTTGTCACCCTCCTCCAGTTCCTCGATCGTGCGGGTGACGGTGCGCGCCAGCCGCGCGAAGCGGTCCCGCTCCGCCCGCAGCCAACGACGGTGCATCCTCGAGCACCTCGACCCGGTCCCGGCCCTGCTGGACGATCTCCTTGATCGCGTCCAGCCCGACGCCCAGCTCCCGCATCACGAGGATCTGCTGCAGCCGCAGCAGCTGTTCCTGCTCGTAGTAGCGGTAGCCGTTGCCGCCGACCCATGCAGGCGGCAGCAACCCGATCTCGTCGTAGTGCCGCAGGGTGCGGGACGTCACCTTGGACATCTTCGCGACCTGCGCGATCGACCACGCCATACCGACCACCAAGACCTCGACGAACCGTTTGCCGCCTACGGTCGAGCGCCCACAACGTAGAAAACCCCTGGTCAGCGAGCCAACCAGGGGCTTTCCCGCACGGCTCAGCAGTCGCTACGCCCAGCCTTGGCAACGAACCTAGCCAGTCCCAGCAAGTCGACCGGGACCACAGGTCCAGCGGGGTTCTTCGAGTCCCGAGCGAACGCCTGACCACCCTGCCAGGTCAGCTCGACACACTCCCCACCATCCTGACTGAACGACGACTTGCGCCACTCAGCGATATCAGGCTCCAGAGGGCGCACGGAGTGCACCTCCTCACAGCTCATCGATACGACGGTTGATCAGGTCGATTGTCCGCTCCGGGCTCAGCGCGGTGGCGCGGAGGTTGTCGAACACCGCGTTGTAGGTGCGGACGTGCTCCCCGCCAAGGTAGTCAGCACCTGACAGATGCCCCACGTAGACGATGCCGGGCAGGCCCTCGATCACGTTGATGACCGAGAACGAGATGTTGTCCGAGGCGTGCGTGCCCGCGTCGTTAGGGATCACCTGAATGTCGACATTGGGCAGATTGTGGAGGTCACGGATCAGTTCGAGCTGGCCACGGAGCGTCTTCGGTCCGCCGACCTCCTTCTGAAGTGCGCCTTCACCAACGATCAGCCAGAGATGCGGGCGGCCAGTCGACTTTAGACGCTCAACCCGCTCCCAGCGCTCCTCAGCCATCCTGTCCACATCGACCAGCGTCACAGTCGCGGACTTGCCCAACTGCGCCCGTGCGTAGTCGACGGTCTGAACGCTGCCAGGCCACGAGGACTCCGAGAACAGCTTCAGCGAGGCAGCGCCCGAGATCAGGTGCACGTAGCGAGCTGCCCACTCCTGCACGCGTGACGGCGGGAGCTTGGCGCGACCCAGAGCCGCCAGGTCGCGCAACCGCTGCTGTTCTGACTCCGGGATCTGATAGATCCTGAAGCACTGATCAAGGTCGGCGTCACGCACTGGCACAGCGCCTTGCTCGACGCGAGTGAGCTTGCCCGCGTGCCAACCAAGCGCAGCGGTAGCCGCGGTGGTGAGCAACCCGGCCGACGTCCTGGCTGCGAGCAGCTCCGCGCCGAGGATGACTCTCTGTACTGCCGAGCCGAGATCAGGGTCTGTCATGCGCGGCATTCTGCCGTCCGGGTCACGCAACGTGCACTGTCCTACTCCGTTTGATGTAATCCACCATGTTCAACAACTACAACCTACAATTGTAAGTTACTGTTGCAGATGTCGACGGGGTGTGTCTTCCACATGAGTCGTCGGTACGACGGTTGATCATTCTTACCGCCGCTCCGCACCCCGTCGGCCTGAAACCTGAGGACAAAGAGGAGGTGCGCAGTGGTGGTAGCCCAGCTCGGACTCGACGACATGATGAACGAGTTGCGGGCGCGCAAGTGGACCCTGTTCACGTGGGGACCCCAGAACGCCCCGCATCTGGTTGCAGGGCAATACCGCTGGGCTGACGTCCTTGACACGGTGCTCCTCCGCTCCAACGGGCTCGGGTGTGCCTACAGATGTCCGGCCAAGGTTCCGGACCCGTTCCGGCCTGACGCAGTGGTGTTCGAGTTCGAGAGTTCTTGGCTGTGGGCACTCCGAATGATCCTCATCATGGATCCGCCAGGGCACCCAGATGCACCTACACGCATCCAGACCCCGTCTCGCGCATGCTTGGTGCCCACGGATCTTCCGAAGCCCCTCGTAGTTCGGCCTTTGTCTAAGGTGTCCCCTCCCCTAGCTGCCCGAGCTGGGAGAACCTGACGATGCCCCGGACGCGCACCTAACCCCCCGATGAGGCGCGTGTTCGGAAGGCCCGGGTTCCGAACAGACCCCAGTTGGACCGGGCCGGTAGGACCCACCCCCAGCGGGGTTAGTCGCGCTTCAGCCGGTAGCTAGATCAAGCCGGGGCTAGCCGCGGCTTCAACCGCTGGGGGTGGGTTCTTCTCTGTCCACCGTGAACGGAGCCCACTCCGCCCACGGTCGGCATGGACACGTCGTGAACAAGGACCCCAAGATTTCACCACCGAGGAGAAGCACCTGTGGGCCGACATGTTGGAAGCGACGGTAACGCTAAGGCCGCGACGCGGGTACAGAATGCAGTCTTTGCTGAAGGGGTTAGCCCGAACTCGTCGTGTGGTAGAAGCACGGCGTGCGCGAACACGCTTACGCGAGCCTGGTGGGCACCGCCGTCGGAGACGCTCTCGGCGATGGCCTCCACCTGCGGGACAACGCGATCCACCGGCGGCTGCCGGCCGCGCCGTGGCGGTGGACCGACGACACGGAGATGGCGTGCTCGGTGTACGACGTGCTCTCCACGCACGGCCGCGTCGAGCCGGACGCGCTGGCGGCGAGCTTCGTCGCGCGCTACGACGTCGACCGCGGCTACGGCGCCGGGATCGACGCGATGATGCGCATGGTGGCCCGGGGCGAGGACCTGCGCACCCTGGCCGCGTCGGCGTTCGGCGGCACGGGTTCGTGGGGCAACGGCGCTGCGATGCGGATCGCGCCGCTCGGGGCGTGGTTCGCCGGTGACCCGGCACGCGCGGCGGCGGAGGCCGCGGTCGCCGCCGCCGTGACGCACACGCACCCGGAGGGCGTCGCGGGCGCCGTGGCCGTCGCGGTCGCCGCCGCGGTGGCGCCGGAGAACCTGTTCGCCGAAGTGCTGCGGCACACTCCGCCCGGCGAGGTGCGGTCCGGTATCGAGAAAGCGGCGACGCTGGCCGGGACACCGGAGGACGCCGCCGCGCAGCTGGGCACCGGGGGCCGGGTGAGTGCACCCGACACCGTGCCGCTCGCGTTGTGGGTCGTGGCCCGGCACCCGGCCGACTACGAGGAGGCCGTCTGGGAGGTCGCCGCGCTGGCCGAGGACGTCGACACGCTGTGCGCGATCGTCGGCGGGATCATCGCGGCCCGCGTCGGCGAGGCGGGCATCCCCCAGCTGTGGCGTGAGTCGGTGGAGCCCCTGCCCAGTGTCCCGAACTGGAAATGCGGTGCGTGAGTCGGTGGATCCAGGTTTCTGCCGGCAAGGCGCCGATCCTCTCTCGTACCGGGTTGTACTTGGGTGGATCGGCAACGCCGCCAGAAGGAAGCTGGGCCGCCGAATCGGGTGCCAGATTTCCGGTTCGGGACACTAGCTGGGTCTGACGGCGGCCCAGTCCAGCGTCACTTCGCCGAGGCGCCACCGTTTGCGCCGGTCCTGAACAGGCCATTCGCGTGCGAGCAGCGCCACCGCCTCCGTCCAGCGGGCGCGGGGGCCGAAGATCGCGAACGGGGCCGCGCGGGCCCAGCAGTGGTCGAGCGCGGCGAACAACGCGTGCACCCGCTCGCCGGGCACGTTGCGGTGGATCAGCGCCTTCGGCAGTCGTTCCGCCAGGTCGGAGGGCTGATCGAGGTCGCTCGGCAGGCAGGCCAGCGTGAGCGTGCGGGGCCCGTCGGCGTCGAGGGTGACCCAGCAGCAGCGGCGGCCAAGCTCGTCGCACGTGCCCTCGATGATCAGGCCGCCGGGTGCCAGCCGCTTCCGCATCGCGGTCCAGGCCGCCGCGACCTCGGCCTCGTCGTACTGGCGCAGCACGTTGAACGCCCGCACCAGCGCGGGCCGCGTGCCGGCCAGCTCGAACCCGCCCCGCCGGAACTCCAGCCGCGGCGGGTCGGCGGCGGGTGCGGCGGCCGTGACCCGCTCGGGGTCGATCTCCAGCCCGAGCACCCGGACATCCGCGCGGACTCCGCCGAGACGGCGCGCCAGCTCGACGGTCGTGACCGGGGTCGCGCCGTAGCCGAGGTCGACGACCAGCGGGTCGGCCGCCCCGAGGAGTGCGTCGCGTACTCGTGGTGTCGAAGCGGCCCAGCGGTCGGAGCGCCGCAGCCGGTTGGGGTTGGTGGTGCCGCGGGTGGGGGTGCCGAGTGGCCTCAGTGCTCGGCCAGCCACTTCTCGGCATACTCCGCCTCGGCGGCGAGCAGCTTCGTGACCTGCTCGGCGACCACCTTCTCGATCTTCCCGCCGATCAGCGGGATGCTGACCTTCACCTCGGCGCTGACCAGCAGCTCCGTGCTGCCGCCGCCACGTTCGGTCAGCCTCCCGCGCGAGGTGATGTTGGCAGGCACGCCGTTGATGGTCGCCTTGCCCGCCGACTCGTGCCCTCGCCAGCGCTCCTCGCGCTCCACCACGAGGTCGCCGTTCAGGATCGACCGCACGGCGCTGGGTAGCTTGCTCGCGTCCACGCCCTGGCGGAGGCGGAAGGCGGCGGTGTCGCCATCGAGCCGGTGGTCGAGCAGCGCGGCGGACTTGCCGCCGATGTCACGCAGGCGCGCGGTGAGGAAGGCCTTGTCCACCAGGGTCGAGAAGACGTCGTCGGCCTTCGCGGCGAAGGTGGCGCGGTGCTCGAAGCGGCTGGGCATGACCGGGAGGTTACCGTTGGCGCCCATGACGAGCCTCCCCCTCGCCGCCGTGCCGCTGTCCGGCTACACGACGCTGCGCGTCGGCGGCCCCGCAACCCGGTTCGTGTCGGCCGAGTCGGCGGAGGACGTGGTCGCCGCCGTACGGGCGGCGCAGGACCGCCTGCTCGTCCTTGGCGGCGGCTCCAACCTGGTGATCTCCGACGACGGGTTCGACGGGACGGTCGTCCGCGTCGCCAACACCGGCAGCAAGATCGACTCCCTCGGCGACGGCCGCGTCGCGCTGACCGTCGAGGCAGGCGAGGACTGGGACACGGTCGTGTGCCGCACCGTCGAGGCGGGACTCGGCGGTCTCGAGTGCCTGTCCGGCATCCCGGGCTCGGTCGGTGCCACCCCCGTGCAGAACGTTGGCGCGTACGGCGTGGAGATCTCGCAGCTGCTGATCTCGGTAGACCTGCTCGACCGCGCGTCCGGCGAGGTTCGCACCCTGTCCTCGGCGGAGCTGGGCCTCGGCTACCGCACGAGCATGCTGAAGAACACCGAACGCGCGGTGGTGCTGCGCGTCCGCTTCGAACTGGCGGACGGCGGCATGTCCGCGCCGATCCGGTACACCGAACTGGCGCGGCTCCTCGGCGTCCGGCAGGGGCGGCAGGTCCCGGCGGCCGACGCCCGCGCGGCGGTGCTGGAACTGCGGCGCGGCAAGGGCATGGTCCTCGACGTCGACGACCACGACACGTGGAGCGTCGGCTCGTTCTTCACCAACCCGGTGGTCGCGGACAGCGAGCTGACCGGTGTCCTGTCCCGCATCACGTCGGTGGTCGGCGCGGACACCCCGGTGCCGAGGTACCCGGCGGGTGTCGGCACGTCGAAGCTGTCGGCCGCCTGGCTGATCGAACGCGCTGGCTTCGCGAAGGGCTACCCCGACGCGGCGAACCCGGTCACCCTGTCGACCAAGCACACCCTCGCCCTGACCAACCGGGGCGCCGCGAAGACCACCGACGTGCTGGCCCTGGCCAAGGAGATCCGCGACGGCGTCGACGCGAGGTTCGGCGTGGCCCTCCATCCGGAACCGGTGCTGGTGGGCTGCGCGCTCTAGGCCCGGAACGCTCGTGAAGCCGAGGCCTGTGCGCGGGGCTTCATGACGATCTGGTCCAGGTTCACGTGTGCGGGCCGGGTCACCGCGAACGCGACCACCTCCGCAACGTCGTCGGCGGTCAGCGGCTCGATGCCGTCGTACACGGACGACGCGCGGTCGGTGTCCCCGTCGAAGCGGACCAGGGAGAACTCGGTCTCCACCATCCCCGGGAGCACCTCGGTGAACCGCACCGGCTGCCCGAGCAGCTCACCGCGCAGCGTCCGGTGCAGCGCCGACTGCGCGTGCTTGGCGCTGGTGTAGCCGGCGCCGTTGTCGTACACCTCCGTCGCCGCGATCGACGTGATCGTCACGACGTGCCCGTCGCCGGACTCGACCAGCGCGGGCAGCAGCGCCTTGGTCATCCGCAGCGTGCCGAGGACGTTCGTCTCCCACATCCAGCGCCAGTGGTCCTCGTCCGCGTCCGCGACCCGCGCGAGGCCACGGGCGCCGCCCGCGTTGTTCACCAGCACCCGGCACGGGCCAGCGTCGGCCACGAACGAGTGAACTGACGAGGGATCCGTCACATCCAGCGGCAGCGCCACACCACCCACGGAATCGGCCAATTCGGTCAGCCGATCGAGCCTGCGGGCGCCCAAAACCACCCGAAATCCGGCATCGGCCAGGTGTCGGGCGGTGGCGGCGCCGATGCCGGAACTGGCGCCGGTAACAATCGCTGTGCCGAGGTTGTTCATGTTGCCGATCCTGCACACGCGGGTAACCCAGCCGGTGAGAGGGTGTCGGGTGACGAGTGTCACACTCGCATCCGCGCACCGTGACGGTGCTGGGGCGTCAATACAAAGAGGGACTCGAGCCAGGCGGAGGTTTGAACGGTGAGATCCGGACGGCGGGTAATCGGTACGGTCGCGACCCTGGTCGCCGCCCTCACTTTGCTCGCGTCGTGCACGTCGGAAGGTGACGACGGGAAGAGCAGCGGGCCGTTCGAGAAGAAGGCGCCCGCTGCCAAGCTCGTGTTCGCGCCGGAGATCGGCGCGGTCGACGTCCCGCCGACCACCCCGGTGAAGATCACCGTGGCCGACGGTGAGCTGACCGAGGCGGCTGTCGCCAATCCCGAGGGCGCGCCCCTCACCGGGCAGCTCGCCGAGGACAAGAAGAGCTGGACCAGCGCCGAGGTCCTCGGCTACGGCAAGGCCTACACGTACACGGTCAAGGCGAAGAACTCCGAGGGCAGGGTGACCGAGAAGACCGGCGCCTTCAACACCCTCGCCCCCGCCGCGACCCCGCGCGCCACGATCAACCCCGGCGACGGCGCGACGGTCGGCGTCGGCATGCCGGTCAGCGTCAAGTTCCCCGAGGGCGGCCCCGAGGACAAGGCCGCCGTCGAGAAGGCGCTGGTCGTGGAGACCTCCCAGCCCGTCGAGGGCTCGTGGGCGTGGATCAGCGACAACCAGGTCGACTGGCGGCCGAAGGAGTACTGGCCCGCGAACACGCAGGTCACGGTGAACGCGAAGCTCTACGGCCTGGCCTACGGCGGCGGCGCGTACGGCAAGTCCGACCTGTCGACGCAGTTCAGCATCGGCCGCAACCAGGTCGTGAAGATCAACACGCCGGACCACGTGATGAACGTCTACCGCGACGGTCAGTTGTTCGCGGCCTACCCGTCGAGCAACGGCGACGACAACGACCCGAACCTGAACACGCCCAACGGCACGGTCATCGTCATGGCGAAGGACCCGGTCGGCGACTTCTCCAACCCGCGCTACGGGTACACGAACGTGATGAAGAAGTGGGCCGTCCGCATCTCCAACCACGGCGAGTTCATCCACGAGAACAACGACAACGCCGCCAACATCGGCAAGAAGAACAGCTCGCACGGCTGCGTCAACCTGCTGGAGGCCGACGCGAAGGCGTACTTCGACAGCGCGCTGATCGGTGACCCGGTCGAGGTCACCGGCTCCAGGGCCAACTACCCGACCACCTCCGACGTGTTCGACTGGCTGATCCCGTGGGGCCAGTGGCAGTCGATGTCGGCGCTGAACTGAATGGCGCGCGTCACCGGCGCGGGCAGCACGCGCCTTGCCTTACGCACCGCCGGTGATCCGCAGGGGCCGCCGATCGTCTTCGTCCACGGCTGGGCCGCGTCCAGTGCGGTGTGGTCCGGCCAGCTGGGTGACCCCGCGCTCGCCGGGCACCGGCTGGTCGCCGTCGACCTGCGCGGCCACGGCGCCTCCGACACTCCGCAGGACGGTTACGACCAGCCTGCGGTGTGGGCGGCGGACCTCGCCGCCGTGCTGGCGTACTGCGGCCGTCCCCCGGTGCTCGTCGGATGGTCCTACGGCGGCCTCGTCGTCACCGACTACCTGCGGGAACGCGGCACGGACGGGGTCGGGGGCGTGGTGCTCGTCGGCGGGCTCACCGAGATGGGCCGGGACCGGCCGGGTGGCGGGGTCGGCTCGGCGTGGGACGGGATCATGCGGCCCGCGCTGTCCGAGGACCCCGACGAGGCGATCCCGGCGCTGACCACGCTCGCCAGGCGGATGACCGAGGAGCCGCTGTCCGGACCCGACATCCAGCGGTACGTCGGCGACATGCTCCGCGTGCCGCCTTCGGTGCGGAAAGCGCTGTTCAGGCGGGACATCGGCAGCGCGGAGGTGCTCGCGGCGATCGACGTCCCGGTGCTGGTGGCGCACGGGACGGCCGACACGGTCGTCACCCCGGCGAGTGCCGAATACGCGGCGGGGAAGATTTCCACCTCCATCGTGCGTTGGTTCGAAGAGGTGGGACACATGCCGTTCGTGGAACGCCGTGCGGAGTTCAACGCGGCCCTGCTCGAGTTCGCGGGGCCGGTCGCCAACCACTAGTCGGGAGTGGATGTTGACGGTCGATGAGGATTCCGTGGGGTCGGTGCTGCGCATGCGGCAGTTACCACGCAGAGTGGCGGTGCTGTCACTGCACACCTCGCCGCTGGAACAGCCGGGCACCGGCGACGCGGGTGGGATGAACGTCTACATCACCCAGACCGCGACCCGGATGGCCCGCCGAGGCATCGCGGTCGAGGTGTTCACGCGTGCCACCTCGTCCGACCTGCCGCCGGTCGCCGAGCTGGCGCCGGGTGTGCTGGTCAGGCACGTCACGGCGGGTCCGTACGAAGGTCTCGGCAAGGACGAGCTGCCTGCCCAGCTGTGCGCGTTCACCGCGGGTGTCCTGCGGGCGGAGGCCCGGCACGAGCCCGGCTACTACGACCTCGTGCACTCGCACTACTGGCTGTCCGGCCAGGTCGGCTACCTCGTGCGGGACCGGTGGGGCGTGCCGCTCGTGCACTCCGCGCACACGCTCGCGAAGGTCAAGAACGCCGCGCTCGCCGACGGTGACACCCCGGAGCCACGCACCCGCGAGTTCGGCGAGCAGCAGGTGGTGGACGAGGCCGACCAGCTGATCGCGAACACCGACGTCGAGGCCGCGCAGCTCATCGACCTGTACGGCGCGGCGCCGGGCACGGTGCGCACGGTCGCGCCGGGCGTCGACCTGGACATGTTCCGGCCGGGCTCCCGGGCCGCGGCACGGGAGGCGCTCGGCGTCGCGCCGGGCGACACGGTGCTCGCGTTCGTCGGCCGCATCCAGCCGCTGAAGGCCCCCGACGTGCTGCTGCGTGCGGCCGCCGAGCTGCTCGCGAGGGGCACGGTGGCACGGGACCGCCTGGTCGTGGTGGTCGTCGGCGGGCCGTCGGGGTCCGGGCTCGAAGCACCGACCGCGCTGCAGGAGCTGGCCGCGACGCTGGGCATCGCCGACGTGGTGCGGTTCCTGCCGCCACGCGGGGGCGCCGCGCTGCGTGACGTGTACCAGGCCGCGGACGTGGTCGCCGTGCCCAGTCACAACGAGTCGTTCGGCCTGGTCGCGCTGGAGGCGCAGGCCTGCGGCACGCCCGTCGTCGCGGCGGCCGTCGGCGGGCTGCCGGTCGCGGTGGCGAACGGCAGGTCGGGGCTGCTCGTGACCGGGCACCACCCTGGCACCTGGGCGTCGGCGCTGTCACATGCCGCGTTGCGGCCGGACGTGCGGGCGCGGCTGTCGCTCGGGGCCGTCGAGCATGCCAACCGGTTCTCGTGGGACCGTACGACCGACGCGCTGGTGTCCGGGTACGCCGACGCCGCGACCGCGTTCCGGCGCGCGTTGTTCGAGACGGGGGTGGCGGTGTGAGTGGGCTGAACACCGAGGTCAGCGACGTCATCGAGGCGACGCTCGCCGAGCGGGAGCTGACGTACCAGAGCCCCGCGGCCGGGCGGTACTTCGTCACGCTGCCCGGCACGAAGAAGCTGCAGACCAACGTGTGGCTGCGGGTGAACCCGCACGCGCTGGTGCTGGAGGCCTTCGTGTGCAGGCGGCCGGACGAGGCGTTCGAGGACGTGTACCGGTTCATGCTGCGGCGCAACGCGAAGCTCTACGGGGTCGCGTACACGATCGACCAGCTCGGCGACATCTACCTGGTGGGGCGCGTCTCGCACGAGTCGGTGACGCCGGACGAGCTGGACCGGCTGCTCGGACAGGTGCTCGAGACGGCGGACGGCGACTTCAACACGCTGCTGGAGATCGGCTTCGCGTCGTCGATCCGGCGGGAGTACGAGTGGCGGGTGTCTCGCGGCGAGTCGCTCGCGAACCTCAAGGCGTTCGAGCACATGCTGACGCCCTCGACCCCCGAGGTTTGATTTTGTATGCAGGTTCGCGGAGCGGCTCGGGCGAGGGGGGAGTCGCGATCCCGAGCCGCCCCGCGTTAGGTTCCCGCCGCGTCGGAGCCCTGAGCGGGGGGCACCCATGGGAATCCGGGCGGGGTACGGCTCGGCAGGGGAGTCGAGCCGTACTGCTGCCCCAACGGATCAGGGAGTGCGTGGGAGCTGATCCGCAAGGGCGGTGTCAACCTGTCAGAAGTCGGGCGGTTACACAAGGCCACGAACCGGGCCGCGACGGGGTAATTGCACTCCGTAGGTAACAATTTGGTGACGACCCTTAGTTGTAATCTCGACACAGGGTTGTTTGGAGCACTCAGGTTGACCCGAATGGGTGGCCCGGACCGTGTAGCTCCGAATTCTCTGGCAGTCTGCTCGACATGTCTGGATCGATGCACGACCCCTCGGTCGGAACGCTGATCATGCTCCGTCACGGCGAGAGCCTCTGGAACGCGGAGAACCTGTTCACCGGCTGGGTGGACGTGGCGCTGTCGGAGAAGGGCAAGGCCGAGGCCGAGCGCGGCGGCGAGCTGCTACGTGACGCGGGCCTGCTGCCGGACGTGGTGCACACGTCGTTGCTGCGCCGCGCCATCTCGACCGCGAACATCGCACTCGACGCGGCGGGCCGCCACTGGATCCCGGTGAAGCGCGACTGGCGCCTGAACGAGCGGCACTACGGCGCGCTGCAGGGCAAGAACAAGAAGCAGACCCTCGCGGAGTTCGGCGAGGAGCAGTTCATGCTCTGGCGCCGGTCCTACGACACCCCGCCCCCGCCGATCGAGCCGGGCGCCGAGTACGGCCAGGACGGCGACGTGCGCTACGCGGGCATCGACGCGCCGATCACGGAATGCCTGAAGGACGTGGTCGCGCGCGTGCTCCCGTACTGGGAGGACGAGATCGTCCCCGACCTGCGCGCGGGTAAGACGGTGCTCCTCGCCGCCCACGGCAACTCGCTCCGCGCCCTGGTCAAGTACCTGGACCGCATCTCGGACGACGCGATCGCGTCGCTGAACATCCCGACGGGCATCCCCCTGCGCTACGACCTGAACGACCAGCTGGAACCCCTCAAACCAGGCGGCCAGTACCTCGACCCGACGGCCGCGGAAGCCGCCGCGAAAGCGGTAGCCAACCAAGGCCGCTAACCCCGCGAGTCCAACCCGCACGACCCGCGAGTTCGACTCGCACGACCTGCGAGTCGAACTGGCACGCGGGTCCTGTCCTCCGGGGGCTCCTCGCCGGAGGACAGGACTCCGGGATGGCAGGCAGCCCCGGGACCGGTGTGGTGGGGCTTGGCGTTCTCAGGGCTTAGATCAGGCCAAGTTCGTGGGCTCGGATGCCTGCTTGGAAGCGGGATTCGGCGCCAAGGGCGGTCATCAGTTCGGCCACGCGGCGGCGGTAGGTGCGGACGCCGAGGCCCAGGGTGCGTGCCGCGGTCTCGTCCTTGCAGCCGGTCGCCAGTAGTTCCAGTACGCGGGGGGCGAAGGTGGTCAGTTCCGCGTGCTGGGCGTCGTATGCGGCGAGGTCCGTTGCCGAGCGCCAGGCCGCGTCGAACAGTGACGACACGTTCTGGACCACGGCCGGCTCGGTGACCACGCCGTAGCTGCGTCGCCCGTCGGCGAGGTCGCCCGCGAGGATCGCGAAGCGGCGGTCGATGATGATCGTCTCGTTGACGTCGTCCTGTGTGATGCGGACGGTCGCGCCGTTGGTTCTGGCAACCGTGCGCAGGTGTTGCGCGGTCGACGGGTTCAGCAGCGCGGCCGGCTGGTACAGCTTTCGCAGCCGTGGCCTCTTCTCCTGTACCGGCGTGTCCGGTGCCGGTCTGGTCGCCGCCCACGTGTTCAGGTCCCGCGCCGCGCACGTGATCTCGCTCGCCGTCGCGAAGAGGTGGGCCGTGCGGGCGAACAGTTCCTCCTCGCCGCGGACAACCGTCACCTGGTCGGAGCTCATGCCACCAGTGTCCCCGAAACCGCAACCCGGGCGGCCGAATCAGGCAAGAAGTTGCCAATGCCGGCAGCGAAAACACGGCGCGGACAAGCTGGCGCCATGACCACTTCGATCGACGCCACCGCCGCGGGTACGTGGCGGCTGGGTGACCGCACCGTCAACCGCATGGGCTTCGGGGCCATGCGCCTCATGCAGCACGCCGACGGCACGCCCAGCGACCGCGACCAGGCGATGACCGTCCTCCGCAGGGCCCTCGAGCTGGGCGTCAACCACATCGACACCGCCGCGTTCTACTTCTCCCCGGTCCGCTCCGCCAACGAACTGATCAACTCCGCGCTCGCGCCCTACCCGGAGGACCTGGTCATCACCACGAAGGTCGGCCCCGGACGGGACCCGGCGGGCGACTGGCACCACGTGAGCACGATGAAGGCGCTGCGCGGGCAGGTCGAGGAGAACATCCGCCAGCTCGGCCTCGACCACCTCGACGTGGTCAACCTCCGCATCGGGCAGGCCCTCGATCGTGGTGAGGGCTCACTCGCCGAGCCGTTCACCGCACTCGCCGAGCTTCAGCGGGAAGGTCTCATTCGTCACCTCGGTATCTCCAACGTCACCGCTGACCACCTGAAAGAGGCGCTGGGAATCGCTTCGGTGGTGTGCGTCCAAAACCAGTACGGACTGACCGTGCGCCGTGAGGACGACGCGCTGGTCGACCTCTGCGCGGAGCACGGCGTCGCGTTCGTGCCGTTCTTCGCCATCGCCAGCGGCACGGAGCAGGCCGTGGTCAGCGAGGTCGCCACGGCCCGTGGCGTCAGCGAGGCGCAGGTCCGGCTCGCCTGGACCCTCCACAAGGGGCCGAACGTGCTTGCCATTCCCGGCACCGGCAACCCGGCGCACCTCGAGGAGAACGTGGCCGCCGCCGGGTTGCGCCTGAGCGAGGAGGAGCTGTCCCGCTTGGACACGATCGGGTGAACTCCGGCTTTCGCTCGGGCGAACAACGGCGATTTGGGTGTCAGGACAATCACCTAAGCCCGTGGCGGACTGGTCCGCGCCACCCCTGACCTGCCTACGATTCGCCGGTGACCGACTTGGTCTGGATCATCCTGACAGCCGGAGCGCTGGTCGTCGGCCTCGTCGTCGGCGGAGCGATCACCAGAGCGCGACAGCGGTCGGCGGCGCAGCCCCCGGCCGGCCCGACGATTGCCGCCCTGCTCGAGAAGCTCGTGCACTCCTCGCACAACGCGGTCGTCATCCTCGACGAGTTCGGCGACGTCGTGCAGCACAACCCGCGCGCTGAGGAGCTGGGGGTGGTCCGCAACCGCCGGGTCGACGCCCACCTCAAGAAGGCCGCGGAGCTGGCCAAGGAGACCGGTGAGCCGGTCGAGATCGAGCTGCGCCCCCTGGAACGCTCCTACGGCCGAGGCCCGGAGGCGGTCCGCGGCGAGATCCGTCCGCTCGGCGACGGGTTCCTCGCCGTGGACGCCGCCGACGAGTCCGAGGCGGTCCGCCTGGAGGCCACCCGCCGCGACTTCGTCGCCAACGTCAGCCACGAGCTGAAGACCCCGGTCGGCGCCATGGCGCTGCTGGCCGAGGCGTTGCTGGACTCGGCAGACGACCCCGAGTCCGTCCGCCGGTTCACCGGCAAGGTCCACCACGAGGCCACCCGCCTCGGCAGGCTCGTCACCGAGCTGATCGCGCTGTCCCGCCTGCAGGGTGCGGAGCGGCTGCCGGAGCTGAACGCGGTGGAGATCGACGCCGTCGTGCGCGACGCGCTCGGCCGCGCGAAGCTGTCCGCGGAGACCACCGGCATCGACATCGCGACCGACGCCGACTCGAGCCTGCTCGTGGAGGGAGACCGGACACTGCTGGTCACGGCCCTGGCGAACCTCCTGGAGAACGCCGTCGCCTACTCCACGCCGGGCAGTCCCGTCTCGATCAGCCGCCGTCGCGCCGGCGATTTCGTCGAGATCGCGGTCACCGACCGCGGCATCGGCATCCCGGAGGAGGAACAGCAGCGCGTGTTCGAGCGCTTCTACCGCCTCGACAGGGCGCGTTCGCGCGCGACCGGCGGTACCGGCCTCGGGCTCGCGATCGTCAAGCACGTCGCCGCCAACCACGGCGGTGAGGTCAGGCTGTGGAGCCGCCCGGGCACCGGCTCCACGTTCACGCTGCGCATACCGGCCCACCCGAACTCCCATGGCAGTAGCCCCAACGGTGCAGGAGGCAACCAGTGACCAGGGTGCTGATCGTCGAGGACGAGGAGTCGTTCGCGGACCCGCTCGCCTTCCTGCTGCGCAAGGAGGGCTTCACGGCCGCCGTCGCGAGCACCGGCCAGCAGGCGCTGGCGGAGTTCGACCGCAACGGTGCCGACATCGTGCTGCTCGACCTGATGTTGCCCGGGATGAGCGGCACGGACGTGTGCAAGGCGCTGCGGCAGCGCTCCGCCGTGCCGGTGATCATGGTGACCGCCCGCGACAGCGAGATCGACAAGGTCGTGGGCCTGGAGATCGGCGCAGACGACTATGTGACGAAGCCGTACTCGGCGCGTGAGCTGATCGCGCGGGTGCGTGCGGTGCTGCGCCGGGGCGGCGAGTCCCCGGACGGTGAGCTGCCGCAGGTGCTCGCGGCGGGCCCGGTCCGGATGGACGTCGAGCGGCACGTGGTGACCGTCGGCGGCGGCGAGGTCCCGCTCCCGCTGAAGGAGTTCGACCTGCTCGAGTACCTTCTCCGCAACGTCGGGCGGGTGCTCACGCGCGGTCAGCTGATCGACCGGGTGTGGGGCGCGGACTACGTCGGCGACACCAAGACGCTCGACGTCCACGTGAAGCGGCTGCGGTCCAAGATCGAACCGGACCCGGCATCGCCGAGGCACCTCGTCACCGTGCGTGGTCTCGGCTACAAGTTCGAATCGTGAAGAAACTCTTCCCATAACGCGACCGCCCGGTAACCTTGCGCCCCGTGCGCCTTGGGGTTCTGGACGTGGGCTCGAACACGGTCCACCTGCTCGTCGTGGACGCGCATCGGGGCGCGCACCCGATGCCGGCCAGCTCAGAGCGGACCGTGCTGCGTCTCGCCGAGCGCCTGACCAGCAACGGAGACCTGTCCGCATCGGGTGTCGACGACCTGGTGCACACGGTCGCGCTGGCCAAGAAGTCGGCGCGCAAGCTCGGCTGCGAGGACCTGATGGCCTTCGCGACCTCGGCCGTCCGCGACTGCGGCAACGTCGCCGACGTTCTTACCAGGGTCCGTGCCGAGACCGGCGTCGAACTGCGGGTCCTCACCGGCGCGGACGAGGCCAAGCTGACCTTCCTCGCCGCCCGGCGCTGGCTCGGCTGGTCCGCGGGCAGGCTGCTGGTGCTCGACATCGGCGGCGGCTCGCTGGAGCTGGCCATCGGCATCGACGAGGCACCCGACTACGCGAAGTCGGTCCCGTTCGGCGCGGGCCGCCTCACCAGGGAACGGTTCTCGGCCGACCCGCCGGACCGGGACGAGGTGGCCGCGACCGCCGACTGGCTGGCCGAGCAGCTCGCGCCGGTCGCGAAGAAGGTCGCGAAACGGGGCGAACCGGACCGGGTGGTCGCCACCTCGAAGACGTTCCGCACGCTCGCCCGGCTGACCGGCGCCGCGCCGTCGTCGGCGGGTCCAAGGGTACGCCGGGTGCTGACCGAACCGGGGTTACGGCAGCTCATCGCGTTCATCTCGCGTATGAACGCGGCCGACCTGGCAGAGTTGGAGGGCGTGAGCGCGAGCCGGTCACACCAGCTGGTCGCCGGTGCCCTGGTGGCACAGGCCACGATGCGTGCTCTGTCACGGCAGGAACTGGAGATCTGTCCGTGGGCCTTGCGAGAGGGAGTCATCCTGCGCCGGCTGGACACGGTCGACGGAACCGCCGATGGGGAGGAGTCTTGATGCTCGCCGACGACCCCGCCGGAAGGCAGTTCATAATGTTTGGCGATCCCTGCGAGCATGAAGGGCAGTCAAGCGTCGCCGCTGGACGATTTGGCCGGCGCCAGGCACGGTGGAGTCGATGAGTCACGAAGGCGGACCTGAGCAGCCGCAGCGCACGGTCGCCGAGCTGCTCGCCAAGTACGGCGCCGAGTCGGGCGAACGTGCCCCCCGGCGGCGTCGTCGGCGCGCGGACGACATGGACGACACCGGCGCGCAGGCGATCATCGACCGGGTCCTGTCGGAGTCCGGCGAGATGCGGGCCATCCGCGACGACATGCCGCCGCCGGAGCGCACCTCGCACAGACGGGGCACGTCGACCGGCCAGTACCCGCGCCTGCAGCCGCCGCCGCAGCCGCAGGAGCCGCCGCTGCGCCGCCAGCCACCGCAGCCCTCCCAGCAGCTGCCGAGGCCGCTGCCATCGCATCAGCCGCCGCAGCCGTCCCAGCAGCTGCCAAGGCCCGCGCCGCAGCACCATCCCGGGCCGCCGCCCGTCGGGCCACCGTCGTCGGGCCGCCTGCCCGCCATTTCGCGGCCGAACGAGCCGACCACCCCCGTCCGCGGCACGCCGAGGCCGATCCAGGGTCCGCCCCCGGACCGGCAGCCGCCGCGCCCACAGCCGTCGCAGCGCATGCCGTTGCCGCCACCGCCGGGCGGCAACCGCGAACGCACGGGCGGCAACCGCGAACGCAGCGGCATCCAGCCGTCGCTCCGGTCCCGCCTGGACGGCCTGACCGACTCGGCCCCGCCGCCACCGCCGCCGATGCCGTCGGCGTCGCAGGAGCCGACGACGGAGGAGCTGCCGAGGGTGTCGGGCCGCGTCCCGGTCGACGGCTCGATGACCGGCCGCCGCCCGGTCGTGCCCGGTGCCGACAGCCGCACCCGCATCTCGCCGGTGTACCCGCCGCCGCACGACCCGTACGCGGACGTACCGGACGAGAAGGAGGACTACCGGTCCTCCTACCCGGCGACCGGCCAGAACGACCGGTACGACTCGGCCGAGTACGACAACCTGATCGACGAGGACGACGACCGCGTCCGCGACTTCGACAGCGACCTGGACGACCTCGAGGACGACGACCTCGACGACGACCGCGTCCGGTCGCCCGCCAAGGAGTGGGCGATCATGGGCGGCCAGCTCGCGCTGGGGGTCATCGGCGGTGCCGCGATCTGGCTCGGGTTCAACTGGCTGTGGGGCTTCATGCCGCAGGCCGCACTGGTCGTCGCGCTCGCCGTCATCGTCGGGCTCGTGCTGATCGTCAGGAAGATCCGCCGCGCGGAGGACCTGCAGACGACGTTCCTCGCGGTGCTGGTCGGCCTGGTCGTGACCGTGTCGCCTGCCGCGTTGCTGCTGCTGAACAAGTGAGAGTTCCTGTCGGCGTCTCGACCGCTTCCGTGTGGCCGCAGACGGCGACCACCGCGTTCGAGCTGGCCGCGACGCTGGGCTACGACGGTGTCGAGGTGATGGTGTGGGCCGACCCGATCAGCCAGGACCCGGCCGCGATACGCAGGCGGTCCCGGCAGTACCGGGTGCCGGTGCTGGCCGTGCACGCGCCCTGCCTGCTGATCACGCAGCGGGTGTGGTCGCCGAGGCCGGAGGAGCGGCTGCGCCGGTCGGTGCAGGCGGCGCAGGACCTCGACGCGTCGACCGTGGTGATCCACCCGCCGTTCCGGTGGCAGCGCAGGTACGCGGAGGGCTTCGCGGACCTCGTGTCGGAGCTGGAGGAGTCGTCCGGGATCGCGATCGCCGTGGAGAACATGTTCCCGGTGCGCCGGTTCGGCGGGCAGGTGTCGGCGTTCGAGCCGTCGATCGACCCCACGGATGTCGGCTACCGGCACTACACATTGGACCTGTCGCACACGGCGGCGGCCGGTGAGGACGCGATGGCGCTCCGGTCCAGGATGGGACGCGGCCTGACGCACCTCCACCTCGCGGACGGGACGGGCCAGCCGAAGGACGAACACCTGGTCCCCGGCCACGGCACCCAGCCGTGCGCCGAGGTGTGCGAGTCGCTGACCAGGGACGGGTTCTCGGGCCAGGTGGTGCTGGAGATCAACACCCGTCGCGCGCGGACGGCGGCCGAACGCGCGAAGGACCTTGCGGAGGCGCTGCTCTTCGCTCGTCTGCACCTTGGACAGTGAGTGCCTCCCGAGTGGACCCGCCCAATTTCGGTCCTCGCGCTATCACGTCATAACTGGCCGGCCACCAGCCGGAAGCCACCCATCGACAACCGCCGGGCCGTAAAGTCCCGCACGTGCACCCGCTTCGTAGCCTGATCCTGGCCGCGGCCGGCAACGACGTGACCCGTCGGCTGGTCGCGACCGCCCCGGTGAGCCGGGACGTCGTACGTCGCTTCGTGGCAGGCGAGACCACCGCCGACGCGATCGAGGCCACCAGGACCCTCGTGGACCAGGGGCTGACCGTCACCCTCGACTACCTTGGCGAGGACACCACCGACAAGTTGCTCGCCGAGCAGACCGTCCAGGCCTACCTGGAACTGCTCGACGGCCTCCACCGCGACGGCCTCGCCAAGTACGCCGAGGTGAGCGTCAAGCTCTCCGCGGTCGGCCAGGCGCTCGACGAGGACCTCGCGGCCGAGAACGCCGCCCGCATCTGCGCCAAGGCGCAGGAGTGCGGCACGACGGTCACTCTCGACATGGAGGACCACACCACCACCGACTCCACGTTGCGTGTCCTCGCCGGACTGCGTGCCACCTGGCCGTGGGTCGGCGCGGTGCTGCAGGCCTACCTGCGCCGCACCGAGGAGGACTGCGTGCGGCTCGCGACCGATGGCTCCCGGGTTCGCCTCTGCAAGGGCGCGTACGCGGAACCGTCGGAGGTCGCGTTCGCCGACGCGCACGAGGTGGACCGGAGCTACGTGCGCTGCGCGAACGCGCTGCTGCGCGGCGAGGGCTTTCCCATGTTCGCCACCCACGACCCTCGGCTGGTCGAGATCGTGAACGCGCGCGCGGAGGCGCTGGACCGCAAGCCTGGCGGCTTCGAGTTCCAGATGCTGTACGGCATCCGCCCGGACGAGCAGCTACGGCTGGCGGGACTCGGGCACACGGTCCGCGTGTACGTTCCTTACGGCGTGCAGTGGTACGGCTATCTCATGCGCAGGCTCGCCGAACGGCCCGCGAACACGGCGTTCTTCTTACGTGCCTTGGTATCCCGCAAGTAGTCGCGCTTCGGGTACCGCGATCTGATCAAGTATCCCCGGACGTGGCAGGGTAATAATCATGAGCAGTCTTGCGGGCCAGGGCGACACGCGTCCGGGACACGGCGGCGCCGGTCCCTTCACGACCGCGTCGCGCGTGCGGTCGCTGGGTGACGGCACCTTCGCCGCGAACCTGTCGGGCCCGTGGACGATCGGCGGCAAGCCACACGGCGGGTTCCTCGTCGCCATGCTGGCCCGCGCGGCCACGGCGGCGGCGGGCAGCGGTTCACCCGTCGCGGACCCCCTGTCCGTCAGCGCGCAGTTCCTTCGCGCGCCAGAACCCGGCCCCGTGCTGTTACGCACCGAGGTGCGCAAGATCGGTCGCCAGGCGACGGTCGTGGCGGTGCAGTTGGAGCAGCGCGGCCAGTCGTGTGTGGAGGGTGTGGTGACCACCGGCCGCCTGCCCCGGGAGCGGGCGGTGTGGTCGGACCTGCCCAACCAGCCTGCCGAGCCGCCGGGCAACGCGCTCGACCTGGCCGCCCTGCCGCTGGCGTCGGTGTTCCGCCTGACCGAGGGCTGCGACATCCGTCTCGATCCGAACGGCGCCGGTTTCCTGCACGGCCAGACCAACGACCCGCCGCGCCTGCGCCTGTGGGCCCGCCCGCGCAGCGAACAGGTCGACCCGCTGTTCGCGCTCATGGCGGGTGACATCTCGATGCCGGTCACGTTCAACCTCGGCCGCTTCGGCTGGACCCCCACCGTCCAGATCACCGCGCTGCTCCGCTCGCGCCCCGCCCCCGGCTGGCTCCGCATCCACGTCGAATGCCGCGCGGTGCACGGCCCGTGGTTCGACGCCGACGCGACCGTCGTGGACGCCACGGGCCGCCTGATCTGCCAGTCCCGCCAGCTCGCCCTGTCGGCGAAGGCCTAGTTCAGGCCCCGGAAGTAACCATCCAGGCCACCGCCCTTGTTCTTCTTCGGCATGCGGTCCACGACGTCCTTGCAGCGCCGGAGGTCCCAGCCGGTCTCGTCGCGGATGGACTTCACCGCGAGCACGACCTTGCCCGCCGCCGCCAGCTCACGGGCCCGCGCCATGGTCTCCTCGCTGACCTCCCCGCGTGGCGCGGGCGGCTCGCCGGTGGCGGTCAGGGCGTCCGCGTACTCCTTCGCCTCGCGCAGGCCCATGCCGGTCCGCTCGCGCAGCTCCTTGATCGCGAGGATCGTCTTGCCCTCCGCCGCCAGCGCCTGCACCCGGTCGTCGTCGCGCCTGCGCGGGGCCGGGGTCAGGCCGAGCACGTACTCCTTGGCCTCGCGCAGGCCCATGCCGGTCGCCTGGCGCAGCTCCTTGATCGCCAGGACCGTCTTGCCGTCGGCCACGAGCTCGCGCAGCCGGGTGGTGAGGTCCCCGGTCACCGGGCGTCGCTCGACCGGCCCTCGGCGGCGTCGCAGGGCCATCAGGCCCAGGAACAGGCCAATGGCGATGACGACGCCGTACAGGATCTGCGTGCCAGTGGACATGCCGCTAGACGCTAGCGTGGGACGCTGTCCCGCATGACCTATTCCATCGCGGTGCTCGGGGCCGGCAAGATCGGTGAGTCGCTCCTCTCCGGGCTGCTCAACGGCGGCCGCCGGGTCGACGAGCTCATGTTCACCGAACGCCATCCCGAGCGGTCCGCCGAGCTGACCACGCGCTACGGCTTCCGCGCGGTGGACGTCGCCACCGCGGCCAAGGAGGCCGACGTCCTCGTGGTGGCCGTCAAGCCGCAGGACATCGAGCCGCTGCTGGACGAGCTGGCGCCGAACATCGACACGAAGACGCTCATCGTCTCGCTGTGCGCCGGGCTGCCGACCTCGCTGTACGAGCGGCGGCTGCCCGACGGGGTGCCCGTCGTGCGGGTCATGCCGAACACCCCGATGCTCGTCGGCGAGGCGATGTCGGCCATCTCACCCGGCAGGCACGCCTCCGGCGACCACCTGGCCATCGTGGAGGAGCTGCTGTCGGTCGTCGGCATGGTCGTGCGGGTGCCCGAGTCTCAGCAGGACGCCGTGACCGCACTGTCCGGCTCCGGGCCCGCCTACTTCTTCTACCTGGTCGAGGCCATGATCGACGCCGGCATCCTGCTCGGGCTGCCGCGCGCGGTGTCGGAGAAGCTGATCATCCAGTCGGCCGTCGGCGCCGCCGCGATGCTCGCGAAGACCGGGGAGCACCCGGTGATCCTGCGCGAGGCGGTCACCTCGCCGGCGGGGACGACCATCATGGCCATCCGCGAACTGGAGAAACACGGCGTGCGGGCCGCGCTGCTGGCCGCCATCGAGGCCGCAAGGGACCGGTCGCAGGAGCTTGGCCGCCAGCACGAGGCCGGTTGATCTTTCCAGGCGAATATCGCTCGCGGGATCGCATTCGTCACACCAGTCCCGCTAGTCTCGGGAGAAGCACGTGCGTGTCGATACCGTCGGTGGGGAAGCCGACGGCGCGACACGTGTCGAAGGACGCGGTGAGCATGCCGGCGAACAAGAAAGATCCGGAGCCGCCTGGCCTCGCACAGGTGCAGTTCCTCACTGTGGCCGAGGTGGCCACGATGATGCGGGTATCGAAGATGACGGTGTACCGGTTGGTGCACAACGGAGAGCTACCCGCGGTGCGAGTGGGCAAATCGTTCCGGGTACCGGAACAAGCAGTGCACGACTACCTGCGTAGCGCGTATTTCGACGCGGGCTAGGACACCGGTGCCGACCGCCCAGTGACGCCCAGGTAATCTTGATGCTCGTTGCCTGGTGTCATGGGGCGCGTCCGGTGGCCGGAACTGGTCGAGTGGTCGTTGCCGTTCCAGGTTGTACCGACCACCGAATGAAGCTGAGGTTCCGCATGGGCTCGGTCATCAAGAAGCGCCGCAAGCGCATGTCCAAGAAGAAGCACCGCAAGCTGCTTCGCAAGACGCGCGTTCAGCGTCGCAAGCTCAAGAAGTAGTTCCGCGGGTGCCGTGGTGGATGTCCGCCAAGTGTGACATCCACCATTACGGCATGTGACCTGCGTTAACTACTCGTTGCCTGCGACGAGACAATCACGATTTGGATGTAGAGTCGCCACCGGGTCCGCCACTGTGCTAGCCGGATCGCCTCCCGTTCGTGATCTGTCATCGGAGTCGTATGGCGCCCAGAATCGTTCTCGTCACCGGAGTCGCCGACCAGCTCGGCGGCCGGCTGGCCGCGCGGTTGGCCGACGACCCGGAAATCGAGCGGGTCCTGGGCGTGGACACGGCTCCGTCCTCGGTGCCGCGCTCGACGCGCGTCGAGTTCGTGCGCGCCGACATCCGTGACCCGAGGATCGCCAAGGTGCTCACCTCGGCGCGGGTGGACACGGTCGTGCACGCCGCACCGCGTCCCGGGCCGGGGGCCAAGGAACGCAACGTCATCGGCACGATGCAGCTCCTGGCCGCCTGCCAGCGCGCGGAGACGGTGCGCAAGCTCGTCGTGAAGTCGACCGCCGAGGTCTACGGCGGCGGCGCGGACGCGCCTGCCGTCTTCACCGAGCAGGACGCGGCCGCCAAGGGCGACGCGGCCGAGATCGAGGGCTACGCCCTGGGGCTCGCACGTCGGCGCCCGGAGGTCGTGCTGACCATCATGCGGCTCGCCGAGATCATCGGGCCGCACGTGGACAACGCGCTGACCAGGTACTTCTCCCTGCCGGTCGTGCCGACCGTGCTCGGCTTCGACGCCCGCGTGCAGTTCCTGCACATCGACGACGCGCTCGCCGTGCTCGAGCGCGCCACCACCCACGACCTGCCCGGCGTGTTCAACGTCGGCGGGGACGGGGTACTCATGCTGTCTCAGGCCATCCGCCGTGCGGGTCGCATCCCGCTGCCGATGCCGAAGGCCGCCATCGGGCCCGCCACCCGGCTCACCGGCGGAGGGGTCGAGTTGTCGCCGAGCCTGTCCCGGCTGCTCAGCTACGGCCGCGTCATCGACACCACCCGTCTCAAGACGGCTTTCGGGTTCACGCCGAAGTGGACCACCACCACCGCGTTCGACGACTACGTCCGCGGCAGTACGCACCGTTGAGGGGAAAGACAGTGCCGGTCCAGGAAGCCCAGGTCATTCCGCTGCGCCCGGCGCGGGGCGACGTGCCAACGCGCCCGAGCCGCGGCCTCGCCTCCGTCACCGAACTCCGCCAGCGCCGCGAGCCCGAGTCGCTCGCCGACCGGCTCGGCGACTTCGTCCGTGGCCGCCTGACCGGCGACTACCCCGTCGACGACTTCGGGTTCGACCCGCAGCTCACCGACACCGTGGTCCTGCCGCCGCTGCGGATGATCTACGAGAAGTGGTTCCGCGTCGAGGTCACCGGCAAGCACAACCTGCCTGTCGACGGCGGTGCGCTGCTCGTCGCCAACCACTCCGGCACGCTGCCGTGGGACGCCGTGATGACCTCGATCGCGGTCCACGACAACCACCCGCGCGGCAAGCACCTGCGGATGCTCGGCGCCGACCTGGTGTTCAAGGTGCCGGTGCTCGGCACGCTCGCCCGCCGCACCGGCCAGACCCTCGCGTGCGGCGCGGACGCGCAGCGGCTGCTGCGGTCCGGTGAGCTGGTGGGGGTGTGGCCGGAGGGCTTCAAGGGCATCGGCAAGCCGTTCAGCGAGCGCTACCGGCTGCAGCGCTTCGGCCGCGGCGGGTTCGTCGCCAACGCCGTGAAGGCGGGCGTGCCGATCATCCCGTGCTCGATCGTGGGTGCCGAGGAGATCCACCCGAAGATCGGCGAGCTCAAGCCGCTCGCGAAGCTGCTTCGCCTGCCGTACTTCCCGGTCACGCCGTTCTTCCCACTGCTGGGCCCGCTCGGCGCGATCCCGCTGCCGACCAAGTGGCGCATCGACTTCGGCTCGCCCATCCGCACCGACCTCGCCTCGCCGGACGCCGCGGACGACCACGGCTTCGTGCTGGAGATGGCGGCCGAGGTCCGCGCCACGATCCAGAAGACGCTCGACACCATGGTCGCCGAACGCGAGTCGGTCTTCTAGTCCGCCTCCCCGGGATTTCAATGTGTTGGTTCCGACCCAGCGACGCCTGCGGATCGCAGGTGGTTGGTGGCTGGGTGCCGTCGCTAGCCCGCCTCCCCGGAATTTCAATGTGTTGGTTCCGACCCAGCGCAGGCGCCAGTCATCGAGGTGGTTGGTGGCTGGGTGCCGTCACGTTCCCCTGAGGTCGCTGATGGTCAGGTCCAGACCCTCGCACAAAGACCATTCGGACAGGCCCCAATTAGTCCCTGCGGTCTTCGCGTAGCTGCCTGCGGATCTCCGACTCGATGCCGCTGCGGCGGCCCATGTAGAAGCCGACGCCGAGGCAGACGACCGCCACGATCAGGATCAGGAACCCGGTCATGTCGCCCGCTTCCGGTAGGCGAGGCCAGCCGCGACGGCTCCGGCGAGCGCACCCGCGCCGAGCACGGATGGCACCCCGATCTTGGCGGCCTTGCGGCCCGTGCGGAAGTCGCGGATCTCCCAGCCCCGCTTGCGGGCCGCCTCCCGCAGGCTGCCGTCCGGGTTGACGGCCACGGCGGTGCCGACCACCGACAGCATCGGCACGTCGTTCGCGGAGTCCGAGTACGCCGCGCACCGGCGCAGGTTGAGCCCCTCGCGGGCGGCGAGCGCGCGGACCGCGTGCGCCTTGGCCGGTCCGTGCAGCATCTCGCCGACCAGCCTGCCCGTGTACACGCCGTTCTCGCTCTCGAGGACGGTGCCGAGCGCGCCGGTCAGCCCGAGACGGCGGGCGATGATCGTGGCCAGGTCGACGGGCGTCGCGGTGACGAGCCAGACCCGCTGGCCAGCGTCGAGGTGCATCTGGGCGAGCGCACGCGTGCCGGGCCAGATCTTGTCGGCCATCAGCTCGTCGTAGATCTCCTCGCCGAGCGACATCAGCTCGGCCACCGAGTGCCCGGCGACGAACGACAGGCCGGACTCGCGGGCGTTGCGGATGCCGTCGTGGGTCTCGCGGCCACCGATCCGGAACGCCACCTGCTGCAGCGCGAACCTGGCCAGGTCGGAGGTGGTGAAGAACTTCCGCGCGGCCATCCCCCTGGCGAAGTGGAAGATCGACGCGCCCATCATCATCGTGTTGTCCACGTCGAAGAAGGCCGCGGCGGTCAGGTCGACCGGCGGCGGGAGCCGGTCCAACGTGCGATCGGCGCGCTCCAGCGCGACAGCCGCCTCGGCAGACGCCTCACCCGCGATGGTGGCGATCTGCTCGAGCGCGGGTCCTTTCCCACGGCCACGCCACATGGACACGGCATCGCCTCCGCGATCGATCGAAACCAGTTACTCCATCCAACAGCGTAGCGAGCGCGCCTGCCTGGAATTTCGCCTCATTCGGTGCCCGCTTTCCGCATTCACCGAACGAACGGTCCATTCGCGCGGTCAGGGAGGACCCCCGGGTTCGACACTACCGGCGATCACCGACATGACCGGCGGGTCGGGTGTCAGCCGATGCTCAGGCCCGGGAGGCCGGGCAGGAGCGGGGGCAGTTCGATGAGTGGTGGCTGTTCCGGCGTTTCGGTGCCCGGCGCGGGGACCTGGGTGTCCGCCGGTGCGGGGACGGACACGGTCGCCCCCGGCAGGGGGACCGGGGGCAGGCCCTGGGGCGGTGTGGCGGGCGGCGGCGCCGTGCTGGGGGTCCCTGTGCCGGGCGACGGCACGGCACCTCCGGTGGGGCTGGGCACGCTCGGGGCAGGCGCGCCGCCGGAGGTGGGTGCGGGCGGCGGCTGCTCGCACGTGCCGGTGGCGGGGAGTGCGCCGATGTCGTCGTAGGTGCCGGAGGTGATCTGGAGGCAGCCCATGCGGGCGGACAGTGCCTGTGCCCTGGCGGTGATCTTGTCGAGGAGTGCCTGGGTGGCGCTCTCCCGGTTGCGCGCGGCCGCTGGCAGGCGGGGCGCGACGTCCGCCAGCCTGCCGGCCTGCTGCGCCGACCAGTCGTGGAGGGCGTCGAGCAGGCTGCCGTTGGCACCGGTGGCGAGTGCGATCAGCTGGCGGGAGCCCGCCGTGGCGTCGTTCTCGAAGTCGGTGAGCGCGGTGAGGTAGGCCCCGACGGGTGCGTCGTCGGGGTTGGGGTAGCGGCGCGTGAGGGACTCGATCTCGCTGACCCTCGCGGCGGCGAACTCCAGGTGCTTGAGCGCCTTCGACTCCTCGCCGAAGGTGAGGCCCATGGCCGCGGCCTCGGCACTGCGCTTCACGCCGTAGAGGGCCTCGCCGGGGAGTGCGTCCCTCGCCAGCAACAGGCTCATCCCGGCAAGCGACCCGACCAGCGCGAGCACGGCCACCGCGGCGACGGCGAACCGGCCGCGCACCCCCGACAACGCCGCGCGGCGGGACGCGCGGCCGGTCGCTCGGCTGTGGGGGCTGGACGGCCCCGGCTTGGTAGCCGGTCTCCTGCCGCCGGGTCTCTCCCCGGCTCTGACGGCCCGGCCCGTTCTTGGTCTGTCCGGTCTGTCCGGCATCACCGGAGCGGGCGGCGGCGCGTCCTCGTCGTCCAGTGCGAGCAGGACGCGGTCGCGCATGCGCCTTCGCTCGTCCCCGGTCGGCGCGATCAGTGGCGCGAGCGAGTTCATGGCACGCACGACGGTGCGGTCGTGCTCATCCATAGTCTCGCCGTTCACGTCTGGGAAACGAATCCGTGGTGGTTGAAGTTACGCCTCAGCGCAGCTCAGGCGGCAGGAGCTGTGCGAGTCTGCGCACCGCACGGTGCTGCAACGCCTTCACCGCCCCCTCGTTGCGTTCCATCACGGTCGCGGTCTCGGCCACCGACAACCCTTGCAGGAACCGCAACACAATACATTCTCGCTGGTCATCACCCAGTTGGCGGACGCACGCCAGCAGCGCGTCCCGCGTCGCGCCCGCGAGCACCTGCTGCTCGGGCCCGACCTCGACCGGCCGCGAGTCGTCCACCTCCGCGGTGGTCACCTCGAGGCGGTACCGGCTCGACTTCACGTGGTCGAGCACCAGGTTGCGGGCGATCGTCACGAACCAGGCGCCGACGTCGCGGCCCTGGTAGGTGACCGACGCGATCTTGCGCAGGGCGCGCAGGAACGTCTCACTGGTGACATCCTCCGCCAGTTCCCGGTCGCCGACCCGGAACAGGACATAACGAAATACGACATCGACGTACTTGTCGTAGAGCAGTGCGAACGCCGACCGGTCCCCTTCCTGGGCGGCGTGCACGAGCTCCCACGACCCACCGGCCTCCGGTGGCTCCACGGCAGACTCCTGTCGCGGGACCCGGGCATCCTCCGCTCCCGCTGCGTCCCGTTGAACTGGGCGCACGGACGGCATGCTCGACTCCCTCGGCTGGTCCTCCTCCGGGCCGCACCGCCCGAGGAGACTTGAGCAGCATACGGGTAGTTACTCAATAGTAGGTAATGCTTACCTCGATGAGACGCATGACGTGGTCGACCATGACGTGAGTGAGTCGTGCCACACTGCCCCAAAGGGTCGTCGAAGGAGAGGTTTCCCATGGTCGACATACTGACCGGCAACGTCGCCGGCCTGGTTGCCGACGCCGCTGTGAGGGTGCCGGGCCGGGTCGCCTTCGTCGACACCGGGTCTGGCCGGACACTCACGTGGGCGCAGGCGGACCGCGCGGTGAACGCGTTCGCCGCCCGGCTCACGGCCGCCGGCCTCGAAGAAGGCGACCGGGTGGCCATCGTGCTCCCCAACGGTCCCGAATTCTGCGTCGCGTTGTTCGGGGTGCTGCGCGCGGGTGGCATCGTGGTCCCGGCGGCCGCGCAGTCCCCTGAGCTGCCCCGGCTGCTGAGTGACAGCGGCGCCCGGTTCGTGGTGGGCGACGACATCGAGGCCCCGGACCTGGACGCTGGTCCGGACGGCGCACCCGGCCCTCGGCCCGCCACGCGAGGCGGCGAGGACATCGCGGTCATCTGCTACACGTCGGGCACCGCGGGCGTGCCACGCGGTGTGATGCTGTCGCACCGCGCGCTGCTGTCGAACGTCGACCAGTGCGCCCAGCTCAAGCCGGCGCCGGTGACCGCGAACGACCGCGTGCTGCTCGTGGTCCCCCTGTTCCACCTGTACGGCCTCGGCCCCGGCCTGCTGCAGGTCGCGGCCGCGGGCGCGACGGCCGTGCTGCTGGAGACCTTCAGCGCGGAACGCGCGCTGACGGTGTGCGCGGAGCACCGCGTGACCGCCCTTGTCGGCGTGCCCGCGATGTACCAGGCCCTGTCCGCCGCCACCCCGGAGCGGCTCGCGGAGGGCCTGTCCACGGTCCGCCTCCTCACGTCGGGTGCCGCGCCGCTGGCCCCGGCGATCCTGTCCGCGATCACGCATGCCACCGGCCTGCCCGTGTACGAGGGCTACGGCCTGACCGAGACCGGCCCGGTGCTGACCTCGACGCTGGTCGGCGGCATCGCGAAGGCGGGGTCGGTCGGCCGCCCGTTACCCGGCGTGGAGCTGCGGCTGGTCGACAGCGACGGCAGGCCGGTCGGCGTGCCGTCGGACCCGGAGGAGACCGAGTGGTTCGACGGTGACGAGACGGAAACCGGCCGCGTCGCCGCCCGGGGCCCGAACCTGTTCAGCGGCTACTGGCCAGACGGCGCGCACGGCCCAGACGAGGACGGCTGGTTCCGCACCGGTGACGTCGGCTACCTCGACGCCGACGGTGACCTGCGCCTTGTCGACCGCGCGAACGACCTGATCATCGTGAACGGCTTCAACGTGTACCCGAAGGAGGTCGAGCGGGTACTGGACGAGCTGCCGCAGGTGGCGGAGTCCGCCGCCGTCGGCGTGCCGGACGAGCGCACGGGCGAGCAGGTGATCGCGGTCGTGGTGCTGCGCGACGGCGCGACCCTGTCGGAGGACGAGGTCCGCGACCACTGCGCGGAGCGGCTCGCGCGGTTCAAGGTGCCGAGGACCGTGCGGTTCGTCGACGAACTGCCCCACTCGGCGACGGGGAAGGTCCGCCGCGCATCGCTGCGGGGGAGCGTCGCCTGACGTGGTGACCGTCGTTTCCAGGCAGGGCTGCCATCTGTGCGAGGTGGCCGAGGCCGACGTGGCGCGCATCTGTGGTGAGCTGGCCGTGCCGTGGGAGGTCACGGACGTGGACGCCGACCCAGAGCTGCGTGCCGAGTACGGCGACCAGGTGCCGGTGATCCTGATCGACGGCCGGGAGCACGGTTACTGGCGCGTCGAGGAGGAGCGCTTCCGCGCCGCGCTGACGAGGTAAGAAGGCCGTAATCCGTTTTGGGTTGAACCGCACGGCCGTCGGCGACGAACGTATGGGTGTGCAGCTCGATACCCGCTCGTCCTCGGTGCCAACGCCCGCGCGCCGCCTGCCCGCAGGCCGCGCGATCTCGGTCGCCGTCGTCTCGCTCCTCGCGGCGCTCGGCGCCGGTCATCTGGTCGCCGGGTTCGTCGGGCTCGGCGCGTCCCCGTTCGTCGCGGTCGGCAACTGGGTGCGGGACAACTCGCCGCACGCCGTGGTCGAGTGGGCCAAGGACACGTTCGGCACCGCCGACAAGATCGTCCTGTTCATCGGCGTCGCGGTCGTCGTCCTCGGGGTGACCGCCGTGGCCGGGCTGCTGTCGCGCACGCGGCCGACCCCCGGTCTCGTCTTCGCCGCGGTGCTGGGCGTACTCGGGTTCTTCGCCGTGCTCACCCGCCCCGACCTCGGTCTGCTGGCGCTCGCCGCGCCCGCGGCGAGCATGGTCGTCGGCCTTCTCGTCTTCAGGTGGCTGCACGGCAAGGCGTGGCCCGCCGAGCAGGACCGGGAGAGCCGCAGGAGCTTCCTGCGTGCCGGTGCGGGTGTGGTGCTCGGCGCCGGAGTGCTCGGCACGATCGGGCAGCTGACCGGCAACCGCGTCGACGTCGAGGCGTCGCGTGCCGACGTCGGCAGGCTGACCCCCGCCAGCCCGGCGCCGAGGCTCCCGAGGGGCGCGGACTTCGCGGCCGACGGCACGGCCAGGTTCATCACGAGCAACCGCGACTTCTACCGCATCGACACCGCGCTCACGCTGCCCCGCCTCACCGCGCGGGACTGGCGCCTTCGCATCCACGGCCTGGTCGGCAGGACCGTCGAGTTCACCTTCGCCGACATTCGCGACCGCCGCCTGATCGAACGCCCTGTCACGCTCGCCTGCGTGTCCAACGAGGTCGGCGGCGGCCTCATCTCCACCGCGGACTGGATCGGCGTCCCGCTCCGTGAGCTGCTCCTCGAAGCGGGTGTGCGGCCGGGCGCGGACCAGCTGTTCTCCACCAGCTCCGACGGCTTCACCGCGGGCACGCCCGTCGACGCGCTACTGGACCCGAACCGGGGCGCCATGCTCGCGATCGGCATGAACGGCGAGCCGCTCCCGCAGGAGCACGGCTTCCCCGCCCGCATGGTCGTCCCCGGCCTGTACGGCTACGTCTCCGCCACCAAGTGGGTCGTGGACATGGAGCTGACCACGTTCGCCGACAAGCAGGGCTACTGGATCCCGCGTGGCTGGTCCGCCAAGGGACCGATCAAGACCCAGTCCCGCATCGACAGCCCGCGCGACGGCTTCCTCCTGGCCCGCGGCCGCACCACGATCGCGGGCGTCGCGTGGGCGCCGACCATCGGGATCCGGCAGGTCGAGGTCCGCGTCGACGGAGACGACGGCGAAGGGGAGTGGCACCCCGCTGAGCTGGGCACGGAGGTCGGCCTCAACACGTGGCGCATGTGGCGGGTCACGCTTGACCTGAAGCGGGGAGAGCGCACGATCCGGGTCCGGGCCACCGACAACATCGGGTACACGCAGACCGATGCCGAGGCTCCGCCCGCGCCGGACGGCGCCACCGGATGGCACTCCGTACGGGTATCGGTCGACTAACGATCCAGTCGCGCGTTACCCGCCGGCAGCAGACTTGACCGGGTGAGGCGCGAAACAGCCGCTCACCGGCGACTTTGTGCCTGCGTTCACAAGCGGCTACCGTATGAACATTCCCATGGGCGATTCTTTCGAGGAGTATCAGCGTGGCGCAGCGTGGCCAGACTGGCGCGAACGGTAGAAGGCCAGTTCCCGCTGAGAACGCTGCGGAGGTCACCGCACCCATGGCACCCCTGACCAACGGTCAGGGCGCGCTCTCCCCCCGGGCGATCCCCGAGGCCGCCGTCGCGCGCCTCGCGGTCTACCTGCGTGTTCTTTCCGGCATGAAGGAGCAGGGCATCACCACGGTGTCCAGCGAGGAGCTGTCGGTCGCGGCAGGCGTCAACTCCGCGAAGCTCCGCAAGGACCTCTCCTACATCGGCACCTACGGCACCCGTGGCGTGGGGTACGAGGTCGAGGTTCTCATCGACCAGATTGAACGTGTTCTCGGCCTCACCCGTGAACAGAGCGTGGCTGTTGTCGGGATCGGTAACCTCGGACATGCGCTCGCCAACTACGGCGGGTTCCCTGGCAGAGGCTTTCCCGTGACCGCACTCTTCGACGTCGACCCCGATCTGATGGGCGTGCCCGTCGGTGGGATCCCGGTCAACCACATCGACGACATCTCGTCGGTGTGCGTGGCCAAGGAGATCACCATCGGCGTCATCGCCACACCCCCGGCCGCCGCGCAGGTCGTGTGCGACCGGCTGGTGCAGGCCGGAGTCGAGTGCATCCTGAACTTCGCCCCGGTGGTGCTGCAGGTGCCGGAGACGGTCGAGGTCCGCAAGGTGGACCTGGCCGTCGAGCTGCAGATCCTGTCGTTCCACCAGGCCAGGCGCGCGGACAGCGCTCCCCCGAGGGAGACCGCGCCGCAGCCGAGAAGTGACGGTCGTGTCACCGGTACGCCGCGCCACAGTGTCGAGAACAGGCCGAATGGGGCGGTGGTCAGACGATGAGTGTGCTGGCGGTGGGTGTCTCTCACCGATCGGCGGACGTACGCGTGCTGGAGCGCGCGACGGTGCCCGCCTGTGAGGTCTCCAAGGTGCTCGACGAGCTCATGCGCTGTGAGAACGTCATCGAGGCCACGCTGGTCACGACCTGCAACCGGGTCGAGGTCTACGCGGTCGTGCAGGCTTTCCACGCTGGGCTCGCCGACGTCGTCGGCGTCCTCGGCAGGCACTCCGGTCTCGACGTCGCCGAACTGTACGAACACCTCTACGTGCACTACGCGGCGGCCGCCGCCGAGCACCTGTTCCGGGTGAGCGCTGGCCTCGACTCGATGGTCGTCGGCGAGGCGCAGATCCTCGGCCAGGTCCGCTCCGCCTACAACGTCGCGAGCGAGGCAGGCACCGCGGGCCGCACGCTGCACGAGCTGTTCCAGCGGGCGCTGCGGGTCGGCAAGCGCGTCCACGCCGAGACGGGCCTGGACGCGGCCGGTGGCTCCGTGGTGTCCGAGGCGCTGGCCGACGCGGGCCGCGTGCTCGGCGGCCTCGCGGGCCGCAGCGCGCTGATCGTGGGCGCTGGCTCGATGGGCGGGTTGTCCGCCGCCGCGCTGCGCCGCGCGTGCATCGGCGAGATCGTCATCGCCAACCGCACGGTCCAAACCGGCGCCCGGCTCGCCGAACTGCAGCTCGAGCAGGGCACCGAGGCCCGCGCGGTCGGTCTCGACGACCTGCCGGCGCACCTCGCGGCCGCGGACGTCGTGGTCGCGTGCACTGGCGCGACCGGCACGGTGATCGACGCGAGCATGGTGGCCGACCGGGTCCGCCCGCTGGTCGTGTGCGACCTCGGCCTGCCGCGCGATGTCGCCGCCGACGTCGCGGACCTGCACGACGTGACGATCGTCGACCTGGAGAGCCTGCAGCGCAGACTGGTGGAGTCGCCGAGCGGCCTCGACACGCGCCGCGCGACCACGATCGTCGCCGACGAGGTCGCCGCGTACCTCGCGACCCAGCGGTCGGCCGAGGTCACGCCGACCGTCACCGCGCTGCGCCGCCGTGCCGCCGAGGTGGTGGACGCCGAACTGCTGCGCCTGAACACCCGGCTGGAGCTGGACACCGCAACCCGGGCCGAGGTCGCGCAGACCGTGCGCCGCGTGGTGGACAAGCTGCTGCACACGCCGACCGTGCGCGTGAAGGAACTCGCGTCCGGCCCGAACGGCGTCGAGTACGCGGAGGCGCTGCGCGAGCTGTTCCAGCTCGACCCGGCCGCGCCGAAGGCCATCGCGGCGAAGACCGTCAACCCGGCGACCGACAGCTTCGGTGGTGACGCGCGGTGAGCCGCACGATCCGCATCGGTACGCGGGGCAGTGCGCTCGCGCTCGCCCAGACCGGCACCGTCGCCGCCCAGCTCGAGGCCGCGGGTGCCAAGGTCGAGATCGTCACCGTCGTGACGCCGGGTGACAAGTCGTCCGCGCCCATCGCCGAGATCGGCGTAGGCGTGTTCACGTCGGCGCTGCGCGACGCGCTCGCCGACGGCACGGTGGACGTGGCCGTGCATTCCTACAAGGACCTGCCGACCGCCCCCGACCCCCGTCTCTCCCTCGCCGCGGTGCCACCGAGGCAGGACCCGAGGGACGCACTGGTCGCGCGGGACTCGCTCACGTTGGGCGAGCTCCCACCCGGCTCCCGGGTCGGCACGGGGTCGCCGCGGCGGGCGGCGCAGATCCAGGCGCTCGGCCTTGGCCTCGAGATCGTGCCCATCAGGGGCAACGTCGACACCCGGGTCCGCAAGGTCCACGAGGGTGAGCTGGACGCTGTCGTGCTCGCCCGTGCTGGGCTCGCGCGGCTCGGCAGGCTCGACGTGATCACCGAGGTGCTCGACCCGATCCAGGTGCTTCCCGCGCCGGCGCAGGGAGCGCTGGCCGTGGAGTGCCGGGTCGACGACGTGGATACCGAACATCTCCTCCAGTCCATTGTGGACGACGCAGCCACCAGGGCGGCGGTCGCCGCGGAGCGGGCCATGCTGGCCAGGCTCGAGGCGGGTTGCCAGGCCCCGGTTGGCGCACTGGCCGACGTGGTCGAGGACCTCGACGCCGACGACAAGGTTGTGTACCGCCTGTCGCTGCGTGGCGTCGCGGCCGCGAACTGGACGGTCGGCAGTCAGGCCGAAGGGCCCGCTGTCGACCTGATCCGCGCGTCGGCCACCGGTGACCTGACCGAAGGTGAGCAGCTCGGGCGTGCGTTGGCCGCCGAACTGCTCGAGCTCGGTGCCGGCGCGCTCGCCGGTGACGAGCAATAAGTAATAAGAGGAAGTGGCCCAGGAATGACCACCCGTACCCGTAAGTCCTCCGGACGCATCGCGTTCGTGGGCTCGGGGCCCGGCGATGCCGGGCTTCTCACCGTCCGGGCGCAGGAGCTCATCGCGCGCGCCGAGCTCGTGGTGATCGACCCGGACGTACCGGCAGGCGTGCTCGAGCTCGCCGGCCGTGACATCGAGGGCGAGGCCGAGGTCCGGCCCGCCGTCGGCGAGCCGGCCGACGTCGCGAAGGACCTCGTCAACGAGGCCAAGGCCGGTCGTGTCGTGATCCGCCTGGTCTCCGGCGATCCGCTCACGCACTCCGGTCTCGTGGCCGAGGCGCAGGCGGTCGCCAAGACCAGTGCCGTCTTCGACGTCGTGCCCGGCGTGCCCGCCGCGACCGCGGTCCCCGCCTACGCGGGCATCGCGCTCGGCGGCACCCACACCGAGGTCGACGTCCGAGGTGAGGTCGACTGGGCCGGGCTCGCGAAGACCCCGGGCCCGATCGTGCTGCTGGCCGGCTCCAGCCACCTCGCCGAGGCCGCGTCCGCGCTCGTCGAGCACGGTCTCGCGCCGCAGACGCCCGTGGCGGTCACCGCCGACGGCACCGGCGCGGGGCAGCGCACGCTCGACACCACCCTCGCCACGCTCGCGCAGGACGCCGGCGAGATCGCGGGCAACCTCGTCGTCACCGTCGGCCAGGCCGTGGCCGCCAGGACCAAGCTGTCCTGGTGGGAGTCCCGCGCCCTGTACGGCTGGCGCGTGCTCGTGCCGCGCACGAAGGACCAGGCTGGCGAGATGAGCGAGCGGCTGCGGCTGCACGGCGCCATCCCGTCCGAGGTGCCGACGATCTCCGTCGAGCCGCCACGCAGCCCCGCGCAGATGGAGCGCTCGGTCAAGGGCCTCGTCGACGGCCGCTACCAGTGGCTGATCTTCACCTCCACCAACGCGGTGCGTGCGGTGTGGGAGAAGTTCGAGGAGTTCGGCCTTGACGCCCGCGCGTTCTCCGGCGTGAAGATCGCCTGCGTCGGCGAGGCCACCGCGGAGAAGGTGCGCGGCTTCGGCATCATCCCCGAGCTCGTGCCCTCCGGTGAGCAGTCGTCCGAGGGTCTCCTCGAGGAGTTCCCGCCCTACGACGACATCCTCGACCCGGTGGACCGCGTGCTGCTGCCGCGCGCCGACATCGCCACCGAGACCCTCGCCGCCGGTCTTCGCGACCGAGGCTGGGAGATCGACGACGTCACCGCGTACCGCACCGTGCGTGCCGCGCCGCCGCCCGCCGACACCCGCGAGATGATCAAGACCGGTGGCTTCGACGCGGTGTGCTTCACCTCGTCGTCGACCGTCCGGAACCTGGTCGGCATCGCGGGCAAGCCGCACACCCGCACGCTCGTCGCGTGCATCGGCCCGAAGACGGCCGAGACCGCGCGGGAGTTCGGGCTCCGGGTCGACGTCCAGCCGGAGATCGCCCAGGTTCCCGCGCTCGTCGACGCACTCGCCGAGCACGCGGCCCGCCTGCGTGCCGAAGGCGCACTCCCGCCGCCCCGCAAGACGAAGCGGGCCCGGCGCTAGGAGACCAGCTAGGAGATCCCGATGTACCCAGCCCACCGCCCCCGGCGTCTGCGCAGCACCCCTGCCCTGCGTCGCATGGTGGCCGAGACGACCGTGCGGCCGAGCCAGCTCGTGCTGCCGATGTTCGTCAAGGAGGGCGCGACCGAGCCGGTCCCGATCGCGACCATGCCCGGCGTCATGCAGCACACCCGCGACAGCCTGCGGAAAGCCGCCGTCGAGGCGGTTGAGGCAGGTGTTGGCGGCCTCATGCTGTTCGGCGTGCCGGAACGCAAGGACGCGGTCGGCTCCGGCGGTGTCGACCCGGACGGCGTGCTCAACGTTGCGCTGCGCGACCTGCGGTCGGAACTGGGTGACGCCACGGTCCTCATGTCGGACCTCTGCCTCGACGAGTTCACCGACCACGGCCACTGCGGCGTGCTCGACGGACAGGGCAGGGTCGACAACGATGCCACGCTGGAGATCTACGGGCAGATGGCGCTCGCCCAGTCCGAAGCGGGTGCCCACCTGCTCGGCCCGAGCGGCATGATGGACGGTCAGGTCGCCGCCGTCCGCTCCGCGCTGGAGCGCGAAGGTCATGTGGACACCGGCATCCTGGCCTACTCGGCGAAGTACTCGTCGGCGTTCTACGGCCCGTTCCGGGACGCCGTCGAGTCGTCCCTGGAGGGCGACCGCCGCACCTACCAGCAGGACCCCGCGAACGTTCGCGAGGCGCTGCGCGAGGTGCGGCTCGACCTCGACGAGGGCGCCGACATGGTCATGGTCAAGCCGGCCATGCTGTACCTCGACGTGCTCCGCGCGGTCGCCGAGGAGTCCGACGTGCCCGTTGCCGCGTACCAGATCTCCGGTGAGTACGCGATGATCGAGTCCGCCGCCGAGGGTGGCTGGTGCGACCGCGAGACCGCGATTCTCGAGTCGCTCACGTCGATCCGGCGGGCGGGCGCGGACGTCGTGCTGACGTACTGGGCGGTCGAGGCAGCGGGCTGGCTGCGCTGACGCCGAAAGGCACCGGTAACCTGCCCGCCGTGACGAAGCCTGGCAATTCGGACCCAGCGGAGCCCAACGCCGACAAGGCTGTGCCAGAACAAGCCGTGCCGGACACAGCAGTGCCGGACGAGGACACCACGTCCTCGCTGGCCCCCGACCCGGTCGAGCCGGAACCCGCGCCGAAGCCCAAGGCCAGGCCCGCGGTGGAGAAGGCGCCAGTGGAGAAGGCGCCGCCCATCCCGGCCGACGAGCCCGTCATGCCCACCGCTCGCGAGGCGGCCGCGCGGACGCGGGCCGGGCGCCGCTTCGACGAGCCGGCGCCGCGCACGCTGCGCATCTCGTTCTACTTCTTCGTCGCGTCCGGCCTGATCTGGCTCGTCAGCATGGTCGCGTCGATGATCTACAAGCAGGACATCATCGACGCCGAGATCGAGCGGAACACCGACCCGAAGCTGTCCCCGGAACAGATCACGAACGGCGTCACGCAGATCCTGTGGATCGTGCTCATCGCGGCCGTCACGTTCACCGTGTTCCTCGCCCTGTTCGGCTACAAGGCCACCGAGGGCACCCGCCGCGCCCGCACGCTCGTCACGATCTTCAGCGCCGTGCTCATCCTGTTCCACCTGCTCCTCAACGGCACGCCCCCCGGCATCCTGTCCGCCATGTTCGCCATCGTCGGCCTCGCACTCCTGTGGTCGCCGTCGGCACGCAGGTACTTCCCGGCGCGCGAGCTCCGATGACCGACGGGCCGGTTCTCTACGCGGAACCCGGTTCGAGCCGGTGGCCGTTGTTGTGGGGACCGGCGTTCGCCGGCGTCGGCGCGGGGGTCGAGGCGCTGTCCGGGCCGGTCCACACGGTCGCGTGGCTGGTCGTCGGCCTCGCGTTGTTCGGCGTGTTCGCGTTGTGGGTCAACGTGCGGCGCAAGGTGTACCGGGTCGAGCTGACCCCGGTGACCCTGCGGCAGGGCCGGGAAGACCTGGCGGTCAAGGACATCGCGAAGGTCACCGACGTGGGTGCCGCGCCGGGCGCGAAGATCCTCGGCGGCGGCTGGTCGGTCCCACGCAAGACCTACGAGGTCCCGCTCCGCCTCGACGACGACAGCACCGTCCTCGCGTGGGCCCGCGACGACGACGCCCTGAAAGCCGCCATCGTCCGTCTCGTAGAGGAAGATTGACGCCGTGAGCTTGCCGCCCCCGCCTCCCCTGCCACCCTCGGACGGCCCGATCGTCCGGCCCAAGGCCGTCGAGTCGGCGTACCACGCGGTACTCGCGAGCATCGTCATCAGCGCACTCGGCACGGTCTTCACCGTCCTGCTCGACAAGGCCCTCCTGACCAGCATGGTCAGGGAGATGATGGCCGGCCTCCCCGAGGACCAGCGCGGCAACGTGAGCGGCACCGTCGGCGCGTTCCAGGTCATCCTCGGGTTCAGTATCGCGATCTTCGCCGGTCTCATGCTGCTGTTCGCGGTGAAGATGCGCACCGGAAGGAACTGGGCCCGGATCGTGCTCACCGCCTACACGGGTGTCGGCGTGTGGAGCTTCCTGTCGGCCATGGCGTCCAGCGGCGCCGAGCTGGAGCTCATGTGGAGCCTCGCCGACGTCGCGTTCGGCGTCACCGCCGTGGTTTACATGTTCCGCCCCGAGTCGACCAGGTACTTCGCCGAGTACAAGCAGCGCCGCCTGCGGGCCCGGCAGCGACCGTGAGAAGGTAGTCGGCGTGACCGCTGCCACCGACGAGCTCGTCGCTCCGCCGCCGACCGAGCCAGGCAGGCTGAACACGCCGTGGCGCGGGTTGATCGCGCTGGCCGAACTGGTCGTCGCCGGGATCGCCGTGTGGTTCGCGTTCGACGTCTGGCCCCTCGGCATCGCGAAGATCGTCGAGCGCTACCCCGACGGCATCGTGCTCGAGTCGACCCGCTGGGTGGGCGGCTGGATGGCGCTCGCGATCCTGCTGGGCACCGTCGCGGCTGTGCTCGTCGTCGACGCCGTGCGGCAGGTGGCGCTCGCGGTCCGTACCCGTCCGGAGCGCGAGAAATAGCCCGTACGAAGCGCGGAAGATAGCGATGTAAGACTGGGACCGTGACGACTGAGCAGTCTCGGGCCCTCTTCGCACGCGCCCAATCAGTGACCCCGGGTGGCGTGAACTCCCCGGTGCGCGCCTTCCAGGCGGTCGGCGGCACCCCTCGGTTCATGGTCCGCGGCGAAGGCGCCTACTTGTGGGACGCCGACGGCAACCGTTACGTCGACCTCGTCTCATCGTGGGGCCCGATGATCCACGGGCACGCGCACCCGCCGATCGTCGAGGCAGTGCGGGCGGCCGCGGTGTCCGGCCTGTCCTTCGGCACCCCGACCTCGGGCGAGATCGACCTCGCCGAGGAGATCATCGGCCGGGTCGGCCCGGTCGAGCGGGTGCGGCTGGTGAACTCCGGCACCGAGGCCACCATGAGCGCGATCCGCCTCGCGCGTGGCTTCACCGGCCGGTCCAAGATCGTCAAGTTCGCTGGCTGCTACCACGGGCACGTCGACGCGCTGCTCGCCGAGGCGGGCTCCGGTGTCGCCACGTTCGCGCTGCCCAACTCGCCGGGTGTCACCGGCGCACAGGCAGGCGACACGGTCGTCCTGCCCTACAACGACCTCGACGCCGTCCGTGCCGCGTTCGCCGAGCACGGCGCCGAGATCGCCGCGGTGATCACCGAGGCCGCGCCGGGCAACATGGGCGCCGTCCCACCCGTCGCCGGCTTCAACGATGGCCTGCGGGAGATCGCCACCCAGCACGGCGCGCTGCTCGTGATGGACGAGGTGATGACCGGCTTCCGCGTGTCGGGCGCCGGCTGGTTCGGCATCGACGCGGTGCCCGGCGACCTCTACACGTTCGGCAAGGTCATGTCCGGCGGGCTGCCCGCGGCTGCCTTCGGCGGCCGCGCGGACGTGATGGCGCACCTCGCACCCGCCGGGCCGGTGTACCAGGCGGGCACGCTGTCGGGGAACCCCGTCGCGGTGGCCGCTGGCCTCGCGTCGCTGCGCGAGGCGACGCCCGGCACCTACCGCGCGCTCGACGCCAACGCCGCCCGGCTCGGCACCATGATCGGGGAGGAGCTGTCCTCGGCCGGGGTCGCCCACCACGTGCAGTTCGCTGGCAACCTGGTGAGCGTGTTCTTCACCGAGTCGCCGGTGCGGAACTTCACCGAGGCCAAGGCGTCGGACACCGGCAGGTTCCCCGCGTTCTTCCACGCGCTGCTGGACGGCGGCGTGTACGCGCCGCCGAGCGCGTTCGAGGCGTGGTTCGTCAACGCCGCGATGGACGACGACGCGTTCGAGATCATCGGTGCGGCACTACCCTCGGCCGCGCGGGCAGCCGCCGCTTCTGAGGGGGACAAGTGAGTACGCGGACGGTCGTACACCTGTTGCGGCACGGGGAGGTGCACAACCCGACGGGTGTCCTCTACGGCCGCCTCGAGGGCTTCAAGCTGTCCGAGCTGGGGCAGCGGCAGGCACTGACCGTGGCCGAGCACCTTGCGGGCAACGACATCACGCACGTGGTCGCGTCGCCGCTGCAGCGTGCGCAGGAGACCTCGCGCCCGATCGTCGACTCGCACCAGCTCGACCTCGCCACCGACGAGCAGCTGATCGAGGCTGCCAACGTCTTCGAGGGCCTGCGTGTGTCGATCGGCGACGGTGCGCTGCGCTCGCCGCGCCACTGGCCGCACATGCACAACCCGTTCCTGCCGTCGTGGGGTGAGCCGTACCTCCAGATCGCCCGGCGCATGCTCGGCGCCGTGTACCGCGCCCGCGCGGAGGCGGAAGGCCACGAGGCGGTGTGCGTTTCACACCAGCTGCCGATCTGGACGCTGCGCCGCTTCCTGGAGGGCAAGCGCCTGTGGCACGACCCGAGGCGGCGCCAGTGCTCACTGGCGTCGTTGACGAGCCTCATGTTCGACAACGAGAGCCTGGTGGCGATCCGGTACCGCGAGCCGGCCGGCGCCAGCAGCCCGACGGTGACCGGCGCATGAAACGCGTCGCCCTGCTTCTTGCCGCGCTGCTGGTGGTCGCGGGCTGCTCCACCGGCACCGACGCGGTCGCCACCGGCACGGAGTTCAACTTCGTCAGCCCCGGCGGCGAGACCGACATCACCTACGAGGGCGACGAGCGCCAGCGGATCCCCGAGATGCGGGGTGACTCCCTTCTGGAGGAGGGCACGGAGATCACGCTGTCCTCGTACGAGGGCAAGGTCGTCGTGCTGAACATCTGGGGCGCGTGGTGCCCGCCGTGCCGTCGCGAGGCAGCGCAGCTGCAGAAGGTGCACGAGGACTACGAGGACAAGGACGTGCAGGTCCTCGGCATCGACTTCCGCGACGAACAACGCAGCGCCGCCGCCGACTTCATGCGTGACTCCGGCCTCACCTACCCGTCGATCTACGACCCGCCCGGCCGGTCGCTGCTGCCGCTCAAGGGCTACCCGAGGGCGACCGTCCCGTCGACGATCGTGCTCGACAAACAGCACCGGGTGGCCGCGGTCTTCCTGCGTGACCTGCTTGCCGAGGACCTGACGCCGCTGATCGACAGGCTTCTGGCCGAGAAGTCTTGACAGCCGCCCGAGCGCACCCACCCCGTCCCAAGTAGGACCTAGGTCCCACGCTTACCCTGGTCGCCGTGGACCCGACCGCCATCGCCATGAGTGGGCCGCTCCTGCTGGCCGCGGGCGTCGCGCTGCTCGCGGGCCTGGTGTCCTTCGCGTCACCGTGCGTGGTCCCGCTGGTCCCCGGCTACCTGGCCTACCTCGCCGCGCTGGTCGGCGCGGACACCCCGGACGAGAACAACAAGAAGGCCAGGGTGCTCGGCGCCGTGGGCCTGTTCATCCTCGGGTTCACCGTCGTGTTCGCGGCCGGTGTCGGCGGCATCGTCTGGCTCGCCGACACGCTGCTGGTCAACACGGAGGTGCTGCAGCGGGTCGGCGGCGTGGTGATCATCGCGCTGTCGCTCGTGTTCGTCGGCTTCATCCCCGGCATGCAACGCGACTTCCGCTTCCACAAGGTCCCGCGCATGGGCCTCGCGGGCGCACCCGTCCTCGGCGCGATCTTCGGCCTCGGCTGGACGCCATGCATCGGCCCGACGCTGTCCGGTGTCATGGTCATCGCCGCGAGCACCGGCGGCACGGCGGCCCGCGGCTTCCTGCTGGTCGGTATCTACTGCCTCGGCCTCGGCATCCCGTTCCTCCTGATCGCGCTCGGCGCGCGCTGGACGGTCCGCACCAACGGCTGGCTGCGCCGCCACGCCCGCACCATCCAGCTCGTCGGCGGCGGGCTGCTGTTCGTCGTCGGCGTGCTGCTCGTGACGGGCCTGTGGGGCGAGTTGACGTCCTGGCTCAAGTACACCGTGGTCACGAACACGGAGCTGCCCCTGTGATCGCCTTCCTCCGCAACACGTGGCGCGGACTCACCTCCATGCGCACGGCGCTCGTGCTGCTGTTCCTCCTCGCCGTCGCGGCACTGCCGGGCGCGCTGCTGCCGCAGCGGTCGCTCAACACGCAGAAGGTCGACGAGTACATCGCGAGCCACGGCTGGTGGGGCGAGCTGCTCGGGCGCCTTGAGTTCTACAACGTCTACGGCAGCGTCTGGTTCTCCGCGATCTACCTGCTGCTGTTCGTCTCACTCGTCGGCTGCCTGCTGCCCCGCACCCTCGAGTACGCCCGCGCGCTGCGTGGCAAGCCGGTACTCACCCCGCGCAACCTCTCCCGCCTGCCGCACCACCGCGAGGCCACCACCACCGCCACGCCCGACGAGGTGATGGCGACGGCGAAGACACGGCTCAGGGGCTGGCGTCTCGTGGTGCGTGAGGAGGAGGACGGCGGCCGCAGCATCTCCGCCGAGCGCGGCTACCTGCGGGAGAGCGGCAACCTGGTCTTCCACTTCGCGATGCTCGGCCTGATCGTCGCGCTCGCCCTCGGCAAGATGTTCCAGTACGAGGGCCAGGTCATCGTCGGTGCCAACGGGTCGGAGTTCTGCAACATCGGCACCGCGGGCTACGACTCGTTCCGCCCCGGTCTGCGGGTCGACGGCACCGACCTGAACCCGTTCTGCGTGAAGGTCAACGGGTTCGACGCGCGGTTCCTGCCCTCCGGCCAGCCCGACTACTACCGCGCCGACATCGAGTACCAGTCCGGCGCGGACCTCGACAACGGCACGTGGCGGCCGTACACGCTCGAGGTGAACTCCCCGCTGCGTACCGAGGGCGACCGGGTCTACCTGCTGAGCCACGGCTACGCGCCGACCTTCACCGTCACCTTCCCCGACGGCCAGACCCGCACCCAGACCATCCAGTGGCGCCCGGTCGACCAGCGCACGTACCTGTCCGAGGGCGCGACCAAGTTCGACCCGCCCGGCGTCACCGACCCCGTGGAGCGCCGCAAGCGCCAGCTGGCGATCACCGGCCTGCTCGCGCCGACCGCGGTGATGCACGACAACATCCTCACCTCCGGCTTCCCCGACCTTCGTGACCCGGCCGTCGCGGTCGACGTGCTGAAGGGCGACCTCGGCAACGACTCCGGGCGCGGCCAGTCGATCTTCGCGGTCAACCAGGAGATGGTCGACTCCGGCCGGCTCGCGCGGGTCGCGCGGGAGAACCTGCGGCCGGGCGAGGCGATCACCCTCGACGATGGCACGAAGGTCAGCTTCGACGGCGTGCAGCGCTGGGTGTACCTGCAGATCTCGCACGACCCAGCGCAGGGTTGGGTGCTGGGCTTCGCCGTGCTGATCGTGTTCGGCCTCGTCACGTCGCTCGTGATCAAGCGGCGCAGGCTGTGGGTGCGTGCGCTGCCGGGTGAGGACGGCGGCGGTACCGTGCTTCTGCTCGGCGGTCTCGCCCGCACCGACCAGGCGGGATACGGCGAGGAGTTCGGCCGCGTGGCCGAGGAACTGCTCGCGGAGCTGTCCCCGCACGAAGAACGTGAAGGCGCCACCGCCTCGAGGGAGTCCTGATGGTCATCGACGAGACGTTGTCCGGCTACAGCGACTGGTGCTACGGCATCGCCGTCGGCGCCTACGTCGTCGCGATGCTGTTCTACCTGTACGAGCAGGCCTTCGGGTACCGCGAGCGCACGGCGGCCAGGGAACTGGTCGCGGTCGGCGGCGGCGACACGCTCGTCGCGGAGCCGCCCGGCGAGTCCGGCGACTCGCCGTCCCGCACCGCCCGCGCCGTGCGCATCGGCAAGCTGGCCGTCTCACTCACGGCGTTCGGTGCGCTGCTGCACTTCGGCTCGCTGGTGCTGCGCGCGCTCGCGACGAGCCGCGCGCCGTGGGGCAACATGTACGAGTTCGGCGCCACGCTCTGCCTCGTGGCCGTGGGCACGTGGCTCGTGGTGCTGCGCAAGTACCCGGTCCGCCACCTCGGCGTGTGGGTGCTCCTTCCGGTCATCCTGCTGATGTTCCTCGGCGGTGTCGTCCTGTACACGACGGCCGCGCCGGTGCAGCCCGCGCTGCAGTCCTACTGGCTCGTGATCCACGTGTTCGCGATCGCGCTCGGCAGCGGCATGGTGCTGGTACCCGGCGTGGTCAGCGTGCTGTACCTGCTGAAGGTCAGGAAGCCGGCGTGGTCCACCCGCCTGCCCGCCGCGGACGTGCTGGACCAGGTCGCCTACCGCACGACCGTGTTCGCGTTCCCGATCTACACCGCGGGCGTGGTCTTCGGCGCGATCTGGGCCGAGCAGTCGTGGGGCCGGTTCTGGGGCTGGGACCCCAAGGAGACCGTGGCGTTCATCGCGTGGGTCGTCTTCGCGGCGTATCTGCACTCGCGGGCGACCGCGGGCTGGCGCGGCGGACGGGCGGCGGCGATCAACATCGTGGGGTTCGCGGCCATGATCTTCAACCTGTTCTTCATCAACCTCGTAACGACCGGGTTGCATTCGTACTCGGGGGTTTGACCTCGACTGTTGGACAACCCGCGTTGTTATCAGTACTCTCCGCTGCGGGGTTCGCCGGGTTTCACCCATGTGGGTGATGATCAACTGGGCCAGGAGGGCGTTTTGACGTACGCAGGTGCTTACGGTCGCGAAGAACCGTTGCCGATCGATCGGTTGCTCCGCCGTGAGAACCACCCACTGGGTGTTCGTCGCAGCGAGGCGACCAAGATCGCGACCGAAGAGGCAGAGGAAGCCGCGTCGGCCAACAAGCGCTGGACCTTCGGGGCCGCCGCCGGTGCGCTGCTCGTCGCGGGCACCTTCGCCGCGGGCGCGCTCGGCATCTCCGGTGGCGCCACCCCGGTCGCGGGCTCCGCGCCGGAACACGCCCCCGCGTCGCCCGGTCACAACCCCGGCAGCGGCTCCCCGGTCGTCGGCGCTCCCGCGCCCGGCAAGGACGACGCCAAGCAGAAGCCGCAGGACGCGCGCGCCGACCAGACCACGCCAGCGTCGGTAGGCGGTCCGGCCGCCGGCGCCCCCGTCGCCCCCGGCGCGGGGACGGACCAGGGTGGCAGCCAGAGCGGCGGCAGTGCCGGGACATCCGCTCCGGCGCCGACGCAGCCCGTCCAGCAGCAGCCCGTGCCCGCCCCGGCCCCCTCACCGGAGCAGCAGGGCGGTCTCGGCGGGGTGGTCACGCCAGTGACCGATGTCGTCGGCGGTGTGCTCACGCCGGTGACCGACGTCGTCGGTGGCGTGCTCTCGCCGGTCACCGATCTGGTTGGCGGGGTCCTGTCGCCGATCACCGGCAGCAGCGCGGCATCGACGCAGAGTGCCCCCGCGCCGTCCGGCCCCGCGCTCACCATGATCAACCCGCTGGGTGACCTGCTCGGTGGCTGACGCCACCGGTCACCGATCCACCGGTTGCTGGTGCGAACACCGGTAGGCCCCGTGTCGACGGTGCCGAGCACCTGCGACTACCGTCGCGTGCGGAGGCGGTCCAGGTCGGTGCTTTTGGGAGGAATCCAGCGGTGAGTGCGCGCGAAGGAGAGCCGGAGGGGGGCGTGCCCCGCACAGGCGTAGGGCAGGAACCCGCGCCGAGGAGCGACTTCGCCTGGGTGCCGCCGGAGGCTTCTGAGGATTCGGACCGGCCGACCCACGACTTCGGTCCCAACCCCCTCGTCACCAACTTCGGGGAAGACGAGCGGACCGACTCGACCCCGTACCCGGACGCGTCCGGGCCGCACCGGTTGCCCTACGCCGACCCGACCCCGTCGGGCTCGCAGCCGGTGCCGCAGCACTACGTGGACCAGAGCCCGTCCGGTTCGCAGCCGGTGGCGGGGATCTCCGGCCCGCACCAGGTGCCGCAGGGTTCCGGTCCGCATCACGTACAGCAGGGTGCCGGGCCGCACCACCCACCGCCCCCGCAGCAGCACCAGCCGTACCCGCCTTTCCAGCAGGGATACCCGGGCCAGCCCGGCCCGGTGCGGCAGGGCCCGCCATCGCACGGCGAGGAGCTGTCCTCCGCGAAGCTGATCAAGCAGTCGAAGCGTCCGCCGCAGTCGGGCTGGCGCAAGGCGGTGTTCGTCGCGAGTGGTCACCTGATCAACGTCGGCGAGAGCCCCGCGGAGCAGCACCGCCGTGAGCTGATCGCCCGCGTGAACCAGCCCCTCCGCGGCTGCTACAAGATCGCGATGCTGAGCCTGAAGGGCGGCGTCGGCAAGACGACGACGACCACCACCCTTGGCTCCACGTTCTCCTCGCTCCGCGGCGACCGGGTCATCGCCGTCGACGCGAACCCCGACCGAGGGACGCTGAGCCAGAAGATCCCGCTCGAGACCACGGCCACGGTCCGCCACCTGTTGCGAGACGCCGACCGCATCCACCGCTACAGCGACATCCGCGCCTACACGTCACAGGGCCCGAGCCGCCTCGAGGTGCTGGCGAGCGAGCAGGACCCCGCGGTCTCGGAGGCGTTCAGCGAGGACGACTACCGCCGCACGGTCGCGCTGCTCGAGCACTTCTACAACATCGTGCTCACCGACTGCGGCACCGGCCTGATGCACTCGGCCATGAAGGGCGTCCTGGACATCGCGGACTCTCTGGTCGTCGTGTCGTCCGGTTCGGTCGACGGCGCCCGCTCGGCGTCGGCCACCCTGGACTGGCTGGACGTCCACGGCTACCGCGACCTGGTCTCCCGCTCGGTGGCGGTCATCAACTCGGTCCGCCCCCGCGCGGGCTCGGTCGACCTCGACAAGCTGGCCCAGCACTTCGGCGCCCGCTGCCGGGCCGTGTGCACCATCCCGTTCGACCCGCACCTGGAAGAAGGCGCGGAGATCGAACTGGACCGCCTGAGCGCCGACACCCGCCTGGCCCTACTGGAACTGGCAGCCACGGTCGCAGACGGCTTCCCCAGCGAGTTCTACTACATGCGCTGACCCAACACCCGCGAGTTCAACCCGCACGACCCGCGAGTTCAACCGGCATGACCTGTGCCTTCAACCGGCACGACCCGCGAGTTCAACGGGCATGACCTGTGAGTTCATCGGGCGCGCCCGAGAGTTCGGTCGCCAGGCCCCCAAGGTGCGGCTGCTCGTCAGGCAGGCGGCTGCTTGTCGTCCGCGTCCGGCGGGTTCTTGCGGTCTTTGAGGCTCCGCAGGAACTCCGGATCGTCGTCGGGCGCCATGGGTGCGGGACGACGGCTCGGCCGGGTTGGCCGAGTGGGCCGGTTCACGCGACGCTCATCCACCGCCGCGGGGTTCGCCACGAACGCCCGCCACAGCAGCACGATGACGCAGATCGCGCCGATCACGGCGAGCAAGTACAGCATGTGGCCTCCCGAGGTCCTGCATCGAGGTTAGCCCGTTTGTACCGATTTAGGGCCCTCGGGGGTTCAACGCTGCGTCAGGCGTGACCGTTCCCGAGATTGGCCTCGGTGGTCAGCTCGGCGAGCAGAGTCTTCACCTCGGACTCGCGGAACCGGCGGTGGCCGCCCGGGGTACGGATGGAACCGATGCGGCCGGCGGTCGCCCACCGCGTCACGGTCTTCGGGTCGACGCGGAACAACGCCGCGACCTCGCCGGGGGTCAGGAGCCGCTCACCGACATGTGCCGCTGTCACGTGTCCTCCTCAGTAGGTCTGAACTGGACACACCAATCGTTGCATCTCGACCATCGGGTACTCGAACGGTTGTCTGATGGTAAAGAGGTAGTAAGGGACAAAACGGGGGGATCGGACACGATCAAGTACCCGCTAGAGTGCCGCCGTGGACGCCGTCGACCGCCGCATCATCGCCGCACTCCGAGAGAACGGCCGGGCGACCTACGCCGAATTAGGGCGACAGGTCGGCCTGTCAGCATCCGCCGTGCACGAGCGCGTCGGCAAGCTCGAGACCAGCGGTGTCATCACCGGCTACCACGCCGTGGTCAACCCCAGCGCGGTCGGTCTCGGCGTCACCTCGCTGATCGGCATCTACTCCACCGACACCGCGGACGACGAGGACGTGGCCGAAGCACTCGCCCGCCTCGACGAGGTCGAGTCCTGCTACCGCGTCGCGGGTGACGAGTCCTTCATCGTCAAGGTACGCGTCGCGACCGTCGACGACCTCGAGCGCACCCTCGGGCGCCTCCGCCGCATCGGTGGCGTCGCCCGCACCCGCACCACACTCGTGCTCTCCACCAGGTTCGAGGGCAGGCCCAACACCTCGGAGGTCAGCGACGGTGACGAGTAACGTCGTGCCCGTGGCGGAGCACAACCTTGGACGCGATCTGGCGCTGTACACGCTGGGCAGAATCGCGCTGATCGCCGTGGTCACGGTCCTGCTGGTGCTGTTCGACGTGCCGCTGCTGGTCGCTGTCGCCGTCGCCGTCGCCGTCGGGTTCCCGCTGGGGCTGCTGGTGTTCCGCGGCCTCAACCACCGCGTCACCGCCGCCCTCGCCGAGCGCGGCAAGGACCGCATGGACGCCCGCGAACGCCTCCGTGCCGAACTGCGGGGCGACCAGCCGGACCGCGACGGGGAGGCGGGCTAGATGGCCGCCATCGACCGCTGCAGCGAGCGGACACGCGACTGGGTGTGCGAGGCGGTCCGGATCATCGAGGCGGACGCCAACCGCAGCGCCGACACGCACCTGCTCCCGTTCCCGCTGCCCGCCGAATGGAACATCCGCCTCTACCTCAAGGACGAGTCGACCCACCCGACCGGCTCGCTGAAGCACCGGCTCGCCCGGTCGCTGTTCCTGTACGCGCTGTGCAACGGCTGGATCGTCGGCGGCACGCCCGTCATCGAGGCGTCGTCTGGCTCGACCGCGGTGTCGGAGGCGTACTTCGCCCGGCTGCTCGGCCTGCCGTTCATCGCGGTCATGCCGAGGACGACCAGCGCGGGCAAGGTGGCGCTGATCGAGCGCGAGGGTGGCCGCTGTCACTTCATCGACGAGCCGAGCCAGCTGTACGCGGAGTCGCACCGCCTCGCCGCCGAGCTGAACGGTCACTTCATGGACCAGTTCACCCACGCCGAGCGGGCCACGGACTGGCGCGGCAACAACAACATCGCCGAGTCGATCTTCGAGCAGATGGCGCTCGAACCGCACCCGGAACCGGAGTGGGTCGTCGTCGGCGCGGGCACCGGCGGCACCAGCGCCACGATCGGCCGCTACATCCGCTTCCAGCGGCGACGCACCCGCCTCGCGGTCGTCGACCCCGAGCACTCGGTGTTCTTCGACGCGTGGCGCGACGCTACGCCCGGCCTCACCGCCTGCCAGGGCTCCGGCATCGAGGGCATCGGCCGCCCTCGGGTCGAGCCGTCGTTCGTCGGCCAGGTCATCGACCGCATGATGAAGGTCCCGGACGCGGCGTCGCTGGCCACGATCCACGCGGTGGAGCCGATCCTGGGCCGCCGGGTGGGCGGCTCGACCGGCACCAACCTGTGGGGCGCCTTCCAGATCGTGGCGGAACTCCGCGCCGCGAAACGCGAGGGCAGTGTCGTCACCCTGCTGTGCGACGGCGGCGAACGCTACGCGAACACCTACTACGACCAGGAGTGGCTCGCCGCGCACAACCTGGACCTGGCTCCCCACAAGGAAACGGTGACCAAGTTCCTGGCCACCGGCGAGTGGTCAGGACAGGGCTAGCGCCAGCCCGGTCAGGACGGCCCACGCGAGCATGGCCAGTGACGTGTCCCTCAGCACGGGGATCAGCGCCATGCCGGTGCCGCCGCGGCTGACGGTCCGCACCGCGGGCACCGCCAGCACGGCGGCCAGCAGGCCGAGCAGCAGCCACGGGTGCGCGATCGCCATGACCACGCTCACCACGAACGGCACCGCGACCAGCACGACGTACAGGATCCGCGTGCGCCGGTCCCCGAGGCGCACGGCCAAGGTGATCTTGCCCGCGCTCTCGTCCGTCGGCAGGTCCCGCAGGTTGTTCGCCACCAGGACACCCGCGGAGATCGAGCCGAGCGCCACCGCGCCCGCGACGCCGGGCCACGTCACCTCGCCCGTCTGGACGTACAGCGTGCCGAGCACGGCGACCGGCCCGAAGAACGCGAACACCGCGACCTCGCCCCAGCCCGCGTACCCGTACGGCTTCGGCCCGCCCGTGTAGAACCACGCCGCCGCCACGGACACCACGCCGACGCTGATCAGCCACCAGTGCCCCGTCAACGCCACGAGCGCCAGCCCGGCCACGCCCGCGACGCCGAAGCACACGAAGGCCGCCAGCTTCACCGCCGACGCCGACGCGACCCCGGAGGCCACCAGCCGCAGCGGACCCACCCTGGTGTCGTCCGTGCCCCGGATGCCGTCGGAGTAGTCGTTGGCGTAGTTCACGCCCACCTGCAGCGCCAGTGACACCACCAGCGCTAGCAGCGACGCCCACCAGTTGAACTCGCCGATCGCGCCCGCGGCGCCTGCCCCCACGATCACCGGGGCGACCGAGTTCGGCAGCGTCCGAACTCGCGCACCGGCCACCCACTGTCCTGCGGTTGCCGCCATGGCCCCATCTAACTAGCAGGGCTACGTGGGGCCGATCAGCAGGTCGGCGCGGCCGTACCGCCGGGCGCTTGCCCTGGGGACAGGTCGCCCCGGTTCACCGATCGGGTAATCGGTCCCGCAGCACCACCCGGTTGCCGTCCAGGTCGACCTTCATCTCCTTCGGCGCTCCATCGTCCTCGTCCTGTCGCATCATCAGCGAATGGTTCCGCTGGTCCAGCTCGTGCCGCTTGCCAGCACCCATGAACGCGTCGAGCTCCTCGAACCCGGCCGAGGACACCGGCGTGCCTTCCTGCCTGCGACGCCACGGGAGCCAGCTGCGGTCACTTGCCCACAGCCCGAACCGTTCGAGTGCCGCCACCACCACGAGCAGGACCACCAGCCCTGGTAGTGACATGGCCCACAGGACTCCCATGCGGTGTCAACGTGGGGCGCGGGAGTCAGGTTCCGCGAAGGAGGTCCTTCACCCCGTTCCGGTCCACCTTCCCCGGCCCCCGCAACGGAAGGTGATCGGCGAACCGCACGAGCTTCGGCACCGAGGGCCCGCCGAGCCGTTCCCGCACGGCCGCACGCAACGCGCTGACCTCGGGTGGGTTCGCGGGATCGGTCGGCACGACGGCGGCGGCCACGAGTTGCCCCCACTCCTCGCTTGGCAGGTCAACGACACACGCCTCAGCGACACCCGATTGGGCGGTCAGCACGTTCTCGACCGCGGCGGGTGCCACCTTCACCCCGCCGGTATTGATCACGAAGTCGGCGCGGCCGAGCACGTCGAGGGTACCGTCGGGGCGCAGCTCGCCCAGGTCCGTGGTGTGGAACCAGCCGTCGGAGAACGCCTCGGCCGTCGCGACCGGGTCCAGCCGGTACCCGGTGGCGAGCACGGGCCCTGCCAGGTGGATCACGTCGTCGACGAGCCGCACCCGCACGCCGTCCAGCGGCTTCCCGTCGTACACGCAGCCACCCGCGGTCTCGGACATGCCGTAGGTGGTGCTGATCGTGACGCCGGCCGCGCGGGCGCGTGCGAGCAGCGGGCCGGGGGCCGCCGCGCCGCCGATGAGGACCGCGTCGAACGTCCGCAGCGCGTCGAGACCCTCGGGGTCGTCGAGGAGCCGGTGCAGCTGCGTCGGGACGAGCGAGGTGTACCGGCGCGGGCCGTTCATCGAGGCCACGGCGTCGGCAAACGCTTGCGTACCGCGAATGACCGGCGGCAGACCGGCCAGCAGCGACCGCACGATCACCTGCACGCCTGCGATGTGGTGGGCGGGCAGCGTCAGCAGCCACTGCCCCGGCCCGCCGAGCCGCGTGTGTGTGGCGGCCGCCGACGCGGACAGTGCGGCGGCCGACAGCTCAACGCCCTTGGCGTCGCCGGTCGAGCCGGACGTCGCGACGACCACCGCGGTCCCGGCAAGAACCGGTTTTTCCGGCGCCATGGCGGCACGCACCCCGGCAGACCGCGGATCGGTAGGTGACAACGGCAGAACCGCAGGTCCGCCGTCCAGAGCGGCGGCGAGCGCGGTCACGATCGCGGAGTTGTCCACAGGCGTCAGCAACACGATCGAAATTGTCCGGCACCGCACATAAGCTCCGCGCCATGACTTCGACATGGCCATCCATCGACGAGTCGCTCAGGGACGCCTACCTGCGCAGACTGGGCTTCGACGCGCCACCGCCCGCCACCGTGGAGACGCTCCGTGCGATCCACATGGCGCAGGTCGAGCGCGTGCCGTACGAGTCGGTGTGGATCTGGCTGGGCGAGCGCCGCACGATCGAGCCGCTCGACTCGGTCCGCTACGTGGTGTCCGGCCGGGGCGGCTACTGCTACCACCAGAACGGTGCGATGGCGACGCTGCTCGGCTGGCTGGGCTTCCGCGTGCACTGGCACACCGGCGGTGTGCAGGGGCATCCGGACGCGAAACCGAACGTGGACGGCAACCACCTGGCGCTGACCGTCAGCGACCTGCCCGCCGACGACAACCCCGGCGGCGAGTGGTTCATCGACGCGGGCCTCGGCGACGGGCTGCACGAACCGATCCCCTTACGCACCGGGACCTACCCGCAGGGCCCGCACACCTACGGCTTACGCCCGTCGGAGATCGCGCCGGGTGGCTGGCGGTTGGACGCCGATGAGTCCATGTCGTTGCACGGCATGGACTTCACGCCCGGCGAGGCCGCGGTCGCAGACCTGCTGGCCGGGCACGAGCGCCTCCAGTCGGCGCCCGACTCGACCTTCGTGCGCACGCTCGTGGCGTTCCGCCGCGACGCGGACGGCGTCGACTTCTTACGTGGCCGGGTGCTCAAACGCCTCGACGCCACCGGAGAGAGCACCCGGGAGCTGACGACCGCCCCCGAGTGGCACACCTGCCTCGCCGACGTGTTCGGCCTTCCATTGTCCGATGTGGACACGCAGAGAAAGACGTTGTTGTGGAACAGAGTCACGGCAGCCCACGAGGAGTGGCTCGCCGGTTCACGTCAGTAGTAGTGGGGAAAGCGCGACCAGTCCGGCGGCCGCTTCTCCAGGAACGCGTCGCGGCCCTCGACCGCTTCGTCGGTCATGTACGCGAGGCGTGTCGTCTCGCCGGCGAAAAGCTGCTGCCCAACCAGGCCGTCATCGATCGCGTTGAACGCGTACTTCAGCATGCGCTGCGCCGTCGGCGACTTGCCGTTGATCTCCGTCGCCCATTCCAGGGCCGTCGACTCCAGCTCCGCGTGCGGCACGACCGCGTTGACCGCGCCCATGTGGTGCATGTCGGCGGCGGTGTAGGTGCGGCCGAGGAAGAAGATCTCCCGCGCGAACTTCTGCCCGACCTGCCTGGCGAGGTAGGCGGAGCCGAAGCCGCCGTCGAAGCTGCCGACGTCGGCGTCGGTCTGCTTGAAGCGGGCGTGCTCCTCGCTCGCGAGGGTGAGGTCGCAGGTCACGTGCAGGCTGTGCCCGCCACCGGCTGCCCAGCCCGGCACGACCGCGATCACGACCTTCGGCATGAACCGGATGAGCCGCTGGCACTCGAGGATGTGCAGCCGCCCGGCCCGCGCTGGGTCGACCGTCTCCGCCGTCTCGCCCGACGCGTACTGGTACCCCGTGCGCCCTCGGATCCGCTGGTCACCGCCGGAGCAGAACGCCCAGCCACCATCGCGCGGCGAGGGGCCGTTGCCGGTCAGCAGGACGCACCCCACGTCGGAGGTCATCCTGGCGTGGTCGAGCGCGTGGTACAGCTCGTCGACCGTGTGGGGCCGGAAGGCGTTGCGCACCTCGGGGCGGTCGAACGCGATCCGCACGGCCCCGGTCGAGACGGCCCGGTGGTAGGTGATGTCTGTGAAGTCGAACCCCTCGACGACCTGCCAGGCGGTCGGATCGAACAGCTCGGACACGGTCGGGGTAGCCACGGGCCCGAGCATATGGGTGGCCAGAAATCGCGGGCTCTCGGACCGCCGTGTCAAGCTGAGCCCATGCAGGATGTCGAGGCCGTCGTCGAGGAGCTCGCGGATCGTGACGACGCCGGACTGGTGGTCGCCGCCTGCTGGTACGACGTGTCGAACGACCGCCCGAACTACCTCATGTCGCAGTTCGACGTGCAGAACTTCCTGTGGCTCACGCTGCCGCAGCTGCTCCGCGAACCGCCTGCCGACCTGAACCCGATGCCCCGCTGGGAGGTGGTCGTCGACGAGGCGGCGTGGTTCTTCGAGCGGCTCGACCAGCCCCGGTACGCGGCCCTCTGCCGAGGTGACCGGACGCGGGAGATCCTGGAGGCCGCGCACGACCCGCTGCACAGCTTCGAGCTGTACGCGGTGGCCACGCACGAGTCGGGCATCATGCCGCCGCCCGGCCTGCGCATCACGTGGCTGGACCGGCCGGGCCCCCGCGAGGAGGCCATGTACGACGCGATCACCAGGGCGCTCGAACGCGCGATCGCGTCGGGCGAGCTGGACGCGGCCGACGAGTCGAAACGGCTGGCGGTGGCGGTCGGCGTCCTCGACGCGCCACCGGACGGGCACACCGCGACCATGCAGGAGCTGATGCTCGCCGAGCGCATGGCCCGGCTGCGCGGCACGAGCGGCAGCCAGACCGTGCGTGAGCTGCTGGTCAGGGTCGAACCGGATGTCGCGAAGCCGATGGACCTGACCCCGGAGCTCCTGCTCACGGGCACGCGCCCGCTCGCCCAGGTGGTGCACGAGGGCGCGGGCCCACCACCCATGACGGCGGTCGCCGAGAAGCTCGGGCTGCTGGACGAGGGCGAACGCACCGACGAGGGCGAGCGGGTGCTCAGTCATCCGGTCCTGCTGTTCGAGGCGGTGGCGGACGGCTTCGCGGCGCCCGTGGACCCGTTGGCGCGGCAGGCGGCGCTGCCGCTGCTGGCCATGCTGGTGCTCGCGGACACCATCGACGTCGACATGCTGGTCGACCGCCTCGGCATAGTGTTCTTCGAGACAGGCGCGCACGACCTCCCCGGCGCGAGCGATACCGTGCGTGAGGTGCTCGCGGAGCTGCTGGCCGACATGCACACGGCAGGCGTGCTGACCGCCCCCGGCGAGCACCAACGGCTGACCGACTACGGAAGGCGGGTGGCCCTGACCGGGATCCGGGCACGGGCGATGCGAGGAGTGGACCAGTGATCGTGCGAACCGCGGTGTCCCGCCACGGAGGGTTCGCTACGTGAATCCGTCCACCGCACAGGCCACGGTCATCGTCGACGAGCTGGTCCGCAACGACGTGCGCCACGTGGTCGTCTGCCCGGGGTCCAGGAACGCGGCCATCGCCATGGCTCTGCACGAGGCCGCCGAGGCGGGCAGGCTCGCCATGCACGTCCGCATCGACGAACGGTCCGCGGCCTACCTCGCGCTGGGGCTCACCAAGGCCAGCGGGCGGCCGGCCGCGGTGGCCTGCACGTCCGGCACGGCCGTCGCCAACCTGCACCCCGCCGTGCTCGAGGCGTTCCACTCCGGTGCCGGCCTGCTGCTGCTCACCGCGGACCGCCCACCGGAGCTGCACGGCACCGGCGCCAACCAGACCATCGACCAGCGCGGTCTGTTCGGCTCGGCCGCGCTCACGGTCGAGTTCCCCGTCGCCGAGCGGCGCGGCGGTCAGAACCAGGTGTGGCGCGGCCTCGTCTGCCGCGCGGTCGCGCAGGCCGAGGCGGGGCGGCCGGTTCAGGTCAACATGCCGTTCCGGGAGCCGTTGGTGCCCACGTTCGAGCCGCGCTGGCCCGAACCGCTCGACGGCAGGCCTGCGGGCCTGCGCTGGACCACCTCCGCCGCGCCGGTCACGATGGCGGGCAGCCGCGTCGACTTCCCGTTACCCGCGAGGACGTTGATGGTCTTCGGCAGCGGCCGCGACGACCGGGCGCGTGCCGCGGCCGCGGT
>NZ_JBARWZ010000016.1:0-102275 GCF_049647105.1 Actinophytocola sp.
AGGGATCAGGGATGATGACACAGCAGGCACGGCCCTCTCACAAGATCATGCGACTTCGACAATCACATGATCAACCAGAGGATCGTGCCTGCTCCACGCAGGTGATCGACTTTGACGGAACCCTGCGGGACAGGGTGGGGGTTGCCTTGGGGCTGGTTTCGCGGTTTGGGGTGGGTTTCGCTGGGGTTTTTCGCGGTGTTGGTGCTGGTCGCGGCGTTGTCGGCTTCGGATCTCTCTTTGTGAAGCCGGGGTTCGGGTGGATTCCCTTGTCGAGCCCGTGATCGCGGGGCACGCGACTTCTGTCACACCGACCCCTTCCACGGCGTCGTTGCCGCGCCGTTATCGTCGGGCCCGTGACCGATTTGGAGTTGTCGTTCGAGGCGCCGGACTGCGAGCCCGGCGACAACTGGTGCGAGATAGTGGACCAGCTGACGGGCAGCCAGTGGCTTGCCTCGTCCGCGAACTGGCTCATCGCGAAGCCGATCACGATCATCCTGATCCTCATCTTCGCGATGATCGTCCGGACCATCGCCCGCAGACTGATCGACCGGCTGACCCGCGCGAGCGGCGGCAGGATCCCCACCCTGCTGCGGCCGCTGAAGGAACGGGCGCCACAGGCCCTCGGCACGCTGATGTCGGAGCGGCGGGAGCAGCGCGCCAGGACCATCGGGTCGGTGTTCAAGTCGATCGTGTCGGTGCTCGTGTTCGGGATCGCGTTCATGATGATCCTGGCCGAGCTGGGTGTGAACCTCGCGCCGGTGCTGGCCTCCGCGGGCATCCTCGGCGTCGCGGTCGGGTTCGGTGCCCAGAACGTGGTCAAGGACTTCCTGTCCGGGGTCTTCATGATGTTGGAGGACCAGTACGGCGTCGGTGACGTCGTCGACGTCGGCGAGGCGTCCGGCACCGTCGAGGCGGTCGGCCTGCGGATCACCACGATGCGCGACGTGAACGGGACCGTCTGGTACGTCCGCAACGGCGAGATCCTGCGGGTCGGCAACTCGAGCCAGGGCTTCGCGGTCGCGGTCGTCGACGTGCCGATCGGCTACGGCGCGGACGTCGGCCAGGCCACGGAGATCCTCGGCCGGGTCGCCACCTACGCCGCCGAGAACGAACCCGTCTCCGAGGACGTGCTCGAACCACCGGAGGTGCTCGGCGTCGAGCGGGTGTCCGCCACCGAGGGCATCACGCTGCGGATGACCGTCAAGGTCCGGCCCGGCCGCCAGTGGGCGGTGCAGCGGTCCCTGCGGGCACGGATCATGGCGGCGTTCGAGGACGCAGGCATCCAGGGGCCCATGGTGCGCGGCTTCCCCGCCACGGAGGCCTGAGCACAGATGGCAGGATGGAAACGTGGCCACACCGACACCTGAGGAAGTAGCGAGCTTCTACGACGCCGCGGGCGGCGAGGCGGTCTTCCACCGCATCGTCGCGCGGTTCTACGAGGAGGTCGCCAAGGACGAGGTGCTGCGCCCGCTGTATCCCGAGGAGGATCTCGGGCCGGCAGAAGAGCGGCTGCGGCTGTTCCTCATGCAGTACTGGGGCGGCCCGCACACCTACTCGGAGCGTCGGGGCCACCCACGGTTGCGGATGCGGCACGCACCGTTCGCCATTGGGCCGATCGAACGTGACGCCTGGCTGCGATGCATGCGAACAGCGGTAGACGAGGCCGGTCTGTCCGACCAGCATCGGCGCCAACTGTGGGGATATCTCGAGATGGCCGCCAACAGCCTCATGAACAGCTGGACGTAACCGGAAGCACTCCAATTCCTGTCCGCGTCTCGGCGACGAACTGGCAGGATGATCGATTGTGCGTAGAGCCGGGGACACCCCAAGGGACGCCTCCGACTGGTGGCGAGACGCGACGTTCTACCAGGTGTATGTGCGTTCCTTCGCCGACTCCGACGGCGACGGCGTCGGCGACCTGGACGGCATCCGCGACCGCCTCGGCTATCTGGAGCTGCTCGGTGTCGACGCGCTGTGGCTGACCCCGTTCTTCCGCTCCCCCATGGCCGACCACGGCTACGACGTGGCGGACCCGAGGGACGTCGACCCGCTGTTCGGCGACCTCGACGCGTTCGACCGGCTGGTGACCGAGGCGCACAACCACGGCATCAGGGTCACGATCGACCTGGTGCCCAACCACACGAGCGACGAGCACGTGTGGTTCCAGGAAGCCATCGCGGACCCGTACAGCCCGGCCCGCAACCGCTACATCTTCCGGCCCGGCCGCGGTGACGGGCCGCCGAACAACTGGGTGAGTGTGTTCGGCGGATCCGCGTGGACGCAGGTCGAGGACGGCCAGTGGTACCTGCATCTGTTCGACGTTCGGCAGCCCGACCTGAACTGGGCGCACCAGGAGGTCCGCGCCGACCTCGAGCGCACGCTGCGGTTCTGGCTGGCCCGCGGCGTGGACGGGTTCCGCATCGACGTCGCCCACGGCATGGCCAAGCCCTCGGACCTGCCGGACATGGACCTGCGGGCGGGCAACAAGATCGGCCAGCACGACCTGTTCGACCCGCGGTTCGACGACGACGGCGTCCACGACATCCACCGGCTGATCCGCCGCGTCCTAGACGAGCACCCGGGTGCCATGGCGGTCGGCGAGATATGGGTGACCGACAACGAGCGGCTCGCCCGCTACCTGCGGCCCGACGAACTGCACCTTGGCTTCAACTTCCGGCTGATGCTGGCGCCGTTCGACGCGGCCGCGCTGCGCACCGCCATCGAGGCGTCGCTGGAGACCGCCGCCACCGCGGGGGTGCCGCCGACGTGGACTCTGTCCAACCACGACGTGGTCCGTGAGGTGAGCCGGTACGGCGACGGGCGCGACGGCAGGCAGCGGGCGCGGGCGATGGCGCTCGTCGAGCTGGGGCTGCCCGGGGTCGTGTACCTCTACAACGGCGAGGAGCTGGGCCTGCCGAACGTGGCGCTGCCGGACTGGGCCATCCAGGACCCGAAGTACTTCCGGTCCGGTGGGCAGAACCGCGGCCGCGACGGCTGCCGGGTGCCGGTGCCGTGGGAGGGCGACGAGCCACCGTTCGGGTTCTCGACGGCGCACTCGCCGTGGCTGCCGATGCCGCAGGAATGGGCGAAGCTGACCGTGGAGCGGCAGCTGGAGGACGCGGACTCGACGCTGTCGCTGTACCGGCACGCGATCGAGCTGCGGAAGTCCCATCCGGCGTTCGCCGGGGCGGAGGTGGAGTGGTACGGCGCGCCGGACGGCTGCTTCGCGTACCGCCGCAAGGGTGGCGGGCTCGTGTGCGTGCTCAACGCGTCCGAGACCTCGGTGCCTCTGCCGCCGGGCGAGATCCTGCTGAGCAGCGACACACTCGCCGACGGCATGCTGCCGCCGGACACCGCAGCCTGGCTGAGGTAGTCGCTACAGGCCGCTGCCGACGTCGCCGAAGCCGCCTGCCATGTCGATGTCCGCGTCGACCTCCACGTCATCCCCGTTGTCGGACAGAGCGGCACCGGCGATGAAGGCCGCGCTGGGACCGACGCCCCACGCGAGTTTGCGGATCGTGTTGGCGCGGCGCTGCTTGGCGCCGAAGGTCTCCACCGGCTCGGGGTGCTGGACATGTCGAGGACGTGCGGGCCCGTCCTCGGGCTCCCGGCCGTCCCATTCGTCGTGTTTCGGCACGGTCTGGTCCAGGAACCGGCGTGTCGGGTCCTCTGGGTCGCTCATACCGCCCATGGAACCATGCTCAGACGAGCAATGGCAGCAAAGCGTGCCTTCTGCGCACCACCGCGCCGAACCGGGCGTCGATGCGCAGCCACGCGTCCGTCGCCGTGACCCGGACGTGCTCCTCGTCGCCCGCGCCGACGAACCCCATGCCCGACATGGCGAACAGGCACCGCATCGGGATCTTCACCTCGAGGCCGTCGCCGGTCACCGTCAGCACCGTCTGGTCGAGCAGCGACGCGGGCGGCGTGCCGTGCGGGCCCGCGTTCTCCTTCGCCAGCTCAAGGCCGCGATCGGTCAGCTCGGCCACGACCTTCGCCGGCAGCTGCTCCTCGACCACCTGCCAGTGCGCCTGCGGCGGGAGCGCGGAACGCCATTGCATGTCCATCGGGCGGCCAGGATCGATCCGGTCGGCCCGCGACACCGCGAGCGCGGCGAGCAGCTCGTTACCGGACACCGTGACGTCGTTGGGTTCCATGGCACCCAGCACCGTCCTGGTGGCGAGCACGTCGAACGGGGTCGCGACCCACGCGTCCATGCGGCCGCCTTCGCGGTTGCGTAGCCGCACCACGGTCTGCCCGTCGAGTCGCACCGCGCGGGCCACGAACGCGCCGAGGTCGTCCCGTTCGGACGGCTCGGTGAAGGTCAGCTCAGGCACCGTTACTCCCACTTCGGTACGCCGCAAGGAAATCCCGCTCGTTCTCGGTGAGCCTACGCGGCCTGCCATTGGCCGTGTCGTACGGCACGAGCATCGTCTGGGCGGTCACAGCGGGCATCTCCTCCAACGGTCCACTGTGGACCTTGTAGTCGATGGTGAAGGCCGCGTGCCGCATCTCGCGGACGCTCATCGCCACCCGCACCGGGGTGCCGTCCGCCACCAGCGGCATCAGGTAGTCCACGACCAGTCTGGCCACCACCACGCCGCGCGCCATGCCGTCGGCGCCCTGGCGCGCCGCCTCGGTGAACAGCAGCGCGACGCGGGCCTCCTCCAGCAACGTCACGGTGTTGGCGTGGTTGACATGACCGTACGCGTCCATGTCCGACCAGCGCGGCCGGACTTCGGTGATGAAGGCACCCACTACCGAACCATACTGCGCACCTGCCGAGTGGCGACGGACAGTGTGGCCAGGTCCAGCTTGCCCACCTGACGGATCTCCTCCAGGGACTCGCGGGACCGGGAGATGCGCCGGTAGTTGTTGCGCTCCCAGTTCTCGATCTTCTCGTCCGCCGAGGTGCCTGGGTCGCTCTGGCGCAGCACGTCGAGCGTGATCGCGCGGTGCGACGTGTACAGGTCGTCCCGCAGCGCGAGCCGGGCGAGCGCGTGCCACCGGTTGCCGCGTTCCAGCGCGCTGATCGACGTCAGCATCGAGTCGATGTTGAGGTGCTCGGACAGCGCGTAGTACAGCTCGGCGGTCTCGCGCGGGCTGCGCTCGGTGTCGAGCCCGTCGCGGTCGGCCAGCTCGGCGACCTCGGTGACATCCAGCAGCCCGTAGCCGTCGAGCAGCGCCACCACCCGCCTGGCCAGCCCGGTCGGCACACCGGAGGCCACCAGCTCCTCCGCCCGCTGCGCCGCCTTCTCCCGTTCCGCGCCGCGCTGCAACAAGGGCACCTCGTGCGCCAGCTCGGCGACCACCTTCCGGAACCGGTTGATCTCCGCGCCGACCGCGAGCGGCTGCGGCCGGTTGGACAGCAGCCAGCGCGACGCGCGGTCGAGCAGGCGCCGGGTCTCCAGCATCATGCGGTCGGCGACCTCGGTCGGCACCACGTTGTCCAGCGCGCGGATGTCCCGCCACAGGCCGGGCAGGTCGTAGATCTTGGTGACCGCGGTGAACGCGCGCACGGCGTCGGTCGCGGACGCGTTCATCTCCTCGGCCAGCCGGAAGGCGTACGACACGCCACCGCCGTCGACCACCTCGTTGACCACCAGCGTCGTCGTGATCTGACGGCGCAGCGGGTGGTCGTCGATGGCCCCGCCGAACCGCTCCCGCAGCTGCGTCGGGAAGTACTCCGGCAGCCTGCGCGTGAAGACGTCGGCGTCCGGCAGCTCCGAGGCCAGCACCTCGTGCTTGAGCCGCAGTTTGACGTGCGCCAGCAGCGTGGCCAGCTCGGGCGAGGTGAGGCCCTCCCCCTTCTTGTCCATGTCGCGGAACTGCGCCTTCGTCGGCAGTGCCTCCAGCCCGCGGTCCATGCCCGCGGTCGTCTCAAGGTCGGTGACCAGCCGCGCGAGCACGGTCAGCATCGACACCGCGTGCGCACGGCTCACGCCGAGCACCGCGTTCTGCGAGTAGTTGTCGGCCAGCACGAGGTCGGCGACCTCGTCGGTCATCTCCGCGAGCAGCTCGTTGCGCTGGTCCTGCGTGAGCGTGTCCCGCGCGACCAGCTGGTCGAGCAGGATCTTGATGTTGACCTCGTGGTCGGAGCAGTCCACGCCGGCCGAGTTGTCCAGGGCGTCGGTGTTGACCTTGCCGCCCTTCTTCGCGAACTCGATGCGGCCGCGCTGCGTCAGGCCGAGGTTGCCGCCCTCCCCGACGACCTTCACGTTCAGGTCGGCGCCGTCGACGCGGATCGCGTCGTTGGCCTTGTCGCCCACGTCCGCGTGCGACTCGGTCCCGGCCTTCACATAGGTGCCGATGCCGCCGTTCCACAACAGGTCGACGGGAGCGAGCAGGATCGCCTTCATCAGCTCCGGCGGCGACAGCTTCGTGACGCCCTCCTGCAGACCGAGCGCGACCCGCACCTGCTCGCTGACCGGGATCGACTTGAGCGTGCGCGGCCACACGCCGCCGCCCTCGCTGATCAGCGACCGGTCGTAGTCGTCCCAGCTGGAGCGGGGCAGGTCGAACAGGCGCCTGCGCTCCGCGTAGGAGGCGGCGGCGTCCGGGTCGGGGTCGAGGAACACGTGCAGGTGGTTGAACGCGGCGACGAGGCGGATGTGCTCGGACAGCAGCATGCCGTTGCCGAACACGTCGCCCGCCATGTCGCCGACGCCGACGACCGTGAAGTCCTCGGTCTGCGTGTCCATGCCGAGCTCGCGGAAGTGGCGTTTCACGCTCTCCCACGCGCCGCGGGCCGTGATGCCCATGGCCTTGTGGTCGTAGCCGACCGAGCCGCCGGACGCGAACGCGTCGCCGAGCCAGAAGCCGTAGCTCGCGGCGACCTCGTTCGCGATGTCGGAGAACTTGGCGGTGCCCTTGTCGGCCGCGACGACCAGGTAGGTGTCGTCGTCGTCGTAGCGGACCACGTCACGGGCGGGCACGACCTGGCCCGCACGCAGGTTGTCGGTCAGGTCCAGCAGACCGGAGATGAACATGCGGTAGCAGGCGATTCCCTCGGCGAGGTTCGTCTCGCGGTCGGTGCCCGCGTCGCCGGTGGGCGCCGGGGGCCGCTTGACCACGAACCCGCCCTTCGCGCCGACGGGCACGATGACCGCGTTCTTCACCGCCTGCGCCTTGACCAGGCCGAGGATCTCCGTGCGGAAGTCCGCCCGGCGGTCCGACCAGCGCAGCCCGCCGCGCGCGACCGGGCCGAACCGCAGGTGCACGCCCTCGACGCGGGGCGAGTACACGAAGATCTCGAACTTCGGCCTCGGGTCCGGCAGGTCGATGACCTGCGCCGGGTCGAGCTTGATCGCGAGGTAGGGCCGAGGCTCACCCTGCTCGTCACGCACGTTGTAGTTGGTCCGCAACGTGGCCCGGACGAGCGCGAGGAGACTGCGCAGGATGCGGTCCGCGTCGAGGCTCGTGACCTCGTCGATCATCGTGGTGAGCTCGGTGACCTGGGACTCCAGCGCCCGTTCGCGCACCTCGTCGGCCTTCGCGAGGTCGAAACGGGTCTCGAACAGCCGGACCAGCGCGATCGCGACCTCGGTGTGGTTGAGCACCGCACTTTCGACGTCGCCCTGGTCGAACGGGATGCCCGCCTGCCGCAGGTAGCGGGAGTAGGCACGTAACAACGCCGCCTGCCGCCAGCTCAGCCCGCCACGCAGGACAAGCGAGTTGAACCCGTCGGACTCGGCGTCCCCGCGCCAGATCGCGCTGAACGCCTCCTGGAACAGGGTCCGCTGCCGCAGCTGCTGCTCGACCGTCTTGTCCTCGACGACCGACTCGTCGATCCGCAGGCCGAAGTCGTAGATCCACCAGCGGGTGCCGTCCTCGCGGTGCAGCTCGTAGGGCCGCTCGTCGACGACCTCGACGCCCATCTGCTGTAGCACCGGCAGCATCTGCGACAGGGTGACGCCCTCGCCGGCCAGGTACAGCTTGAAGCGGCGCTCGCCCGGTGCGGCGTCCCCGGGGCGGTAGAACGACATGTCGAGGTCGCCCTCGGCACGCAGCCCCTCCAGCCTGCGCAGGTCGGTGAGGGCCTCGGTGGCGGAGAAGTCCTCCTTGTAGCCCTCCGGGAACACGCTCGCGAACCGCAGGCCCTGCTCGGTGGCGGACTCGGCGCCGACCGCGACCATGTCGTTGCCGCGGCGGGCGCCGCTGTCGACCCGCTCGCGCTGCTCGGCGAACACGGCCTCGACCATGCGGTCGTTCCACGTGCGGACGGCCTCGGTCAACCGCTCCTGGATGCGGTTGACGTCGACGTCCGTGGTAACCGCCGGGTCGGTGTGCACCGTGAAGTGGACCTGCGCGAGGGCGGTCTCACCGATGCGGGTGGAGAACTCGAGGTTCTTGCCGCCGAGCTCGTCGATGAGGACTTCCTGCATCGCGATGCGCGAAGTGGTGGTGTAGCGGTCGCGCGGCAGGAACACCAGGCAGGAGAAGAACCTGCCGAACGGGTCGCGCCGCAGGAACAGGCGAAGGCGGCGTCGGTCGGCGAGCGCGATCACGCCGGTCGTCGTCTGGTACAGCGTGTCGGTGTCGGTGGAGAACAGCTCCGACCGCGGCCAGTTCTGGATGACCTCGAGCATCCGCTGCCCGGTGTAGGACTCCAGCGGGAACCCCGCACGGTGGATGACCTCGCGGACGCGGCGGCCGACGACCGGGATGTCGAGCACGTCCTCGTGCAGGGCGGTGATCGTGAACACGCCGAGGAAGCGGTGCTCGCCGAGGACGGTGCCGTTCTCGGCGAAGGTCTTCACGCCGACGTAGTACGGGTAGGTCGACCGGTGGACCGACGACGGCGCCGACGCCTCGGTGAGGACGAGCAGGTCCGGTGAGGTGGCGTCGACGTCGCCGTCCGGGCCCGCCGTGAGGTTGCGGGTGGCGAGGCTGTCCTGGCGCAGGACACCGAGGCCGCTGGCGAGGACCGCCTTGAGCGCACGCCTGCCGTCGTCGCGGACGAGGTCGTAGCTGCGGTAGCCGAGGAAGGTGAAGTGACCGTCGGCGAGCCAGCGGAGCAGGGCGGCGCCTTCGAGGGACAGGGCCTCGTCGACCGGCGGGCTGGCCTCCAGCTCGTCGGCGAGCGCGCGGGCGGTACCCGCCATGCGGTCGGTGTCCTCGACGACCTCGCGGACGTCGTTGAGGACCGACTGGAGACGGCTCTCGATCTCGCGGCTGCGGTCGGCGTCGGTGATGAGGTCGACCTCGATCGACATCCACGACTCGGCGAGGGCGTCCGCTGGCGGGTCGTCGGCCTCGGCGTCGGTCAGGATGTCACGCAGGCCACCGGTGACGTCCCGGCTGACGACGACGATCGGGTGAACCACCCGGTGCACCTGCAGGCCGCCGCGCACCAGCTCGGCGCTCACCGACTCGACCAGGTACGCCATGTCGTCGTTGACCAGCTGAACCACGGTGCCCGCGGTGCGCCAGCCGTCGGTATCGGCGTCCGGGTTGAAGACGCGGACCGCGGGCCGGCCGGGCACCCGACGCGCGGCGAGGTCACGGTGCGTGCGCACCATGCCGACCAAGTCGACCGGATCGGTGTCGGTGACTTCCTCTGGCGGGATGTACCGGTAGTAGTGCCGGATCAGGTCCGCCATGTCCGGGGCGGCCGACGCGGCCTGCTCGATGAGATCGTCCCGCCGCTGCTCCGGCGTTTCCTCGGATTCTGTCCGGTCCAACCCACCGGTTCTGTCGGTGCGGGTGCGGGTTCCGGTCGAGCTCATTTTCAGGCGACTCCACGATTGGCGGCACGACGGTGTGCCACATGCGGCACACAGACTAGGCGATCACACGAGGACAACAGGGCCAACCGTACGACGGACCCCGTTGCGTCATTCGGGCGACCGGTGCCGTCCCTGGACCCCCGGCTGCCGGGGTTCGGGGTCGTCTCCGACGACCGAGTCGAACCGCTCCTGACCACGGTGAGGTTCGGAGTCTTCGGCCGTGGACTGGTATGCGGCGAGTGCTTCGGTCAGCAGACTCGCGATCGTCGCCGACGACTTCTCCCCGCGCCGCGGCGGGCCGGCCGGCCGCGGTGGCGGCCCTATCGGCTCGTCGTAGGCGGTTTCCTGAACCGGTTCCTTGACCGGTTCTGTGACCTTTTTCTCGGTCACCCCGAGCTCGGCGAACGCCGCCCCGAGCGACGACCGGAACTTGGCCCGCTGCCCCGAGCCGGTGCCGAACAACTTGTCCATGGGCGACTCTTCGACGTCGGCGGTGTCCACGTCGGCCCGCGACTGGGCAGGCGTGCGCACGGGCGGGCCACCGCCGCCGTCGTCGGACTCGGTCCGGAGGTCGGGCATGGGAGCCGTGAGGGCGTCGAAGGCGGCCATGAGCGCGGACCGGCCCGGCTCCGGCGCGGGTACGGGCTCCGGCGGTGGCGGCGGAATGGGATCGGGCTCGGCGGGCTCCGGCACGTCGGGCCGAACGGGCGGCTCCGGCACCTCGTCGGGCGCGGGCGGCGTAGGGATCGACTGCCGGGCGCCGTTGCTTTCGTCTTCCCGCACCACGAACGACTTGGCGTTGAGCGCGGACATCATCCTGGCCAGTTCGGCCTTGGTCTCTTCGTAGGAGGACTGTCTGGGTGCGGCGGGGGCGTCACCGGAGGCCCGCAGGATGCCGCCGCTGGACGACCCCGCGACCCCGCCGACTCCCGAACCCAGGGCACCCGCTTCCTCGGCGTCCGCCGAGGAAGCGGAGGTGGCGCGTTGGGCACCGGACGAGGTCCGCACGGCATCACTCGCCGCGGCGGCTGCCGCCGCACCACCCGCCGCAGCCTCAGCGGCCGAACGCCCAGACTCGGCCGCGGAAGCGGGCGTAGCGGTGCTCTGGCGCGCCGAGCCTGCGGGACCGCCGGAGACATCGGTGCGCTCGCCGCTCGAAGCCCCGAACTCCGACCCGGCCACCGGACCAAGCCGCAACGCCTCCTGACGCGCCGAACGTGGCTGCTCACCGGCAACACCGGCATCGCCACCCGACGAAACACCGAACGCCGACCCAGCCACAGAACCAAGACCCGACACACCCCGACGCGCCGAACGTGGCTGCTCACCACCAGCACCACCGTCACCGCCCGACAAACCACCGAACGCCGAACCTGCCGCAGAACCAAGACCCAACGCGCTACGGCGCGCCGAAGGTGGCGGCTCGCCAGTAGCGCTGGTGTCGGCCTCCGACGAACCACCGAACGCCGAACCTGCCACAGAACCAAGACCCGACACACCCCGCCGCGCCGAACCTGCCTGCTCACCAGCAGCGCTGGTGTCACCGCCCGACAAACCACCGAACGGCGACCCAGCCACAGAACCAAGACCCAACGCGCTCCGGCGCGCCGAAGGTGGCGGCTCGCCGGAGGTGCCTGCGGCCTCGCCGCTTGCCGTGGCGGGCTGGGGTCCGGAGTCGTGCGCGGGCTGCGAGGGGCGGTGGCGTGCGGCGGGTTCTGTGTCGGTGGGGGTCGTGTCGGTGGTTGGCGCGGAGCTGGGGGTGCCCGTGGTGGCGAGGGTTGGGATGTCGCGGCGGGTGGTCAGGCCCGGGTCTTCCCGGGTGCTCGCGGGCTCGTTGGTCTTGGAGGTGTTGTTGTCCGCCCGTGGTTGTTCGCCGTGGGCGGGGAGGGTCGTCCGGTCTATCGCGGTGGTGGACTCGCCGGTGCGGGTTTCGCTGAAGGAGGGGCGTGTCGGGGTGGCGGCTCGTTTGCCCTGGCTTGGTTCGTCTGCCGGGGCCGGCCAGCCCGTGGGGGGCGTCGGGGTTGGCTCGGCGGGCCATGACGACTCCTGCTGAGCCCTGCGTTCCGCTCTTGTCGAGCGTGGCGCTTCCGCCGGCCAGCGGGACGCCGCACCTGGCGGTTGTTCCTCGCCTGCTCGTCGGCGGCCACCGCTGCCGGTGGGGATGCTCAGGGAACTCAGGATCGAGCGGCCCGTCTGCTGGGGCTCGGTGGTCGGCTTGGCGTTGCTCAGCGGCTTCGTCGGGGTGTCCTCCGACAACGCCCTGTGCGCTGCCGCCGCGTGGTCCGCCAGCGAGCCCGCGCTGGTCGCCGCGCTGGTTGTCGTCTGCGCGGGGGTGAGCGCGTCGCGGGCCGCGGTCAGGATGCCTGCCGCGTCCGTGGTTGCCTGATCGGTCTGCACCACGCCCGTGCTGATGCTCATGTCCTTGCCGCCCGCGCCCGCCCAGTCGGACTCGATGGCGGTTTCGCGGATCGTCGCCGCGAACTCCTCCGCCTGGTCCCTCGTGGTGGCGGGGAGCAGCACCGCCAGTTCACCGCCGTCGGACCTCGCCAGTTCCGCGTTGTCGGGCGCCATGTCGCGGACCTTGTCCGCGAGGCCCGCCATGATGCCCGTGTCCAGGCCGCGGTCCTCGGTTCCGTCCTGGTTCGGTTCGACGCGGACCAGCGTCAGCGCCACCGGGCGTTCGCCCTTGCGGACCGTGCGCAGCCTGCGGAACAGGCCTTCCTGGTCGAGCAGCTGGGCGCTCTCGTCCATGTCGGCCGTGCCGACGTTCTCGGCGGCAGGCGGCGTTGATGGTTCCTGGGCCGGCTTCGGCGGGGGTGGCGAGACCTGGGGTGGTGGGGCCACGGCACCCGGGAGCCCCACGGGATGTGCGAGCTGGCGCATCAGTGCGGCCACCGACTGATGTGTGGTGTCGCTGACGGCGCGGTTGGCGCCCACCTCCACCACCACGTGCCGGGCCGCGCGCGACATCGCACGCATGCGCCGCTGCTCCGCCGCGCGTGCCGACCGCAGCGCCTCGAGCGCGGTCCCTGCCCGGCCCGCCTGTTCTTCGAGGCGGGAGACCTCGGTCAGCGTGTCGGCACGCAAACCGTCCAGGGCATGCCGTTCCGCCATCCACACGGCCTGGTCCAGCAGGTGCCTGCCGCGGTCCTGCTGGCCCGATGGCAGGTACACCCGCGTCGCCAGCGCCAGCATCAGCCTGCCGACCGAGGCGGCGGACGTGGCACGCACCGGCTCGTCGACGATCGGGTGCGCGGCGGTCTCCGCCTCCCGTAACTCGCCCTCGTCCAGCAGGCCGCACACCAGCTCCAGCGTCAGCCGTGCCCGCAGCCGGTCGCACTCCGACCTCAGGTCGTTGCTCAACCTGGTCAGCAGGTTGAGCCCCTCGCGGGCCGCCGTGACCGCGTCCTCGGTGTCGCCGTACCACCGGTGGTAACCGGCGGACCGCACAGCGAGCCTGGCCCGCTCCATCCGCCGCATGTCGGCGCTGATCCCGTCGTCGACGGCGAGCAGCCGGTCCGCCTCCGTGAGCGCGTCCTCGATGTCGTCGCGCCGCGCCACGTGCGCGATGCAACTGACGAGCCTGCCCAGCGCCGCGGCCCGCACCGACGGTGCCACCTGCGTGGACTCCAGCACCGGCCGTAGGAGCGCACCGCCGAGGAGCGGCTCGCCGACGTGCTGCGCGCACGCCGCCAGGTCGATCCGCACCTCGGCGGCGACGTCAGGAGCACCGCCTGTCTCGGCCAGCGCCAGCGCCGCGAAGCCCGGTTCGACGGCCCCCGCGTGCTGGCTGATCCGGACAAGTCCGGACGCGAGCAGGGCCTGCGTCCGCATCGACAGGTTCCTGGCCTCACCGATGCTGGTGGTGCCTGCCGAGGCGTCGGTGGCGCCGACCAGCAACGCGCGCCTGGCGAGCTGGACACTGAGCTCCGGCGCGCTCACGCGAAGCGCCTCCGCTGAGCTCACGAGTGCGGCGCACTCGTGCAGCCCACCGGTCGCCGGTAGGTCGTTCCAGGCCGCCGCCACCGCACCCCCAACCTAGTCGCGGGTCAGCTTGCGGTAGGTGACCCGATGCGGGCGGGCGGCTTCTTCTCCGAGGCGCTCGATCTTGTTCTTCTCGTAGCCCTCGAAGTTGCCCTCGAACCAGAACCACTTGGCGGGGTTCTCGTCTGTGCCCTCCCACGCGAGGATATGCGTCGCGACCCGGTCGAGGAACCACCTGTCGTGAGAGATCACGACCGCACAGCCGGGGAACTGCTCCAACGCGTTCTCGAGCGAGCCAAGAGTCTCCACGTCGAGGTCGTTCGTCGGCTCGTCGAGCAGGATCAGGTTGCCGCCCTGCTTGAGGGTGAGCGCCAGGTTGAGCCGGTTGCGCTCACCACCTGACAGCACACCCGCCGGCTTCTGCTGGTCGGCTCCCTTGAACCCGAAGGCGCTCACGTACGCGCGGGACGGCATCTCGACCTGGCCCACGTGGATGTAGTCCAGCCCTTCCGACACCACCTCCCACACGTTCTTCTTCGGGTCGATACCGCCCCGCTCCTGGTCGACGTAGGACAGCTTCACCGTGTCGCCGACCTTGACCTCGCCCGCGTCCGGCTTCTCGAGACCCACGATCGTCTTGAACAGCGTCGACTTGCCGACGCCGTTCGGGCCGATCACCCCGATGATGCCGTTGCGGGGCAGGTCGAACGACAGGTCCTCGATCAGAACCCGGTCGCCGAAGCCCTTCTTGAGCTTGTTGACCTCGACGACGATGTTGCCCAGCCGCGGCCCCGGCGGAATCTGGATCTCCTCGAAGTCGAGCTTGCGCGTCCGCTCGGCCTCCGCCGCCATCTCCTCGTACCGGTCGAGACGGGCCCTGGACTTGGTCTGCCGCGCCTTCGCGTTGGACCGCACCCACGCCAGCTCGTCCCTCAGGCGCTTCTGCAGCTTCTGGTCCTTCTTGCCCTGGACCGCGAGCCGCTCCGCCTTCTTCTCCAGGTAGGTGGAGTAGTTGCCCTCGTACGGGTGGGCACGCCCTCGATCGAGCTCGAGGATCCACTGCGACAGGTTGTCCAGGAAGTACCGGTCGTGGGTAACCGCCAGAACCGCGCCCGAGTACTGCTGGAGGTGCTGCTCCAGCCACAGCACGCTCTCCGCGTCCAGGTGGTTGGTCGGCTCGTCCAGCAGCAGCAGGTCCGGCTTCGACAGCAGCAGCTTGCACAACGCCACCCGTCGGCGCTCACCACCGGAGAGCAGCGTGACGTCCGCGTCCGGCGGCGGGCAGCGCAGCGCGTCCATGGCCTGCTCGAGCTGCGAGTCCAGGTCCCACGCGTCCGCGTGGTCGATGTCCTCCTGGAGCTTGCTCATCTCGGTCATGAGCTCGTCGGAGTAGTCCGTCGCCATCTTCTCGGCGATCTCGTTGAAGCGCATGAGCTTCTGGTGGATCTCGCCGACGCCCTCCTGGACGTTGCCCAAGACGGTCTTGTCCTCGTTCAGCGGCGGCTCCTGCTGGAGGATGCCGACCGTGTACCCGGGGGACAGGAACGCCTCGCCGTTGTTCGGCTGGTCCAACCCCGCCATGATCTTGAGCACGCTCGACTTGCCAGCGCCGTTGGGACCAACCACCCCGATCTTCGCCCCGGGGTAGAACTGGATGTAGACGTCATCAAGGATGACCTTGTCCCCGTGCGCCTTGCGCACCTTCTTCATGGTGTAGATGAACTCGGCCATGGGCGCGATCGTAGAGCGGCCCGTGCTCGGCCATGACCGCGGTGTGGCTGTTTTGCCTACGCGAACGATGTCGAGTCAGGCGGCATCCTCCAGCGGAGAGTCGGCGGGCGACGGCCTGCGTGATCAACTCCTTCTGGGTCCTGGGCGGTTCACCCGACCGGGCGCGGCGGGCTGGGCGTGTGCGGGTCAACGAGCGGGCGTGGCCACCCCTGCCGGCCCACCGCCGGCAGCAGAGCCAACGGAGTCATGCAGCGTCGGCCACCTCCTCTCCTGGTGACCCGGGTTGACCGGACGGACCGACGAGCGCGAGCTGCTCCGAGGACGCCCACGACTGCCGGTTGACGATCACGGTGTGCCAGGCCAGGTCCGGACCGACCGCCCTCGCGTCGATCTCGGGGTCCGCCCGCAGCGTGCCGTCGTCGGTTGTGTACTCGCGGACCTTCATGCGGCCGCTCACCACCACATGGTCGCCCTTCTCCAGCGCACCCATTCCTTCTGCGAGCCTGCGCCAGCCGGTTACGCGGAGGTACAGGCGGTCGCCGTCCACCCACGTCTGCTGCTCCTTGTCGAAGCGGCGTTCCTGGCACGCGACGCGGAAACTGGACACCTTGTCTCCTGTCGAGGTCATGCGGGTGGTCACGTCGGTGACGACCCGGCCGGTCACGGTGATCGGTGTTTCGAACATGTGCCCAGCCTGCCCCGGGCGCGCCAGGACCGCCGGAAGTTACCGGCGAGTTGTGGACAGGCGCAGCGGCTGTGGACAAGTGGCCGCTGGGAGGGGCCGTGAGCGGGCCCGATGTCGGTGGGCCGTGGTAGGCGCCGCGCTATCGCTGCTGCCGTACTAGGACTTGTCGGACAGGTTCTTCAGCATCGCGTTGTAGGCGGCGTGATCGGAGTCGTCGCCCTCGATGTCGGCGCGGCGATCCTGCCGCCGGGCCTCGCGGTCGTCCGCACGGGCCCACTGGACCAGCAGCGCGACCAGCACGATCAGCAGCGGCAGCTCACCGGCCGCCCACGCGATCCCGCCGCCGAGCCGCTGGTCGGACAGCAGGTCGGTGTTCCACGTCAACGCGAGCCGCCGGTAGAACTGCTCGCCGATGATCGTGCTCATGCCCATGAGGATCACGCCGAAGAACGCGTGGAACGGCAGGGACGCGAACACCATGCCGAGGCGCGCGACGTGCGGCAGCCTGCGCGGCGAGGGATCGATGCCGATCACCGGCCAGTAGAAGAGATAGCCCACCAGCAGGAAGTGGGCGTTCATCACCAGGTGCGCCCAGTGCTTGTCCAGCGCCCAGTCGAAGAGGCCGGAGAAGTACAGGACGTAGAACGATCCGACGAACAGCACGAGCGCGACGACGGGGTGGGTCAGGAAACGCGACAACGGCGAACGGACCAGCGTCAGCAGCCACTCACGCGGTCCTGGCACCCCGTCCTTGCCCGCCACCGGCAGCGCACGCAGCGCCAGCAGGACCGGCCCGCCGAGCACCAGCAGCACCGGCGCCAGCATCGACAGCATCATGTGCACTTCCATGTGCACGCTGAACATGGCGGCCGAGTACCGGCCGATGCCGGACGAGGTGGCGACGAGGATCACCGCGCAACCGGCGAGCCACGCGACTACCCGGCCCATCGGCCACGTGTCACCCCTGGCCAGCAGCTTGCGCACGCCAAGCACGTACAGGACGGCCATGACGATCGCGAGCGTGCCGAAGATGAGGTCGAACCGCCACGAGGTCAACAGGTTCACCAGCGTCGGCGGGGCGTCGATCGGGTAGCCCAGCTCCCGTTCGACCTGGCCGGGCAGGTACTCGAGCTGCGGCGGCGGGGTGCGGGCCAGCGCGACCGCGATGCCGATGGTGAGGAACATGACCAGCACCTCGACCGCGGCGAGCCGCACCAGAAGCCTGCTGGTGCCGCCTTCCTGGATGGCGCGGACGCTGTACTCCCGGTGGAAGTAGCCGAACGCGCCGAGCAGCACCAGCGCGACGATCTTGGCGACCACCACCCGCCCGTAGGGGGTGGTGAAGACCTCGCTGAGCGGCACGCGCACCCAGGAATTGATGACGCCAGAGGCCGCCATCGCGATCCAGCACACCAGCGCCACCGAGGAGAAGCGGGTGACGGCGACCGTCATCGCGGGCCCACGATCGAAACGCCGGGCATACATCATCAGCGCGACCAGCCCGCCGACCCACAGCGAGGCGGCGACGAGATGGAACACGAGGCTGTTGCTGGCCAGGTCGTGGTTGCCGCCCGACGACGAGTGCCCGGTCATCGGCACCGGCAGCACGCCGAAGACCGCGAGGCCGAACAGTCCCGTGACCCAGCCCCAGGACAGCACGACGAACGCGGCGAAAGCGATGAAAAGGGCGACGCCCGCGGTGATCAGCCATGCCTTGGCCTGTTCGAGCTCACTGACGAGCTCGAACATCAGCGACGAGTCGCGCAGCATCTGCGACACCGGGCGGCCGACCGCGTCGGCGACCAGGAACGGAACGGACGCGATCGCACCCGCGAACCACACGAGCGCCGACCACGCCGCGGTCCGCAGCGCCGCGTAGCCACCCGCGCCGACCATGCCCGTCTTCTGTGGTGCCACGAGGAACGCGGCGAACAACAGCGACCCGACGGTGAGCACGGCGCCCGCTTCCGCCGCCACGCGGACCGCCGCGCCCAACTGCACGTCCAGCGTCGCGTCTGGGGCGGTGAAGCTGAGCAGCACCACGGCGACCAGCGCCGCGAACGGTGCCGCCACGAAGATCAGCGGTACGACGCTGGGGACCCGCGAATGGGTGGATTTCGCGATGCTGTCGACGGACACTCCTTGGACTTTAGTCACCGGCGTCTAGAGCGTCGCCGGTGCGATCGACTCCTTTTCCTGTTCGGCCACCTCGTCCTCGCGCCTGCGGGCGGCGGCCGACGCGAGCGCGACCGGTGCGATCAGCAACGCGACGACGCCGGCGAAACCGATCGCGAACTCCAGGTTCGTCAGCTGCGCGACGCCGCCGATCATCGGCGGGCCGATCAGGAAGCCCGAGTAGGCGATGGTCGTGACGAACCCGATCTCCCGCTCGCCGCCCGTCCCGTCGCCCCGCCTGCCGACGGCGCCCGCGAGGTCGAGCGCGACCGGGAACGCGAACGCGAGACCACCACCGGCCAGCGCGAACCCGGCGTAGGCGAGCCACGCGAGCGGCACGATCGCGATCATGATCATGCCGAGTCCTGCCATCAGGGAACCGGCCACCAGCACCTTCACCGCACCGAACCGGCGCTCGATCTGCTCGCCGAACAGGCGAACGACGCCCATCGCGATACAGAAGACCGAGAACGTGACCGCGCCCGCCGCCTCGGACATGCCGCGCTCGCGGACGCCGAACAAGGCCGACCAGTCGCCGTTGGCGCCCTCGACGACGGCGGAGAACAACGCGATCATGCCGAGCAGCCACAGGACCGGCCTGCGCAGCATGCGGCGGTCGCGGCCGGTGCGCTCGACGGTGCCTGCGCCGGCCTGCTCACGGGGCACGAACCTGATCACGCCCGCGGTGAACAGCACGGTGACGCCCGCGACCAGCGAGAAGTGCGGGACCAGGCCGAGCCCGTGTCCCGCGGCGAACGCGGCGCCCATCGACCCGGCCAGTGCGCCGAAGCTGAACCCGGCGTGGAAGACCGGCATCAGCGGGCGTTCCGTGCGGCGGATGACGGTCACCGCGGCCACGTTCATGGCCACGTCGAGCATGCCGACCGAGGCGCCGAGCAGGACGAGGACGAGTCCCAGCTGCACCGGTGAGCCGACCGAGGCCAGGATCGGCAGGACGGCCGCGGTCGTGAGCGCAGAGCCGAGCACCATCACCCGTGCGCCGAACCGCGCGCACAGCCGGCCGGCGAACGACGCGGCGGCGATCATGCCGATGCTCGCGCCGAGCAGTGCCAGGCCGAGCACACCGGCGCCTGCGCCGATCTGTTCGGCCAGCGTCGGCATGCGTGGCGCCCACGAGCCGATGACGACGCCGTTGAGCGCGAACACCAAGAACACCGACAGACGCCCCGAACGCACCGGCTTCTCCTCCCTAAGTATTCCTCGCGGACCATCGTACTGAAGCGCTTCAGTCATGGCTACGGGTTTGCTGAAGCACCTGGTCGTAGGCTTGCGCGGTGACCCAGGACCGGGAAAGGCGACCGACGCTGGACACCGTTGCCCAGCACGTCGGCGTCTCCCGGGCGACGGTGTCGAACGCGTACAACCGGCCGGACCAGCTGTCCACCGCCCTGCGTGAGCGGATCATCGCGACCGCCAAGCAACTCGGGTACGCCGGACCGGACCCGGTCGCGCGGAGCCTCGCGACCAAACAGGCAGGCTCGGTGGCGTTCATGCTGTGCGACGGGCTGTCGTCGGCGTTCTCCGACCCGGCGCTGTCGATCATGCTCGACGCCCTGTCGTCCACAGTGGACAGCGGAGAGCGGTCTCTGCTGCTCCTGCCCGGTCTGAGCGGCGACGGACCGCGCGCGCGGTCCGTGATGCGGGCGCAGACCGACATCGTGGTGGCCTACTCGCTGCCGGACAACGCGCCCGCACTAGAGGCGGTACAGGCACGCGACCTGCCGCTCGTGGTGGTCGACCAGCCCGCCGTGCCACGGTCGGCACGGGTACGGGTGGACGACAAGGGCGGCGCGTACCTGGCCGCGAAGCACGTCGCGGAGCTGGGACACCGGCGGGTGGGCATCGTCGGCCTCGGCCTGAGCGCGGACGGCGTCGGCGGGCCGGTCAGCAGGCAGAGAATCGAAGACGCACACTTCGAGGTGACCCTCGACCGCCTTGCCGGATACCTCAAAGCCCTGGGTGAACAGGGTATTGTCGCTGAGTCGGTGCCGTTCTGGGAGGCGCCGGGCAACGCACGCGAGATGGGCAGGGAGGGCGCCAGGTGGCTGTTCGGCCTCGAACCGAGACCGACCGCGGTGCTCTGCATGTCCGACGAGCTGGCGCTGGGCGCGATCCGCGCCGCGAACGAGCTCGGACTGTCGGTACCGGGAGAGGTCTCCATCGTGGGCTTCGATGACACCCCGGCCGCCAGCTGGGCCGATCCGCCACTGACCACCGTGCGCCAGGACCTCGTCGCCAAGGGCCGACAGGCCGGTGAGCTGGCGTTACGCATGCTCGACGGCGCAAGACCGGGCAGACAGGTCACTCTCGAAGTGGACCTCCAGGTCCGCGGCTCGACTGCCGCGGCGGTGTGAACTCAGGCCAACTTGGCCGGAACGAGAAACGCCAGAGCCTCCACGAACGATCAGACCCACTGGGACTGCCATCCGCCTCCGGCGGGCGGCAGCCTCATGCCCTCGTAGCTCAGCGGACAGAGCAGGAGCCTTCTAAGCTCTGGGTCGCAGGTTCGAGTCCTGCCGGGGGCGCGCAAAACATGGGCAACATCAACAGCCGAGCGGCTGGTACTGGAAGACACCTACCAGGTGTGAGTGCCAGTCGTTGCGGCTGTTGGTGGTCTTGTCTCGCCGGTTCCTGCACAGTCCTGGTTGTACGACCAATGACACCGGCTTGGATCGAGGTCTTCTCATCACTGGAGATCACAAACTCCCGCGGCCCGAGCTTGCGGCCCTCCCAACGACCTTCGTAGAGGTCCAGCACCCGCTCGGCCTTGACCGCGAAATCCGGGTCCCGGGGAAACAACCACGACCGGAACTGCCAGGGTTTGATCGCGTCCCGGGCCAGCCAGCGGCGCACCGTGGCCGGCGACATCTGCTCGGCCACACCCTGCGCCACCCCATGGCCTGCGACTGGTATCAGCGGCAGGTTCGCCCCTGTGCAGCCGTAACCAGCACATCCACGTTCATCACTATCCAGGCCACGACCTCATCGGACGACGTATGGCGGCGCACTGCAGCTCATATAGCCAGCACGAACCCGTAACTGCGAGACTGTCCAGCACTACGACGTGAGGCGAGCTGGCCGCGCGCGGTTGCTTCAGCCGATCTTTCGCCGTCGAGTGTTCTCGGCAGCGTTGTGGACGCGGGCTGCGCGTCCACCACCTTGGTGCTTTCGGGGCACAGGTCACGTCGAACGACTGTACCGCCGCTCACCTCGTGGGCCATGGCGTTCTAGCAGGTCGCGTTCGTAGAGGGCGCGGAGCAGGTCTTGGGCGCGGTTCGCACTAACCTGCAACGCCTTGCGCACGTCGGCGTTGGTGATCGGCCGGGTCGCGGACAACTTCCATACCGCGTGTAGCTCCGGGTCGTTGAGGTCGGCGTCAAGTCGGTCCAGTCGCTCGGCGAGCACGTATTGGGTCCCTCGACGCTGTCCCTGCTTGTCGAGCAAGCCCTCGGCGACCAACGCCGCGAGCGTGGCCCGAGCCGTGTCGGCATCCACTGCGAGGAGGTCTCGGACGATCTCGTTGGTCAGCGCCCGCCGACCAGCCTCACGCAGTACCTGCGTACGTTGGTCCGCGGTCGGCTGCGATACCTCCGGTGTGCTGACCGACGGGACGTCTCCTGGCAGGACGTAGCGGGTGCCGCGGGTCTGTCCGATCCGTGCCAACAGCCCGATCGACACCATGCGTGTCAGCACCTCCCGCGCTTCCGCGGTGGTGATGCCGTACTGCTCAGCTACCTGAACGGACGACAGCGGGCCGGCTTTGGCCAGCGTCGTCAACGATCTGGTGAGCTCGTCGGGTGTCAGGTCCGAATTCGACGGTAGCGGAGCGGTCGCCACGGGGTCACTAGTGACGGTGGCGAGCCGTACCGGCTCCGCCGGCTTGATCTCGTCGGGCTCTGGCTCGTCCTGTGTGGGTTCGTCGGGCTGCGCGGTCGTCGTCGGCGTCCACGCCACCTGTGCCTCGCCGGCGGCGGCGTCCGTGGCGGTGGCGTGCGGACCGATGCGCAGGCTGTTGAGGGTGGGCCACAGTGACGACAGCGCGCGTTCCCGGTTCAGGTAGTACTGGGACTCGCGGACCCGCCAGAACGTCCAGTCGCAGCGCTTCAGCTCCTGTTCGCGTTGGAGGTCGGCGATCCGTTGCTCCGGTGTGGTGTGGAATGCGTCGCCGTCACATTCGACGGCCAGTTTGCCCGCCGCCCCGGTCACCACCAGGTCGATCCGCCGTCCGTTGGCTTCTACCTGCGGTGTGACGTGGTAGCCGCGCGCGGTGATGTCGAGGAAGACCCGCTGTTCGAATAATGAGTCGAACGGGGGCTGCCGGACATCGGGCGAGACGTCGGTGAGCGCAGGTGGCAGCGGGGCCGAGCCGGTGCTCAGCATGTAGGTCAGCAGGGAGTGGCGGAGGTCGGTCGTGCGCAGTCGGTCGGCGGTGACTGAGTGGAACAGCCAGAGCTGGTCCTGCGCCCTGGACGCGGCCACGTTGAACCGACGGCGGAACTCGTCCCGGGTCAGCGACGCGAAGTTCTGTTCCGGGGCCACGACCAGCGACAACCACACCACGTGCCGCTCGTCGCCCTGGAAGTCCGGTGGTGTGCCGACGCGGAAGCGTCGCTGCTCCCAGTCCTCGGCACTCATCCGCGCGCCGATCTCCGCGGTGATCAGGTCCACCTGGGACTGTCCCTGAAGCACCACGACGCCGAACGTCTTGCCGTCGTATGCCGGATCGTCGAGACAGGTCAGCACGGAGTCGGCGATGGCTTTCGCCTCCACCGGGTTGGTCAACGTGGCGTTCTGTCCCTCGACGTAGGCGCCGCTGACATAGGTGGTGCGCAGCGGAGGCAGGCGATCTGCGCCGAACTGCCGCACCGGCACGAGCGGGGCGTCGAGGTAGAACTCGTTCGACGACCAGGCGATGATCTCCGGCATGCACCGGAAGTGCTCGCGCAGGCGGACCATCTGCCCGAAGCGGGAACGCAGCATCGAGAAGATGCTGGACTTCGGGGTGAGGTCCGCGCGCAGGTACTCCGGCACGTCCGGCAGCTCGGTGTCCAACCGCTGGAAGATCGGGTTGAGCGATCCGGCACCGATCTCCGACGGCGTGCACTGCTTGTCGTCGCCGACCACGATCACTCTTGGCGCCAGCCAGAGCAGGAAGCTGCTGGTCAGCTCCGCCTGACTGGCTTCGTCCACGATGACGACGTCGAACGCGTTGGGTTCGGCCGGGATCGACGCGAGCACCTGCTGCACCGGCATCACCCAGGCTGGCACGGCCTCCTGGGCGACGACCATGGCCTGCCGCGCTGCCTGCCGGAACTTCTCCGCGTACTTGCCGGTGCCCTTGCCGACGTTCGACATGGCCGACCGGTAGCTCTGCAACGCCTGCACCTGGCGGGCACTCATCCGCTCCATCGAGGCCTTCCAGGCCTTCGCCGCCGCGAGGTCGGCGGTGAGCACGGCGAGGTCGCTCACCGTCGACGCCAGCTCGGCGTCGAGCTGGTCCTCCAGTCCGTGCTGGGCTCGTTCGTCGAGCCACGTCCTGGCGCACGCCCATGCCCACGCCGGCGACCACCGCGCGAGCCGCGTCTGCCAGTCGGGGTGGTCCGGCGTCGCAGCCAGCATGGTGCGCAGTTCGGGCGCGCGATCGGTCAGGCGCTGGTCGAGTTCGTCACAGACGAGCTGGTCCCGCTGCTGGGTTCGGGCATGATCGAGCGCAGCCAGTGCCTCGGCGTAGCGGGCCACGTCCATCGCCCGGATCGCGTCCGCCACGGCGGTCAGCTCCGGCGGTCGTGCGGAGGTGGACACCAGGGCGAGCACCTCGTCGGCGGTGCGGACCAGCTCGGCCTGCGCGAGAGCGGCCCGCATGCTGTCCGCCACGGCGCTCGTGACCGAGCCGATCAGATCCAGGTGGTCGATCGACGTCAGCGCAGGCCGGGTCGTGGCCGGCAGAACGGACAGGGGTTTCGCGAGTTCACTGCCCGCGGCGAGCACCGCCCCGACCAACGAACAGAGGTGACGAACCTGCCGGAGGCGTTCGACCAGGGAGCCGCGATCCAGTTCCAGCGGAATGGTCAGGCCAAGAGGCGCGAACGCCATCGCGAGGGTCCTCGCTGCCGCCAGGACCCGCAGGTGCCGGGCCGCGACGATGACCGTCTCACTGGTGCTGGGCACCACGCCTGCGACCGTCACGGCACCGGCCAGCGCTTCCACGGCCTTCTGCTCGACGCCCTTGAACATCTTGCGCGACTGCCCACCGGACGTAAGAAAGGTGGCGAACCGCTCGAAGACGCCGGCACCGACCTCGGGGTCGAGCGCGGGCGACACCGTCACCTGCACGAAACCGGCGTGCTGGTCGTGCGAGATCGCTTCGTCGACGAGCCCGAGTTGCCCGGTCGCGCGCTGCCACAGGTGCATCGAGGTGCCGGCGAGCAACGAGTTCGTCAGCTGGGTTGCCCACGCTGCATCGGTGGGTGCGGCCCGCAGGGCGGCGGTCGCTTCCGCCACCTGCCTGCAGGCCACGTCGAGGTCGTACAACACCTGTCCGGGCAGCTCCCCCAGGACGGCGACCAGCCCGCTGCCGTCGGTGGCCCGCACGGCATCACCGCGGACGATGATCTCGGTCTGCTTCGCCAGCCACGTGTCGGCCGGCAGGGCGTCGGCCCTGGGCATCCGCTGGTTCCGGCGGGACCGGCGTTGTTCGCTCGCGGTGCGCAGCAGCTCCACCAGCTGTCGGATCTCGCCCGCCGACAGAGGCTCGGGGCCGGAGACCTGCCCGGGTATCCAGCCGTCGACCTCGACATTCGCCGCAGCCTGCCGGGCGATGTCGGCGAGCGTCCCGCGGTAGTCGGGAGCGATCTCGGGATGAATGTAGGTCTCCGACTCACGCAGTGCCCGGATGTCCTCGACGATCCGGCTCTTCCTGGCACGGGCCTCGGCTCGGCGGGCGGTCAGGTCGGCGATGCGGCGCGCCGCAGACTGCGGGTTGAAGTCGGTCTTCGCACCGGCCAGCGCCGCGACACTGCGCGCCAGGTCGGAATTGCCTTTGGCCGACGCGTCGGTGAGCGAGACGCACAGGTCCTGCATCTGCTGCGGCAGCTTGTCCCGCAGTACCCGCAACGCCTGCGCCTTCTCCGCCGTCACCAAGATCCGCTGACCCCGGGCAAGCAGGGCACTGACCAGGTTGGCGATGGTATGTGTCTTACCGGTGCCGGGTGGGCCCTCCACGACAACGCCGCTGTCGCCACCGAGCCGATCGATGATCTGTGCCTGGTCGTCGTTCGCGGGCAGCGGGAACAGCGGGTCCTCGGCCAGTGCCGCAGACCCGACCCCGCCGGTGCGTTCCAGCCACGCCAGCCGGTCCGACGGCTCGATGGCCTCGACGAGTTGAGCGAGGCCGAGCGGGACCGGCGTGTCGTCGCTGTCGAGGGACCGGGTGATCGCGTCGTAGAACTCGCGCAGTGCGAAGGCGCCACGTCGCCTGGCCACCAGCGCCGGGGCGAAACCGAGCTGGGTGACCTGCCCAGTCGGCAGTGCCCATTCCTCGCTCACGGTGTGCCCGGTCAGCAGAGCGCGGCCTGCCCATTCCTTGAGGTAGGCGACGGCAGCCGGGTCCAACGGAGAGGACACTGTCTCAAGCAGACGGTCACGCAGAACCGCGGTCCCGCTCTGGTCGAACAATGCGAGGCCGGACAGCACTTCCTCGGCTTCGAGGCGGACGACGCTCTCCGGCATCAACGCGCACACCATGGCACCTGACTGCGGGTCCTGCTCGATGCTGACGGCCTGGGTGAGTAGATGGATCCGGACGCCTGCCTCACCCTGTTCGCCGGGCGCGTGCAGCAGCCCCGCGGCGACAACTATCTCGACCGACTCCGGACGCTCCTGCGCGATCCGGTGCAGGTCGAACAGCTTCTGGAACAGTTCAGCGCGTGGCCGCCGCAGACGCTCCTCTGCCGCCCACGGCCGCCACGCGGCCATCCAGGTCGAGAACTGCTTGGCCACTTCGGGGTGGTCGGTGACAGAGCTGGGCCGGTTCACTCCAGGAAGAAGCACGCTCTCCCGCAGTACCGGTTCGTCGAGCGACCCCCGGGCGTGGTCGATCCATGGCACCACGACGCGCGGACAGGGCGGTTCAGGGTCGCGCCGCACCCGCACAGCCCGCAGGATCTCGTCTCCCGGTTCCACCGCGGTACGCACCGGGAGATGCTCGGCCGCGTCCGCGAGCAGCAGCATCTCCTCGTAGTTGGTGATCGACCGGATCGGTCGCGTCTTGGCGACGGCGAGCTGACGCAGCACACCCATCAACCGACGAACCTTGTCGCGCAACACCGGGTCATGTTCAGGAAGCTCGACCACGGGAACCTCGTCCTTGCCGTGCGGATTATGGGCGTTGCCGGATTTGCATTCCCTGCCTGCATCGTCGAGTCAGTACACAAACGTCACACGCGCGCGCGGGATTCGTCCGAACGGACTAACCGCCCCGGATCCGGTGAAACGCCGTCCGGTCATACGACGACGTATCACGGGACCTACTGCCGTTCGTGTGGGTGAGTTTGGTGTCAGTCCTGTGAGGGTCTTCCGGGTAGTGGCGGGCAGAGGCCGCTTCGGGTGAGCATGGCCATGGTGATGAGTGCCTCAGGTGAGCGGAAGCCGTAGGAGCGTCGGGTGAGGACGCGTAGGTGGGTGTTGGTGGATTCGCTGCGGGCGTTGGACAGTCCATGATCGAGGGTGTTGCGGATCAGCGGCAGGTAGTACTTGATGGTCTTGGCCAGCTTGACGAACTCGGGGATGCGGCAGCGGGCGGCCCAGGCCATCCGCCCGGCGAGCAGGACCCGGCCGGGTTTGCCTCGCGCGGCGAACACCGCGCGGAGTTGCTCCTTGAGCAGGTAGGAGCGGTAGAGCCGGTTGTTGGTCTTGGCGATGGTCGCGATCGTGGTGCGCTGGGCGCCGGTAAGGTTCTCGGGATTCTTCAGCACAGCCCAGCGGAGTCCCTTAACATCACTGGCCTGCGCGGTGTTTCCCTTGCCGCGCAGGGTGTTCCATAGTCCACGGCGTACCGTGTCGACAGCATCGGTGGCCCACTGAATGACGTGAAACGGGTCCAGGCACAGCACCGCTTGGGGTGCTCTGGCCTTCACGGGGGTGTGGATCCACTGGGCACCATCAGCGCAGACGTGCGTGAGCTGTTTGGTGCGTTCAGCGCCGAGGGCGTCGAAGAACTTCAGCACAGTCTCGGAGTTACGGCCCTCGGCCGCCCACACCAGCCTGCCGGTGTCATGATCGACCACGCAGGTCAGATACCGCTGCCCCTTGCGGTAGGCGATCTCATCAATCCCGATGCGACATAGGCCGGCCAGCAGGTCGGTCTTGCTGGCCTGCTCGGTCACCACCCGCTCCACGATGGCCTGGACCGCCCGCCAGGTGGTGCGCAAGAACTCCGCGACCGTCGAGGCCGCCGCGCGCGCGGTCCACCACGCCACGGTGTCCTCGAACGCGTGGGTGTGCCGCGCTGTCGGGCGCGCCCAGGGCGCATGCGCGACCACGACCCCATGCTCCGGGCAGGACACCCGGATCACCTCCGCCTCCAGATGCACCATGGTCGCGCCCCAGTCCAGGCTCCGCCACCGCCGCGCCTGCCCGCGCCGGTCGTAGCCCGCGCACCGTCGCCGGCAGCGTGAGCACCGCCCCCGCTGCCCGGCTCTGGCCCGAACCCGCAGCACCAGATCCCACCCGTCGTCCTCGCCGTGGTCTTCCCGATAGGTCGACTCGACCACCGTGTCCTGGACCCCCAGCAGGTCCCGTAATAGTCTCGTAGGGCGCACGCCGTCCCGTCCATGATCGTTCCTTACCTTCGCAAGTCAGAAACGTAGACGGCGCACGGCGTGCGCCCTAATCGATCATGAAACCCCACCCACACCAACGGCAGAAGAGCCTGAACCAGGGCGCTCAATTGCGCGCGCGGCACGTTTTGCATCAAGGACCTGATGGTCTCGCCGTTAAACACATGTCGAGGTTAAACATGTCCACCTGATGCGTGGATTTCGATCCACCGACCGTGGTGGTTAACTACAACTGTGGACACACACGACTTGTTCGGAACTTTACCAAGAGACATGGATATGGCGGCGATAGGCAGGACGGCCGACATGTCAAATTTCACCGAACGACCAGTTCCGGCGGGCCGGGGACATCGATCCGGTCTGGTTTCCCCGTGTCCGCGATCGGGTTGACCGCAGGCGGGCCCGAGCTGCCGGTTGTTAGCAGCAGGTCTTGGACGCCTGCAGGCCGCTGGTGATCCGGCTCCGGGAACTGCTGGCGGAGGGCCACCGACCACGCAGCGGCTAACTTCACATGACCGAGCGAGGTACCAAGTGGATGACATGATCCGGCATCTGGCCGTGTTCCCGTTGCGGGTCAGCCGGTGGGAGATGAACGCGGAAGACCATGTTCGCCGCTGGGTTCGTGACAGCGGCCTGGTCTCCTCCGACCGAGCACGGGAGCGATTCGAGCGCACCGCGCCCGGCAGCCTGACCGCCCGCGTCTACGCGCTAGCGTCCAAACGGCGCAGGCTTGAGGTCTGTGCGGACTGGATCGGCTGGCTGTTCCTGATCGACGACCAATTCGACGAGGGCGACACGGGTCGGTCGGTGGACACGGCGGACCGTCTCATCGCTCGCTTGCTGCCCGTTCTCGATGATGCTCAGCCAGGACCGACGAGCCTCGCTCTCTCCAACGCGTTCGCTGACGTACGGGAGCGGCTGCTGCTGCCGATGCCTGAGCACTGGCGGCGGAGGTTTGACGGTCACGTCCGTGACTATCTCACCGCATGCCGGTGGGAGTCTGCAAACAGGCAAGCAAACCGGACACCCACCGTGACGGAATTCCCCGCAGCCCGGCGTGACGCGGGCGCGATCTGGCCGTCGCTAGATCTGCTGGAATACGCGATAGGAGAGACCCTTCCCGACTGCCTCTATCTAAGCGAGCCCTTCCAGGAACTGGTCACCGCAGCAGCTGACGTCGTCTGCTGGACCGACGACATATTCACCGTCGAAAAAGAACGCGCCCACGGCGACGTGCATAACTATGTCCTGATTCTAGAGCGATACGAATCCATGAGTCCCGAACAAGCGACACACCGCCTAGAGGACATGATCGCCAAACGGGTAGCCGAGTTCCAGAAAATCGCCATGGGGAACCTAGCGAACCTGCAAGAGCAGGCCCTGAAAAACGCCTCATACAGCACAGTTAGTTCGATCCTGTCTGGCCTACGCGATTGGATGCGCGGCCATCTGGACTGGGGCATGACCACCGTTCGCTACCAGCATCTAGCATATCCACTAACTGAAGGTAAGCCGAGCTAACTGCAAAGTTTTCCGAAATGATGGGCGGCCCTGCCTGACCAGATCCCAACACGTGAGAGGCGCACACCATGGATGAAGCGAAGGAAAGCCCACTGGCTCCGGGCGGTTTCCCGATGATCGGCCACACAGTTCGCATGATTCGCAACCCTCTGGGACTCTTGGAAGAACTTAGCCATCATCCCTCGCCAATCCTCAAGCTTAAGTTAGGCGGACGCACCACCTTTTTGATTAAGCGTGCCGAACTCGCCAGGCAGGTCCTGGTAGGCGATTACCATTCCTACGATAAGGGCGGACCCATCATCGATGCCGTTCGACTGTTCGCAGGTAATGGCCTGGCGTCCTGCAGTGCGGCCGACCATCCTCGCAAACGTTTGGAGATGCAGCCCGCCTTTGAACGGTCCCGCCTCGCGGTGTACGCGGCCACGATGGCCGAGTGCGCGACTACCTTGGCTGACTCCTGGGAACCGGGAAGCGAGATCAGCTTCCATAAAGAAGCATTCCGCATGTTCGCCACCATCAGCACAAAAACCCTGATCGCTGCCGAGGATGCCGAAGAAGCCGCAGAAGTACTGCGAGTAACCCTATCCGACATCCTGCGGGGAGCATACCGGCGCGTGCTCATCCCGGTGAAGGTCGCGCATGAACTGCCACTACCAGCCAACCTAGCCTACCGCAGGTCACAACGCCGCTTCAACGCGGCCATCCACGAGGTAATCAAAAGCTACCGGTCGGCCGGGTTCCAATACAATGATGTCCTCTCAATAATCATGGCCAGCAGAAACCAGGCCACCGGCGAAGGGCTGACGGACATAGAGGTGTTTGACGAAATCCGGACGATCCTCGCTGGAAGCGTAGAGACCGAGGCTGCTATTCTTTCGTGGGCCATCTGGCTCCTGACCCAGCACCCGAAGACCCTGGAAGCGCTCCGCTCAGAGGTAGACACGGTTCTGCAGAACCGTCCCGCGCCTGACAACGAGGATTTGACAAAGCTGCCGTACACACACCAGGTGATTTGGGAGACCAACCGACTCTATCCGCCAGCATGGTTGATCAGTAGACTCGCGGTGGCCGACACCACCCTGGGCGGGTATCGTATCCCCAAAGGGGCTGGTGTTGTTTTCAGTCCGTACTATATCCATCGCGACTCAAGCATCTTTCCAGAGCCGGAGAAATTCCTCCCCGAGCGTTGGGGAAACCACGAAATCTCGCCCGTGCAGCGCGCGAGCTTTATGGGATTTGGAGCAGGTCGCAGAAAATGCATCGGAGACGTTTTCGGAAATAACGTACTCGCCGTAATGCTGGCTACCATCGTTCACCGGTGGAGTTTTGTTCCGACCGAGGAAGGCCCAGTAAGGCCAGTCGCTGGGGTGACACTCGAACCCTCGAACCTAACCATACGCATCGAGGATCGACGTTTCAGCGGGCCCCGGAAATAGGAGGTCGATACGGTAGCTTGACCCAAAACTCGGGCCGATCAGGAATGGCAATGTCGACTTAAGAGAACGTGTCGCGAGTTGACCTCGTTCTCGTAATTGACCTCGATTCTTCAGAGGCTTGCGCAGTTGAGGGCAGACTCAGTCTGCTGCGACACTTCGGTCACCACCGGATTCGAACCGCGACGTGCACTGTCAGCCGAGACGGTGAGGGCACACCTTCCTTCACGGCTCCGGACATTCTGTCAGAGACATGTCCTTGACACAAAGGCACTGGTCAGACCCGATTCCGCGAGTAGTCGGCTGAGTTGATCTTCGGGTGCGTGCACTGGCGATCGCGCGTCGCGACGGGCTGCGGGACCAGGACCGGGTGCTGAGCGCACTGGGTTCGCTGTACCGCGAATGGGGCAGGTTGGCGAAGGCGCTCGACGCGTACCTGGCGCTGGTCGACGTGCGCCGCGACGCCGGTGACCAGCCCGGGACGGCGGCCGGGCTGACCGAGGTCGGCACCACCATGCACGCCGCGGGCCGGGTGCGGTCGGCCATGGGCTACTTCGACCAGGCCGACGAGCTGATGATCCAGGCCGGTGCGGCACCGGCCGACCACGCCCGCGTCCTCGTGTGGTGCGGGCGGACACGGTGGGAGCAGGGGCAGCACGGTGCCGCGCGGCGCTGGTGGAGCCGGGCACTCGCCATGCTCGTCGGTGTCGACGAGGCGGAGGCGGACCGGGTTCGGGCGCTGCTGGCGACGGAGCCGGAAGGCGATCCGGACTTCCCCTACCTGTCGAACACCTCGTCGTCGCCATCCGGTGGGGTCGGGTAGTTCAGCTCGAAGAGGTCCATCACGGCCGGGACCGCGAAAACCTGCGGGTGGTTGTGGCCGTTCATGCTGCGGATGACGCCCATTCGCTGGAGTTGTTTCGTCAGGCTCGCGGCCTGTTGCACGGTGATTCCGCACCGCTGCGCGATCTGCAGGTTCGTGGTGATCGGGGTGGCGGCGAGGTCCCTGGTGACCCGCACGATTCCGTCCATGCGCCTGCCGATCCTGCCGAGGTGTTCCTCGCTGATTCGTTCGACCCGTTCGATGAATCGCAGCTGGTTGCGGCACAGGTCCGCGACGCCCTCCGCGAAGAACACGAGGAATCCGTCGAGATCACCCTTGTGGACCATGCCGAGAATGTGGTCCCGGTATTCGTCGCGGTGCCTGCTCAGCCATTCCGACATGGGCAGCAGCGGGTCGGCCAGCGCGCCTTCCCGAATCAGCGCGAGCGTGATGTACAGCCGGGAGAGGTGGCCCGCGTGCGCGACCGGCGCGAGCACGGACAGCTGGTAGTGCCCCAGCGCGACCCTGGCCAGCAGCGGCGCCTCGCAGCCGGAGTCCACCCAGGCCGACCACTGCATGCCGCTGGTCTGCAGCTCCGCGCCGGGTGGCCCGGCGATCAGGTAGGCATCGCGTGGTTCCGGCCCACCGAGCCAACCTGGCCCGGTGCGCCACGACACCTCGGTCACCTCGTCGCCCTCGATGTACCCGAGCGACTCGGCCGTGCCGTCGAGGATCCAGCCGAGTTGGCTGAGCAGTGCGAGGTTGATCGCGCCGCCCGCCTGGACCCAGGCGACCGCCTCGTCGCCTGCCACCAGATACCGCCGCAGGCCGAGGTCGACCCCGGATTTTCCCGCGGTACCCGGCAAATCCGCGATGAGCAGTTCCCGCAACGCGGAGAAGACGCCGCCGAGTTCTCCCGAACCGTGTACGTCGCGCAGCTGGGCCAACCGTACGAGCCCCGCACGGTTGGGCAGCCGCGCCGCCGCCTCGTCGAGCCTTCCAATTGCCTGTTCGGCCTCGGCGAGAATTCGGTAGGTCTGCGGCAGCAGCCGCACCATCGACGGCAATGGGCGCGGCATGAACGCGCCTTCCTGGCGCACCCGAGCGGGAATGTCGTCGATGCCCTCGGCGAGGAACCAACGACCCGTCTCCGCGGGCATTGCGTCAGGCATGGCGGAAAGACTGGCCGACCGGACCGAAATCGGCAAACCTTTCAAAGCGCACATGCAAGATCACCATCCAGGACTCCGCACCAGTCCGAGGACGAAGCCGGGTGCTCCACCTCGGACGGCAGCGCGCCGAGGTCGCCACCACGAACCGCGGCCCCTCCCGCCGCGGGTCCCGCCGCCGGACTCCTACCAGTAGTCGAACAAATGTTCGAAGCGATGTCAAGGTGCCGGGAGGGTGCTGAAAACCGTCGGCCCCTGGCCGCGCGGTGCTGCTATGTTCGAGGACAGTTGATCGTGAGGAGCACGCTTCCGATGGTGGCCGAGGACGACGTCTCCGGGTAGCTCCGGAGCCTGACCGGCGGTGCCCCGCGTGGTGACACCGCGTTCGGTCGCGCCATCTTCTGCCCTGTCGACTCCGGGCGGCATTCGCACGCCCGCGCCCATGGAAGCGTCGTCATGTCCAAGATCGTGTGCACCAACCTGTCCTTTTCGTGGCCGGACGGGACCTCCGTCGTCACCGACCTCTCCTTCTCCTTCGGTGCCGGGCGCACCGGGCTCGTCGCGCCCAACGGGGCGGGCAAGAGCACGCTGCTGAAGCTGCTCGCCGGTGAGTACGTGCCGAGCCGGGGGTCCGTGGCCGTCGACGGGGTGCTCGGATACCTGCCGCAGACCCTGCCGCTCACCGGTGAGCCGACCGTGGCCGAGGTGCTGGAGATCGCGCCCGTCATGCGTGCGCTCGCGGCCATCGAGGCCGGGGACGCGAGCGAGGAGAACTTCACCATCGTCGGGACCGACTGGGACGTCGAGGAACGCGCGCTGGCGCAGCTCGACCGGCTCGGGCTCGGCGGCGTCACGCTGGACCGCACCCTTGGCACGCTCAGCGGCGGGCAGGTCGTGTCGCTCGGCCTGGCCGCCCAGTTGCTGAAGCAGCCGGACGTCCTGCTGCTCGACGAGCCGACGAACAATCTCGACCGCTCCGCTCGCCTGCGGCTCTACGACGTCCTCGGCGACTGGAAGGGGTGCCTGCTGCTGGTGAGCCACGACCGGGCGCTGCTCGACCGGATGGACCGGATCGCGGAGCTGGAGCCCCGTCGGCTCGTGTTCTTCGGCGGCCCCTTCTCCGCCTACGACGAGGCGAAGCAGGCCGCGCGTGAGGTGGCCGAGAAGGACCTGCGCGGCGCCGAGGCGGAGCTCAAGCGGGAGAAGCGCGAGATGGCTGAGGCCAGGGAACGCGCGGCCAAGCGGGCCGCCACCGGTGCGCGCACCAACACCGACATCCCGAGGATCATTCGCGGTGGGCTGAAGCGGAAGGCGCAGGAATCCGCGGGACGGGCCGACGGTGTGCACTCGCAGCGGGTCGAGGACGCGCGGGCCCGGCGCGACGAGGCGGACCTCGCGTTGCGGGAGGACGACACGCTTTCCCTGTCACTGCCCGAAACGGCGGTGCCCGCCGGGCGGACCGTGTTCCACGGTGAGCGGATCCGGGTGCGGGACCTGTTCGCGGGCGACGGGGTGACGCTCGCGGTGCGCGGGCCGGAGCGGGTGGCGCTGACCGGGGACAACGGGGTCGGCAAGTCGACGCTGTTGCGGGTGGTGAGCGGCGATCTCGAACCGGACGGGGGGTTGATGCGCCGGGCCGACGGGCGGGTCGCCTACCTGTCGCAGCGGCTGGACCTGCTCGACCCATCACGCAGCACCGTAGAGAACCTGCGGGCCTTCGCACCGTCGTTGTCCGTCACGGAGACCATGCACCTGCTGGCCCGCTTCCTGTTCCGTGAGGAGCGGGCTTCGCTGCCGGTCAGCGCCCTGTCGGGCGGCGAGCGGTTGCGTGCCACGTTGTTGTGCGTGTTGCGGGCGGAGCCCGCGCCGCGGTTGCTGCTGCTCGACGAGCCCACCAACAACCTCGACCTGGTCAGCGTGGAGCAGCTGACCAGCGCTTTGAAGGCGTATCAGGGGGCGTTCGTGGTCGTGAGCCACGATGACCGGTTTCTTGCCGACATCGGGGTGGCGCGGTGGTTGCGACTCGCCGACCGGGCACTGACGGAGGTGGGACCGCCCGAGGATCACTAGTGCCCCGTCCAGGCGGATACGGCATGATTCTCGACGGCCCCGCCGCCCGCTGGCCGCGTTGCCGAAAGGCCCAAGTACAACCCGGTACGAGGACCTTCCGGCGCCTTGCCAGCGAACACCGGGATCCGCCGATAATCACCCCAATCCACCTGGACGGGGCACTAGCTACGGAGCGCCTCCAGTGGGCCGGCGTACATCTGCGCCTTGATCGCCTTCAGGGTCTGCGGGTTCTTGTTCGCCAGTGGGCGGGCCCGGTCGAGGGCGTTCGCGAGCACGTCCACCTCCGGGACCGCGGCGTCCACCAGGCCTGCCCCCGCCGCGTCGGTACCGCCGTAACGACGGCCGGTCGTCATGGCTTCGTGCGCGGTGGCCGGGGTCAGCCTGGACTGGATCAGTGCCGCCATGCCGGGGGTGAACGGGATGTTGATGTCCACCTCCGGCAGGCAGAAGAAGCCCCGGTCGGCACGCATCACGCGGAAGTCGTGCGCCAGGGCCAGCATGGCGCCCGCCGCGAACGCGTGGCCGGGGATCGCGGCCACCGTCGGGGTCGGGAACTCCAGCACACGGGCCAGCAGCGCCTGCACGTCGACGACGTAGGTCTGGAGCTGGTCGCCGTGGGCACCCAGCCACTCGAGGTCGAGTCCGTTCGAGTAGATCTTGCCGCTCGCCGTGGTCACCAGCGGTGCCGGCGCCTGTTCCACCTCGTCCAGCGCGGTGTTCACCGCCGCCAGCCAGTCCGGGTGGAAGCGGTTCTCGCCGTCTCCCAGGTCGAGCACGTAGACGTCGTCATCCCGCTTGAGCGTTGGCATGCCGTCACCATACTGGCGAGTAACTTAGTCGGCCAGAACCTCGCCGAGCACGAGTCGCGAGTTGGCGGCCAGCGCCGGGTTCGTGTCCACGTAGTACGGCAGCTGGATGATCGAGATCGACAGCGCCCACGCCCGCCCACGCAGCCACGTCACCTCGTCCACGTCGAGTGCCGTGCGGAACGTGTGCCTGGCGCGCGCCGGGAGCAGGTTCCACGCCACGATCAGGTCCACCGTCGGGTCGCCGACGCCCGCGCAACTCCAGTCGATCACCGCGCTGAGCCTGTCGTTCTCGACCAGCACGTTGCCAGGGGACAGATCGCCGTGCAGCCACGCAGGCGGGCCCTGCCGGGCCGGTAGGAGCAGTGCTTCGTCCCACAGGCGGGTGAGCGCGGCCGTGTCCACCATGTCCGCCGACCGCGCGAGGGCCGCCCGGGTCGGCTCGTCGCGGGTCGGCAGTGGCACGCCGCGGCCGGCCGATGGCGCACCCGACGGGTCCACCCGCCGAACCGCTCGCACGAAATCCGCCAGATCCTCGGCCAGGGTGTCGTCGGCCGTCGCCGGGTTGGTGCCGGGCAGCCACCGGCACACCGCCCACGGGTGCGGGTAGCCCTCGGCAGGGGCGCCCATCGCCACCTGTTCGGGCACCGCCACCGGCAGCTGCGGCGCGAGCCACGGCACCCACCGCCGGTCCCGCGCCACATCCTCGGCGGCACCCGGGATGCGGGGCAGGCGCACCGCCAGGTCGTCGCCGAGGCGGTACATCGCGTTGTCGGTGCCGGACGACGGGACCGGCTCGACCGGCAGGTCCGCCCACCGGGGGAACTGACCGGCCACCAGGCGCCGCACGAGCGCGGTGTCGATGGCTGCCTCGTCGGCGTGCATCCGCATGCCGACGATCTTCCGTGCGACGTCAACCGAGTTACTTCCACCCAAAGGTGGGTATGTCCCCTTTGTGACTGAACGGGTGAGTGTGTTCGCGCCGTCTCCTCAGCTGACGGTGACGGTGGAAGATCTCGACGGGCAGCCGGACGTGCATCTGCACGCGGGCGGGCAGGGGTTCTGGCAGGCACGAATGATCACCGCGCTCGGCTCGCCCGTCACGTTGTGCTGTGCGCTCGGCGGCGAGACCGGCCGCGTGCTGCGGCACCTGCTTGCCGAGCACGACATCGAGGTGCGGGCGCGGGACGTCACCGCGCGCAACGGCGCGTACGTCCACGACCGCCAGGACGGGGACCGGAACCAGGTCGTCGAGCAGCGGCCGGATCCGCTGACCCGCCACGAGCTGGACGACCTGTACGAGCTGGCCGTCGTGGCGGGGATGGACTCGGGCGTCGCGGTGCTGAGCGGATCCGTGGACGAGTCCGCCGCCGAGGTCGTGCCCGTGTCCGTCTACGAGCGGCTGACCACCGACCTCGTGCGCAACGGCTGCCGGGTGGTCGTGGACCTGGCCGGGGACCGGCTGTCCGCCGCGCTCGCCGGGACGCCGACGGTGGTGAAGGTCAGCCACGAGGAACTGCTCGAGGACGGCCGTGCCGACGACGACAGCGTCGCCGGGCTGACCAAAGCGGCGCGGGCGATGATCGACGACGGCGTCGAGGTCGTGGTCGTGTCGCGGGCGGCGGACCCCACGCTCGCCGTGTACGAGGACACCGAGCTGCTGGTGGCCGGGCCGTCGCTGGCACCGGTGGACACCAGGGGCGGCGGTGACTCGATGACCGCCGGGATCGCGGCGGCGTTCGCTCAGGGCAAGGACATCGAGGCCGCGCTGCGGCTGGGTGCGGCGGCCGGGGCGCTCAACGTCACGCGGCACGGGCTGGGCAGCGGCAGCGGCGACGCGGTGCGGACGCTGGTCGAGCGGGTAGAAATCACCCAGGCGGGGTAGCCCGAAAGCATGGGCCCGCGCGTACTGGTGACGAACGACGACGGCATCGACTCCCCCGGCCTGGTGGCACTCGCTCGTTGTGCGGTGGATCTCGGCTGGCACACGGTGGTGGCCGCACCCGCCACGGAGTCAAGCGGCACGAGCGCGGGACTCACCGCGGCGAAGGACCACCGGCAGGTCGCGGTGGAACGCAGGACACTCCCCGGCCTGCCGGATGTCGAGGCGTACGCCGTCGCCGCGCACCCCGGGCTGATCGTGCTCGTGGCGTGCCACGACGGGTTCGGCGGGCGGCCGGACATCGTGCTGTCCGGGATCAACCGGGGCGGGAACGTCGGCCGCGCGGTCCTGCACTCCGGGACGGTCGGCGCCGCGCTGACCGGGGCCGTCAACGGTGCCCGCGCGGTCGCGATATCGCTGGACCTGCCGCTCGACCCGGACCTGGACCCGACGTGGGAGCGTGCGGCGCGGGTCGCACGCGAGCTGCTGCCCTCGGTGGTGGACCTGGAGCCGGGCGCGTTGCTCAACGTGAACGTGCCGGACGTGCCGGAGGTGAAACCCGCCAGGTGGGCGCGGCTCGCCACCTACGGGCGGGTGCAGCACAAGGTGACTCAGCTCGGCGAGGGCTCGATCGAGGTCGGCAACGTCGAGGTCGACGGCGAGCTGGAGCCGGGCACGGACGCGGCGTTGCTGGAAGAGGGCTACGTGACGGTCACGGCGCTGCGGTCCGTACACGAGGACGACACCCTGATGGGTGGCGCATTGCCGTAGCGGGCCGACCTACTCGAGCCGAACCGCACACAGCGCGGCGACCTCGTCCTGGTCGGTTTCGAAGTGGTCGTGCCCTGGCGGCACAGCCACCCCGGCATAGGAGACCTCGCCGCCGGATGTCCTGCCGACCGGACGGCGGGGCGCCGCGTGCAGGTCACCGACGCCGGTCGTGGCGATCACCCGCGCGGCGTTCGCGGCCCGGACCCCGCCACACGCCATGACCGCCAACCCGCCGTCCGCCCGCGCGACGAGGTCCTTGATCAGCGGGGCGCCGTCGAGCGCGGCGCGACGACGCCCGGACGTGAGCACCCGCGTGAAACCCAGATCTGCCAGGCGATCCACGGCCTGCCGTGAGTCGGCGCTGACGTCGATCGCGCGGTGGAACGTGGTCTGCATGCCCTCGGCGGCCGCCACGAACGCGGCACAGGCGTCGTCGACGCGACCGTCGTCGGTCAACGCGCCCACGACGACCCCGGTCGCGCCGTGTTCCCGGGCGACCGCGATGTCGCGGACGATCAGGTCCAGCTCGTCACGGGTGTAGTGGAAGCCGCCGGGCCGGGGTCGCACCAGGACGTGCACCTCGATCAGCGCCGACGCCGCCTCGATCAGCGCGACGCTCGGGGTGAGGCCGCCGTCGGACAGGCCTGCGCACAGCTCTGCTCGCGCCGCTCCCGCCGCCGCCGCGACCCGCGCACCCGCCACCGACTCGACGCTGATCTCCACCCGCATACCGACGAGTATTCAGCGTGACGCAGGCCACATCGATACGAGAACCTGCGCGAAGAGGTGGTCGTCTAGCCGGGTATGCGTGACGAGGAGGAACTCGTCCGGCTGGTGGCAACCGGCGACCGGGCGGCGTTCGAACAGCTGTACCGGCGCACGTCACCGTGGCTCGCGGTGCGTCTTCGGCGGCGCTGCTCGGACGACCAGATCGTCGCCGAGGTGCTGCAGGAGACCTACCTCGCGGTGTGGCGGGCGGCGGGCAGCTTCGCGGGCGCGGCGGTGAACGGCTCCGCGGTCGGGTGGCTGTGGACGATCGCGGCACGGCGGCTCGTGGACGCCTTCCGTAAACGGGCACGGGACTCGGCAGCACCGCTCGCGGCCGAGCCGGTCGCGCCGGCCGCCGAGGACGAGGCACTGTCCGATGTGGTCGGTGACCGAATGGGCGTCGCGCTCGACCGGCTCGCGCCGGAACTGCGGCAGGTGCTGCAGGCGATGGTGGTCGACGGGCTGACCGTCCGCGAGACGGCGGCGTTGCTGGGGGTGCCGGAGGGCACGGTCAAGACACGGGCCAGAAGAGCCCGGGTGGCGATGCGGGAGGCACTGTCATGAGCCGGCACGCGTCCACGGAACTGCTGCGCGGCTACGCGGGCGGGGACGACCTCGCGACCGACGTCGTGTGGGCGGTCGAGGTACATCTGGAAACCTGCGCGGACTGCCGGGCACGGCTCGCCGCCGAGGCGGACTCGGTCACGCCGCTGCTCGACCAGGTCTGGGCGGACCTCGAACCGGCGCAGGCACCGGCACCGGTGCGCCGCGGCCGGTGGCTCGTCACCTGGGCCACGCCCGTGATGGGGCCGTGGCTGGCGATGACCGTCCTGGTCGCTCTGTTCGCGCTGCTCGCCGACCTGCTCATCCCCCCGCCGCTCCCGTCGCTCGCCCTGCTGCTCGCACCGATCGCGCCGGTGGCAGGGGTCGCGGCGGCGTGGGCACGCGCACTCGACCCGGCCCACGAGCTGGTCGCGGCCACGCCGAGGGCCGGGCTGTACCTGGTGCTGCGCCGCACGCTCGCGGTGCTAATGGTGGTGATCCCGCTCATGGCGGTCGCCACCCTGACCTCACCGTTGCGGTGGCTCCTGCCCTGCCTGGCCTTCACGGTGGCCACGCTCGCGCTCGGGAGCTTCGTCGGCGTGCGCCACGCCGCGGCCGCGCTCATCGGCGGTTGGGCGGCGCTGGTGATCGGGCCGAGCCTCGTCACGGCACGGCCACCGGTCGTGCTCGAACCGGCCGCACTGGGGATCTGGGCGGCCGTCCTCGTGGCGGGCGTGGCCGTCCTCGCGCTGCGCGCCACCGTCTACACGCGACTCGAGAACTAAAGGGAGACAACGACATGCCTCGCATGGTCGGTACGGACGAGGTCGCGCCGACGACCTATCCGTTCGAGATTCACGCGCAGGGCCTGCGGGTCCGGGCCGGGCGGCGGATGGCGGTCGACGGGGTCGACCTGTCGCTCACCTCGGGCGTCCACGGGCTGCTCGGCCCCAACGGCGCAGGCAAGACCACGCTGATCCGCGCGCTCGCGACGGTGCTGCGCCCGGCGGGTGGCGAGCTGGACCTGCTCGGTGGCGCGGACCTGCGTGCGGTGCGCCGCAGGCTCGGCTACCTGCCACAGGAGTTCGGCTACTACCGCCGGTTCACGGTGCGCGAGTTCGTCGAGTACATGGCGTGGCTCAAGGAGATGCCGAAGGCGAGCGTGCCAGACGCGGTGCAGCGCGCGATCGAACGGGTCGGTCTCACCGACCGGGCCGACGACAAGCTGAAGACGCTGTCCGGTGGCATGGTGCGGCGGGCGGGCATCGCACAGGCGATCGTGAACGACCCGGCGATCCTTCTTCTCGACGAGCCAACCGCCGGGCTCGACCCGGCGCAGCGCATGCAGTTCCGGACGCTGCTGAAGGAGTTCGCCGCCGACACGTGCGTCATGGTGTCCACGCACCTCGTCGAGGACGTGGCCGCCGCGTGGACCGACGTGCTGCTGCTCGACGCCGGACGGGTCGTGTTCCAGGGCGCGGCGGGCGAACTCGCGGCCAAGGGCACGGACGCCGACGCGGGCGACAGCCCGATGGAACGCGGCTACTCGGCGGTGCTGGCGAGTGGTGGTGCGCGATGATCCTGCGCACCGAACTGCGGCGCTCCACCGCACCCGTGCTGGGCATCGGCCTGGTGGTCTTCTCGCTCGGCCTCATCTACTCGCTGACCGGACCGTGGGTCCACGGCACCGCGCAGTGGAACGAGGAGTGGACCGGGCTCGCCCAGTGGACCCGTTACCTGACAGTGTTCCTGTGGCCGCTGGTGCTGGGAGCCGGTGCGTGGCAAGGACTTCGAGACCACCGGGCGCGGGTGACCGAGCTGTTCTCGACCGCGCCCCGGACCACGTGGCGGCGACTGCTGCCGACAGTGGGCGCGCTCGCGATCGCGCTGAGTGCCGCCTACGTGGTGCTCCTGATCGTCGGCGGCGTGCAGGTGGCGAGGACCGCGACCTACTTCCACCTGAAGTGGCTGCCGGTCGCCGGGGTGATGGTGCTCGCGCTGGTCGGCATCGCGTTGCTGGGCTTCGGGATCGGCCGGCTCCTGCCGTCGCTCGTCACGCCGCCGGTGCTCGCGGTCGCCGCGCTCGCCGCGCAGATCGCGGTGATCCCGCACGGGTGGATGCTGCTGCTGACGCCCGCGTTCGCGGCGCCCGACGTCACCGCGTTCACCACGGTGGCCCTGCCCGTCACGCTCGCGCAGGCCCTGTGGTTCACGGGGATCGGCGCGACCGGCTTCGTGCTGGCGCTCGCCGTGCGGGCACGGACCCGGCTCGCCGCGCTCCTGCCGGTGGCGGTGGCCGCCGCCGTGACCGTGCCCGTACTGTCCGGAGTGGATGGTCCGGTGGTAGCCGACGCGGACGCGATGGCCCTGGTGTGCGACGAGGACGGGCCACGCGTGTGCGTCCGCCACGTCCACGCCGACTACCTGCCGACGCTCACCGGCCCGGCGCGGGAAGCCCTGGCACTGATGGCAAAGCTCCCGTCACCACCGACGTCCGTCGTGGAGTACCCGGACCGGGGCGACTACGAGCCGGAGTCGATGGACGTGGCCCCGTTCTTCTTCGGCACCAAGCGGCTCACCGACCCGGAGCAGATCAAGCTCGCCGTCCTCGCGGGCGCGGGCACCCCGCTGTGCGTGAACGGGCCCGGCTGGGGCGGCTCGACCGACTCGCTCACCGCACGGGTCGTCACGGCGTCGTGGTTCACCGGGGAGCTCGCGCCGGTGCCCGGCACCCTCGAGGTGTGGGACGTGCTGGCGGACGAGGCCCGCGCGACGTGGCGGGAACTGCGGGCACTGCCCCCTGCCGAGCAGGCGGCACGGGTGGCCGCGTTCCGGGTCGACTCGCTCGACTGCGACGGTCGCGGTGACATGCCCACGCTGGAACTGCCGTGAGGTGGCTCGTCCTTTACGTGCGGTCGCGACGGCTCGCGTCGACCACGGGGGTCGCGCTCGCGGCGGTCGCCGCGCTGGGCGGGCTCGCCGCCGCGGCCGATTCGGGACTCACCCGGGTGGTGCTCGCGTTGTTCGCGGTCACGGTGGTGGTGTCGGTGGCGGCGACCTCGCTCGCGGGCCATGACATCGGCCTGGAGCGGACGGCGGCGCTGGGCTGGCGGGTGCGCAGAACGGTCCACACGGTGACGATCGGCGCCGCGGCGGCGGGGGCGGTGGCGACACTGGGGGTGGCCACCGACGTGCCGGCGGACATGGTGGTACGCAACGCGATCGGGCTGACCGGCCTCGCCGCGCTGGGTGTCGCCGTGCTGGGTGGCGGGCTCGCGTGGTGCGTGCCGATGGCGTGGACGGTCGGCGGGGTGACCGCGATCCTCGCGACGCGGACCCCGCCCGCGCCACTGCTGACGTGGCTCGTCCAGCCCGGGGACTCCTGGGCCGCCACGGTCGCCGCGTACGTGCTCGGCGCGACCGGACTCACGACCTACGCACTGGCGGGACCGTCCACAAGAAACTAATAGCGCCGGGCGTACCAGGTGGGTGGTTCGCCGAACATGCTCTTGAAGTCGCGGATGAAGTGGCCCTGGTCCGCGTAGCCGAGGTCGGCGGCGAGACCTGCCCAGTCGATCTCGCCGCCCGCCGCCATCCGTTCGGTCACCTCGTGCAGGCGGTAGCGGCGGATCACCCACTTGGGCCCGATGCCGACGTACTCGGCGAAGAGCCGCTGCACCCCGCGCACACTCATCCCGAGTTGCTCGGCGAGCGTCTCGACCCTGGTCACGTCCGGACCCTCCGCGATGGCGGCCACCGCGTCGGCGGCGGCGAACGCGCGCGGGTCCGGTTCCGGCAAGCGGTCGAGCAGGAACCGTTCGACCGCCGCCGCGTCCGGCTGGTCCGGCACGTCCGGCCCGAACACGTCGGTCGCCGGCACGACCCTGTCGGTGATCGTCGAGACCGGCGCGCCGAGGAACGGGCGGAAGCAGCCGGGCCGGAACGCGACGCCGAACACGTGCCCCTCGCCTGCCAGGACCTTGATCCGGTGGCCACTGACCACGCCGTTGACGTTCGCGCGGCCACCCTCGAACGACAGGTGCACGTTCGGGTACGGGACGATCTTCTGCCGGTAGGGCTCCTCGTAGTCCCAGTCCACGACCCAGTACCGCGCGACCCAGGGCCGCAGTGCCTCGGCCGGTTCCGGGTACGCGTGCCGCTGGTACTTCGTCCACGCGTTCCCGACCTCGCGGACATCCCGTCGCACGCCAGGAGTCTATGTCGCGTTCGTCCAATACCGCCCGCCCGGCGCAGGCCTAGCCTCGCCGCCATGTCACACATGTCCACCGCGGCCGGCGCACTGGCCGACGTCGTCAGCGCCATCGAGTCCGAGCAGCTCGCGAACCCGACGCCGTGCGCCGAGTTCGATGTGCGGGAGCTGGTCCACCACCTGCTGTACTGGGGTCCGTCGCTGGAAGGCGCCGCTCGCAAGGAGTCCGTGTCGCCGTCCGATGTGGAGGTCGCGGACTGGCGCGGCGCGCTGCTCGCACAGTTGACCCGCACGGTCGACGCGTGGACGCCCGCGTCCGCGTGGGACGGCATGACGGGCATGGGGCCCGCCAAGATGGTCGGCGAGATGATCGTCGGCGAGCTGGTCGTGCACGCGTGGGATCTCGCGCGAGCCACCGGGCAACCGCTTGACCTGCCGGACGACCTGCTCACGTACGTGCACGACGGGGTGGCGGCCGGCGCGGACCAGGGCCGGGAGATGGGGCTCTACGGGCCGGAGGTGCCGGTGCCATCGGACGCGCCGGTGCTGGACCGGATCCTCGGGCTGACCGGCCGCGACCCGGCGTGGGCCGGTGCCGTCACGGTCCCCTGAGGTTCCGCGCGAGTTCGGCCGCCTTCATCCTCAGGTAGCGCTGCTCCTGCGATGACTGGGTGCGGCGCGCGGCCTCCTGGTACGCGGGAAGCGCGCCATCGACGTCGCCCGACATCTCCAGCAGGTACGCCCGCACCGCGTGAAGCCGGTGGTGGTCGGTCAGCCGCTTGTCCCGCGCCAGGTCCTCGACCATCCTCAGCGCGGACGTCGGGCCGTGGACCATGGCGACCGCCACCGCGTGGTTGAGCGCGGCCATCGGACTGCCGGTCATCTCGGTGAGCACCCCGTACAGCGCCTCGATCTGCGGCCAGTCCGTCTCGCCTGCCGAGCGCGCCTCGTCGTGGAGCGCGGCGATCGCGGCCTGCAGCTGGTACGGCCCGGACGGGCCCGCCGACATCGCGGCGGTCACCAGCTCGACACCCTCGTCGATGAAGTCCTTGTGCCACCGTGCGCGGGCCTGCTCGGCGAGCGGGATCAGCACACCGTCGGGCCCGACGCGGGCGTCGCGGCGGGCGTCGGTCAGCAGCATCAGCGCGAGCAGCCCTGCCACCTCGCCATCGAGCGGCATCAGCCGGTGGACGATGCGGGTCAGCCGTATTGCCTCCCGGGACAACTCTGCGCGGTAGGCCGACGGACCCGCCGTGCTCGCGTAGCCCTCGGTGAAGATCAGGTACAGCACCCGCAGCACGGCCGCGAGCCGCTCGTCACGGTCGGCCGGCATGCGGAACGGCACCCCGCTCGCCTTCACCCGCTGCTTGGCGCGGGTGATGCGCTGCGCCATCGTCGGCTCGGACACCAGGAAGGACCGTGCGATCTCGACCGTGGTGAGACCGGCGACCGCCCGCAGCGTGAGTGCGATCTGGTGCGCCCGAGGCAGCGCCGGGTGGCAGCACATGAACAGCAGGATCAGCGTGTCGTCGGCGTCCTCCTCGTCGGCGGCGGGCGCGGCGGCGGGCAGCTTCCACGTGTCCTCCCGGCGCTGCCGGGCCTGCTCGTTGCGCAGCAGGTCGGTGAGCCGCCTGGCCGCGACCGTGATCAGCCACGCCTTCGGCCCGTCGGGCACGCCGCTGTCCGGCCACGTCGTGGCCGCCGCGATCAGCGCCTCCTGCACCGCGTCCTCCGCGGCATCGAAGTGGCCGTAGCGGCGGACGACCGCGCCGAGGACCTGCGGCGCGAGGTCACGCAGCAGGCCATCGGTCGCGGCGGTCACGACGTGATGTCCTCCATGCCGTCGATCAGCGGCCGGATGTCGACGTAGCCGCGTGCCTGGACGTGGGCGGGCACGGGGGTGGCCGCCAGCTTGGCGACGATCTCGGTGGCCCGGTCGTAGCTCACGCAGTCGACGATGGTGAGGCCGACGACCACCTCGGCGGTCTCCGCGTACGGACCGTCGGTCACCACGGTCTCCCCGTTCTCGACGCCGACCCGCCGGGTCAGCACGGGCGCGGCAAGGCCGTGGGCCGCGACGAACTCGCCGGACTCCACCAGTTCGTTCGTCCACCTGCCCATGTACTCACCGAGCGCGGCGACCTCGTCCGGGGTCCATGCCCGGCCCGCCTCGCCGTCCTTGCCCGCCATCGCGTCGTAGTCGGCCTGGGACGCGTAGTGGAGGATCATGTACTTCACGGTGCTGCTCCTGTCACGGTGTCGAAAGCTGTGTCGCCCGGAACGTCGAGGCCGTCCCAACGCCCCACGACACCATCTTTTGTGACGCCAGTCACATCGGATTCGGCACCCGGTCGTGGGCCGCCAGCCATTCGAGTGCCTCCCGGACGGCCTGGAGCGAGCTGTACCTGGGCTGGTAGCCGAGCAGCCGCACCGCCTTCGCGATGCTGCTGTTCGGGCTGTGCGCGATGTGGTCCCAGGTCAGCTCGGCGGCCGACGGCGCCACCGTCTCCCGCCACCGCTCCCACGGCAGGAACGCGAGGTTCGCCTCCCGCCCGTACCAGCCCGCGACACTCTCGGCGAAGCCACGCAGGGTCAGCGCGGCGGACGACACGACGTGGAAGCTCTCCCCCACCGCGACCGACCGGTTCGCCATCGCCGAGGTGAACGACTGGGCGACGTCGTCGGCGTGCACGTGGTGCAGCGTCTCCAGGCCGGGTTCGGCAGCGCGACCTCCTCGCCACCGGCGAGCCTGCGGTACACGTCGAGGTCGAGGTTGCCTGCCGGGTTGATCGGCACCCAGCCAGGCCCGCTGATGTGCCCGGGGTGCAGCAGGGTCGCGGGGAAACCGTGCCTGCGTGCCTGGTCGAGCAGGTACGCCTCGATCTCCGCCTTCCGCACGCCGTAGTCGCCGAACGGGCGGCGCGGCGCATCTTCCGTGGTGGGCACCGCCACGCTCGGGCCGTGGATCCAGATCGTGCCGCAGTGCAGGAAGTGCTGGACGCGCCCGGCGAGCGCCTCGACCAGGTGCCGGGCACTGGCCGCGGTGAAGCAGATCAGGTCGATCACCACGTCCGGTTCGAGGTCGCGGACCCGGGCGCCGAACGTGCCCGCCGCCTCCTCCTCGGCCCGGTCCGCGACCACCGTGGTGACCGCCGACCACGCCCCGTCCTGCCGGTACGGCGTCGCCTTGCCCCTGGTCAGGACCGTCACCTCGTGCCCGGCCGCGACCAGCCGGGGCACGAGGTAGCCGCCGATGTGCCCGGTGCCGCCGAGCACCACAACGTGTGTCATGCCGCGATCGTGCTCAGTCCCCGATGCCGATGTCCAGCGCTGCCAGCAGGTCCGGATCGGCCAGCAGCTCCAGCCGGGTGACCGTCTCGCCGTCGAACGTGAACCGGACCGCGACGCGGACCCTGCCGCGCGGCGCCCACACCGCGCCGGGCAGCGCGAGCTTCGCGTCACGTGCCCGGCCCGCGAAGTCGCGGGCGAGGTCACCATCGGGTGCGTCGGCACCCCGCACACGCCGTCGCGCCCGGCTGGTGCGAGACCGACGATGGGCCCGATCTCTCGGCGCGGAATTGTCGGTGGAGGCGGTTACCGTCTCGGCGGGCTCGTTGCTGGCCGACGAAGAGCGGCACGCGGCGGCACGACGGCTCGCCGAGGAGATCGCGGCGCTGCCGTCCCCTTCGGACATCGCCGTCCGGCTGCCCACCCTGATCCCGTGAGGAGGACCATGCGCGCCGAGTACCCGTCCGGCGGCGACTTCGAGGACGTGTACGGCTACAGCCGTGCCGTCCGCGTCGGCGACCACGTCCACGTCGCCGGGACCTGCGCCCGCGACCTCGACGGCACCGACACCTATGTGCAGGCGAAGGAAGCGCTGTCGATCATCGAGACCGCACTGAAGGAGGCGGGCAGCGGCCCGGCTGCCGTGGTGCGGACCGTGACGTACGTGACCGACATCGGCGACAGGTTACTTGTGGCCAGGGCGCACGCCGAGATGTTCGGTGACGTGCGCCCGGCGGCCACCCTCGTCGAGGTCCGCGCACTGCTCGACCCGCGCATGAGGGTAGAGATCGAGGCCTATGCGATCGAGACCTGAGTCGCGGAAAGCGACAGCGAGAACCGCAACCGCCTGCCGGTCATGCCCTTCGCCGCCGTGATGCCCCACGCATAGCGGTCCACCTCCGCGGTGGCCCGCAGCCGCAGCTTGCCGTCGAGCACGCGAACCTCGTCGATCCGCACGTCGAGCGGCTCGGTGCGGCCTCGCACGGTCAGCGTGCCGCGCAGTGTCCAGCCACCGTCGCGGACCACGCCGGTCGCCGTGAACGTGATGTCCGGGTGCTGTGCGACGTCGAGGTACTGCCCGGACCGCACGGTGTTGTCACGTGCGGAGAGGCCGGTGTCGAAGCTGTCGGCGGCGATGGTGGCGCGCACCGTCGACGTCTCGGCCGGCGAGGCGACGTGCACGAGGCCTTCGCGGAGCGCGAAGGTGCCGCGTACGGGCGCGAGCCCGAACAGGTGCCGGGTCGCGAACGAGATCGTCGACTCGCCCGGCTCGATGCGGTACGCGCCCGCGGTGGGGACCTCCACGGTCTCAGTGCTGGTCATGCTGACGTCCTTCCAGGTCACACCGGCGCTCCGCGGCGCCGGCGAGGTGCGGTATCCCGGCGCCGAGCGGGCCGGGCAGGTCGAAGCGGTGCAGGTCGACGACGTCGAAACCGGCACGTCTGATGGCGGGGCCGGTCTCCCGGTTCGGGCGGCAACGTGCGCCGACCAGCCTGGTGAGCCCGGCGTAGACGTTCTGGCCACGCCGTACCCAGGTGCCTGAGGGCGCGGCGACGTGCTCCGCGAACAGGAACCGCCCACCGGGCCGCAACACGCGGTGCACCTCGGCGAGTGTGGCGGCCTGATCGGCGACCGAGCACAGCACGAACGCGCAGACGACCGCGTCGACGCTTCCGCCGGGCAGCGCCAGCTCCTCGGCGCGACCGTCGAGCACCCGCACGTCGAGCCCGAGCCGGCCAGTGGCGGCACCGGTGCGTTCACGGGCGGCGGCGCCGGGTTCGACGGCCACCAGCCGCACGTCCGGGTGGTAGTACCGGAGGTTGGTGCCGTCACCGGGACCCAGCTCGAGCACGGTGCCGCGCAGCGCGCCGACGAGCGCCGGCCAGAGCGAGGTTCGCGGAACTGTCGTGGTCATGGCGGTAGCGTCGCGTGCAGGGGAGGAGTCACACATCGACCAGCCGGCTGGTTCGAATTCGACTTTGGTCGATGGTCGCCGCACCATCCGGCTCGTACGCTCGGGTTCGTGCACTACCAGCTCTGCGGCCGCAAGCTGTGGCTGACGATGACGATGATCGCCGTGTTCATGGCGGCGATCGTGTATGGCGACGCCCAAGCCGGGAGCTCGCCGGCCATGACGGCGCTGCAGATCGCCACCGCGGTCGCAGGGCTCGCGTTGTTCCCGCTGCTGTTCACGCGGCCGATGCCGGCGGCGCTGGCGCTGACGGTGCTGGCGGCGGTCGCCGCGACCGGCACACCGGTGGCCAACATCGCGACCCTGCACATCGCGCGGAGCCACCGGCTGCGCGTGGCGGTCGCGGTGGCGACGGCGGGCGTTGTCGCGCACGCGGCGCGGGGTCTGTGGCAGCCGACCAGCGGCCTGTCGTACGGCTGGTGGCTGACGCTGATCGTAGTGCTGCACGCGGGCCTGGTCGGCTGGGGCCAGCTGGCGGCGGCGCGGGCGGCGGTGATCACGTCCCTGAAGGAGCGGGCCGAACGCGCGGAGGCCGAGCAGGGCAGGCGGGTCGCGGAGGCGAGGGCGGCGGAGCGCGCGGCGATCGCGCGGGAGATGCACGACGTGCTGGCGCACCGGCTTTCGCTGCTCGCGACGTACGCGGGTGCGCTGGAGTACCGGCAGGACCAGCCGCCGGAGCGGCTGTCGCAGGCGGCGGGCGTGATCAGGACGACCGTGCACCAGGCGTTGAACGAGCTGCGGGACGTGATCGCGCTGCTGCGCGACGAACCGGACGACCTGGCACGCCCGGTGCCCGCACTGGCGGACCTGCCGTCACTGGTGGCGGAGTCGAGGGCGATCGGCACCCCGGTGGAGCTGCGCGGCGGCGAGATCGGGCTGACGGAGGTGCCCGGGACGACCGGCCGGACCGCGTACCGGGTGGTGCAGGAGGCGCTGACGAACGCGCGCAAACACGCACCGGGCCAGCCAGTACGCATAGCACTGGACGGCACGCCGGGTGCCCAGCTGCAGATCGACGTGTCGAACCCGCTGGGCACCACGTCGTCGATCCCGGGCACCGGCACGGGTCTGGTGGGCCTGACGGAACGAGTGCGGCTGGCCGGCGGGCGACTGGACCACCGCGCGACCGCGACGGAGTTCCAGGTGTCGGCATCACTACCGTGGCCGGCATGAGCGAGTCGCGGACGCCGCAGCCATGATCCGGGTACTGATCGTCGACGACGACGCGCTGGTCCGCGCCGGCCTGACGATGATGCTCGACGGCGCCGACGGCATGCGGGTGGTGGGCGAGGCAGGCGACGGCGACCAGGTACCCGCGGCACTGGACGCGCACCCGACCGACGTGGTGCTGATGGATATCCGCATGCCCAGGGTGAACGGCATAGCGGCGACAGCGAAGGTGCGTGCCAGGACCAACCCACCCGACGTGATAGTCCTGACCACGTTCGACTCGGACGAGAACGTGCTGCGCGCGCTACGTGCGGGCGCGAGCGGTTTCCTGTTGAAGGACGCCCCGCCGGCGGAGATCGCGGCCGCGGTCCGCCGGGTGGCCGCGGGCGAGCCGATGCTGTCCCCGACGATCACCCGCCGCCTGATGGACCGCGCGGCAACGGAGGCCGGTGCGTACAGCCAGGCCCGCTCGGCACTGGCAACCCTGTCGGCACGGGAACACGACGTGGCGGTGGCAGTGGGTCAGGGCCACACGAACGCGGAGATCGCGGCGGAACTACACGTCAGCGTGGCAACGGTGAAATCCCACATCACCCGCGTACTGACCAAACTGTCGGCAGGCAACCGAACACAGATCGCCCTACTGGTCCACGACGCGGGCCTGGTGTGAGGAGCTGGCCTCCGGCCCCCTCGAACCACGCTACGCCGGCCCACCGACAGTCCCGGCCCCCCGCACCCCGGTTGTCCACAGCAACACCGGTTATCCACAGTCAAGATCGACAACACAGAAATGTCAGCCCCCACCGGTAGACTGGCATGGCGGGACGCCCCCGGGAACGGGTGGGGGTTGGCATCCGGCCGGTTCGCGGCTTTCGGGCCCGCATTCAGGACGTTCGTTGCGGTGATCTCAGCGAGCACGTCAGGAATGTGCGCGCATCTCGGGGCTGCCGAATCTGGCCACGTAGTGCCAGACCCTTTTCAGGGCTTGCTCGTCGTACCGGCCGGTGCGGGACGCGTCGCCGATGGTCCGGGCATCCAGTCGGCCGTCACGGGCGAGAGATTCGCCGAGTTCCACGAACTCCGGGCCTCGATAGGCGGGATTGCCGCGTAGTTCGGTCGTGGTCAGCGTGAAGCCGCCGTGCCATTCGATCGGGCATGCCAACGCTCTGGCCGCGGTCTCTGTCGGGGTGCCGCGGTAGCAGGGGTCGAGGACCAGGGCTTCGACATCTGTTGCGAGGTCGACGACGCCGTGTACCTGGGTCTCGACGTAGTCGTCGAGCGCGTCCCTGTCGTCCGCTTCGGCCATGGCGACCAGCGTGGACATTCGCGCCGCGACGCCGAAGTGCTCCGGCTCGAACACGCTGTCCGGGTAGCAGAACGTGCTCCGGGCCAGTGTGTGCTCGCCCAGGCGCAGGTACGACGAGCCGAAGCGCGGTGAGCCGCCGACCAGGCGCCCGCGGAAGTTCAGCGATCCGTACTTGGGCCGGTCCGTCGGCACTCCGTCGTCGTAGGCACCGGCGAAGATCCGGCTCTCCCACCGCCAGCGGTCACCGCAGGGGAACGCGGTCAGGCCCCCGTTGCTGGTCCCGGTCTCGAACTGCGACCGGTACACCCCGTCGCGCGCCATGAGCCGCAGGATCGGCGCCCCGTCCATGAGCCGATCGGGGTGGAAGTGCAGCGTCACGCGCCACGACGGGTCCACCGGCTCGCCGGTCGCCAGCGTCGTGACGTGGGCGATGGCCCGGTCGTGTGGATGGGACATGGCGGGCAGTATCCACGCACGGTGGCGATGCGATTCCGTATGGTCGCGGGGCCGACCCGGACGGCGGAATCTGCGACTGCCGCGTTGCCGGATCCCCGCGACAGGTCGACCATTCGAATGTGCTGGAACTTCTCGCTCGCCGGTGGCATCTCGTCGTGTTGCGTGGTGTGGTCGCCATCCTGTTCGGGATTGTCGCCATCGTGTGGCCCGAGATCACCGTGTTGTCGCTCGCGTTGCTGTTCGGGATCTACACGCTGCTCGACGGCATCACGTCGCTCATGATGGGGATCGGGCAGGACACCGACCGGATGTACCTGATCACGCTCGGGATCCTTGGGGTGCTCGCCGGGGTGCTCGCGCTCGTGTGGCCGCGGATAACCGTCATCGTGCTGCTCGTGATCATCGCCGTGTGGGCGATCGTCGCGGGGGTCATGCAGATCGCGGCGGCGATCCGGTTGCGGAAGGTGATCCACAACGAATGGTTCCTCGCCCTGTCGGGGGTCGTCTCGCTCGTACTCGGCCTGCTGCTCATCGTGCAGCCCGCCGAAGGGGCCATCGCGCTGGTCATCGCGATCGCCACCTTCGCCATCGTGTGGGGCGTCATCCTGGTCGTGCTCGGGTTCCGCGTCCGCACACTGGCTCGCGCGGACCGGCCCGTCTAGCGCGGCGACGGCACGACCGTCAGCCGGTGGCGGTTACCTTGGACGGATGCGCATTCGCAGATACGTCGCGATCGGGGACAGCTGCGCGGAGGGTATCGACGACCCGTACCCGGACGGCCGCGGCTACCGGGGATGGACCGACCTGGCGGCGGGCGAACTGGCGCGGGTGTCGCCGTCGCTTGAGTACGCGAACCTCGCGGTGCGCGGCAGGCGGCTCGACCAGATCCTCACTGAGCAGGTGCCGCTCGCGGTCGCGCACCGGCCGGACCTGGTGACCTTGTTCGGCGGCGGCAACGACGTGCTGCAGGGCCGCTGGCAGACCATGGCGCGGTCACTGGACGAGATCGTGGCGACCATGGCGGAGGTCGCGGACACGATGGTGCTGCTGACGCTGCCGGACATCGCGCGGCTGCCGGGCCTCGGCAGGCTACGGCCCCGGGTGACGCGGCTGAACGACCTGATCACCGAGACGGCCGCGAAGTACGGCACGCTGCTGGTCGACGTCCGCGACGACGAGTACTGCCACGACGAACGCCTGTACAGCGCGGATCGGCTGCACCTGGGCCCGCTCGGCCACCACCGCGTCGCCGCGCACGTGCTGACCGCCCTGGACCAGGAGCCGGACCCGGCGTGGCTCGCCCCGCTCCCGCCCGCGGCCCGCGAACCGGTGTGGCGCACCGCGGTCGGCCACTGGACGTGGGTGCGGCAGCACGTCTACCCGGCCGTCCACGACACGATCCGCAACAAGCTGTCCGGCCGCCAGCCGGGCGACGGCTTCGTCGCGAAACGCCCGGAACCGGGCCCGTTCACGCCAGCGCCCTGACTGACCCGTTCGGGGTGACCAGCACGCGCTACCGTGCAGTCATGTCCACCTTGCGGGCCGACTGCGGCAGTTGCTTCGGCTTGTGTTGCGTCGCACCGGCGTTCGCGAAGTCCGCCGACTTCGCCATCGACAAACCGGCAGGTAGGCCGTGCCCCAACCTGCTCACCGACTTCCGCTGTGGCATCCACGAAACGTTGCGCCCGCACGGCTTTCCCGGCTGCACGGTGTTCGACTGCCTTGGCGCGGGCCAGCAGGTGGCGCAGGTCACCTACGGTGGAGTGTCCTGGCGGGACGAACCGGGCACCGCGACCGAGATGTTCGACGTGTTCGCGGTCATGCGCCAGCTGCACGAGATCCTGTGGTACCTCACGGAAGCGTCGGCGAAGGCGCCCGCGGACGACGTGTCCACCGCGCTGAAGGACGTCGAGGAACGCACCAACGCAGACGCGGCAACCCTTCTGGAAACGGACGTCGACGCGCTCCGCCTCCGCGTCCGCCCGCTGCTCGCCCGCACCAGCGAGACCCTCCGTGCCGGCATCCGAGGCAAGAAGGACCATCGCGGCGCCGACCTGATCGGCGCGAAGCTGCGCAAGGCGGCGCTGCGCGGCGCGAACCTGCGTGGCGCGTACCTGATCGGCGCCGACCTCACCGGCGCCGACCTGCGCGAGGCCGACCTGCTCGGCACGGACCTGCGGGACGCGAACGTCCGCGGCGCCGACCTCACCGGCGCGCTGTACCTCACCCAGTTCCAGCTGAACGCCGCGCAGGGCGACGAGTCCACCAGTGTCTCGGCCGGACTGATCCGCCCGACGCACTGGTAGAGCCAGGCTCAACGGCGCTCGGCATGATCGTCCACAAGGAAGCATGGCGGCGGTGTGCGGGCGGGCTTGCGCCACCCGCACACCACGTCTTATGCGCTGCCGCGGTTCTCCAGCGTCGCGAGGCGCTTGGGCGTCGGCCAGCGCACGTCGGTCGCCCAGCCGAACTTCTCGAAGAACCAGATGAGCCGGGCGGAGATGTCGATCTGCCCGCGCTTCACGCCGTGCCGCGCGCAGGTCGGGTCGGCGTGGTGCAGGTTGTGCCACGACTCGCCCATGGACACGATGGCGAGCGGCCAGAAGTTCGCCGACCGGTCGCGGGCGGCGAACGGGCGCGAGCCGATCATGTGGCAGATCGAGTTCACCGACCACGTCACGTGGTGGAGGAACGAGACCCGCACGAGCCCGGCCCAGAAGAACGCGGTGACCGCGCCCCACAGCGACCAGCTGATCAGGCCGCCGAGCACGGCGGGTGCGGTCAGGGTGACCAGGGTCCACAGGCCGAACTGGCGGTGCACGCGGACGATGTCGCCGTCGGCGAGGAGGTCGGGCGCGAACCGCTCGGCGTTGGTGAGGTTGCGGTCGAACACCCAGCCCATGTGGGCGTGCCAGAAACCCTTCACCAGCGCCAGTGGCGAGGAGCCGAACGCCCACGGCGAGTGCGGGTCGCCGTCGCGGTCGGAGAACGCGTGATGGCGCCGGTGGTCAGCGACCCAGTGCGTGATCGGGCCCTGCAACGCCATGCTGCCCACGATCGCGAGCCCAACCCGCAATGGCCGGGAGGCCTTGAACGCGCGGTGTGTGAAGTAACGGTGGAATCCGACGGTCACCCCGAGGCAGGTGGCCGTGTAGAAGAAGACGGCGAGCCCGACATCGAGCCAGTGCAGGCCCCAGCCCCAGGTCAGAGGTATCGCGGCGAGGAGCGCGACGAACGGGCCCAGGATGAAGAGGTAGGTTCCGATCTGCGGCCACGTCCCGCGCGGCGGGCCGTGCAGCGGACGCACCTCCCGCGCGTGTGCCCCGGTAGTTTCGCCCTCTGCCGTCAGCTTCATGCGCACAAGTAAGCAGGTCCGGCTGAACAACGCCACACCCGGGGGCAAATTGGGGCGTCAAACACGGGTGAACAGCCGTTGCGCCCTGTCACGACCCCCGGCCGGGCGTGACCGCCCGCTGTGATCAACAGCCGTGAACCGGTGCCTGCCGGCAGATCAGGCTCTCATTTCCGACACGGTGTCTTCAACCATCGCCAGCTGTTCCACATCGGACCTGCACCCAATTCCTCGTGATCACTTGCGCTTTTGGCTGATTCAGCTGATTATTTGCACAGTTGCGGGCAACAAACCAGCGGGTATGCACGAATCGTGCACGTCAGGAGCGGATAGATGGCACAGCAAGTATTGGTCCAACTCGTCGACGATCTCGACGGTACGGCTTCTTCCGATGTTTCCACGGTCTTGTTCAGCCTCGACGGGGTGACCTATGAGATCGACCTGTCGGAGGACAACGCCGAGCGGCTGCGCGGCGGTCTGGCCGAGTACGTCGAGGCTGGTCGGCGGGTCGGTGGCCGGATCAAGCGCGGCAGCAAGTCGGGTCAGAACGGTTCCGGTGCGGCGAACGACGCCGGGCTGGTTCGGGCATGGGCGAACGAGAACGGATTCGGGCTCTCGGGCCGCGGCCGAATCCCGTCGCACGTCGTCGAGGCTTACCGGGCGGCGAAGGCGGAGTCCGAGCAGAAGCCGGCCAAGCCGACCCCGAAGCGCCGCACCCGAACCAAGAAGAGCTGATTCCAACCCCCGAGCCACCCCAAGAACCGCGAGTCCACGCTTCAGACCCCGCGAGTCCACCGTTCGGGACCCGCGAGTCCACGGTTCGGGACCCGCGAGTTTGCCGTTCAGAACCCGCGAGCCGCCCTCTCGTGACCCACGAACCGGCGGTTCTGGCTGCCCGAACGCGTCGATCGCCGCCTCTCGGCGTCCCGAACGGTGAACTCGCGAGGCCGGAACGGTGAACTCGCGGGTTCTGAACCGTGGACTCGCGGGGTCCGAACCGTGGACTCGCGGGGTCTTATGGGGGTTTGTGGGTGGGTTGGGGTGGGTTGGGTTGTATGGGTTGGACACGCGGGGGTGCGGTGTGGGGCGAAATTACTGCCCTGTGGGGGCGTTCGGGTGTAGGTTGTTGGCAGTTGGGAAGCACCTCGTCCGGGGAGACGAGACCTGCGGAGGCACCGGGATTCCCGTTGAGCCGTCCCGCTTCTGCCGAAGGTGGCAACGCGGTCCCAGCCTGTCCAGAAGGGACGTACGACCATTACGACCACGACGAACGAGGAGCCCGCTCAGCAGGTTCCCACGGCGCTCTTCAGCCACCCGACCATCCACCACGCCAACGGCAAGGCCGCGCGAAACACCGGCCAGCCGGTGTACGAGAACCTCTTCCAGGAGCCGTCGATTCCCACCCATCGGGAAACGCTCGACTGACCGGCGAAAAATCTCCGGCCGGTATGCCGGTCCGGCATCCGTGTAACCGACATACCGGCCGCGGTCGGCGCAGGGCGCGCTCGTGTGCCGCGAAATCGAGGCCATCGAGGCGCTGATCAGGCATTTTCGGTGACCGGGCGGTCCCGCCACGTCCGACTTCGCTGTGGCTGGTGGCGGTTGCCTACGTCATGGTCGTCGACGAGGCGCTCAGGGAGTTCCGTCTGCGCCGAGGTGCTCCGCGAAGAAGGCCTCGATCCGGCGCCACTCCAGCGCGGCTGACTCCGGCTCGGGGCCTGAGTGTGAGGCGCGAAGCAGCGGCCGGAGCCATCGCGGTCCGCTCTCCTCCTCGTTGAGGAAGGAGTGCCCGGCGTTCGGGTACACCTCGACGTCGTGCACGACACCCGCCCGTTCCAGCGCGTCCGACAGCTTGCCCGGCGCGCCACGCAGCATGCGGTCACGGGCGCCGTAACTGGCGAGCACCGGGCACGCGCCCGCCATCGCCTCGTCCGGCTTCCTCGGCAGCATGCCGTAGTTGGCCGACACCGCGGCCATGGTGTGCACGGTCAGCAGCACGAACCCACCACCCATGCAGAACCCGATGGCGCCGACGCGCCCGGTGCAGTCGTCCGACGCCGCGAGCCACGTCCGCGCGGCCTCGATGTCGGCGAACGCCTTGCCCTTCCCCGACGACATCGCGGCCAGCGTCGCCGCCAGGCACCAGCGCGCCCCGCCCTGGCTGTACAGGTCCGGCGCGAGGGTGAGGTAGCCGGAGCGCGCGAGCCGGTCGGCGTGCTTGCGCATCTCCCCGTCCAGCCCCCACACCTCGTGGACCAGCACCACGCCCGGCCACGGACCGTCGCCTGCCGGCCGCGCGAGGTAGCCGTGCAACCGCTGGGAGCCCTCCGCGCGGGGCGGTATCTCGATCTGCGTCACGCCTACCGATCCTGCACGGGTTCTCTCCGGTGCGCCACGGTCAGTATGGCGAGGTAACGGCGTGTCGCGACCCCGCCGAAGTCCGCGCGAATGATGTCGGTGATGCCGGAAAGCAGCCGCGCGCGCCGCTCCGGCGGCACCCGCAGATATATCGAATAGGTCGACAGCAGCGCCGCCGCGTCGTCGGCGTCGTAGGCGGCTTCCCACTCGTAGGAATGGATCACGGGTGGCGAGAACAACGCACCCGCACGGCTGTGCCCCGACTTCGGCTCGGCCACCTCCCACACCGCGCCGATGTCGTCCGCCGCGGCACTGACCTCGCGGAGTAGCGACCCGGCGGACGGCGACAGCCCGAACTCGACCTCCGGTGCGTAGCGGGCGTGCAGGTCGGCCGATGCCTGGTAGATGTCGTTGAACACCCCGCCCTCGACCGTGCGGTTGGTGACGAGCGCCAGTGCACCACCTGGCGCGAGCACGTTGGCCGCCAGCCGCCACCGCACCTCCGGCGCCACCCAGTGGTAGGCGGTGGCGGAGAACACCATGTCGTAGGTGCCGTCCGGCACCCAGTCGTCGAAGCGGGCGATGTCCACGGTGAACGGCTGACCGGCCAGGTTCGCGCCCGCCCGCGCGGCGAGGGCGGCGCCGGGTTCGACGGCGTGCACCCGAAAGCCACGCGCGAGCAGATCCCGGGTCGCGGTGCCCGGCCCGGGCCCGACCTCGAGCACCCGCGCACCGGCAGGCACCCCGGCCAGCGCGACGATGTCGTCGAACATCTCGGCCGGATATCCCGGCCGCACCCGGTCGTACTGTGCCGCGATCTCGTCGAAGACCAACCCGAGCCCGTCCATGACCGCGAGTCTGCCCGATTAGAGTCCGGGCATGTACGACGTTCAGCTCAGCAAACAGATGTCGCACGCGTTGCGGCACGCGCCATGGCAGTACGAGCTGGAACTGGACGAAGCGGGCTGGACGCCGGTCGCGGACCTGCTCGCGGCGCTGGGCGTGAGCCGTGCGCGGCTGGAGAACGTGGTGCGCGAGAACCCCAAGCAGCGGTTCGAACTGGTGGAGGACCGCGTCCGCGCCCGCTACGGGCACAGTGTGCCGGGCCGGATCGTGCGGGAACCGGGCACACCGCCCGCCGAGCTGTTCCACGGCACGTCCACGTCGGCGGCGGAGAGCATCCTGCTGGACGGGCTGCGGCCCATGCGGCGGCAGTACGTCCACCTCTCGGTGACGCGGGAGATGGCCGAGACGGTCGGCAGCCGCAAGGGCGAGCGGATACGGGTGCTGACAGTCGACACGCCCGCAGCGCGGGCCGCGGGCGTGGAGTTCCTGCGTGGCAACGAGATCGTGTGGCTGGCGGACCATGTGCCCGCCAAGTTCCTGCGTTAGGGGAAGCGGCCGGCCACGACCCGCGGCATCGGTTCACCGGGGGACAGGAAACCGATGCCGCGTCGAGTCAGGCCGCGGCCGACCGCTATCGCTGCCCGGTCACCTGGTGGGGGAGTCACCGGGCTTGATGTTGGTGACCACCGGCTGCTGCTGCGTCGCCTGGCGCGGCGGCGCCATGCTGGCAGCGGGTGCGCCCGTGCGGGCGTCGTGGGGCGCCGGGGTACCAGCCGGCGGGGTCACCATCGTGTCGGTGCTGCTGGCCACGGGCTCGTGCCGGTGGTCGTCTTCTTCCTTGCGCAGCTGCTCGGCGAGCTCGTCCCGCTCGCGAGCGGCGGCCTTGGCTTCCCTGCGTGCCTCGCGGTAGCGGGCGCGGTTCTCCCGGGCCCTGCGCCCGGCAGACATGATCATCGACAGCCCGATCAGGAAGAGCGCCGCGACCACGAGCCCGGCGACGAACGCCTGCGCCATTGTCACGTCACCCAGATCGCGGCCGAACATGGTGACCGTTTGTGCGTCGCCACCGTTGTTGTAGGCGATCAGCAGCACACCAACGGCGCCACTCAGCACCACCAGTAGCAAGCCGAGGATAAGCATGCTCCGTGCACCTCCTTGAAAGGCCCTGTTGAACAAACAGGTACCCACTACGGGGTGCCGTCAACCATCGTCTTACCGGGTGATGTGAAATCGGCACTGCGCGTAGCTATTGACCCACCATGGTCTAGACCATGACCATGAGTTCATGTCCGCACCCCGCAAGCGGTTCATCGTCGGTTTCCTCGCCCTGCTGCTGGTGTTCAGCGGTCAGGTCGTGCCAGCGACCGCCGCACCGCCCACCTTCACCCATCCCGGAGTACTCGTCAGCCGCCCGATGCTCGACTTCGTGCGCGGCAAGGTCAACGCGAACGCCCAGCCGTGGCGGGCCGCGTACGACCAGATGGCCGGAAGTTCCTACGCGTCCCTGTCCAGGACCCCCAAGCCACGTCCGGTGGTCGAGTGCGGCCCATACTCGAACCCCAACTACGGCTGCACTGACGAGCGCCAGGACGCGATCGCCGCGTACACGCTCGCGCTGATGTGGTACTTCACGCAGGACACCCGCTATGCCACCAAGTCCATCCAGATCATGGACGCCTGGTCGGCGACCATCACGGGTCACACGAACAGCAACGCCCCGCTCCAGACGGCGTGGTCCGGCGTCTCGTGGGCGCAGGCCGCGGAGCTGATCAAGTACGCGTACGGCAACTGGCCCAACTCGGGCCGCTTCGGCACGATGCTGCGGAACGTGTACCTGCCGAGGGTCATCAACGGCGCCACGACCGCCAACGGCAACTGGGAGTTGGTGATGATGGAGGCCGCGCTCGGGATTTCGGTGTTCCTGGAGGACCGGTCCGCGTACGACCGCGCGGTGGCGAAGTACCGCACCCGCGTGCCTGCCTTCGTGTACATCGCGAGCGACGGCGCCCTGCCCCACCCGCCGGCGAACAGCAGCATCGACACCCGCGACGAGATCGTCCAGTACTGGCAGAACCAGAGCACGTTCTCCGAGGGCCTGACACAGGAGACCTGCCGGGACTTCACGCACACCGGCTACGGCATCGCGTCGATCGCCGACTTCGCGGAGACCACGCGGATCCAGGGCCAGAGCCTGTACCCGGAGATCGCGGACCGGCTGCGCACCGCGCTGGGCTTCCAGTCACGATACGAGCTGGAGGCACCGCCGTCCTGGCTGTGCGGCGGCACGGTTCACCGGGGGCTGGGGCCGGTCACCGAGGTCGGGTACAACCACCTCAACACGAGGCTCGGCATAACCATGCCGAACACGAAGACGTTCACGGAGTCACACCGTCCACAAGGGACGAACAGTCTGTTCGTCTCCTGGCAGACGCTCACCCACGCACAGAACCCGAACTGACCGAAGGGCCCCGGACTCCGGGGCCTTTCTCCTGACAGCCTCGCCGAGGTCGGCACCGGCCACGACGAGCCCCATCAACCACCGACAAATATTTTTGTCTTGACAAGAAGAGTTGTCGGATGCGAGTGTTGCGTCATGAACAACACAGCCACTCGCACCCAGTCAGGTCACCGTCACGGCCGCCCGCGCGGGCCAGGTCATCAGCCTCGTGGCGACCGCGTTCCTGCTGTTCGACGCGGTCCTCCACATGCTCGCGATCGAGCCGGTCGTCGAGTCGTTCGGAGATCTCGGTTTCCCCGGTTGGCAGGCGCTCCCGATCGGCATCCTCGAACTCGCCTGCCTTGCCCTCTATGCGATTCCACGCACGTCGGTACTTGGCGCGGTGTTACTCACCGGCTACCTGGGCGGCGCCGTCTGCGCGCACTTCCGCGCCGAGTCACCGCTGATGTCGACGACGTTGTTCCCCGTCTACCTCGGCATCGCCGTCTGGGCAGGGCTGTACCTGCGCATTCCGAAGGTCCGCGCGCTCGTCAGAGGCGCGTGAGACGAGTCAGTCCGAGGAACCGGCGCGGCGGCGGCCGACCAGGAACATCACGAACCCGACCGCCGCACCCGCCGCGGCCACCTCGGCTCCGAGCGTCAGCGCGAGGGCCACCAGCACCACGGCGAACACCACTACCCGCACCAGCGCCTCGCGCAGGGTGGGAGCCCAGTCTCCGACGACGCGCTCCGCGACACGCAAGACCCGATCTCGCGTGGCCGGGCGGAGTGCGTGCGTCGCGGGGCGACGCGAGGCCGGGGCCGTCGACGGCTCGCGCTCGACAGCGGCCGCGAGCCGGACCGTCCTGCGAGCGGGCCGCTCCAGCTCCGCTGATCTTCCTTCTTCTGGTGTCATCGCGGTTTCGGGCCTTGTCCTGGTCACCGTGCGTGCTTTCCTCTTCGTCATCGTGCGATCGAGTTCTCCGCTGTGAACTCAGCGCCCGTCACATCTTCGCGTATCAATCTCGTTATGCCACCGTGACACAGGCCGTCGGCGGTAAACGGTGCGTGTAAGTCGTTGAGCGGACAGCTACACCTGGTCAGTGAGGGCGCTGCCAGTGCAGCTGCACATGCATACGCACAGTGCGCCTTCACCTGCAGATTCATCCGGTCGCCCTCGATCGAGTGAATCGCACATTGCCTCGAAAGAGTGGACGAGTGATTACGAACACACTTACGTTCCGTCACGGGCTCGCGGTGCGTGCCATGGCAGCCGGGAGGCGGTCGCGGACGGCAGCGGCCGAGGGTGGCGGCCATCGAATGGCTGGATCCGGTGTGGCCCGCCGGGCACTGGATGCCGGAGCAGATCGAGATCGCGGGCGCGTGGCGCCGAGGTGCCGGCGCACGTCCTGCACGGCGTGGACTTCGCGGTCACTCGGGAAGAGGCCCGTCCCGTTCGATCCACCACACGCAGGCGGTTCGTGAGGTCAGGCGCCGCCAACCAGTGACGGGCGGGTGGCCAGCAGGTGGGCGAACCGGGCCGCTCCCGCTCTCGCGGCGCGTTCGAGGTGCCGGCGGCGGGCGTGGAACTCCGACGACGGCACGGAGAAGGCAACCGCGCCGGTCACGCGGTTCTGCGCGTCCAGCACCGGCGCCGACAGGCACGCCACTTCCGGTGGAACTCCTCGATCTCCAGCGCCACCCCCGCGTGGTCCACGTGTTCCAGTTCCGCGTCCAGATCCGGCGCCCTGACCGTGGTGCGTGCGGTCAACCGTGGCATGCCCGCACCTGCGAGGTAGTCACGGCGCTTGCGCTTCGGCATGGACGCCAGCAGGACCTTGCCGAACGCCGTCGCGTGCGCGGCCTCGTGGAAGCCGAAGTCGAGCGGGGTCGCGCGGGGCCACTGTGGCGAGTCGGCCACCGCGGCGACCACGATGTCCGTCTCGCGGAAGACCGTGTAGTACGCGGCAGCTTCCGCGCGGCGGTGCAGGTGGTGCAACTCGTCCTGGAGTTCCTGGCCGACGTCCAGTTCTGCGCACAGGCGTTGGTACAGGCTGCCGACCTTGTAGCCGAGGCCGAAGCCGCGGCCGTGGCCCAGCCGGATGAGATATCCCTCGTGTACCAACGTGTTCAGCAGGTGGTAGGTCGTCGACAGGTTGTAGCCCGCCCGGCGCGCGACGGCCTTCGCCGTGATGCCGTCGCCTGCCGAGCCCACGAGGTCCAGGATCCGCAGCGCACGCTGCGCGGAGCCGATGAGTCCGCTGGTGTCGCTCGGTTCGGTCACCGACGCACCTCCCCATGACGACACAGTGGCACATCTCGCAGGTGCCACCTTGCCGACACTACGTCAGAGACCCACCCCGCGACAGGTGACATGGGCCCAGTCGTTTCACGGCGCCACCAAACAGGACAATGGGGGTGTGGGAGACGAGCGGATCACCGAAAGCGCGGGCACGCGACTGGTCAGGTGGGCAGGCCTGCCAGCGGCGGGCGCACTGGCCGTCTGGCTGCTGAAGCTGCTGGCCAACTGGGCCGTGACGCTGGAACGGACGCCGTTCCGTGGCCCGCTGGAGATGATCGCCTCGGTCCCGGAGCCGTGGGCGACCCTCGGCGCGCTGGGCGTCGGGCTCGTCGGCGGGCTGGTGCTCGCGCTGATGGCGCACGGCGACCGGCTCGGTGTCACGGTGTCGGCGGACGAGGTCCGGCTGGTGGGCGACGAGTACACCGAGACGTTCGCCCGCGCGGACGTCGCCGCGGTGTTCGTCGACCGCAACCAGTTGGTGCTGCTGGGCAACGACACCGGCGAGCTGGTCCGCCGACCGTCCGAACTGGACGTGACGGCGCTGGCGGCGGCGTTCACCAAGTACGACTACCCGTGGCGCGACGGCGATCCGCACGCGGGCGAGTACCGCAGGTGGGTGCCCGGCATGGACGGCCTGCCTGCCGGCGCGAACGCGCTGCTGACCGCGCGGGCGAAGAAACCCGGCGCCGACGAGGCCAAGGAGCTGCGCGGGGAGCTGGTGGCGCTGGGTGTGATCGTGCGGGACAAGAAGGGTAAGCAGTACTGGCGGCTGGTGAAGTGACCGACTGGGCGCGGGTGCGTGCGCACCTGCGGACGCACCGCTACGAGCTGGCGGTGCGGGCGGCCGAGGAGTTCCCGGACGTGCCCAGGATCGCCGGGACTCCCCTGCTCACCGACCCCGCATGGGTGCCGCCGGCACCCATCCCGTTGTCCGCCTTGGACATCGAGATGGGCACCACGCCGCCGGTCGACCTGCCGCCCGCGTCCGGGCACCCGGACTTCCCTGGTTACGCGGCCGCCATGGCGGCGCTCGACCCGCCTGCCGTGTTCGAGAACCGCCCGACCTGGCGGCTCGTCGACGCCGACCTGGCGGGCCCCGCCCCTCGGCTCGTGTTCGGCGACGGCAGGTATTTCGACAGCATCGACACCGGCGAGGCGGCCGCGCACGAGTACGCGGCCCGCGGTGACGCCCCGCTGCGCGATGCCGTCGGCAACCCGTGTGACCTGGCGAAACGCCCCGCGAACATGGCGATCAGCGCACTGACGATCCGCCGCGACGCCGCCGGGGACGAGTTCCTGCTGCACTGGCGCGACCCGGCCAAGGTCGGGCACGCCGGCGGGCTGTACCAAGTGGTGCCGGTCGGGGTGTTCCAGTCCTCCGGCCCGGACGACTTCGACCTGTGGCGGTTCCTGTTGCGCGAGTACGCGGAGGAGGTGCTCGGCGAGCCGGAGGTCGAGGCGCCGGACTACGCGACGTGGCCGTTCGCGGCCGCGATGACCGGCAACCCCGGCATCGAGGCCCGCGTCCTCGGCCTCGGCGTCGACCCGCTGACGTTCGCGACCGACCTGCTGGTGCGGGTGGTCATCGACGCGCCGGTGTTCGACGAGATCTTCGCCGCGCGGGTCGCGGTCAACGACGAGGGCGCGGTGACCGCCCGGCCGTTCACCGCCGAGGCCATCGAGGGCCTGCCGATGCAGGCAGCGGGAGCGGCGCTGGTCCGGCTGGCGCTGTCCGACGCGTGATGGGGCGTCCTTCAGTGCGTTGAGCGATCTTCCCCTGGCGGTGGCGTTGGCGTGTAGAGCACGCCGAGGAACTCGACCAGCAACCGTTCCCGCAGCCCGGGGGCCGCGGCACCGAGCATGGCGTTGATCTCCGCCATCCGCTTCGGGGTGCCGGCGCCCGCCATGCCCGCCATCGCGAGCAACCCAGCGAACTGCTCCGGCGTCAGCTGCGACGGGTCCAGCCCGGCGATCGCGGCGACCAGCTCCTCCGACAGCGACACCGGCCCGTTGCGCCGCGCGGCGGTCACCGAGGCCGCGAGGTCGGTCAGCAGTTCGCTCTCGCTGCCGTGGTTGGCGGCCGTCACGGTCAGGTGCAGGTTCGCGGGCGAGGACTCGAACCCGAACTGCGGCTGCAGGTACCAGCCGCGCTCGGTCATCTCGTCGGCCACGGTGAACACGTCGAAGGTGTCGTCGTCCGCGACGACAGAAAGCAGCGTCGACCGAGGGTCACCCTGGACCCGCAGGCCCTCGATCCCGTCGATGCCCGACCGCAGCGTGCGCACCGAGGACAGGGTCTGTTCGGCGAGCGACCGGTAACCGTTGTCGCCAAGGTGGTTCAGCACCGCCCACGCCGCGGCGAGCGGGCCGCCCGACCGGGTCGACTGCATGGTCGAGTTCAGCATCGTGTAGCCGGGCCACGCCGCGCTGGCGAAGAACTGCGTCCGCCTGAGGGCCGCGTCCGCGTGCAGCAGCACGGATGTCCCTTTGGGACAGTACGCGTACTTGTGCAGGTCGACCGACAGGCTCGTCACGCCGGGGACCGAAAGGTCGAAGTCCGGCACCGGCTCGCCGAGCGCGCGGAAGTACGGCAGCACCCAGCCGCCGATGCAGGCGTCCACATGGCACCGCACGCCACGCTCGGCGGCAGCGGCGGCGATCTCCGGCACCGGGTCGAGCACGCCGTGCGCGTACGACGGTGCGCTCACCACCACCAGCACGGTCCGGTCGTCGATGGCGTCGGCCATGGCGGCCGGGTCGGCCCGGAACGTCGCAGGGTCGACCGGCACGGTCACCGCCTCGACCCCGAAGTAGTGCGCCGCCTTGTGGAACGCGGCGTGCGCGGTCGACGCGAGCACGATCCTCGGCCGGTCGATCTCGGGTCGCGCGGACCGCGCCGCATGCACGGCGAGCATGCAACTCTCGGTGCCGCCGGACGTCACGCTGCCGACCGTCGCCTGCCCGCCGCCGAGTAACGCGGCAGCGGTGGCGACGATGTCGTTCTCCATGCGCAGCAGGCTGGGGAACGCGGTCGGGTCGAGCCCGTTCGCGGAGCTGGCCAGCGCGTGTGCCCGCGCGGCCAGATCGTCGAGGCCCGCGAGGCCACTGTCGTAGACGTAGGCGAGGGTGTGGCCGCCGTGGGTGGGCAGGTCGCCGGCCCGCAGGGCACGCAGCTCGTCCAGGACCTGCTCAGCAGGCAGGCCCATGCCAGGCAAACTCACGACAGCAACTCCTTGCGCCGCAACAGGGGCAGCGCGGCCAGGGTGAACAGCGCGGGGAGCAGCGCGACACCGATGATCACCGCGGTGATCGCACCGGACGGCTGCGTCACCGCCTCGCCCGTCGACGACACATAACCGCCGAGCGCGAGAATTCCGCCGTACAAAGCGGGTCCGAGCGCGAGACCGAGCGTCTCCCCCGCGGTCCACACCCCGGCGAACACACCGGCCCGGACCTGACCGGTGCGGTCCTCCTCACGACCGATCACGTCCGCGAGCATCGACAGCGGGAACACCTGCAGGCCCGCGTACCCGACACCGGCCACGGCCACGAACGCCACGATCACGCCCGGCGGGAACACCCGGGCGCCGAGGACACCGAGCAGCCCGAGGGTGAACACGACCGTCGCGGCCACGTAGCTGGCCCGCTTGCCGCGCCTGGCCCCGACTCGTTGCCACAGCGGCATCACGAGCAGGGCGGGCCCGACGAACGCGGCGAACAGCAGCGGCTGCCACGCCTTGTCGCCAAGCCCGATCCTGGCGAGGTAGTCCACCCCGGCGAGCAGCGTGCCGATGCCGACCGCCTGGATCACGAACGCGGTCAGCAACACGCGGAACGGTGGGCAGTCCCGCACCGCGGCGATCGTGTCCCGCCAGGTCGCCACCGACGGCAGCGGTGGCGTGACCCTGGTGCCCGCGGTCCCGAGGAACACCCCGACCGCGCCGACCACGATCAGCACGCCGACCGCGATGCCCATGAACCGGTAGCCGGCGAGACCACCGACCGCGTCCCGGATCGCGGGCGCGCCGGCGCCGCAGATCAGGATCGACACGGCGAGCACCGCGATCCGCCACGCGGTGATGCTCGTCCGTTCCTTCTGGCTGGTGGTCATCTCGGCGGGCAGTGCGTTGTATGGCACCTGGAAGAACGCGAACGCGGTGGCGCACAGCAGGAACACGAACGCGACGTACAGCGCGTCGATCGTCGCGGAACCGGTGTCCGGCCCGGCGAACAGCGCGGCGAAGGTGATGGCGAGCGCGATGCCGCCGTAGAGCAGGTACGGCCTGCGCGCACCCAGCCTGCCGGTCGTCCGGTCGCTGATCCGGCCCGCGATCGGGTTGAACACGACGTCCCACGCCTTGGGCAGCAACACGAGCAGCCCCGCCGCCGACGCACCGACGCCGAGCGTGTCGGTCAGGTACGGGAGCAGCAGCAGACCCGGCACGGTGCCGAACGCGCCGGTCGAGAGCGAACCGAGCGCGTAGCCGAACCGCGTGCCGACGGTCAGCCGGTCATCGGCGGGAATGTGAGACGTATTCGCCATTGCAGGCGGGAGCCTACGGTCGGGACCGGACGGCGTCCAGCCCGGCCCTACCACGACAGTGTGAGCCTGCACTGTCCCTTCTCCAGCACCACGTCACCGCTCCCGGCAGGCACCCCCGCGGGGTACGCGTCGATCCGCATGCCCTCCGTGCCGGGCCTGCCTGCCACGACCCAGGCCTGGACCTGCGCGACAAGGTCGTCTGCCACCTCGGTGTTGCCGTGCGCGTGCACGACCAGCCCACCGTCGGCGGACTCGTCGACGGCCAGCATCGCGAGCCCGTCGTCGGCGAGGATGCCCGCGGTGGCGGCGGACTCCTGCGCGCGCATGGGTGCGGCCGCGAGCCGGGACGGGTTCGCGCCGGCCTGTTCGGACAGTGCGCACCAGCGGGGCTCGTGGGCGGCGAGCCACAGGGTGAACCCGTCGAACAGCTGCATCGGCGTCGGTGCGGGCCCGACGTCGCCGACGGCGTGGACGGACGGCGGTTCGCCGAGTACCTCGGTGAGTGCGTCGCCGTCGATCTCGCGGGCGGTCGGCAGGCTGAGGGTGAGGTCGGTGGCGGTGTCGAGCAGGTAGGTCCGCTCCGGTCCGGCGAACGTGCCGCGCATCCGCATGAACCCGCACAGGGAGACCGCCCGGCTGACCCAGTGGTCGCCGTCGCGTTCGAACGCGACCGAGCGCTGCACCCCGTTCAGGTCGAGCGGCACGACGATCCTGCCGTCGGGGGCCAGCTGCGCCAGCCAGGCCGGGGCGAGGTCCCACACGCCGACGGTCGCGATGATCCGGTGGTACGGCGAGCGGTCCTGGTGGCCGAGTGCGCCGTCGCCGGTCACCACGACCACACCAGGGCAGCCCGCGGCGTCCAGGTTCTCCCGCGCGACCTCGACGGTGTCCGCGTCGAGGTCCACGCTCGTCACCGCGCCCCGGTCACCGACGATCGTGGCGAGCAGCGCGGCGTTGAAGCCGGTGCCCGCGCCGATCTCCAGCACCCGGTGGCCACGCTTGAGCGCCAGCTGGTCCAGCATGATCGCCATGATCGTCGGCTGCGACGACGAGCTGATCGGGCGGCCATCCGCGTCGCGTTTGGTCACGATCGGCTCGTCCAGGTACGCCTTGTCCGGCGGCAGATCCGGCAGGAACAGATGGCGCGGCACGGTCCGCAGTGCCTCCGCGACAAGCGGGTCGGTGGCGGCACCCTGGTCGCGGATGTGCGCGAGCAGTTCCCGGCGCAGGGTGTTCAGCTCTGCTGGCAACGAGATCCTCCTGTTGTCATGACGAATGCTGCCATCGCGCACAACCCCCATAATTGGTCGGTGTGAGCGACGAACCGGATCTCGAGTCCCTGCGCCTGTTGGTGCAGGTGGCGGAGCTGGGCAGCGTGGGGAAGGCGGCAAGGGCCGTCGGGATCGCACAGCCGTCGGCGACCAAGCGGCTCGCCGCGCTGGAGCGGCGGGCCCGGCTCCCACTGCTGGTGCGGAGCCCGCAGGGGTCGGTGCTGACCGACGACGGCAAGCTCGTGGTGGCGTGGGCGGCGAAGCTTCTCGCCGCGGCAGAGGAGTTCGGGACGAGCCTGTCCGCCCTGCGAACCGACCGGGCCGCGACGCTGCGGATCGCGGCGAGCATGACGATCGCCGAGGCACTGCTGCCCCGGTGGCTGTCCGACCTGCGCGGGCAGGAACCGACGGTCCATGTCGGACTGACGGTGACGAACTCCTCGGAGGTTGCCCGGCTCGCGCTGAAGGCCTCGGACGTCGACCTTGGCTTCGTGGAGGGCCCCGGCGTGCTGGATGGCCTGGCGAGCCGGGTGGTGGGCACGGACGAGCTGATCGTGGTGGTCACCCCCGCCCACCCGTGGGCCCGGCGCCGCCGTCCGCTGACCGCGCCCGAGCTGGCCGCGACACCGCTCGTGGTGCGGGAGGCCGGGTCGGGGACGCGGGAAACGCTGGACCGGGTGCTGGCACGCCACGATCCCGTCACGCCACAGCTGGCGCTGGGCTCGAACGCGGCGGTGAAGGGCGCGGCGGTCGCGGGGATCGCCCCCGCGGTGCTGAGCAGGCACGCGGTGGAGGCGGAGCTGAGCACCGGCACGCTCGTGCCGATCGGGGTGGCGGACCTGAGGCTGGACCGGCGCCTGCGCGCGGTGTGGCCGAAGGGCCGCAGGCTGACCGGCCCCGCGGCCGCGCTCCTGCAGGTGATCTAGACCAGCAGGACGGCGGTGGTGGTGAGTGCCAGCAGGAGCGCGCTGCCCGCGCCCGCCACGGCGAGCGACGGGCCACCGGTCCTGACGACCGCGCGCAGGTCGACCGCGGCACCGAGGGCGAACATGCCGGCGCACAGGAGCAGGTTCGTGACCACAGAGGACAGTTCGATGACCGATGCAGGCAGGACGCCGAGCGCCCGCACCACCACGAGGACGACGAACCCGCTGACGAACCACGGCACGAGCGGCGGCCGGGCCCGCGTGCCATCCGGGCTCGGCCCGTGCGCCAGGACGAGCCTGCGGCGGTGGACGCCGAGGCCGATCACCAGTGGCGCCAGCAACACCACCCGCGTCAGCTTGACCACGACGGCCACCTGCAGCACCAGCCCGCCCGCGGCACCGCCGATCGCGACGACCTGACCGACCTCGTGCACGCTCGCACCGGCGACCACCCCGAAGTCCTGGTCGGACAGCCCGAACAGCCACGCGACCAACGGCACGGCCCCGATCGCGGCGGTCCCGAGGACGGTCACGGCGGTGATGGCCGTGGCGACGTCCTCCTCGTCGCCATCGGCCACCGTGTTCACCGCCGCGACCGCCGACGCCCCACAGATCGACACTCCGGTCGCCAGCAGCAACGACCGCGCCTGCCCGAGGTGGCGACCGAGCCGCCAGGTGACCGCGAACGTGACGGCGACCGACAGCAGTACCACCGCGAGCACCTTCGGTCCGAAGTGGACGACGTGCGCAACCGCGAGCTGCAGCCCCAGCAGCATCACACCCGTCCGCAACAGCCACGTCTGCGTGAAGCGCAACCCCGGCGCGAACTCGGGCCGCGCACCCGCGAACGCACGCCAGGCCACCCCGAGCAGGATGCCGACGATCAACGCGCTCGCGGCAGGCACGAGCGAACCGGCCACCCGGCCGACCACGGTCGCGATCGCGACGAGCACAAGTCCGGGGAGCACATCAGCAGGATGGGCCGGTGTCCCATTGGTGGCTAGCCACCAATTGGACACCACGTCATAGCTGTTGGCTATGTCCTGTCATAGCGAACGTTGATAACGGCGGAAGGTGCGAGTCGCGATGAAGCCGGTCACCACCGCGACCACGAACAACCCGGCCAGGCGCGGGAACACCGCACCCCAGTCCTGGTCGGCCGACAGCGCCTCGCGGGACGCGACGACCGCCCAGTCGACCGGGTTGTACGACGACACGGTCTGGATCCACTCGGGCGCCGCCTCGCGCGCCATCATCGCCGAGGACAGGAACGACAGCGGCAGCGTGAGCATCGTGGAGAACCCGATCAGCGACTCGGACGTCCGCACGATCAGCGCCATCCCGTTGGACAGGCACGCGAACGCCGCCGCCAGCAGGCACGAAGCGAGGAACATCACGAGGATGCCGGGGATACCGCCGGAGAACTCGGCGCCGAGCGCGAGCCCGACGAGCACCACGATGATCCCCTGCACGACGATCGTGACCGCCTGGTTGATCACCGACCCGAGCATCATCGCGCCACGACTGACCGGGGAGGCCAGCATGCGGTCCATGACGCCGCGGTCCATGTCCTCGATGAACGCCATGCCTGCCCAGCCGCTGGTGAACAGGACGGTCATGACGACGACGCCGGGGGTAAGGAAGTCGATGTAGGACCCGGCCGCGAAGCCGGGCAGCTCCACGATCCGCTTGAACAGCTGACCGAACAACAGGAGCCAGATCATCGGCTGGATCAGCATGATCACCACGAACGCCGGCTGACGCAGCGTGGACCTCAGCAGCCTGCCGGTGAGGTAGCCGGTGTGTGGCGCGAGCGTGGTCATGCGACCGCCACCTCCGCCGAAGCCGCCGCGAACGTGCGGCCGGTGTGGCGCAGGTAGACGTCGTCGAGCGCGGGACGGGCGACGGTCACCGCCGCCACCGTCACCGCCGCTCGTTCGAGTTCCGCGAGCACCGACGGCACCGCCGAGGCGCCGTCGTCGACGCGGGCACGGATGGTCCGGCCGGACACGGTGACCTCCCTGGCCATCGCCTCGATGGCCGTCCTGGCGTGGTCCACCGACGCGTCCGGCGCCAGGTCGATCACCACCGCGTCGCCGCGCAGCTCGCTCTTCAGCTCCTCCGGGCTGCCCTGCGCGACGAGCCTGCCCCGGTCGACGATGACGAGGTGATCGGCCAGGTGGTCGGCCTCCTCCAGGTAGTGCGTGGTGAGCAGGATCGTCAGCCGTTCGTGGGTGGCGAGCCGCGCGATCTCCGCCCACATCTCGGTGCGAGCCTGCGGGTCGAGGCCGGTGGTCGGCTCGTCGAGGAACAGCACGGATGGCCGGTGTACGAGGCCCATGGCGACGTCGAGCTTGCGCTGCATGCCGCCGGAGTACGCCCTGACCAGGCGTTTCGCGGCGCCGGTGAGGTCGAACAGGTCGAGCAGTTCGTCGACCCGCTCCTTGGCGGCGCGCCCGCGCATGCCGTGAAGGTGCGCCGCGAGCAGCAGGTTCTCCCGGCCGGTCGCCTGCCGGTCGGTGCCCGCGCCCTGCGTGACGACGCCGATCTCGCGCCGCACGTCGCCGGGCCGGGCCAGCACGTCGATCCCCGCGACGGTCGCGGCACCGCTGGTCGGCGTGGACAGGGTGGTCAGGATCTTGATGGTGGTCGACTTGCCAGCGCCGTTCGGGCCGAGCAGGCCGAACACGGTGCCGGGCGGGACGGAGAAGCTGAGCCCGTCGAGGGCCGTGACCTCTCCGTACTTCTTGACGAGGTCGACGGCCTCGATGGCCGCCGCCTCCTGTGCACGCGTCATGGACGCTGTCCTCCTGGTTCGGTGCAAACCAGACAGGTCCACGCGCACGGCTATTCTTGGGATGCAGCCTGGTGCCGTGCCTTTGCGGGGACGAGCCTGGGTTTCTGGTCACTGGCCGGGTGTTGCCGCACCCGGCCAGTGCTGTGTTCGGGTTCTCCCCCTTCGTATATCCGAAGTCGAGTATGGTGGCGACGTCACCGTGACGTCAATAGTGGTGTCACTCCAGTCGCCAGTTGATGTCAGACTCCGGCAGTTCGCGCACCGCACGGCCCCAGTCGGCCTCACTCGGCACGCCGTCGGCGAACTCGTGCGCACGCCGCCACGCCCGGATCTCGGGCATCTCCGCCTTCACCAGCCGCTCGATCGTGGCGTGCACGAACTCCCGCTCGGCACGCCGGAGCGCCTGCGTGTAGTCGACCTCGATGGTCCACAGGTACGGCATGCCGCGCTCGGTCATGGTCGCCAGGACACCCTCGGTGGCGGCGATCTCCGCGTCCAGCCGCATGCGGCGGACCTCAAGCAGCCGCACCACCACGTCCGGGGAGAGGACCGCCATCAGCGACAACGCGGCCTCGAACTGCAGGTACTCCTTGACCGGCACGGCAAGCAGCTCCGACATCCAGTCGACCAGCTCGATCCGGCCCGGGTCGGTGATCGCGTAGACGGTGCGCTCCGGGCGCCTGCCGTCGCGGACGGTCTCCTGCACGTCGATCAGCTTGTGCCGCACCAGCGACTCGACGACCGAGTACAGCGAGCCGTAGTTGAGCTTGATGCTCTGCTCCTTGGCCCGTTCCCGCAGCGTGCTCGACATCTCGTACGGGTGCATCGGCTTCTCCGCGAGAAGGGCGAGCACCGCGAGCGCGAGCGGGTTCGAGACCTTCCGCTTGCCCATGCGGTGACCTTAGCCCAAATACTCTGGTTCGAGTATTCGCTTGAATGGGGTCGTGACCAACTCAGAGGAGTACCGCCAGTTCCGCTTCACCCTGCCGCCTGGCGCGACCGAGATCCTGCTGGTCAGGCATGGTGAGTCCCAGCCGGCCCGCGAGGACCGGCCGTTCCGGAAGGTCGACGGGCAGGGCGATCCGCCGCTCGCGGCAGTCGGCGAGGAACAGGCCGAACTGGTCGCGAAGCGCCTCGAACACGAGGATCTCGACGGCATCTACGTGACGACCCTGCGCCGCACCCACCAGACCGCGGAGCCGCTGGCCAAGCGCCTCGGCCTCATCCCCGCCGTGGAGCCGGGCATGCGGGAGGTCAACCTCGGCGAGTGGGAGGGCGGCCTGTTCCGTATCCGCGTCGCGCAGCGCCATCCGGTCGCACAGCGGATGTACGAACAGGAACGCTGGGACGTGATCCCCGGCGCCGAGTCGACGGAGGACTTCACCGCCCGCATCCGCGACGCGTTGACCCGCATCGCCGCGGCGCACCCGGACCGGCGGGTCGCGGTGTTCACGCACGGCGGCACGATCGGCCAGGTGGTCTCGATGGCCACGGGGTCGCGGCCGTTCGCGTTCATCGAGGCCGACAACGCATCGATCACACAGCTCGTCGTGTGGGACGAGCGCTGGGTGATCCGCCGGTTCAACGACACCGCGCACCTGGACCCGCGTTTCACCGTGCGGACGGAGCCGCTGAACTAGGACAGGCAGCTCGACGCTCCGACAAGCTGGAGCTGTCGAAAAGACATTGCCCTCGCACCGGGATTCCCTGGTGCGAGGGCATTTTCCTGCGCGGATACACACCGATTTTTCCGGAAGTTGCACCGCTCCCCTGATCAGGTACTCATTGCCGACAAACCGCGTTGTAAGTTGCGCACGCCAAGCTAATCCCGGCAGTCTGTTGACACACCAGCCCGGTCTCCACACCCGCACTCCCGCGGACCGGGCACCTCGGCGGACGGTGCGTCGTAGAGCGGTTCCCCCGTGCGCTCCGGCGTACCGTCCGCCCCCGAAAACCCTTGGGGAGCATGTGAGTGCTGAGCACGACCGTCTCTTGGCGGTGGTCGCACCGCTCCGAGCGGCAGGCTGGGTCTTCGTGCCCACCAGCCTCGCCGCACCGACCGAAGGCGGCACCGTCGACGCGCTTTTCGGCCTGCACACCCACGGCGACCTCGAGGACAACGTACAGGTGTGGGAGAAATGGGCGGTAGCCTCGCGGCTGCGCAAAACCCGCAACTGTGAAACACCGACGTGGCACAGTTTCGGACGCGCCGACGACATTGTCCGAGAACTCCTGGAACTACAACCCGAATGACACATTCCAGTTAGCACATACACCACACACCCCCCGTACCAAAACCCGCGAGTCCACGGTTCGGAACCCGCGAGTCCACGGTTCGGGACCGGTGAGTTGGGGTTTCGGGCACTGACGCTGTCAGACGCGAAACGCCAACTCAGGGGTCCTCAACCGTGGACTCGCGGGTCCTCAACCGTGGACTCGCGGGTTTTGGGCCGTGGGCTCGCGGGGTTAGTTGTGGTTGTACTGGGCTCGGATTTCCCTTGGGGTTGCTGCTCGGTCCAGGAAGATCAGTTCGTCCATGCGGCAGTTGCACGGGTTTCGTTCGACGTTGTTCTGGGGGAAGCTGCCGCCGATCTTGATGCCGCGCGGGTCCGTCGCCGTCGTCACGTCCGGCTCCGGTTCGCCTGCCAGGAGCCACGGGTCACCGGTGATCGTGTAGAAGCCGTCGAGCGCGCGACCGTTGCGGTACAACGCCATCTCACCCGTGTCGAAGTCGTACGTCGCCGCCAGGTGCACCCACTGCCCCTGCGGCAGGACCTCCTGCCACGGCGCCGACGCCGCGAACGTCTGCGACGCCCCGCCGTCGACCCGCCTGCCCAGCGCGACCACCTTCAGCTCGCCGTTCACGTTGATGACCTCGAGCAGTGCACGCACCGCGTGCCCCTCGGAGTCACCGGTGAGCACACCGGCCAGCCCGATCGCGTTGTAGTAGTCGGCAGGATCCTCGGTCACCGTGTTCAGACTGGGATTGACGCCGGTCGTCTTGAACCAGCCCATCACGGTGATCTCGCGGGCCGCGTTGAACGCCCGCAGCGACGGCACGCCGGTTTCCGAGTACACGCCGGCCTTCCAGTCGTCGTTGCTCGCGACGGCCGAGTTCTGCCCGGTCTGCAGTGCGTGCCGGATCCCGTCCCGCACCCTCGGCGCACCGTTGACCAGCTGCAGGTCGGTGCCCGACCGGCCCCGGTCCCGCTCGACCGCGCCACCCGACGCCGGGTGCTCGAAGTCGTAGTAGGCCACGAGGTCCCTGGCCAGCGACGGGACCACGCCCGGCCGGTGCCCCGCGTCCGCCGTGGGAACGGCGGACACGGGCACCGCGCCGGACAGCGTCGCGAGCGACACGCACGCAAGCGCGATCACCAGTCGGCGCATGACGATCACGCCGCCGTGCCGGTGACGCGGAAGTCCCGCGCCCGTCCGATGTTGTCGAACGAGCCGAACCCGGTCCGGCCCACACCGAACGTGTGGTCCACGGCCGTCATGAGCAGCTTCCCGTCCACGCGGACCGAGATCTCGCCGGAGTCCGCGCAGTGGGTGACGCTCACGTCGTGCCACGCAGTGTCGGTGATCCCGGGCGGCGCGCCGCGTGACATCACCTCGCTCCACTGGTCGTCGATCCGCAACCGGTCGGCGTTGTTCACCGCGAAGATCCCGTTGTGCGGGTAGATCGTGTTGTCGGTCGACACGTGCGCGTAGTAGAACTCCGTGTCGGACTTGTACCCGAACACCACGATCACGTCGCGGTTGGTCACCTCGACCGGGGTGTCGAGCCGGACCTTCGTGTCGACGCGGACGTTCGAAAGCTCGGGCCCCTTGTTCAGGACCGCGTACTCGAACGGCCTGCGCGGGCCGGGACGTTCCGCGCCCGCCTCGGCGAGGATCACGCTGTCGCCGCGGAACTGCCATTTGGCCGGCGTCACCGGCGACCACGAGTCCGCGCCGCCCGACCCGGAGACCCGGGTGTGGCCGACCTTGCAGCTCGCGAACCGCTTGGTACCGGTCACCTTGTAGATCTTGCCGTTGGCCTTGGCGATCAGGAACGGCTCGCCCCGCGCGTCCTGACCGAACCGCAGGTCCACCCGCGCGTCGCCGACGAGCTGCTTGAAGTCGGTCCGCTGGCCGTTGGCGTACACCTGGAGCTGGTGTATCTGCGCCATCGGGCCGCCGCGGCGCATCTCGCTCGCCTCGGTGTAGAAGATCCGGCCGTCGACGAGGTCGGTGAACAGGTACTTGCCGCGCAACTCGGCAATGGCGCCGCGGTAGACGAAGCCGCCGCTGATGGCGTGCCCGGAGTCGGAGCACAGCGGGTGCCCCGGCGGCGGGTTGTGGTCGAACGCGGCGACCGGGTAGTCGTAGCCGTACTGCGCGTCGTCCGCGGGCAGCGGGTACACGCCGCACTCGGGGTCGCCCCGCTTGTAGACGAACGGGCCTTCGCGCTCGCTCCAGCCGTAGTTGTCGCCGGGCCGGACGTCATGCACCATCTCGATGCGGTGCTCGCCGATGTGCCCCAGGTACAGGCGGCCGGTCGACCGGTCCCAGCTGAACCGGTGCGGGTCGCGCATGCCGATCGCGTAGATCTCGCCGAGCGCGCCCGGCGTGCCGACGAACGGGTTGTCCGCGGGGATGCCGAACTGGCCGCCGGTCCCGTTGCTGCCCAACGGGTTGATGCGCAGGATCTTGCCGTACGGGTTGGTGAGCTGCTGCGGCTCGGTCGTCGTCGCACCCGCGCCGCCGTCACCGGAGGCGACGTAGAGGACAGCGTAGTCGCGACTGCCCGGCCGGGCGTACGGGTTGAAGTCGATCTGCTGGATTGCGTGGACCTGGCGGGCCTCGGCGATCCGCACGATCTCGCGGCGGGTGCCGCTGAACGTGTTGGCCGTCGGATCGGTCGCCGTCCACTCGTTGATGATCGAGTGCAGGAACGGGCTCGCGGTGTGCGACGGCCAGGTCGTCGGCTTGGTCAGCGCGGGGCCGTTCTCGGTGTGCACCGTGTAGAACTTGCCGTTGCGCTTGAAGTCCGGGTGGAACGTGATGAACCCGGAGCCGCTGCCGAGGCCGCGACCGGAGAAGAAGTCGGGGAACAGCGCCTTGAAGTCCACGTAGATGTGCTGCGTGCCCGGGGTGTCGCGGTTGACCAGGTAGACGCGGCCGTTGAGGTCCGGCACGTACAGGCGGCCGGAGCCGTCTGGCACCTCGCCGAGGTGGTTGATCCGCGCGTGCCTGATCAGCCGGAGGTCCGGCGGTGGGTCGGGCGGCGGCGGGGTCAGCTCGGTCTTGGGGAACTGCGCGAACTCCGCGACCGTGAGCCCGAGGCTCGACGGGATCGGGTCCGGCAACGGGTCCTGGATCGGTTCGTCGGCTTGTGCCACCGCGCTCGGGGGCACCGCGAGGCCTGCCGCGACCACCGCACCGGCGATCGCTACCAGCCATCGTCTGGGTTTCGACATGTCCGCCCACTTCCGTGTGGGTTCGATGTGGTCAGGAAAGCGCTTTCCGGCAAGCGCTTTCCTGACCCTACCGACGGCCTCCACCTGGACGCAATACTCCGAACCGGCCGATCGGATGCTGCACTCAACCGATCAAACTCGGGCACGTTCGATCATGCATGGCGCATGTTCGGGTTAGGGTCGTCCCGTGTTCGCCGCCGAACGTCGCCAGCGCATCCTCGATCTCGTCCGGTCCAGCGGGGCCATCTCCCTGCGCGAACTCGCGCGCCAGGTCGAGACGTCCGAGGTCACGGTGCGCCGCGACCTGCGGGCCCTCGCCGCGCAGGGTCTGCTGGACCGCCACCACGGCGGCGCCGCGCTGCCGGGCGGGCTGTCGCACGAGCCGACGTACTCGGAGAAGGCGCTGGTCGCCGCCGACGCGAAGGCCGCGATCGCGGCGCTGGCCGCGGCTCTGGTGGCCGACGGCGACGCGATCGTCGTCGGCGCGGGGACCACCACCCAGGCGTTCGCGGCGCGCCTGACGCGGCACACCGAGCTGACGGTCGTGACGAACTCCCTGCTGGTGGCGACGGGCCTGGCAGGCGCGCGGGGCGTGGACGTGGTGGTCACCGGCGGCACCCTGCGCGGCTCGATCCACGCGCTGGTCGGGGGCACCACGGAGCAGGCGCTCGCGACGGTGCAGGGCACGCGCGCGTTCATCTCCGGGAACGGCCTGACCGCGGCCCGAGGACTGTCGACGCCGAACCTGACGGTCGCCGGTGTCGACCGCGCGCTGGCGGCGGCCGCGGACGAGGTGGTCGTGCTGGCCGACCACACGAAGATCGGCACCGAGGCGCTGCTGCAGACCGTGGCGCCGGAGGACATCCAGCACGTGGTGACGGACGACGCGTCCGACCCGGCAGAGCTGGATGCGTTGCGGGAACTGGGAATCACGATCCACGTAGCCACGACGGCAGCCAACGCGTCATAGTCGGCACGTCGTCGGCGGGGCGATTCGATGCACCCCGCGGGTGCGCACCTGCGAAACAGGCTCCCGACCAGCACATGAACAACGTCGCCGAAAACGGCCGGATGCCAACCCCCACCCGTTCCCGGGGGCGTCCCGCCTTGCCAGTCTACCGGGGGGTGCTGACAGTGGTGGGGATGTCGATCTTGGTTGTGGACAACTCCTTTGCCTGTGGACAACTCGTGCGCGGCTTTGCGATCTCTTGACAGATAAGTTTCGGATGTGACTGAATTTGATCGGCTAGGTCGCCAGCGAGGGCGCGACCTCTGATCGGCCAGGAGAGTGCCAATGGCGGCATCCCGTTCGCTTCGCCCTGTTCGTTTCGCCGGCATCGCGGTGGTGGTCGCGGCGCTCACGCTTGCCGGCTGCACCAAGTCCGAGGACTCCGGCGCGACCGATACGCCCGGTACGGGCGGCGAGCAGGTCGCCGAGGAGGACTCGAGCGGTCCCACCTGCACACTGGAGCAGTACGGCGGCGAGAAGATCGACCTCAAGAACGCGGTCGTCGGGTTCTCCCAGTCGGAGAAGGAAGCCAACCCGTTCCGGATCGCGGAGACGCAGTCGATCAAGGACGAGGCCGAGGCGGTCGGCGTCAAGGAGTTGCTGACCACCAACGCGAACTCCCAGCTGTCGAAGCAGATCTCCGACATCCAGGACATGATCAACAACGGTGCGCAGGCGTTGATCGTCGCGCCGCTGAACTCCGACGGGCTCGAACCGGCGCTGCAGGCCGCGCGGGACAAGAACATCCCCGTGCTGACCGTGGACCGCAAGGTGAACTCCGAGCCATGCAAGGACTACGTGGCCTTCCTCGGCTCCGACTTCGTCGAGCAGGGCAAGCGGGCCGCGCGGGAGATGGCGAAGGCCATGGGCAACAAGGGCAAGGTCGCGATCCTGCTGGGCAGCTCCGGCAACAACGTGACCACCGACCGCACCAAGGGTTTCGTCGACGAGATGGCCGCCATCGCGCCGGACATCGAGATCGCCGCGCAGCAGACCGGTGAGTTCGCACGCGACAAGGGCCAGCAGGTCATGGAGCAGCTCATCCAGTCGCAGCCGGACCTCACCGGCGTCTACGCGGAGAATGACGAGATGGCGCTCGGCGCGCTCGTGGCACTCAAGAGCGCGGGCAAGACGCCCGGCACCGACGTGCACGTCGTCTCGATCGACGGCACCCGCAACGCCGTGCAGAAGATCGTCGACGGCGAGATGTACTCGGTCGTCGAGTCCAACCCGCGGTTCGGGCCGCTGGCCTTCGAGACGCTGCGGAAGTTCCTGAACGGCGAGCCGGTGTCCCAGAACGTCGTGATCAGCGACAAGCTGTACGGCAAGGACAACGCGCAGGCCGAGGTCTCGAACGCGTACTGATGACGCCCGTACTGTCCGCGACGGGTGTCGGCAAGCGGTTCCCCGGCGTCGTCGCGCTGTCCGAGGTCGACCTCGAGCTGGCGCCGGGTGAGGTGCACGCCCTGGTCGGCGAGAACGGCGCCGGGAAGTCGACGCTGATCAAGGTGCTGACCGGGGTGTACGCCCCGGACAGCGGCACGCTGATCCACCGGGGCGAGCCGGTCTCGTTCGACTCGCCCATGGAGGCCCAGCAGGCCGGCATCGCGACCGTGTACCAGGAGGTCAACCTGGTGCCGCCGCAGTCGGTGGCGAGCAACCTGTTCCTCGGCCGTGAGCCGAGGAACTCCTTCGGGCTCGTCGACTTCCGTGCCATGCGGGACCAGGCACGCACGCTCCTCGCCGCCTACGGCATCGACGTCGACGTGACACGTCCGCTGCGGACCCTCGGCATGGGCGTGCAGCAGATGGTCGCGGTCGCGCGGGCGGCGGCGACGGCGGCGCGCGTCGTGATCCTCGACGAGCCGACGTCGTCGCTGGAACCCCGCGAGGTCGACACGCTGTTCGGCATCGTCGAGCGCCTGCGGGACGACGGGGTCGCGGTGCTGTACGTGAGCCACCGGCTCGACGAGCTGTACCGGATCTGCGACCGCGTCACGGTGCTCCGCGACGGCCGGGTCGTGCACTCCGGGCCAATGGCCGATCTCCCCCGCCTGCGGCTGGTCGCGGCGATGCTCGGCCGCGACCTCGATGAGGTCCGGCGCGAGGGCGCGACCAAGTTCGATGGCGAGCACACCGCGGCAGGCACCGAACCGGTGCTCGCCGCGACCGGCCTCACCAGCAAGCACCGGCTCGACCACGTGGACGTGACGGTCCGGCCCGGTGAGATCGTCGGGCTCGGCGGACTGCTCGGCGCCGGCCGCAGCGAGACCGCGATGGCGATCGCCGGTGCGCTCCCGCTCGACGGCGGCCAGGTCGTGGTGGCCGGCAAACGTTTGCGGACCGGGTCGGTCGCCGCGGCCATGCGGGCCGGGGTGGTGATGCTGCCGGAGGACCGCAAGGCCGACGGCATCCTGCCGGACCTGTCGGTGCGGGAGAACATCGTGCTCGCCGCGCTCCCCCGCCTGTCGCGCACCGGTGTGGTGTCGCGCAAGCGGCAGGACGCGATCGTGGCCACGTTCATGAAACGCCTGCGCATCAAGGCGTCCAGCCCGGACCAGCGCGTCGGCGACCTGTCCGGCGGCAACCAGCAGAAGGTGCTGCTGGCGCGGCTGTTGTGCACGCAGCCGAAGGTCCTGCTGCTCGACGAGCCCACCCGCGGCATCGACGTCGGAGCGAAGGCCGAGGTGCAGGGACTGGTCGACGAGCTGGCCGAGGAGGGCCTCGGCGTGGTGCTGATCTCGTCGGAGTTCGACGAGGTGATCGAGGGCTCCGACTCGATCGTCGTGTTGCGGGAGGGTCGCGTGGTCACCGAACTGCACGGCGCGGACGTCAACGAGGCCGCGCTGCTGTCCGCGCTCGCGGAGGAGCGGGCCGATGACTGAAACGCAGGCACCGGTGAAGAAGGGCACGGACACCCGGATCTGGTTGCGGGACAACGGCGTCTACGTAGCGATCGCCGTGCTCGTGGTCTACAACCTGGTGTTCACCAAGAACTTCGCGACGCTGGCGAACCTGAACACGCAGCTCGTGCAGGTCGCGCCGGTGCTGATCGTCGCGCTGGGCATGGCGCTTGTGATCGGCACCGAGGGCGTGGACCTGTCGGTCGGCTCGGTGATGGCGGTCGCGGCCGCGATCCTGCCGCTGTACCTGGGCTACGGCCTCTTCCCTGCCATCGCGCTCGCGCTGGTGGCTGGCGCGGCGTGCGGTCTCGCGAACGGGACACTCGTCGCGGTCGTCGGCATCCAGCCGATCGTCGCGACGCTCGCGCTGCTGGTCGGCGGCCGGGGCCTCGCGCTGGTGTTCGCCGACGGGCAGCTGAAGGACATCCGCAACCCCGAGATGCTGGAGCTGGGTGCAGGCAAGGCACTCGGCATCCCCTACATCGTGCTGATCGCCGCGCTGTTGTCCGTGCTGGTGTGGCTGCTCGTCCGGTACACCACGTTCGGGCGGCAGCTCGTCGCGATCGGCGGCAACCGGTCCGCGAGCGCGCTCGCGGGCCTGCCGGTGCGCCGGGTGCTGATGCTGACCTACATCATCTGCGGGGTGCTCGCGGCGATCGCGGGTGTGCTGGCGACCGCGCGGCTCACGGCGTCCGACCCGTCCGCGATCGGCAACCTGTTCGAGCTGTCCGCGATCACCGCGGTCGTCGTCGGCGGCACGCCGCTGTCCGGCGGGCGGGTGCGGATCCTCGGCACCGTCGCGGGCGCGGTGCTGATGCAGCTGATCGCCGCGACGCTCATCAAACACGACCTGCCGGACTCGACGGCGCAGATCGTGCAGGCCGTGATCATCGTCGTCGCGGTCTACCTGCAGCGCTCGCGGGCGCGGGGAGGCACCGCATGATGGAGACAGCGGTGAGCGAGCAGTCCGTCGCGAGCGGGCGCCGCACCGGCAAGGAGCGGTTCGCGGACCTCGTGCAGCGGCGCGGGTCGATCGTCGTGCTGGCGCTCGTGGTGCTGGTCGCGTCGTTCTCGTTCGACTCGTTCGCGACCGTCGGCAACGCGCAGAACATCGCGATCCAGAGTTCGTTTCTCGCGATCGTCGCTCTGGGCATGACGTTCGTCATCATCTCCGGCGGCATCGACCTGTCCGTCGGCTCGGTGTACGCGCTCGGCGGGGTCCTCGCCGCGTACGGCATCCAGTGGGGCAGCCTCGTCGGCCTGCTGCTGCCGCTGGTGGTGTGCGGCGCGATCGGGCTGCTCAACGGATGGCTCGTGGCGTACGGCAGGCTCGCGCCGTTCATCGTCACCCTCGCCACGCTGCTCGGCGCCCGCGGCCTGCTGCTGCTGATCACCGACGAGGGCTCGCAGACCCGCCTGATGCCGCGCGAGGACTGGCTGACGAAGCTCGGGCAGGGCACGTTCCTCGGCCTCGGCCTCCCGGTGTGGATCACGATCGTGCTGTTCGCCGTTGGCATCCTCGTGTTGCAGCGCACCAGGTTCGGCCACGCGACGCTCGCGATCGGCGGCAGCCGCGAGGCCGCGACGCTGATGGGACTTCCCGTCGCACGCAACACCATGGTGCTATATCTCGGTAGCGGGGTGTGTGCCGGTCTCGCGGGCGCGCTGGCCGCCGCGTACTCGGCGTCCGGCGTGACGATCGTCGGAGAGGGCCTCGAACTCGACGCGATCGCCGCGGTCGTCATCGGCGGGACGCTGCTCACCGGCGGCGCTGGCACGGTCGCGGGCACGCTCGCCGGGGTCCTCCTGCTGCGCGTCATCCAGAACGTGATCAACCAGATCGGCACGCTCTCCTCGCACTACCAGTCGGTGGTGAGCGGCGCGTTTCTCGCCGTTGTCGTCGCCGTACAGGCATATCTGTCCCGCGCGTCAAGATAAGGAGGTCATCCGTGTCTCGAAGAGCGCTCGCCGTCGTGGCGGCAACCCTGGTCGCGGCTGCGCTGGCACCAGCGCTGCCCGCGGTCGCGGACCCCGTCTGGCAGCCGGGAACCCCGCCGCTCACGACCCCCTGGACCCACCTCGTCGGTCCGGACAACGCGTTGCCCGAGTACCCCCGTCCCCAGCTGACCCGCCCGGACTGGAAGAACCTCAACGGTGTCTGGGAGTTCGCGGGCGCCGCAGAGGGCGAAGAGCCGCCGATCGGCGAGTCGCTCGGCGAACGCATCCTCGTGCCCTACCCGGTGGAGTCGGCGCTGTCCGGCATCCAGCGCACCGAGGAACGCATGTGGTACCGCCGCACGTTCGACGTGCCGTCGAACTGGCGCGGTGACCGGCTGATCCTCAACTTCGGCGCGGTCGACTACGACACACGCGTGTGGGTCAACGGCAACCAGGTGACCACGCACCGCGGCGGCTACGACGCGTTCTCCGTCGACATCACCGCCGCGCTCAGGAAGCACGGGCCGCAGGAGATCGTCGTCGGGGTCGAGGACCTGACGGACGCGACGTGGCAGCCGGTCGGCAAGCAGCGGCAGGTGCCCGACCGCGGCATCTTCTACACCGGCAGCTCGGGCATCTGGCAGACGGTGTGGCTGGAACCCGTGCAGGCACGGCACATCGACCGGCTCGACATGACGCCGAAGCTCGCGGACAGCACGCTGCGGCTGACCGCCCGCTCGTCGATCGAGGGCACCGTCGAGGCGGTCGCCTACGACAGGGGCCGGATCGTCGGCAAGGTCCGGGGCCCGGCGAACCAGGAGCTGAGGATCCCGGTACCGAAGGCGAAGCTGTGGTCGCCGGACTCGCCGTTCCTCTACGACCTCAGGGTTTCGCTCCACGACGGGCGCAAGAAGGTCGACCAGGTCGGCTCGTACTTCGGCATGCGGGAGATCGGCACAAGGCCCGGCGCCGACGGCAAGCCGCGGATGACCCTGAACGGCAAGATCCTGTTCCATATGTCCACACTGGACCAGGGGTTCTGGCCCGACGGCATCCACACCGCACCCACCGACGCAGCACTGCGGTTCGACCTCGAACAGCACAAGGTGCTCGGGTTCAACACGGTCCGCAAGCACATCAAGGTGGAGCCGGACCGCTGGTACTACCACGCCGACAAGCTCGGTCTGCTGGTGTGGCAGGACATGCCCGCCATGAAGACGTCGAACGAGCTGCCGCCGCCCGCCGCGCGGACCCAGTTCGAACGCGAGCTGCACACCATGGTCGACCAGCACAGGAGCTGGACCTCGCTCGTGGTGTGGGTGCCGTTCAACGAGGGCTGGGGCGAGTGGGACCGGGTCGAGACCGGCCGCATCGCCGACGACGTGAAGGCGCAGGACCCGACCAGGCTCGTCAACGCGCACAGCGGCGTGAACTGCTGTGCATCCAAGGGTGACTCCGGCCGCGGCGACATGATCGACCACCACGCGTATGTCGGGCCCGCGACCCCGTCGCCGGACGGCAGACGGGTCTCATCGGACGGCGAGCACGGCGGCTTCGGCCTCGAGGTCGAGAACCACATGTGGTTCGGCGAGGGCCACGCGTACGAGATGACCCCGGACTCCGCGACGCTGACCAGGCGGTACGTCGAGAACCAGGAGGACGTGATCACCTCGGCGCAGCGGTGCGGCATCTCCGGTGCGATCTACACGCAGATCACCGACGTGGAGCACGAGGTCAACGGCTTCTTCACCTACGACCGGCAGGTGAAGAAGATGGACTTCGCGCAGGTCAAGGCGATCAACGAGAAGATCATCCGAGAGGCGGACGGGTCGGGTGATGGCACCGGGCCGCCGCCGCCGGGCACGCCGGGCCCGGACGGGATCGCGTACTACCCGTTCAGTGAGGGCACCGGCACCACCACCGCCGACGAGGTCGGCGACCGGGACGCCACGCTGGTGAACGGTGCCACGTGGACGGAAGGCAAGAACGGCAACGGGCTGCGGTTCGGCGGGAACGCCTACGCAGACACCGGCGCGCCGCTGGTGAACACCGAGATCGCCAACTACTCGGTGGCCGCGTGGGTCAAGCTGGACAGCCTCGGCGGGTTCGCCACCGCGGTCAGCCAGGACGGTGACAGCAACAGCGCCTTCTTCCTGCAGTACTCGGGGCAGGACAACCGGTTCGCGTTCAGCTTCGTCGGGGCCAGGGCACTATCGCCCGCACCGCCGAACACCGGGCAGTGGTACCACCTGGTGGGTGTGCGGGACGTCACCACGGGTTCGCTGAAGCTGTACGTGGACGGTCAGCTCACCGGCACCGCGTCGGCGTGCGTCGGCTCGGCCGCGACCGGCAACACCGTGATCGGCCGCGCGAAGTACGGCGGCAACCAGGTCGACTTCTGGCGTGGCGGCATCGACCAGGTGCACGTCTACGACCGGGCACTGACCGACGCCGAGGTCACCGAGCTGTACTCGTCAGGGAGGTAGGCAGCACCGACCGGGCCGGGGACGTCGTTCCTCGCCCACCTCACTCTGCACGATCACTGTGGACGGCCTCACCGGTCTCACCGGTGAGGCCGCACAGGTGAGGCGTAACAGTCCCGCCACCCACTGTGACCTCGTGCGTTAGTCTGCGGGTATGGCGAATCCGTTCGATGGCCTTGACCCGGACGCTGTCCTGCGGGAGCTGCGCAAGCAGGCGGACGATCTCGAGAACAAGGCGACCCAGCTGCGCACCGACCTGGCCTCCGCGAGTGCGACGGCCACGTCCCCTGACGGCGCGGTGACGGTGACGCTGTCCCCCACGGGCGCGCTGCAGGACATCACGTTCGCGGGCCCGGTGTCGAAGGTCGCGCCAGACCTGCTGGGCCCGCTGGTGATGAAGACCGCGCAGGCCGCGCAACGCGAGGTCTCCGACCGGGTCACCGCGTCCCTTGCCCAGCAGTTCGGCGACTCCGAGACGATGGATTTCATCACCCAGCTCATGCCGAAGCCACCCGCCGCCCCCAGGCGCGACACCGGCGAGGGTGTCGAGGAAGGGTCGGTGCTGCGCAAACGCCAGGGCGGGCGCCCCCGAACCGATCCCGACACCGCCGGCGGCTCCCTGCTGCGCTGAGAGGAGACCCCGATGACCAACGACGGCACGAACGTCGACCCTGGCGAACTGCACAGCTACGCCGGCAAGCTGCGAGACCGCGCCGAAGCCGTGCGCGAGGCCGCGGACTCGGCGGCCGACATCAACCTGGGGTTCGCGCCGTACGGCACGCTCAACCAGTGGTTCGGACAGGCCGTCCGCAGCGACGCGGACGAGATCATGGCGAACCTGCGCACGCTGGCGGACAACCTCGACGGTGACGCGACGACGCTCGACGCGTCGGCCCGCGACTTCCAGAGCCAGGAGGACGCCACGACCTCCAACTTCAGGGGGATGAGCACCGGTGACTGAACTGTTCGTCGGCATGGGCGGTGTCGAGCTGACGTCTGGCGGCGGCCCAGCGGAGACCATCACCGGCATCGTGGACGCCGCGGTCAACGGTGGCCCGATGGCGGTGGGCGCGCAGACCCTCACCCTCGGGCTGCAGGTACTCGGGTTCATTGACAACCCGCTGCAGACGCTCGCCACCTCGGTGTTCGGCTGGGTGCTGGAGCACTTGGGGCCCCTGAACCTCGCCCTGGACGCGACGACCGGAGATCCGGCCGCGGTCGAGGACGCGGCAAAGGGGTTCGTTGCCGCGGCCACGCAGCTCGACGCGCTGGCGAGGAGCCACGCGGGGTCCCTGTCATGCGACCTGCAGACCTACTTCGGCACCGCGACCGGCACCGACGACGTCTCTCGGTCGGCACGTGCCTTCCACGGCGCCATGACCACGCGTTTCGAGGACCTGCGGACGGCGAGCGTGGCGTGCTCCGGCATCGCGACCCTCATCACGGCGTCCGGCTTGTTCGTCGCGACCACCCGGGGAGTCATCCGCGACCTGCTCGCCGAGTTCGCGTGGAAACGGCTGGAGAAAATCGCGGTCGCGTCGGCGGCGGGACCACTGACGTTCGGCGGCGCCGCGGCGTGGCTCCTGGCCGACAGTCTGGTCGCGCAGGCGACGGCCCTTGGCGAGATCTACCGGCGGCTCCTGCTTCTCGTGGCGCAGCTCAAGCACGTCGCGGGCAAGCTCAATGAGCTGAGCGCCATACTCACCAGGGTGCTCAAGTCGCCGCTGAGGCAGGCCGTGATCAACAACGCAATGGCTGAGACCGGCAAGACCATGGACAAGTTCGTCCAGCAGGACCGGCCAGGCTCCGCCGCGAGCGCCGCGATGCCGCCATTGCCACCACAGGAAAAACCCGTGTACGGGCCACCGTCCAACGCGCGGTGGACCACCAGTGGCACATTGGACGAATGACAACCGAGGACTGGTGGACGAGAAGAGGAACGCTGTACTGATGACCGGGAACTCCACCATCCGCAGGGCAAGGCTTCTGGTCGCGCTCAGCGCGTTCGCACCGCCGGTCGTGATCGACGTCTACGGCGTCTGGTCACGGGTCCGCGAAAACGAGTTCGGCACCGCCGACATGACCCAACTCGGCGGGTTCACCATTCTCCTCTGGTTGCTGGGCCTGGTCATGGTTCTGACCACCAGGAAGCGGCCGCACATGTGGCTGTACCCCGGATACTATGTCGGCGCTTTCCTCGTGGTGGGGCTGGTCTTCCAGGCCTACCAGTCGTCGTCCTATCACGACGACCAGGCGATCTACTGGGCCAGCACCATCGCCACCATTGTCGCCATCGCCGCTGTGACCGTGCTCCCGGCGTCGCGTGCACGGCGGATGGTCCTGACCAACCCGTCGCCGGAGATCGTCGAGAGCGATCTGGAGCTGACCTTCACGTCACGCGGTGACAGGTCGGTCAGCCTGTCGGTCGACCCGACCGAGATCTCCGCCTACGAGGACAGCAAGCGCGACGACCGGGTCCGCGTCTCGGTGCCACTGACCGACGTCACCACGGTGACGACCTGGCACCAGCCGGAAAGCACCGAGTGGGAAGTCCCCGGCGGGGGCACGTTGTCCCTGCCTGCCGGTGAACTGATCGGGATCGACGTGCCCGACGGCAGGCTGGTCCTCGCCGTCGCGGACCCCGCGAACGCGAAACGGTTCGTCGATGCCCGGGTCGCCCTGGCTCGGCAACGAGCCGCTGTCACCGACAGCTGACAGCATGGAGACATGGCACTCGTAGTGGTGATGGGCGTCACCGGGTCCGGGAAGTCCACGGTCGGGACGGCGCTCGCGGAGCGGATGGGGGTGCCGTTCGCGGACGCGGATGACTTCCACAGTCCGGAGAACGTGGCGAAGATGCGGTCCGGGGTGCCGTTGACCGATGAGGACCGGCGGCCCTGGCTGCTGTCCATCGGGAAATGGCTCGCCGAGCACGCGGCCAGGGGTGCCGTCGTCACGTGTTCCGCGCTCAAGCTGGTCTACCGGGACACGCTCCGCGAGGCCGCGCCCGCCGTGACCTTCCTCCACCTGCACGGCGACAAGGCCACCGTGCGCGAGCGCGTCGGGTCGCGGCCGGGGCACTTCATGCCCGAGTCGCTGGTCGACTCGCAGTTCGCCGATCTCGAGCCGCTGGGGCCGGACGAACGCGGCGTGGTGGTCGACCTCGCGTTGCCGGTCGAGGTGATCGTCGGGCGGTTCCTGGAGTAGCTTCGAGGCCTGATGAAGACCATGATCGATTTCGACCAGGCCAGGGTCTACGCGATCCCGATGGTGACGCGGTTCCGCGGCATCGACGTGCGCGAGGGCATGCTCATCGAGGGCCCTGCCGGGTGGGGCGACTTCTGTGCCTTCCCCGAGTACGACGACCGCGAGGCCGCGTCCTGGCTGACGACCGCCATCGAGGCGTGCACCGTCGGCTGGCCGGACCCCATGCGCGGACGGATCCCCGTCAACGCCACCGTGCCCGTGGTGTCGCCGGAACGCGCACACGAGCTGGTGACGGCGTCCGGCTGCGGCACGGTGAAGGTCAAGGTCGCCGACGGTCCGATCGGCGAGGACATCGCCCGGCTCGAGGCGGTGCGGGACGCGGTGCCAGGCGGCCGGATCCGTGTCGACGCGAACGGGGCGTGGGACACCGACGCCGCCGTCGCCGCCATTCCCCTGCTCGACCGGGCCGCGGGCGGGCTGGAGTACGTGGAGCAGCCGTGCGCCACGATCGACGAACTGGCCCAGGTCCGGCGGAAGGTGTCGGTACGGATCGCCGCCGATGAGTCGATCCGGCGCGCGGAGGACCCGATGAAGGTCGCCGTCGCCGGGGCCGCCGACATCGCCGTGATCAAGTGCACGCCGCTGGGCGGGGTGCGGCGGGCGCTGCGGGTCGCCGAGGCGTGTGGGCTGCCGTGCGTGGTGTCCTCGGCACTGGAGACCTCGGTCGGGCTCAGTGCCGGGCTCGCGCTGGCCGGGGCGCTGCCCGAGCTGGACTTCGCGTGCGGGCTGGGCACGTTGTCCCTGCTCGACGGGGACGTGGTCGGCCCGGCACGCGCGCTGGCCCCGGTCGACGGGTACCTGCCGGTCGCGCCGGTCACCCCGACCCCCGACCCGGCCCTGCTCGACCGCTACGAGCTGCGGGATCCCGCACGGGTCCAGTGGTGGCGGGACAGGCTGGCGCGGCTGGTCGAACAGGGACGGGTGATCGCGTAGGTCACTCCGCGCTGGAGCGGGCCCACAGGTTGATGCCGCTCTCCACCGCGTACTTGTCGATCTCGGCCAGCTCCGAGTCGGTGAGCTCGAGACCGGCCAGCGCGCCGAGGTTGTCGTCGAGCTGCCGCACGCTGGAGGCGCCGATCAGCGTGGACGTCATGCGGCTGTCCCGCAGCGTCCAGGCAAGGGCGAGCTGCGCCAGCGACTGCCCACGCGACTGGGCGATGTCGTTGAGCGCCCGAATCCTGCCGAGGTTCTCGTCCGACAGCATCGCCTTGTCCAGTGAGCCGTCCCGCGCGGCACGCGAGTCCTCCGGGATGCCGTCCAGGTAGCGGCTGGTCAGCATGCCCTGCGCGAGCGGCGAGAACCCGATGCACCCGACACCCAGCTCACCAAGCGCGTCCAGCAGATCGGGCTCGATCCAGCGGTTCAGCATCGAGTACGACGGCTGGTGGATCAGCAGCCGGACGCCCATGCCCGCGAGCAACGCGTGCGCCTCGCGGGTCTTGGCGGGCGAGTACGAGGAGATGCCGACGTAGAGCGCCTTGCCCTGCTGGACCGCGGACGCGAGCGCCCCCATGGTCTCCTCGAGCGGGGTGTCGGGGTCGAAGCGGTGCGAGTAGAAGATGTCGACGTAGTCCAGGCCCATGCGGGACAGGCTCTGGTCGAGGCTCGCGAGCACGTACTTGCGGGAGCCGCCGCCCTGGCCGTACGGGCCGGGCCACATGTCGTAGCCGGCCTTCGTGGAGATGACCAGCTCGTCGCGGTACGGGAGGAAGTCCTGGGCCATGAGCGTGCCGAAGTTGGCCTCGGCGGAGCCATAGGGCGGGCCGTAGTTGTTGGCCAGGTCGAAATGGGTGACGCCGCGGTCGAACGCGCGGCGCAGGATCGCGCGGCACTGGTCGAGCGGCACCTCGGTGCCGAAGTTCTGCCACAGCCCGAGCGAGATCGCGGGCAGGTGCAGACCGCTGTCGCCCGTCTTGCGGTACGACATCGACGCGGCGTAGCGGTCCTCCGCTGCCTGGTAGGCGGGCGGAATGCTCATGTTTCGGTCTCCTCGGATGCCGGCGCGGGTACCGTGATGGTATGTCCGCGCTGGTGGCCAACGCCGCATGGATGGGGTGGAACGCGTTCCTCGCCCTGGTACCGCTCGTGCTCGCACGGGTGCTGTTCGGTCACCGCGTGCGCCCCCGCTGGCTGCTCGTCACCGGCGGTGCCGTGTTCGTGGCGTTCCTGCCCAACGCGCCCTACGTGCTGACGGACGTCCTGCACCTGCCGAGGGACCTGGCCGCGACACACGGCTGGGTGGCGGCAGGCCTGCTCGCGCAGTATCTGTGCCTGTTCGCCATCGGGTTCGCCGCGTACGTGCTGTCACTGGTCCGGCTGGAACGCTGGCTGGCCGACCACGGTGTGTCACCGCGTGCCGTGCTGGTCACGGACCTGTCGCTGCACGCCCTGTGCGCGGTGGGCATCGTCCTCGGCCGGGTGTTCCGCTTCAACTCGTGGGACCTGGTGACCAACCCAGGCGGCCTGCTCGACCTGGTCCGTGTCCCCCAGCCGAGGACCGTGCTGGTCCTGTTCGTGCTGTTCACGACCCTCGCGGGCGGCGCGGCCATCGCCCGCGCCCTGCCCGCGATCATGGATCGCGCCGTCCGCCTGGGCTAATCCTCGTACTCGTCGTCCCCGATGACCTGCGGCGCGGTCAGCTCCTCACTGCCGAACGTGCTCTCCGGATCCGCCTCGATGAGCACCTTGCGGATGTGCTCCTCGTCGTCCTCGTTCTTGCCGCGACCGCCACCCATCGGGGGCGCCATCGGGGACATCCCACCCCGGCCACCGGCCGCGGCCACACCACGACGAACGGCCGCCTCCTCGGCGGCGAGCGCACCCGCGCCGACCCCGGCTCCGGGGAGGCGGGCGCCCGGGCCTGGGCCGGATGCGCCGGATCCACGTGGCCCGGCCACGCCGGGCTCACGTGTTCCAGACCCACGTGCGCCGGGTTCGCCGAACCCAGGAGTTCCGCTGCCAGGCAGACCGGGCACGCCGCCAGGGGGCGCGGCCCCCGGCTGCTGTTGCGCGGCGGGCGGAAGCGGGTACGCGCCGGACGGATCGCCGCCTGGCCGGAAGTCGCTGGGCGCGGTCTGTGAACCGGACGGCGCACCCTGGGGTCGGCTGCCACCCGGCGCGCCGGATCCCGGCCCAGCGCCGGGTCCCGCGTCGGACCCAGGTCCCGAACCAGGGCCGGGCCCGCCACCAGGGCCGGGCCCGCCACCAGGGCCGGGCCCGCCACCGGGGCCTGGTTCGCCGCCGCCGCGTGGCGAGTCGTCGACCTGGATGGAGTCGCCCGGTGTGACCGAGATGGCGCCGCCGCTGTGGTTCGTGCTGGCGAACTGCTGGGGCAGGTAGGTCTCGTTGTGGTTGCTGGCGTTGTCGTAGCCCTCGAACACCCGGATGTTGTGCTGGGCCTTCTGCTGGTACTCGGTAACCTGCGCGTCGGTGTCGAGGTCGAACGGCACCATCTGGTCGATCATCTCGGCCTGCGGGTCGGAGGCTGGCATCGGCTCGACGCTGTCAGCCGCCCGATGGAACGACCCGGTCTGCCGGTCGAGCAGGTCCTGGGCCATGTACAGGTACTCGGCACCCTCAGCCGCGTTGTCGGCCAACGGCCGCGCCGCCCCGTGCGCACCGTCGGCGGCGCTGCCCTGCCAGCCACCCTCGATCTTCGCCATGAGCTGCCGAATCCGATCCGCCCGATCCCGCTCGGCAGCCGACTCGTCGTAGGAGATCTTCTGCGCCATTTCAAGCGTCTCGGAACCAGGCCCATTGGTCAGCTCGTCATAAATCTGCTCGGGCGTCATCCAGAAGGTCATTGCGCCGCCTTCATGGTCTCCACAACCATCCCAGCCACCATCGCAGCCGTCTCACACGGCTCCTTCTTCCCGACCTTGTCGGTCGACAACTGAAGCACGATCTCGAACGCGATCTCGTCAGACGCACCGATCACCACCGAACAACCACCGGTCTCCCGCTCGTCCGGCGCCCCGTATGCGACCGCCGGGTATCCCTCGATGGGCTCCAGAGGAGTGAGGAATGCCAACTTGCCATCCTGCTCAGCCTGGTACAGAGCGCTCACACCGTAGGGATTCTTGTCCAGCGATGCGATTTCAACAAGGGCGCGGCGGTCCGATAGCCCCCGAAACTCGCAAGCGTTACCCAAACCACCATCACGCAGCTTTCCCGGAGTCTCTACGTTCAGGACATCGGCTTGGTCGGCCGTGAGCGCTTGACACGGATCCTGCTGGAACCTCTCGGAATCCATGGGACTCTTCACTGCTGGCGCTCCGGCATAGGGCAGATCGGCGGTCTCCGTTGGAGGTGGCGTCGAGGCACCGGAATCGTCCGCGGTATGCCCCGGAACCGCCCTGGGACTTCCCTCACTCGTGCTCGTGCATCCCGCCACGGCCACTATCGCCGCCAAAGCAGCCAACAACGTCAGCGAACAAATGCGCACAATCAGATCCCCTGGTCCGAGCCATCATCGACTGACTGCCCCGAGTTGTTGATCTCAGTGACATTCCGCCGTTCGACACCGAGATAGTCATCCAACGCGTTCTGGCACAACTGGGCCTGGCCGAAACAGTAGTCCCGGTTGCTTCGGAGATACTCCAGGTACGCCCTACCGTAGGAAGTCGCCGCCCGGGCCACCCCGTCACTCGCGAAGTCCAATCCTGGTCCCCTCACCGTAACCAACCGCCGCGAGTCGCGGTGGGAGCGGGCGTAGTCGTCGGCCAGGGCGAGCCACTCCTTGATCAGTCCATCCAGGGTGGACTGATCGTAGGAAAAGCCGCCGGTGGTGATGGAGCCAGTGGTGCTGCCACTGGTGACCCCCGCTGACGCTGGGGCACCCGCATAGCGCGGTTCGCCGTTCATTCTTCCCCCTGCTGCGGACAGTGACCGATCATGCGTGTCGGGTGGGCCGCACCGCTCTGCACCCACCCTCGATGAATCTGCTCAGGCGTGATCCAGAAGGTCATTGCGCCGCCTTCATGGTCTCCACAACCATCCCAGCCACCACAGCAGCCGTCTCACACGGCTCCTTCTTCCCGACATTGCCCGCTGACAACTGCAGGACCACGTCGAAAGCGATCTCGTCGGACATGCCGACCTCCACCCGGCATCCGCCGGTGTCCCGCTGGTCGACCTGTCCGTAGCCGACCACCGGATACCCGTCGACGGGCTTCAGCACCGTGAAGAACGCCCATTTGCCGTCTTCTTCACGTTTGTAGACGGCACTCAAACCGTGGGGGTAGTTGCTTTGAGAGGCGACCTCGACGAGAGCGCGGGAATCATTTTCGCTGCGCCAGGTGCAGGCCTTGCCGAGTGGTGCTTCACGTGACTCGCCCGGCCATCCGACCTCGAGTTCCGCAGCCTGGTCCGACGTGAGTGCCAGGCACGGATCCTGCTCGAAGCGGCCGGTGTCCAGCGGATCCTCGACCTCAGGAGCCCCGGCATAGGGCAGCTCGACGGTGTTCCCGCCACTCGACGGCGGCGGCTGCGTTGATCCCCCGGACGTCACTGTCGTCTCGCCCGGCGCCGACGTGGGAGTCCCCGCACTCGACGTCGTGCACCCCGCCATGGCCACCGCACTCGCCAAGCTGACCAACAACCACGAGCTTCGAACACGCACGACTAGATCGCCTTCTCTGAACCGTTGTCGTCCACCGACTGCTGCCCCGACTGTTGGATCTCGGTGACGTTACGGTGCTCCACTCCGAGATAGTCGTCCAACGCGTTCTGACACGATTGCGCCTGGTTGTAGCAGTACTCTCGGTTGTCCCTGAGGTAAGTCAGATACGCGCGACCATAGGCGGTCGCAGCTGACGCGAGCGACTCGCTCGCGAAGTCTCGCCCAGGCCCAACCACCTTCACGACAGGTTCTGAGTCGCGGAGGGAGCGGTCGTAGTCGTCGGCTAGGGCGACCCAATCCTTGACAAGTCCTTCGAGCGTGGGCTGATCGTAGGAGAAGCCGCCGGTGGTGATGGAGCCCGTGGTGCTGCCGCTGATGACCCCCGCTGGCGCTGGGTCACCCGCGTAGCGTGGTTCGCCGTTCATCCTTCCCCCCTGCCTGCGGACAGTGACCAATCATGCGTGTCGGGTGGGCAGCAACGCTCTGCACCCACCCTCGATGACGCTGCTCAGGCGTCATCCAGAATGTCATTGCGCCGCCTTCATGGTCTCCACAACCATCCCAGCCACCAACGCAGCCGTCTCACAAGGCTCTTTCTTCCCGACCTTGTCGGCCGACAGGCGCAACACGATCTCGACAATGATCTCGTTGGACGTGCCGACCGCCACGGAACAACCTCCGGTGGCTCGCTGTCCCACCCCGAACGCGACCGCCGGAAAACTATCAACCGGGTCCAACGCGTAGAAGAACTCCCACTTGCCATCCTTCTCTGCCTGATATATCGCGCTGAGACCGCGGGGATACTTGTCCAGGAAGCGGACATCGACGAGCGCTCTGGCATCCGACAAGCCCTTGAACTCACACGCATTGCCCAAACCGCCGTCGTGTAGCTCCCCTGGGAACCGCACATTGAGATTGTCGGCTTGCGTCGCAGTGAGCGACTGGCAGGGATCTTCCTGGAAGCGAGTGGTGTCCAACGGGTCCACAACCTCGGGAGCCCCGGCGTACGGCAACTCAACCTCACCCGATCCAGTGGTGGAGGGCGGCACTTCACTGGACTCGGTCGGCACTTCGTCTGGCACCGAACGAGGGGTGCCTTCACTCGTGCTCGTACATCCCGCCGCGACGAGCAAACAAGCCACAATGGCCGACAATGCCAATGACCGCTTGACCATCGGTTAGATCCCCTGCTCTGAATCGTCGTCCTCGGATTGCCCGACCTGTTCGATGCCGGTGACATTCCGTCGCTCAACGCCGAGATAGTCGCTCAATGCGTCCTGACATCGCTGCGCCTCGTTGAAGCAGTAATCGCGGTTGTGCTCGAGATACGCGAGGTACGCACGACCGTAGGATACTGCAGCTCCGGCCACTGACTCGCTGGCGAAATCCAGCCCAGGCCCCTCCACCACGGTGATGTCCTGAGCCCGGCGGAAGGAGCGGTCGTAGTCGTCGGCCAGGGCGACCCAATCCTTGACAAGTCCTTCGAGCGTGGGCTGATCGTAGGAGAAGCCGCCGGTGGTGATGGAGCCAGTGGTGCTGCCACTGATGACCCCCGCTGGCGCTGGGGCACCCGCGTAGCGTGGTTCGCTGTTCATCCCTTCCCCCTGCTGCGGACAGTGATCTGCCGTACGTCTCTGGTAGCCGAGCGTACGACAGGGCGACCCGCTGAGGGGCCGATACAGCCGAAAGGCGCGTTCGCGGTGTCGCGAACGCGCCTTCGGAAGGAAAGGAGTATCAGCCGTCCTGCAGGTCGGCCAGTTTCTGCTTCACCTTGGACAGTTCGGCCTCCAGTTCGGCGAGGCGGGCCTGCTGCTGCTCGCGGGCGACATCGAGCACGGACTCGATCGCCTTCGAGATGTCCTCGTGCAGTTCGGCGGCCGCTCGGGACACCGCCGCGGCCGGGACCTGCAGGCCCTGTACGACTCGGCTGCCCGCGTGCGACAGCTCCGCCTGCCACTCGCCGTCCATGGTGCCGGTGACCGTCAGCGTCAGCTCGACCGTGCGGGTCTTGCGTGCCGTGCTCGGCTTTCGGCCGCGCTTGGCGGGCTGCTCGGGGGCCGCCTCCGCCTTCTCTGGCTGCGGCTGCACGGTCTCGGCCTGCTGCTCCTCGGCCGGGGCCTCGCTCGTTGGGGACAACCTTCACGCTCCTTCGTCACGGGACACACCGCGGGAGGGGATATTAGAACACGCGTTCGCCTCCCGCATCCTCGGCGGGTTCGGGTGCCTTTGCTCGGTCAGTCCCTGCGGCCGGTCACCGCGATGGTCGCGCCCAGGCCGATCATCATCAGGCCGCCCGTGCCGCCGACCAGCTCCAGCCTGCGGGGCGACCGGGAGAACCACGCCCGCGCGGTCGCGGCGAGGAGTGCCCACACGCTGTCGAGCACGAGCGCGATCACCGGGAAGAGCGCACCGAGCGCCAGCATCTGTACCGGCACGTGACCGGCGGCCGGGTTGGTGAACTGCGGCAGCGCCACCACGAAGAACACGATCGACTTCGGGTTGGCCACGCCGACGACGATCCCGTCGCGCAGTGCGCGCCTGGACGGGACGACCGAGGGCACGCCCTCCGCGAGCGCCTCGGTGACCTTGCTGCGGTGCCGGATCGCCTGCACGCCGAGGTAGACGAGGTACGCGGCGCCGACGAGCTTGATCACGGTGAACACCGCGGCCGATCGCTCCACGATCACGCCGACACCGATCGCGACGGCCACGACCTGCAGGTACACGCCGATCGCGTTGCCGGCGACGGTCATCAGCGCCTCGCGGCGGCCGACGGTCAGCGCGCGGCCGATGGTGAACAGCACGCTCGGCCCCGGCACGGCGACGACCACCACCGACAGCAGGGCGAACGCGAGTACCTGGCTCAGCGACATCACGCCGCCGACACTAAACAGGCATCAGCGCCACGTCGCGCGGTTTTCGCCCTCGCACCAGCCCCAGCGCGAGCGTCAGTATCGCCGCGACGGCGGCCAGCGCCATGGCCCGTTCGACCAGTCCGAGCGGCACGAACCGCCACCATGGTCCGTAGCCCATGCCCATGCGGATCACCCCGACGACGATCAACCCGAACCATCCGAGCGCCACCGCGGCAAACCCGCGCGCGGCCCACCGCCACGCCGACCGGTCCGGGAACACCCTGTGCGCCACCAGGAGTACGGCCAGCGGCAGCGACACGAACCCGACCACGCTCGCGTACCGGTGGATCGTGCCGCCGATGCTGGGGCCGACCGTCCAGTCGGTCTTCGTGAACACCACGACCGTGAGCAGGCTGGCGATCCACAGCGCGCCGAGCGCCACCGGCCCGGAGTACGGCCGCACCTGCCGGTGCCGCACCACCGCGGCGAAACCCAGCGCCGAACCGAGGGCGACCAGCAGCACCGCGAGGTCGAACAGCCACTTGCTGGGTCCCAGCGCGTACTCGCTGATCGTGCGCCGCTCCGGGTTGATCTCGTTCGTCGGCGGGAGCACGTGCAGCGACAGCATCAGCACGGAGCCGAACAGGAGCGTGAGAACGCTCGCCAGCGCGCTTCTGGAGGGCATGAACCCGAGACTAACCGCCGAAAGTGAGAGAACCGTAAGACGACAAATCGGGCAATAGTGCCTCGTCAAGGTGAAGTGGGTCGTTTGTCCGCGGATCCAGGTGGTCGCTGGCAAGGCGCGGGAAAGCCGCTCGTACCGGGTTGTACTTGGGCTTTCCCGCAACGCCGCCAGCGGCCGCCTGGGCCGCGGAGAAACGTGCCCTCTTCGCCTTGACGGGGCACTAGCGGTTGATGAGGGTCTCGATGCCGTCGAGCACGCGTTCGAGCCCGAAGCGGAAGTCGTAGTCGAGGCCGTCGAACTCCGCGCCGTCGTCGTCGAACGTGCCTGCGTCGACGACCGCGTGCAGTGCGGGGTACTCCTCCGGCGTGGTCAGCCGCTTGATCAGCGCGCCGTACTGGGGCATGAGCTGGGCCGCCGTCGGGTCGCCGGACTCGTACGCCGCGGTGATGTCACTGCTCAGCATGGCGAAGCTGCGGGTGAAGCTCGTGACGAGCAGCACGACCGACAGCTTGTCCTGCTCCGTGAGCCCCGTGCCGCCGAGCGTCCGCAACCCCCACTCCATGAACCGCAGCTGGTTGGGCATGATCGGCGCGCCGGAGACCGGGATGCGCAGGACCCACGGGAACTGGCGGTACGCGGCGAGCTCCATCTCGGCCCAGCGCTTGAGCCGCACACGCCACGTGCCTTCCTCGGGCTCCGCGACGTCGACCTGGCCGAACGCGCCGTCGATCATGAGCGCGAGCAGCTCGTCCTTCGAGGCGACATAGCGGTAGAGCGACATGGCCGATGCGCCGAGCTCCTTCGCGACCCTGCCCATCGACACCCCGCCGATGCCCTCGGTGTTCGCGACGTGGACGCCCGCCTCGACGATCTGCTCCAGCGACAGCCCGCGCCTCGGCCCCTTGGCCGGCCGGTCCCGCACGCCCCACACCATCTCGAAGCTGGCCGGGAGCCCGGTCTCCGTTTCCTCGTCGCTCATCCCACCCTGACCTGACTCAGGGATGTCCCTGATTCACTGTTTACGACCTACGCAATACAGTTTATCTCGTACGCAGTAAATCCGCCGTCCACGAACTCCCAGGGGGAACCATGCCCGGCGAACCAGCGATCGAGGCTACCGGCCTCACGAAGTCCTACGGCTCGGTGCGGGTGCTCACCGGCATCGACCTGCACGTGCCGAGCGGCAGCGTGTTCTCGCTGCTCGGCCCGAACGGGGCGGGCAAGACCACCACCGTGCGCATCCTGACCACGCTGACCAGCCCCGACGCCGGGTCGGCGCGGGTCGCGGGGCACGACGTCGTGCGCGACCGGGCGCTCGTGCGCCGCAACATCAGCCTCACCGGCCAGGACACCGCGCTCGACGAACTGCAGACCGGCATGGAGAACCTGCGGATGATGGCCAGGCTGTGCCGCCTGTCCTCCCGCGCCGCCACGGCACGCGCGGGTGAGCTGCTCGAACAGTTCGACCTCGTCGAGGCGGGCTCGCGCCGCATCGCAACCTACTCGGGTGGCATGCGCAGGCGCCTGGACCTGGCCGCCAGCCTGATCGTGCCGCCAACCGTGCTCTTCCTCGACGAACCGACCACGGGCCTGGACCCGCGCAGCCGCGCGGCGATGTGGACGGTGATCACCGAGCTCACCCGCTCCGGCGTGACGATCCTCCTCACCACGCAGTACCTGGAGGAGGCCGACCGGCTGGCCGACCGCATCGCGCTGGTCGACGGCGGCCGGATCGTCGCGGAGGGCACCGCGACACAGCTCAAGCAGCAGGTGTCCGGTCACCGGCTCGACCTGACGCTCACCGGCGCCGACGCGTTCGACGCGCTCGCCGCCCACCTCCGCGACCGGGCGCTGCTGCCCGACCGCGAACGGCACACGCTGTCGGTCGCGACCGACGGCAGCGCGGGGCACGTCCGCGCGCTGCTCGACGAACTCGACCCTGACCGCACCGCGGTGGCGCGCTTCTCCGTGCACTCCGCGTCCCTCGACGACGTGTTCCTGGCGCTGACCGGGCACGCGACGACCACAACGCACGACAAGGAGCCCGTCGGTGTCTGACACCCTCACCGCCCGTCCCGCCTCGCCGCTCGGCGACCTCGGCGTGATGGTCCGCCGCGCGACCACGCTGACGATCCGCAACGGCGACGCGTTGCTGACCTCACTCGCCCTGCCGATCATGCTGATGCTGCTGTTCGTCTACCTGTTCGGCGGCGCGATCGACACCGGCACCGAGTACGTGACCTACGTGGTGCCCGGCGTGATCATGCTGTGCGCGTCGTTCGGGGCCTCGCTCACCGCGGTGGCGGTCACGAACGACATGACCGGCGGGATCATCGACCGATTCCGGTCGATGGACGTGCGCGGCGCCTCCGTGCTCGGCGGGCACGTCGCCGCGAGCACCGCACGCAACCTCACCTCGACCGTGCTGGTGCTCGCCGTCGCGTTCCTGATCGGCTTCCGGCCGTCCGCGTCCTTTGTGGACTGGCTGGCGGCGGTTGGCCTGCTGGTGGCCGCGATCCTGGCGCTGTCGTGGGCGTCCGCCGCGATCGGCCTGCTGGTGAAGACCCCGGAGGCGGCGAGCGGGTTCACGTTCTTCGTGATGTTCCTGCCGTACCCGAGCAGCGCGTTCGTGCCGGTGGAGACCATGCCGACGTGGATCCACGGCTTCGCGGAGAACCAGCCGTTCACGCCGCTGATCGAGTCGCTGCGCGGGTTCCTGCTCGGCACCCCGGTCGGCAACAGCCCGTGGATCGCGCTCGCCTGGTGCGCGGGCATCCTCGCGGTGTCGGTCGCGTCGTCGGGCCGGCTGTTCAAGCGCCGGACCGCCTGACGGGGAACGCGGCCGCTCGAGGTAGGCCAGGGGGCTACCT
>NZ_JBARWZ010000017.1:0-20286 GCF_049647105.1 Actinophytocola sp.
ACCGGTGGCCGTGGCCGGGGAACGGCCGGGCCGCAAGGTACTGGCCCCCGCGCCGCCCCCGGTCGCCATTCCCGCCAGGCCGCCGACGAATGCACCCGCGCCACCGCCCTCGGTCACCCCGGAACCCCCGCCGCCGCCGCAGGCACCCGGCACCGTCCGCCTCGCGCAGGGCGGCACCGCCACGCTGGTTCGCAGGGACGTCGTCGACGGCGTGCTCCCCATCCCGGAGGGCGTCCGCGAGGCCACCTGGTGGGGTGCCCCGTTCGACGGGGCGCGGGGCGCCACCGTGCTCGCCGGGCACGTGAACTGGAAGGGCGCCACCGGCCCGTTCGCCGAGTTGTGGGAGGCCCGGCCCGGTGACCAGGTCACCGTCGTCGGCGGGGACGGCGCGACGTTCCGCTACCGGGTCAGCAGGCTCGTCACCGTCCACAAGGACGAGCTGCCCGGCCGTGCGCAGGAGCTGTTCGGCCAGGAGGGCGGGCACCGGCTCGTGCTCGTCACGTGTGGTGGCCGCTGGGTCGGCGGCCACGACGGCTACGAGGAGAACCGGGTCGTGATCGCGGAGCCGATCTGAGTTCCGGGAAACCGCCGGTCCGGCTCAGTCCTCGGCCGGTGCGGGGCCGAGCAGCGCGATCGACCCGCGCACCGCGACCTCGGTGATGTCGCGGATCTCGCCGCCGTCCTCGACGGTCGTCGCGATCAGCTCACGCAGGCCGCCGAGCAGCATCAGTGCCAGCTGCCCCGACACCGGCTCGGCACGCACGGCACGCCAGTTCTCCGTGTCGCACAACGTCTGGATCATCACGACGAACGCGGACATCACGTCGCGCTGCAGTTCGCGTGCCGCGGCGCCGAGCGAGGGCACGTCCCGGATCCAGCTCAGCGAGATCGCGGGCTGGGACTCCACGAACGCGACCCACGCCGCGACCGCCTGCCGCACCTGCGTCGCCCATCCCGCCCTCGGGTCCACCGCCGCCGAGATCTGGCGGATCGTCTCGGTGTTGGTGTCGGTGAGCAGCGCGACGAAGCACGCCTCTTTGCTGTCGAAGTGCTCGTAGAACGTGCGGCGCGACGTGCGTGCCCTGCGCACGATGTCGGCGACCGTGGTGGCGCGGTAGCCGTCGGCCTCGATCGACGCGGCGAGCCCGTCGAGCAGCCGCTGCCGGAACCCGCCGGGCTCGGCGTACCCCGCGGCCCCGCGCGGGTTCTGCTGGGTCGTCACCGGGGACACGCTAATACCTCCCGTCCTTGTGCCAGATGGTACGCGGGCGTACCGTCGGGTTGGTACGTTGGCGTACCAATGCGAAGGTGTTGTTCGATGACGACAGTGACCTCTCCTGGCCTGCCGCCCGGTCCGGCCAAGCCCCGTTTCGTCCAGGGCATCTACGCCATGGCGATGCCGGTGCGCGGGCTGCCGAAACTGCGGGCCCGCTACGGGAACGCGTTCACGGTCAACGTGCCGATCTTCGGCCGGGCGGTGGTGATCAGCGATCCCGCCGAGATCAAACAGCTGTTCCAGACCGACCCGGCCCTCGCGGGCAACATCGAACCCAACCTCGGCCGGGTGCTCGGTTCCCGGTCGCTGTTCGCGCTGGCGGGGGAGGAGCACCGGCAGCACCGCAAGCTCATCGTCCCGCCCTTCCACGGCCGCAGGCTGGTGGCCTACGAGCAGATCGTCGAGGACGAGACGGTCCGCGAGATGGCGTCGTGGCCGAGGGGGCGGCCGTTCCCGACGCTCCCGTCGGCCATGCGGATCACGCTCAATGCCATCCTGCGTGCCGTGTTCGGCGCCGAGGGGCAGGAGTTCGACGAGCTGCGGGCACTGCTGCCGAAGATGGTGACGCTCGGGTCGCGGCTCGCCGCCGTGCCGGTGCCGAAGTTCGGCGGCAGGATCGGCCCGTGGGCCCGGTTCTACGCGATGCGCCGCGAGTACGACCTGGTCGTCGACCGCCTCATCGCGAAGACGCGGCAGGCCGGTGACCTCGACGAGCGCGACGACGTGCTCGCGATGATGCTGCAGAGCCGCTACGACGACGGCACCGGCATGACCAGGCAGGAGATCGCCGACCACCTGCTCACCCTGCTCGCCGCCGGGCACGAGACGACCGCCACGACGCTCGCCTGGGCGGTGGAGCGGCTGCGCCGCCACCCGGACGTGCTGGCCGACCTGGTCGCCGAGGTCGACGCGGGCGGGAAGCGGCTCCGCGAGGCCACGATCATCGAGGTGCAGCGCACCCGGCCGGTGATCGACGTGGTGGGCAGGAAGGTGAAGGCGGACGCCATCGAACTCGGCCCATGGACCGTGCCGAAGGGGCACGCGATCATCGTCAGCATCGCGCTGATCCACAACGACGACGCGGTGTTCCCGGACGCGGCCAGGTTCGACCCCAGCCGGTTCACCGGCTCGCGGCCCGACCTGTACGAGTGGATCCCGTTCGGCGGTGGCACCCGGCGCTGCATCGGCGCGGCGTTCGCGAACATGGAGATGAACGTCGTATTGCGCACGATGCTGCGGGACGTGACGCTCGAACCGACGACGGAGACCGCCGAACGCTGGCACTCCCGCGGGATCGCCAACGCACCGGGTAACGGCGGGCTCGCGGTCGTGCGTGACAGGACGGTCCCATCCGCTGAAGCCATGTCTGATGTCAACTCGACGGGAGCCCGTTCGTGACCGAGAAGGTTGTCGCTGTCGGGCGGGAGATCTCCCTCGCCTACGAGGAGATCGGGGACGCGGGCGGGGAGCCGCTCGTGCTGGTGGCCGGGCTGGGGCAGCAGCTCCACAGCTGGCCGGACGAGTTCTGCGCGCAGCTCGCCGCACGCGGCTACCGGGTGGTGCGGTTCGACAACCGTGACGTCGGCCGGTCCACGCACGAGTCGTTCCGGCCGGCCAAGCTGGTGTCGATGCTCGTCGGCCGGTTCCCGGCCGGGCAGTACGACCTCACCGACCTTGCCGACGACACCGCCGGGCTGCTCGACGCGATCGGCCTGGCGAGTGCGCACCTCGTCGGGGTGTCGATGGGCGGCATGATCGCCCAGACCGTCGCGGCCCGGCACCCGGACCGGGTGCGGACGCTCACGTCGATCATGTCCACCACCGGGGCGCGCCGGATCGGGCGGCCCGCGATGTCCACCACCCGGCTGATGGGTGCCGCGCCGCCGAAGACGCGTGCGGACGCGATCGACCGTGCCATCACGATGTTCCGCCACATCGGCTCCCACGGGTTCCCGTTCGACGAGGAGCACGTGCGGGAGCGGGCGGGCCGCGGCTGGGACCGTGACCCGTCGTCGGCGGGGACCGGCCGCCAGCTCGGCGCGATCCTGAAGTCCGGTGACCGCACCCCGTCGCTGCGGTCGGTGACCGCGCCGACGCTGGTGATCCACGGCGACCGCGACCGGATGGTGCACCCGACCGGCGGCGCGGCCACGGTCCGCGCGATCACCGGCGCACGGCTGGAGACCATCACCGGCATGGGCCACGACCTGCCGAAGGGCGCGTGGCCCGCGTTGCTCGACCTCATCGACAACCACGCCCGCGCGACGAGGAGCACCGATGCCCGCGACACCACCGCGTCCTAGGCTCACCGGCCGTCCCGTCATGATCACCGGTGCCGCGTCCGGCATCGGCCGCGCACTCGCGGTCCGCCTCGCGCGGGCCGGTTCCCCGGTCGCGATCGCCGACAACGACGAGTCGGGGCTGAAGGAGACCGCGGCGTCCCTGCCCGGCCGGGTGCTGGTCCGCGTGCTCGACGTGCGGGACGCCGAGGACCAGCTGCGGTTCGCGGGCGAGGTGCGGGACTGGCTGACCGCACCGCTCGCCGCCGTGTTCAACAACGCCGGGGTCGCGGTGACCTCAAGCGTGCTGGACACGGTCGCGGCGGACGACGACTGGCTGCACGACATCAACTTCCACGGCGTCGTCAACGGCACGCGGGCGTTCCTGCCGATCCTCGTCGAGCAGGACGACGGCGTCATCGTGAACACGTCCAGCGTGTTCGGGCTCGCCGGGATGCCGTACCAGAGCGCGTACTGCGCGGCGAAGTTCGCCGTCCGCGGCTTCACCGAGTCGCTGCGGCACGAGCTGCGGGGCACGGGCGTGCGTGCGGTCACCGTGCACCCGGGCGGGATCACCACGAACATCGCCCGCAACGCCCGCATGCGCAAGGATCCCGAGGGGCTCGGGCGGACCAGGGAGCAGATGGCGGCGCAGTTCGAGGCGATCACGATGACCTCGCCGGAGAAGGCGGCCGCGATCATCCACGGTGGTGTGGAACGGGGGAGGGCCCGCATCCTCGTCGGCCCGGACGCGTACCTGTTCGACGCGCTGACCCGCATCGCGCCGACGCACTACTACTCGGTGCTCTCCCGGCTGCGGTCCCGGTTGCGTGCCAGCTAGTGGCCCGGCTCAGAATGTTGGCCGTTTATCGGCGGGTCCACGGCGTGGCTGGGCGGGGCGACGGGACGGCGCTCGTACTGGGTGTACTCGGCCGTTCCGGCAACCCGTCCAGGCGCGTCGTGGGCGGGTCGAGACATGGTGACCGTTCTGAGCCGGGCCGCTAGCACTCGGAGCCTATTAAGCATTCGGTTACGCGGCGCTTGCGACCAGGTCATACGGTCACGACTATCCCGCCATGGAGGCGAGCGGCATCCCGAGGGTCCGCGGCGATGGCGGCCGCCCTGAACGCGTGTTCCGGCGGTCCTTCTGCTCGAACGCGCGCTGGCGCGCGCGGAGGCGAGGAGGGGCGTGATGGGGCTGTGGTGGGCAGGCGCACTCGCGCTGGTTGTCGTGGTGGCGCCGGTGACGGTCGTGCTGCTCAACCGGATCCTCACCGCGGTGGACCGGATCCGGGACGCGGCCGACGAGATCCGCACCGACGGCGCCGCGCTGAACGACGCGCTCGAACCGGTGCCCACGCTGCTCGCGAAGACCGACGAGACGATCGCCGAGGTTCAGGTCGGCGCGGTCCGGTACGCGGACAGCGCGCAACTGCTTCTTCTGCGGAGCGAACCCCAGTCCCCCGCGAGAGTGGAGGACTGATGCCTGCCGTCGCATGGGTCACGCTGGCGGCCGCCGCACTGATCATCGGTCTGACCGCGGTGGCGCTGGTGCGCGTGATCATCCGCCTGAGGGCCGTCGCGGGCACGCTGGAGGCGCTGACCGGCGGCGTCGAGTCGATCGCGGAACGGACCCGCCCGGTGCCCCCGCGCCTGATGTCGGTCAACGCCAACCTGGCGCCGGTCCGCGAGTGGGCGGAGGACGTGCGATGACCGGATGGACCGTGGGGCTGGTCATCGGGCTCGTCGTGGTGGCGGCGGTGGTCGCGCTGGTGATCCCGATCATCCTGCTGGCGCGCCGGATCGCGGCCCAGACGGCCCGGATCGACGCCGCGCTGACGAAGGCGGAGCACAACACGGCGCCGCTCTGCGCGCTGAGGACGACCATCGACCACGCGGAGACCATCGGCGCCGGTCTCGCCCGCGCCCGGTCGCGACTTGGAGGATGACGTGGTCACGTACTGGAACGTGGTTCTCGTGCTGGGCGCGGTGGTGATACTCGCGCTGTTCGCGCTGCTGTCCCTGCTCGTGCACTTCGTGAAGCAGATGGATCTGCGGGTCGCCGCGGTCCGCGACACGCTCGCGGCGGTCACGGAACACACCGCGAACACGGCGCTGATCCCGAGGGCGGCCGAGAGCGTGGACGCGGTGCTCGCGGAAGGGCTGCGACACCACGCGTTCCTCGGCCACGTCACCTCGGGAGGTGAGCCGTGACCACCCTCGTCGTGCTGACGGTCGTCGAGATCGTCGTCCTGATCGCGGGTCTCGCGTTCTTCCTGTACCGGATCGGCACGCTGCTGCGCCGCATCGCGAGGAACATGGAGGAGTCGAGCGAGCTGGTGAAGAAGGTGCACGAGGACGCGGCGGCCATCGCGCCGGGCCTGGAACACCTCAACCGCACCGGTGGCGTCGTGGCGAGCACGCTGCCGCTGCTGTACACGGCCGCGGAGAAGATCGTCGCGACAGATCCCCGACGCTCCCGGCGGCACCACACCTTGCCGATGCGCTGAAGGGCACCGGTCCGGCGGGATAGTGTCGGGTGGGTGCGTTTCACCCTGCCCATCGTGACCGCCCGGCTTGTGTTGCGGCCCTTCACCCTCGACGACGTCGACCGGGTGCACGACTACCAGCGGTTGCCCGAGGTGGCGCGGCACCTGCTGTGGGAGCCCCGCGACCGGGAGCAGACCAGGACGGCCGTCGAGCAGATGGCCACCGAGACCACGCTCGACGGCGAAAACGACTGCCTGTGTCTCGCCGTGGTGCGCGGCGACGTGGCGATCGGGCAGGTCGAGCTGGTGCGGCGGGGCCCGGAGCACGGCGAGCTGGGGTACATCTTCCACCCTGACCACCACGGCAAGGGGTTCGCGACCGAGGCGGCCATGGCACTCCTCCACCTCGGGTTCGACCTCGGCATGACCGAGATCATCGGGCGGTGCTCCGCGCGCAACGACGCCTCCGTGCACCTCCTGCGACGCCTTGGCATGCGCCAGACGGCGGCCGACCGCGTGTTCGTCAAGGGCGAGTGGCGGGACGCACTGACCTTCTCGGTCACCCGGACGGATGAGCCGCGCTGAGCTGCCCGGAACCGGTTGCAGAAAATCCCGTCGGCCTCTTGTCCGACTGGTCTGGACCATGGCACCCTTTGTTGCTAGGAACAACAAACAAACGAAAACGTCGGCGGTGACAAGGATGTCCACGCGACCCTCTCGACGACCCCGTATCGGCATGGTCCTCGCGACCGTGGCTGCGGCCGTGCTCTCCACGATGGCAGCCGTGGCGAGCCCAGCGGCCAACCAGGCAGAAGCAGCACCACAAGGCGACGGCAACGACGTCGGCATAGCCGCGACGACCTTCGCCGACGAGTTCAACGCATCGGCCGGCACGCCGGTGAACGGCTCCAAGTGGAACATGGAGACCGGCGACAACGTCAACAACCACGAGCGGCAGTACTACACGAACAGCACCAGCAACGCCGTGCACGACGGCCAGGGCAACCTGGTCATCACCGCGCGGCGGGAGAACCCTGGCAACTACCAGTGCTGGTACGGCCGGTGCGAGTACACGTCCGCGCGGCTCAACACCTCCGGCAAGTTCACCCAGACCTACGGCACCTTCGAGACCCGGCTCAAGATGTCGCGCGGACAGGGCATGTGGCCCGCGTTCTGGATGCTCGGCACCGGCGGCGGCTGGCCGGACGCCGGCGAGATCGACATCATGGAGAACGTCGGGTTCGAGCCGAACACGGTGCACGGCACGATCCACGGTCCCGGCTACTCCGGCGCGGGCGGGATCGGCGCGGGCTACTCGATCGGCAACCCCTTCGCGGACGGGTTCCACACGTTCCGCGTCGACTGGTCGCCGAACCGGCTGGTGTGGTCGGTGGACGGGAACGTCTACCAGACAAGGACTCCGTCGGACCTCGGCGGCAGGCGATGGGTGTTCGACCACCCGTTCTTCCTGATACTGAACCTGGCCGTCGGCGGCTACTGGCCGGGTGACCCGGACGGCGGCACCCAGTTCCCGAACACGCTGACCATCGACTACGTGCGCGTCACCAACGACTCGGGCGGCGGTGGCACCGGCGGGCAGATCAGGGGCATCGGCGGCAAGTGCGTCGACGTGGCGAGCGCCAGCACCGCGAACGGCACACCGGTGCAGCTGTACGACTGCAACGGCACCACGGCACAGCGGTGGACGGTGAACTCCGACGGCTCGATCCGCGCGCTGGGCAAGTGCCTGGACGTCACCTCGGCGTCCACAGCGGACGGTGCGAAGATCCAGCTCTGGGACTGCAACGGCTCCGGCGCGCAACGCTGGGCCGTCTCTGGCGCGAACGACATCGTGAACATCGCCGCGAACAAGTGCCTCGACGCGGAGGGCAGCAGTTCCGCCAACGGCACGAGGTTGCAGATCTGGACCTGCACAGGCGCCGCCAACCAGAAGTGGACCGTCGGCTGACGATGGTCCCGTAAGCCCCGGCGAGGGCGTCGCTCCGGCAATAGCGGCGCTCTCGCCGGTCCCATGTCGCCTCGAAACCCCTGCAATCGAGGAGCACCCCATGCGCACTTCCCTGCGGCGCACCACAATCCTGCTCAGCACGAGTCTGCTCACGGCCGCCGGACTGATGCTCCCGGCGATGCCGGCGCAGGCCGAGGGCGAGCAGGTGAACATCTGGCTCACCACCACCGACGACGCCGACGGCCTGCACGTCACCCGCGGCCTCGCGCAGCAGACCCCCGTGAACTTCGCGGCGGGCAACGGTTCCGGCGCCGTGACGCTCACTGTCGACGAGAACCAGCAGTACCAGCCGTTCGAGGGCGGCGGCGCGTCGTTCACCGACTCGGCGGCGTGGCTGATGAACTCCTCCGGCATCCTGTCGGCGAGCACCCGCGACGCGACGATGCGCAAGCTGTTCGACCCGAACGAGGGGATCGGCCTGTCGTTCATCCGCAACCCGATGGGCGGCTCGGACCTGGCGCGGTCCAGCTACACCTACGACGACATGCCTGCCGGGCAGACGGACCCGAACCTCGACCGCTTCTCCATCCAGCACGACCTCGCCGACGTGGTGCCGCTGACCAAACGGGCACTGCAGCTGAACCCGGCGATCAAGGTGATGGGCACGCCGTGGTCCCCGCCGCCGTGGATGAAGGACAACGACGACTACAAGCTCGGCTGGGTCGAGTCGCAGTACTACCCCGCGCTCGCGCAGTACTTCGTCAAGTACATCCAGGCCTATGGGGCACAGGGCATCCCGATCAACTTCGTGTCGGTGAACAACGAGCCGACGTGCTGCGCCTCCTACCCGTCGGCCAACTGGAACGGCTCGGGCCTGCAGTTCTTCACGAAGACGAACCTGCTGCCCGCGCTGCAGAACGCCGGACTGTCCACAAAGGTCCTCGCGCTGGACTGGAACTGGGACCAGTACGCGTCGTTCGGCGCGCCGACGGTCGCCGACGCCGCGATCCGCAACCACCCGAACTTCGGCGGTATCGCGTGGCACGGCTACGGCGGCGACGTCGGGCAGCAGACCACCGTGCAGAACCAGTACCCCGGGATCCCGCAGTACGACACGGAGATGTCCGGCGGCACCTGGGTCGGCAACCAGCACTCCGACGACATGAACAACATCATCGGCTACACGCGGAACTGGGGCCGCACGGTCACCAAGTGGAGCCTCGCGATCGACCAGAACCACAACCCGCACAACGGCGGCTGTGACGTCTGCACCGGTCTCGTGACCGTCCACAACGGAGACTCGCAGCACGGGCAGGCCGAGCTGACCATCGAGTACTACACGATGGGGCACCTGACGAAGTTCGTGAAGCCGGGCGCCCGGCGCATCCAGTCGAACGACAACGGCTCGGTGCGCAACGTCGCGTGGCGCAACCCGGACGGCACGAAGGCACTGATCGCGTACAACACCACCGGTTCCACGCAGAACGTACGGGTGAACTGGGGTGGCCAGTCGTTCTCGTACGACCTGCCGGCACGGACCTCGGCGACGTTCACGTGGAGCGGCAACCAGAGCTCCGGCGGAGGCGGCACCGGCGGCCAGATCACCGGCATCGGCGGCAAGTGCGTCGACGTCGCTGGCGCGAGCAGCGCGAACGGCACCGCCGTGCAGCTCTACGACTGCAACGGCTCCACGGCACAGCGGTGGACGGTCGGCACCGACGGCACGATCCGCGCGCTGGGCAAGTGCCTCGACGTGACGGGTGCCTCCACATCGGACGGTGCGAAGCTCCAGCTGTGGGACTGCACCGGCTCCGGCGCGCAGTCGTGGCGGGTCACGGCGGCCCGCGACATCGTGAACGTCGCCGCGAACAAGTGCCTCGACGCGACCGGCAACACGTCCGCGAACGGGACCAGACTGCAGATCTGGAGCTGCACGGGAGCGACGAACCAGAAGTGGACGACGCCATAGCCGAGGTACTGCTGATCGGCGGCCGGTCCGGAGCCGGGAAGACCACCGTCGGCTGGGAGGTCGCCGCCCGGCTCCGGGCGGCGACCGTCCCGCACGCGATCATCGACGGGGACTTCATGGGTCAGGTGTATCCCGTGCCCGACGACCTGCCCGGCCTGGTCGAACGAAACCTGGCGGCCGTGTGGGCGAACTACGCCGCGCTCGGCTGCGAGCGGCTCGTCTACGTGAACACGTTGAGCGTGCTGCCATCGGCGGCCGGGATGTTCCGCCGGGCGCTCGGGCGCCGCGTGCGGCTGGTGCCCGTGCTGCTCACCGCGTCCGACGCGACCGTGGCGACCCGCCTGGCACAGCGCGAACTCGGGTCCGAACTGACCGACGGGCTGGCGGCCAGCGCCGAGCGGAACCGCGTGCTCACCCAGCTCGCCGACGTGGTGCGGGTGGCCACCGACGGGCGGTCCGTGGTGGACATCGCGCGGGAGGTGGTCGTGGCCAGTGGCTGGGTGCCGGATTTCCGTAGGCTGTAGGTCGTGATGCAGGAGACGCAGGCGCCGTGGCCGGGCCGGGACAACCTCACGATCACGGCGGTACGTGCGATCGTGACCGCGCCGGAAGGCATCCCGCTGGTCGTGGTGCGGGTGGACACGTCGGAACCGGGCCTGTACGGGCTCGGGTGCGCCACGTTCACCCAGCGTTTCCACGCGGTCGCGGCGACCGTCGACCAGCACGTCGCGCCGATGCTCGTCGGCAGGCATCCCGCCGACATCGAGGACATCAACCGGCTGATCCACCTGTCCTCGTACTGGCGGAACGGGCCGGTGCTGAACAACGCACTGTCCGGTGTGGACCAGGCGCTGTGGGACATCGCGGGCAAACGCGCCGGTATGCCGGTCTACGAGTTGCTCGGCGGCCGCGTGCGCGCGGCCGCCGACACCTACCTGCACGCGGCGGGCGCCACCATTGAGGAGACGGTGGAGAACGCACATCGGCTGCTGTCGACGGGTCTGCGGCACGTGCGGCTGCAGACCGGCGGGCCGGGCCTCGGCACCTACGGCGCGCCGGGCACCCCCGGCGGCTACCCGGACGCGCCGTACCCGGACGGCTGGGACGTGAACCGGTATCTGGCGGCGACCCCGCGCCTGTTCGAGAAGGCCCGCGCGGTGCTGGGTGAGGAGGTGGAGCTGCTGCACGACGTGCACTCCCGCCTCACCCCGAAGCAGGCAGTGGTGCTGGCGCGGGCACTGGAGCCCTTCCGGCTGTTCTTCCTCGAGGACGTGGTCGCGCCGGAGCACTACGACCGGCTGCCGGAGGTCCGCGAGGCGTCACCGGTCCCGATCGCGGTCGGCGAGCAGCTCTCGTCGCTGACCGACGCGGCCCGGTTCGTCCAGACGCACGCGGTCGACCTGCTGCGGGTGCACGTGTCGACGGTCGGCGGCCTGTCCGCGTGCCGGAAACTGGTGGCGCTGTGCGAGTTCAACGGCGTGCGCACCGCGTGGCACGGCCCAGGCGACGTGTCCCCGGTCGGTGTGGCGGCGAACATCGCACTGGACGTGACCACGTCCGCGTTCGGCATCCAGGAAGGCCACGTCTACCACGACGCGACACGGGAGGTCTTCCCTGGCACACCGGTCGCGGTCAACGGCTACCTGTACCCGTCGGACAACCCGGGCTGGGGCGTCGATCTCGACGAGACCCTCGCGGCGAGGTACCCGCCGGAGACGGGTCTCCACGAACGCTGGGCGGCCCGGGTCCGCCGCCCGGACGGCGGACTCGAGTCCCCATAGCGAACCTACGAGCCGGAAATGTTGACCATCCACGAGATGCCGAAGCGGTCGACACACATGCCGAACTCGTCACCCCACATCTGCTTCTCCAGCGGCATCGCGACCGTGCCGCCATCGGAGAGCTTGTCCCAGTACCCGCGCAGTTCGTCGGCGTTGTCGCCGCTCAGGCTCACCGAGATGTTGTTGCCCGGGTTGTGCGGCTGCCCTGGCGGGTTGTCGGCCCCCATGATCGTGTAGCCGCTCGTCGTCTCGAGCTGGCTGTGCATGATCCCCTCCGGCGCCTGCCCGGAGTTGTCGAAGTCACTGAACGTGTTCAGCGTCAGCGTGCCGCCGAACACCTGCTCGTAGAATTCCATGGCCTGCCTGGCGTTGCCGGCAAAGCTGATGTACGGATTGAGCGTCGATGCCATGGCCGTACATCCTCGCAGACCAGAGTAGTCACGACAACGGTGTGCACACGACCGTGAACGCTGTCTTCCTCAGCGTGAGCACAAACCCGGACAACGCGCCAGGACCACACGAAGCGGTGCCGATGCCCTGCTGACCGACGTCGATCGTCAACCACACAGCGTCACCCGCGGTGAGTTCGTTGCGGTGGGTCGCGGCGGCCAGGTCTGCGTCGGTCCACCGGCGGGCGGCGAACCCGAAGTCACCCGCGACGCGCAGGCCCCGGCCGTCGGCGCCGGTGAACTCCGCCCACCGGACCTCCGCGCGCCTGCCGTTCTCCTGTGGCCGGACGTAGGGCGTCTGCAGTTCGTCCACTGTGGACTCCCAGCGGCCGACGCGGGTGGCGTGGCCGGTGTCAGGGTACGCCTCGCCGGGGCCGCGGCCGAACCACGTCACCCGCTCGATCGACGCGGGCAGCGGCAGCGAGATCGCCAGCTTGCCGATCGGCTCCGGCCATTCGCCGTCCGGTTCGACCGACACGGTCAGCGCGAGCCCGGCTCCCGCCGACGCCCACTCGTAGGTGACACGCGCGCCCCGGGCGAGTGCCGCCGCCGCAGTCCGTTCCCGCACGACCAGCGTCTCGCCCACCTCGACACCGTCGTGCCGGTGCGTGAGCCGGTGCAGGCCGAGGGCGTGCCAGGCCTGGTCGAGGTGGGCGTTCTCACCGCGGTCGTTGTCGGTCGGCGCCCGCCAGAGCGCCAGGTGCGGTGCGCCGACGGGCAACCCGCCGAGCGCACGCAGCCGTCCGGTGGGGTCGAACTCCCCTGGCCCGAAGGAGAAACCACCGTCGGTCCACTGTGGACGGTCGATGCCCGGCGGCACGGCGAACCCGGGTGCGGAGAGCTGGTGCTGCGCCCACGCGACCTCGTGCCCGGCAGGCGCCCACGGCTCGTCCGACGCCAGCACGGCACGGACGGTCAGCCAGGTCTCCTCGCCGAACTCGGGCAGCTCCGGCAGCGCCGCCGACCCGGCCGACAGGTCCAGCTCGCCGGACACGTCGCCCGCCGACCACTCGAACCGCAACGACGGCACCGGACGCAGTTGTTCGACGGCGACCCGGCCGTCCGCGAACGAGATCCGGATGGGTTCGTAGACCTTCTTGACGTCGAGCAGGCCCGGCGATGGCGTGCGGTCCGGGTACAGCAGCCCGTCGATCACGAAGTTGCCGTCGTGCAACGGTTCGCCGTAGTCACCGCCGTACGCGTACTCCAGCGTGGGGTGCCGCAGCCCGTGGTCGATCCACTCCCACACGAACCCGCCCGCGACCCTCGGGTACCTGTCGAACAGGGCGACGTACTCGGCGAGCCCGCCCGGCCCGTTGCCCATCGCGTGCGCGTACTCGCACTGCAGGAACGGGATCCCCTGCTCCTGCCCGATCCTGTCGACCTCGGCGTGCGTGGCGTACATGCGGCTGTACACGTCGACGTAGGCGCAGTCGGCGTCCCCCTCGTAGTGCACCGGGCGCGACGGATCCCGGTCCCGCACCCACGAGGCCATCGCGGCGAGGTTCGCGCCGGTGTGGCTCTCGTTGCCCAGCGACCAGAGCACGATGCTCGGGTGGTTCTTGTCGCGCTCGACCGTGCGGCGCATGCGGTCCAGATAGGACTCCCGCCACTCCGGCACGTCCGAGGGGTTGCGTTCCCAGTCCGCGAAGCGGAACCCGTGCGTCTCGAGGTCGCATTCGTCGATCACCCACAGGCCAAGCTCGTCGCACAGGTCGAGGAACGCGGGATGTGGCGGGTAGTGGCTGGTACGCACGGCGTTGATGTTGTGCCGCTTCATGAGCAGCACGTCCTCGCGCATGGTCTCGTACGGCACCGCGCGGCCGTGGTCGGGGTGGAACTCGTGCCGGTTCACGCCACGCAGTGCCAGCGGCTCGCCGTTGACCAGCAGCACACCGTCCGCTATGGACACCGTGCGAAAGCCGACGCGCAGCCGGACCGTCTCGCCGGCCGTCGACACCGTCGCGTCGTAGAGCCGGGGCCGTTCGGCACTCCACGGCTCGACCGGCACGGTGACCACCTCGCCGGTGGCGACCTCGACACCGAGATCGGGCACCGACACGGTCGCGGGCACGGACGCGTCGACCAGCAGCGTGCCATGACCGTCCTGATAGGACGCGTGCACGAACACGTCATCGAGGTCGCCGCGCGCCGCCAGCGTCACGGAACGGAAGATGCCGGGCAGCCACCACTGGTCCTGGTCCTCGAGGTAGCTCGCGGCCGACCACTGGTGCACGCGCACGGCCAGCACGTTGCGGCCGGGCCTCGGGGTCACGTCGAACTCGGCGGGCAGCCGCGAGCCGGTGAAGAACCCCAGTTCCTCGCCGTTCAGCCACACCTTCGCGCACGACTCGACGCCATCGAACCGCAGCACCACCCGCCGCCCAGCCCACTCGTCCGGCAGGTCGAACGCGACGCGGTGGTCACCGGTCGGGTTCTCCTCCGGCGGGTGCGGCGGGTCGATCGGGAACGGGTAGACCACGTTGGTGTACCACGGGTTTCCATGCCCGAGCAGGGGCCAGTGACACGGGACGGCGAGCGTGTCCCAGCCGCTGTCGTCGAAGCCGGGCGCGGTGAAGTCCACCGGCACGTCCGCGACCGGCGACAGCCGGAACCGCCAGTCACCGTCGAGCACGAGCCGGGGCGCGTCGGTGTGGAGGTACGCGCGGGGGGCGCGGATACCGTGGTGCGGAACGAAGTCGTCGTAGTAACCCGGTGTCGATGATTCACTCGCAAGCTCGTTCACGATGCTCCCAGTGCGGCGGGCGTGATGTCGAAGAGGTGCTCCGGGGTGAACCCGAGCAGCGCGGTGGCGGCGGATGTGTCGATCGGCACGGCGCGGCCGGGCAGCGGCACGCGACGGGGCACGTCGGGCAGGTAGCGCGCGAGAAGGTCCTCGGTCGGGTACGGCGAGAGCGTCTCTGGCGCGGCCAGGTACAACGGGTGGGCGCCGGTGAACTGCGCGGTGATCCCGAGCCGGCACGCGGTCGCCGCGTCCCGCATGTCGAGGTAGCTCCACACCTCGTTCGCGCCAGCGCCGGGGGCGACGCGGTACTCGGCCGCGTACTCGGTGAGGAACTCCGGCGTCCCGAGCTTCGGGAACCGCAACGCGACGACGCCCATCCCGTCGCGACGCGCGACCATCGCGGCGGTGGCCTCGTCGGCCTGTTTCGACAGTGCGTACGGGTCGGCGGCCTGCAGCGGCATGGCCTCGTCGATCGGCACGTAGTCCGGCACGGCGGGGTGCGGCGCGAACGGCAACCCGGTGATCGACAGGCTGCTCGCGATCACCGCACGCGTGACCCCGGCCCGCGCGGCCTGGTCGAGCACGACGAACGTGGCGGCGGCATTGCCGATGAAGACGTCTTCCGGTGTGCCACGGTCGGGGGCGGGAATGGCGGCGAGGTGAATGACGGCGTCGACCCCGGCCATGGCCTTGGCGACCAGGTCAAGGTCACTCGCGCTGCCGAAGAAGAAGGTGTCCACGGTCCCCGGATCGACGCGGTCGAGACCGACGACGGTCACGCCGTGCGCCGCGAGATCACGCAGCACCGCGCTGCCAAGCCGGCCAGCCGCCCCGGTGACCAGCACCCGGCTCGGTACGTTGCTCATCACGGACCAGCATAGGTGCCCCAGCCCCCGATCACCCGCAATGGCGGCCCCACACCCGCAGGGTGCGATGCCAGTGTCCCGAAAGACGTTTTCGGATCGTTGAGCGTCCCGCGGCGCCACCCGGAGCCAAGCTCAGTCAGCTGATACCGAGGGGGCGGACCACCGTGGGCGCTGGCAGATCGTCGGGTATCCGGCATGGCCCGCGCGGGCCGTACATGGACATCGGCGCCTCAGGTGCCCACGGCGGCGGCAGAGTCAGGATCGCCCGGAGACACCACACCGCGTCCCCGTTGTGGTACTCCCACAGAACCGACGGCGGCCGGAACAAGTCCTCCGGATGATACGTCGGTGCCCGATACGCGGTGGCCGACCCGTCGGGCCGGAGCAGCAGAACATCAACCACATGGGCGTCATGCCACTGGAAAACCCCCGCGAGCAACGCTGGGTCGTTAGGGTCACCCCACCGAAAAAGCGTCCAGCGGCGATAACGCAACTCTCTCAACAGGTCATCGAACGTCAACGGCAGAGTTGGTCTCGGTTGCGCGACTCCTGGAGCCGGTCGCTGACCGGCCGCCTCGGTTTTGTGCATGGCCCCGCCTCCCGTTAGTCCTTCACCACCGAGGCTAAGCTCAGTTTTAAAAGCTCGCTCGAACTTTTAAAACCTGAGGGGACACTTGAATGGCTGGCAAGGACGCTACGACGCGTGACCGTCAGGTCGGGCTTCGACTCCGGGCGCTTCGAGAGACACGGGGGGTCACCCAGGAAGCTCTAGCCGTCGTGGTCGGCCTCAGCCCGTCCATGTTGCAGCGGATGGAGACAGGCAAGCGTCGTATCGAACCCGAGACCGTGGCCACCATTACTACCTACCTTCAGGTCCCAGCCAACGAGAGACAGGAGTTGATCGACGTACTGAAGGCGGGAGACAAGGGTGGATGGTGGGAGCACCCGCTACCTGGAGTACCCGAAGAGATGGGACTGCTGGCTAGCTACGCCGCCGATGCGGACAGCCTCACGGACTGGTCGTTGCTGCTCGTGCCCGGCTTGTTGCAGATCGAGCCCTACGCCCGTGCGATGTGGATAGCTAACGGAGTCCCAGCCGAGGAGGCTGACCTCCGATGGGTGGCACGGAAGCGGCGTCAGGAGATCCTTGGCACGATCGACTACACGGCGTTTATCTACGAGGGAGCGCTGCACGTACCGTTCGGCGGACCCGAAGTGCACAGACAACAGATCACGCACCTCATGACGGCGCGTGATCGCGGTATTTCTGTGCGTATAGTTCGCGAGCGGCAACCCATCGGTGTCTTACTTCACAGCTGGCTCTACATGACCTTTCCAAGCGTGGACCCGGTGGTCAACGTCGAGGTCTACGGAGGTGGCTTCTACCTGGAAGAAGATCGGGTAGAGCCGTACACGCGGCGGGTGGAGATGCTGCACGACCTGGCACTTTCAAGCTCTGAAAGCCGGTCTATGCTCCAGGCATTGCTTAAGGAGTGATCATGACGTGGCGTAAATCTTCGTACTCGGACACCGACGGTAACTGTGTCGAAGTCCGAGGAGAGCTGAACGCTGTCCGGGACAGCAAGGACGCGAACGGCCCAGTGCTGACGACCTCGGCGTTTCGCGATCTTGTTCGAGACGTCAAGGCCGGTCGATTCGACCGCTGAACACGACAAAGGCCCCCGGCTACGGCTGGGGGCCTTCTCTATGCGCCACCGCTTCCCAACCCTCGAACTCGGCGTCCCCGCAGACGATGCAGGGGTCGGCAAAGTCGTTTCCACTGGTCAGCGAGGGCGATCCGATGTCCCGAAAGCGCCTAGTCGGGACACCGCGCCAGTCCTCCACCCCTGACCGGCCGCTGCCGGAGCCGGGCGCTGCGCACCCAGCGAGAGCGCTGGCCCCCTCGAACCACGCTACGGCACGGCACCGACAGCAGCGGACGAACGCGGGCCGGTTGTCCACAGGTCAGACAGTTGTCCACAGGCGAACGCCGAACCGAGCTGGACTGTCGGTGGCCGCCGGTAGCGTGGTGACCGGGGGCCGGAGGCCCCTCACGCCACCGTCTCCAGCAGGCGTGCCAGTACCGGCGACCGGTTCTGCCGGGACCACGCCAGTGCCATCTCCCACCGGGGCAGGTCATCGGCCAGTGGCCGGTAGACCACCGCCGTCTCGTCCGTGTGCGGGGTCGGCGCGATCAGCAGCGAAACCCCGAGGTCGGCCGCCACCAGCGCGACGATCGTCTGCACGTCGACGGCCTCCTGCACGATCCTCGGGCTGAACCCGGCGTCGCGGCAGAACCCGATGATCGTGTCGTGCACGGTGGGCCCGGACTCGCGGCCGTAGAGCACGAACGGCTCGTCCGCCAGGTCGGCGAGCGACAGGCGCCGCCGTCTCGCCAGCCGGTGGCCGCCCGGCAGCGCGACCATCAGTGGATCGTGCGACAGGGTCCGCAGCTCCAGGTCCGGCGCCTGTACCGGCGGGCGCAGCAGACCGACGTCAATGGCGTCGTCGGTGAGTGCCGCCAGCTGTCGCAGCGTGGTCATGGCCGTCACCTCCACCCGCACCGACGGCCACGCGGCACTGAAGACTCGGACCATGGTCGGCAGCGCCTCGAACGTCGCCGACTGGACGAAGCCGATCCGCAGCACCCCCAGCTCACCCCGGTGCGCCTGACCCGCCGCCGACACCAGGTCGTCCGCCCTGCGCACCAGGTCACGCGCGCCCGCCGCGAACACCTCACCGGCGGCGGTCAGCGCCAGCGCCCGCCTGCTCCGGTCGAACAGCGGCACGCCGACCGCCCGCTCCAGCGCCGCGACCTGCCTGGACAGCGACGGCTGCGTGATGTGCAGCCGATCCGCCGCCCGGCCGACATGTCCCTCCTCGACGACCGTCAGGAACGAGCGCACCTGTCGTAGTTCCATGCGTTAGGCGTATCAGAAGTACGGATAATTTGCATTGGACGTATCCGACAACCCGTACCTAGTAGTGCTTTGTTATGTCGGCGTGTCGGCTTGATTGTCCTTTGTGGATGGTGGTTGTGTTGCTGGTGTGACTCCTGAGGAGATTGAGTTGGTGCGGCCGCGGTTGGTGGAGTTCACCGCGGGGATGTTGGGCGGGTTGGCGCGGTCGGATCAGCGGGCCAAGGGCGAGTTGTACATGCGTGGCCTGTTGACTGATGGCGCGCGGAAGTCGATGCAGCCGATGGCGGAGCGGCTGGGTGTGGATCATCAGGGGTTGCAGCAGTTCATCACGTCCTCGACCTGGGACTACACGCAGGTGCGGGCGAACGTGGCCACGTGGGCGGTAGATGCGATCAATCCGGACGCGTACGTGGTCGACGACAGTGGGTTCGCCAAGGACGGCAAGTCCTCGCCGTGTGTGGCGCGGCAGTACTCGGGCACGTTGGGCAAGGTCGGGAACTGTCAGATCGGGGTGAGCGTGCAGATGGCGACCGATCATGCCTCGCTGGCGGCGGACTGGCGGCTGTTCTGCCCGCCGTCGTGGGACGACACCACGATCGAGGACCCCGCGGTTGCCGAGCAGACCCGGAGTCGGCGTGCGCGGGCCGGGATCCCCGATTCGGTGCGGCATCGGGAAAAGTGGCGGCTGGCGTTGGACATGCTCGACGAGATGCTCAACCCCGCCACCAGCAGCGGCCCGGACAGCGGGGCGGTTGGTGGGTGGGGTTTGCCGAAGCGGCCGGTGGTGGGTGACTCCGGCTACGGGGATGCCGCCGAGTTCCGGCTCGGGTTGACCGAACGCGGCCTGGTCTATGCGCTGCAGGTTGACCCCACGGCCATTGCCCACCCCGGCGACGCGACGCCTGTCGTCCCGGTCTTCTCCGGGCGAGGCCGCCCACCCAGGCCGCGCTATCCCGACAAGCCCCCCACCCTCCGCGATCTCGCGCTCGCCGCCGGACAGAGCGCTTGCAGACCCATCACCTGGCGCAACGGCAGCAAGAAAACCAAGGACAACCCGACCGCGGCCATGCGGTCGCATTTCCTGGCCATCCGCGTCCGTCTCGCCAGCCGACACATCCCCCGAGCCGAGGATGGCAGCCTGCCCGACGAGTGGCTCATCGCGGAATGGCCACCCGACCAACCCGAACCCGTCAAGTACTGGCTGTCCACCCTGCCACCGCCCACCAAACTCAAAACCCTTGTCAGGCTGGCCAAGCTCCGCTGGCGCATCGAACACGACTACCGCGAACTCAAAACAGGTCTCGGACTCGACCACTTCGAAGGCCGCAACCACCTCGGCTGGCACCGCCACGTCACCCTCACCGTCCTCGCCCAAGCCTTCTGCCACCTTCTGCGACTCGACCCAAAAGCGGATGCGCCGGCCTGACCCTCTACGCAGTCCTCCGCGAACTGCAACAACATCTCGTCGTCATCGCCGGCGCATGCCACACCTGCCAACGCCCCTTTCCCTTACACGCAACGACCTAACAAAGCACTACTAG
>NZ_JBARWZ010000018.1:0-32818 GCF_049647105.1 Actinophytocola sp.
AACGTTCACCATGTCTCGACCCGCCCACGACGCGCCTGGACGGGTTGCCGGAACGGCCGAGTACACCCAGTACGCGCGCCGTCCCGTCGCCCCGCCCAGCCACGCCGTGGACCCGCCGATACACGGCAACGTTCTGAGCCGGGCCACTAGGGATACCTGGTCACCGAGAGGCGGGAGACGTGCACGACGTGGTAGTCCGGGTCGTCGCGGTCGACCACCACCTCCGATGGCGCGGCGGGTGCGGCGAACGCGACCAGGCCCGCCGTCGCACCCCAGGCGCCGGTGTCCGGCACGGCCAGCACGTCGCCGGGTCGCATCCGGGGCAGTCGCGTCGACGCCCACACGTCGAGCGGGGTCTCCTGCTGGCCGATCAGGACGGTGTCCACCAACTCACCGGACGGTGGCCGGGAAATCAGCTCCGGCACCAGCGACCGGCTGGTCCGCCGTCCCGCGAACAGGCCGACGTGGTTCGCGCCGGACTCGAGCACCACCACCTGCCACTCACCGGCGTCCCGCACGTCGAGCACGGAGGTGACGAGGGTGCCCGCCGTGCCGACCAGGTCGCTGTCCACTTCGAGTGCCACCCGGGTCCAGCTCGCGAGCAGACCCGCGAACCTCGGTGCGAAACCGGTGAAGTTGACCTGCTCGACCGGCATACCGTGCTCGGCGAGCACGGAGGCCAGCCGTCCCGCCAGACTGGCGGCACCGTCCACATCGGACTCAGCGCGCACGTGCAGCCCGACGATCCGCGCGTCCGTGCGGCCCGCGAACCGGAACGGCTCGGCGAACACGGAGTCCGGGTCCGCGCCGGACGGGGCCGCGCCGGACGCGTTCACCCGCAGCAGGCAACGCGCCTGCCCCCTGAGCCCGGCGGCGCGCCTGCCCAGCTGGTCCAGCGCCGCCGGTGAGTCCACGGTGAAGGTCCGCACGCCGAGCCGCAGTGCCCAGTCGAGGTCCGCGTCCCTCCTCGCGGGGCCGGAGTAGAGGACGTCCCGCGCGGGCCAGTCGGCGACGAGTGCCGCGTCCAGCTCGCCGGGCGAGCGCACCGCGGGCAGCACGCCCGCGGCGCGGATCTCCCGCAGCAGCTCGGGATGCGGGTTGGCGGACAGCGTGTAGTACAGCCCGGTGCGTTCCGGCAGCGCGGCACGCAGGCGCCGATGGTTGAACCGGATATCGGCGAGGTCGTATACATATACCGGCGTGCCCACTTCGTCCACAAGAGACAGAAGGTCGGTCACGACTCTTGCTCCATCGCCAGCCCCATGGTGCCGATGATAGGTCCACGAAACCAGGAGAAGCGGTTCCGGCGCGGCTGATGCTGGCCCTGGTGCCTCGTCAAGGTGAAGTGGGTCGGTTATCCGTGGCTCCAGGTGGTCGCCGGCAAGGCGCGGGAAAGCCGCTCGTACCAGGGGTTGTACTTGGGCTTTCCCGCAACGCCGCCAGCGGCCGCCTGGGCCGTGGAGAAACGTGCCGTCTTCGCCTTGACGGGGCACTAGTGGCCGGGCCACTAGGCATAAGGTCTGATCCGCAGGTCCTCCCGGCTGTCTCCCAGCTCTCGACCCAGGCGGTAGGCATAGGCGATGGCGGCCAGGGTGACGTGGTGGTGCCAGCCGCGGTACGAGCGGCCCTCGAAGTGCCGCAGACCGACATCGTCCTGCATGCGATCGAGGTGCTCCGCCGCCACCCCGTCCAGTTTCACCAGGTCGATCAGCTGCGGAAGGCGGGCCACGTTCAGGTTGGTCAGCCAGGTCGCCCTCGGCCGGTTCCGCCCGACGGTCCACTGGGCGAGCAGATGGCGTGCCGGCTGGTACCGCCGCACCATCCGCACGTTGCCGAACCCCGGGGCGTCGGCCTCGCACGGCACGGGCGAGGCGACGAACCGCGTGGCGGCCACCCGCGCCTCGGTGCGGATCTGCCAGTTCAGCGTTCTGGCCGAGGGGCGCACGGCCAGCAGTGCCAAGTCGCCGACGGTGGGCACCCGGTTGGCGCCCGCGCGGGAGGACCACGCGGGGACCTGCTGCCCGACCCGCAGCAGGTAACCCAGCCCGCGTTCCTCCAGTGCCCGCAGCAGCGGCTCGACGTCTCGCTGTTCCGCGACGTCCGCGATCACCGGTGCCGGGGCGAGTCCCCAGCCGTGCCGCATCTCCTCGACCGCGTCGAGCATGACCTGCCAGCGCGGCCGGTACCGTTGCGTGGCAGGCAGGTGCGCGCGGTTCCGGCGCCGTTCGTCGGCGTCCCAGCAGCGGGGTAAGAGCAGTCGCCAGTTCACCGGCACGGCGGCCGCGTCGCCCGCGAGCATCACCGTGAGACCGACCTGGCAGTTGAGGGTGCGGCCGGCCGCGGGCACGTACCGGCTGGCCACGCCGACGGAGCTCGTGCCGCTCTTGGGGAACACGGCGTCACGCACGACCCACGCCTTCGGCGTGCTCTCGGCCGTGACGTGCTCTGCGAGGTTGCGCCGGACCGGCTCCCACCGCCAGGTGCTCTGGTTGACGAACTGTTGCAGGCACTGGTCTGCCCTGGCGCCGACGATGGTCTCGCAGATGCGGCGGATGGACTTGCGTCCGGGGACGGTCACCAGCCCGCGCACGTACACCTCACCCCACCGCCGCTGATCCGACCTGGACAGGGGCGACAGGGTGTCCCGGCAGAAACGGGACAGGTTCGTGGACTCGTTCGCCTTGGCAACCGTGTCGAGACTGATGGTCATCGTTCCCATCCCTCATTCCGCTCGGCCGTGAGCACCGGAGCGGTTCCGCCCGCGTCCAACTCGCACTGAAGCCGCGCGGCGACAGCCGCCGCGTACGGCGCGTATCTGGTGCGCTCCTGTTGGAAGGCCTCCCATGCCAGTCCTTGCGTGCGTGCCACCGGAAGACCGGCGAACAGGGTCATCTCGATCGTGTCGGCGAACCCGCACTGCTCGCGGCCGTGCAGGCTGACCACGGACCGGGGGACGACGAGGCCCATGCCGGCCGCGATCCTTTGCAGGCAGCGGGCACCGGTTTCCAGCAGGACCTGCGTGTTCGGCGGCGCCCAGTCCGGCGCCGTGGCCTCGACCAGCGCCGCCGCGTCCAGCGCGATCACCGCGGCCTCGAGCCAGCACAGCGGGCCCGCGGACCGGAAGTACGCGAGGGACGGCTGACCGACGTGCGTGCAGCGGAGATCGGCGAGCCAGGCCGCCCACTCGCCGTACCAGGAGTCGAGCTGGTCGCGAGAGTCGGAGCGGACGAAGGTGGCGATCACCCGCTCGGCGTCGGACGGCACCGCGGCGTGCGCCGACAGCCGCGCGACGAGTGCCTCACGGCGGCTGTACGCGGCCGCGATCCGGAGCAGGTACACCGCGAACAGGCCGACGAGCAGCGCGCCGGACACCGTGGCGGCCACCGCGAACAGGTTCGCCGGGCCGTCGAGCTCGAACGCGAGCAGGTCAGCGAGCTCCGCGGGCGCAGGGCGGATCGCCCCTGACGCCACCGCGAGCAGCACGAAACCCGCGGTGCTGCTGACGAACCAGCAGCCGAACATGATGAACAGGGCCAGCGGCGCGCACAGCGCGAGCAGCCGTTCCCTGCGGGCGGGCGCGAGCCGGGACCCGACCGGCGTGAGCACCGCGGCCGTCAGCCGAACGGTCCACCGGGCGGCACGCGGCGGCACCTGTCCCTGCGTGAAGACCGCGCGTAGGACGCTCAGCCAACTGACCCACAACAACGCGCCGCCGAGTACGGCGACCAACACCCCGACCATGCGGATCCTCCGCCCGTTTTATCCGTGCGGTTCCACCATTGCCTGGTCGGCGGCACATATTCAGGATGTGCTTGTAGGGGTACTGGTAGTACCAGGATCAGGAAGCGGCCGAGCGCGGCCGGGTTTCCAGGTCGCGGGCCAGGTCCTCGATCGACTTGGCACTCAACAGGTCACGCCCACTGACCTGCAGCCTGAGCTCGGTCCGGACCTGGTACGCCAGCCGGACCGCGAACACCGAGGACAGGCCCAGCGCGGTCAGCGGTGTGGTCGGGTCGACGTCGGGCAGACCGAGCAACGTGGACACACTGCTCCGCAGGTAGCGGATGCGACCCGCCACCGTGGTGGCGGCCTCCGCGTGGTGCGGCGCGCCGATGGGCGTCGCCTGCGCCCCATCGTCGACCGGCCGGGGCTCCGGCCGCCCGCCCGGGCCGTCGTCGACCCAGAACCGCTTGTGCTGCCACGGATAGCTCGGCACGTCGACGAACCGGCCGCCCGCGCCTGCCCGGTCGAAACGGACCCGGCCACCGGCCGCGTACACGGCGGCGAGGCCGGCCAGCATGGCCGTGTGCTCCGGCTCGTCCCTGCGCAGCGAGGCGACCACGGTGGCTTCCGCGAACGCGTCCGCGATGCCGTCCTCGATCGCGAGGTTCAGGATCGGGTGCGGACTGATCTCGACGAACACCGTCGGCGCCCGCGCGGCCAGCGCCGCCCCGACCGCCGCCTCGAAACGCACCGGCAGGATCAGGTTGTCGGCCCAGTACTCCGCGTCGAAGCCCGCGCCGTCGACCGTGTGGTCCAGCGCGGTGGAGTGGATCGGCACCCGGCCGGCACGCGGGCGCAGGTCGGCGAGCGCACCGACCAACTGGGGGCGGATCGGTTCGACATGCGGAGCGTGCGAGGCGTAGTCCACCTGCACCTGGCGGCAGAACACGCCGTCCTCGCGCAGCGTCGTGATGATCTCCGCCAGTGCGTCCGGGTCGCCGGACAGCACTGTCGCGCTGCGGCTGTTGACGACCCCGACCCACACGCGGTCGGCGTGTTCGCCGATCGCGGCCCGCGCGGCGGACTCACCGAGCTGGACGGCCCACATCTCGCCAGGTGTGTCCCGGGCGGCCAGCAGGGCGCTGCGTCGGCAGATCACCGCCGCGCCTTCCGCGACGGTGAGCGCACCGGCGGTGACCGCGGCCGCGATCTCACCCATGCTGTGCCCGATCACCAGGTCCGGCTCGACACCCCAGTCGCGCCACAGTTCGGCCAGCGCCACCTGGACCGCCCACAGCACCGGCTGCACCCGATCCATGGTGGTCGCTTCGGTGCCGCTCATGAGGTGCTCGATCGGCGACCAGCCCACCTCGGCCAGCACGGCCCGGTCGCATTCGGCGAGCCGGTCGGCGAAGGCCTTGTCGGACGCCAGCAGCTCCCGCGCCATGCCCGGCCACTGCGAACCCTGCCCCGGGTAGACGAACACGATCTTCGGCCGCTCGGCGGCTTCGCGACCATCCCCGACCACCTGCTCGGCGAAGCGGCCTTCCGCGACCGCGGTCAGGCCCGCGACGAGTTCGTCCCGGTCGGCGCCGACCACGGCAACACGCCGCTCGAAGTGCGTGCGGCGGGTCCCCGCGGTGTGACAGATGTCGGCAACGGAGCCACCCTGCCCGCCCAGCGACTCGGCGTACCTGCTCGCGAGAGCACGCAGCGCCCCGGTGTCCCTGGCGGAGAGCGGGAGCAGGTAGCCAGGCGCCTCCTCGTCGGCAGCTCCGCCGGATCCGGCGGACTCGGCGGGTGACGGGAGTTCGGCGAGCACGACGTGCCCGATCGAGCCGGACATGCCGAACGCGCTGACACCCGCCACCGCGGGCCGCTCGGCGGCAGGCAGGCATGACTTCTCCCGCGCCAGCCGCAGGGGCGCACCCGGCCACTCCAGGGGCGGCACCGGCGTCGTGACGTGCAGGGTCGCCGGGACGGTGCGGTGTCGCAGCACGAGCGCCGCCTTGATCATCCCGGCGAGGCCCGCCACGCCTTCCAGATGGCCGACGTTGGACTTGAGTGAGCCGATGAGACAGGGGCGATCCGCCTGCCGTCCCTCGCCGAGCACCTCGCCGAGTGCCTGCAGTTCCACCGGGTCCCCGATGGGGGTGCCAGGACCGTGTGCCTCAACGTAGTCGACCATCGCGGGCGCGACACCGGCGTCGGCGTAGGCGGCCCGCAGAATCGCCGCCTGTCCCGCCTGCCCCGGCGAGGTCAGGGAGCCGCCGGTCCTGCCGTCGTTGCCGATGGCGGTGCCCACGATCGTCGCGTAGCCGCGGTCGCCGTCCCGCACCGCGTCCGCCTGCCGCTTGAGGATCACCACGGCGGCACCCTCACTGCGCACGAAGCCGTCCGCGCTGACGTCGCCGAAGCGGCACCGGCCGGTCGGCGAGAGCATGTCCGCCGAGGACAGGGCGATGTACATGTCCGGGGACAGCAACAGACTCGCGTCGCCGACGATGGCCAGGTCGATCTCACCGGCACGGAGCGCGCGGGTGGCCAGGTGCACGGCCACCAGCGACGTGGCACAGGTCGCGGACACGGTCATGCTGGGACCGCGCAGGTCCAGGTGGTAGGAGATCCGCCCGGCGATGACCCCGGCCGTGTCGCCGCCCATCGCGGCGTGCAGCCCGGTGCGGCCCGCGGCCCGCATGATCTCCCAGTAGTCGTTGCCGAACGTGGTGAGGTACACGCCGGTGTTGCTGCCTGCCAGGTCCTCCGCCGTCTGCCCCGCGTCCTCGATGGCCTGCCACACCACCTCCATGAGCACGCGCTGCTGCGGATCCATCTGTTCCGCTTCACCCGGCGTGATATCGAAGAAGTTCGCGTCGAAATGATCGATCCGGTCCAGAAAACCGCCACTGAGGCTTCGAATTCTGTCCGGGTGCCCCGATTCCGGCGAATAAAGGCTCTTCGCGTCGAACCGTTCCTGGGGAATCTCACCGACCACGTCCCGGCCCGACAGCAACAATTCCCACAGTTCGTTGACACTCGAGGCGCCGGGAACCCGGCAGGCGGCACCGACTAAGGCGACTGAGGTTTCCACATCGATGGTCCCCTCATCGCGTCTCGGCTCCGTGAGCATCGTGCCGCCACTCCCTCTCGACTGGTCTCGCACCTCATCCTGTCCAGCGCGAGGCAGAGCGGTCAATGAGGAACTAACGGAATACGGACCCAACGGATGTTCCGGACCATTGCCCGGCGAGGGGAACGTGCAGCACGACTCCTGCCGGCACGGTCTCCGGGGAGATCATCGGCACGATCTTCAGGTTCCGTACGCCGAGCCGGTCGTGCCGGAACCGGCGCACCTTCGAGCGATGCTCCACCACCTGGTGCTGGCCCCACCAGGTACGAAACTCGGGGCTGAGCCGGGTGAACTCCTTGATCCGCGCCCGCAGCACCGGATCGGCGGAGTGCCTCGCGCTCTCACTGCGCCATCGGGCAACGGCATCCCTGGTGTCCTCCTCCCAGTCCGCCAGCCGAACGCGGGCCACGGGCGAGAGCAGCATCCAGCGCACGATGTTGCGGTCCTCCGGCCGCAGGGCACCCCAGTCGTCGTACCACTCGAGTGCCGCCCGGTTCCACGCCAGGAGGTCGCAGTAGTGGTTCGCGGCGTACACCGGGTACGGGCTTTCGTCGAACAACTCGACGACCTGCTTGATCAGATCGGCGGCGGGGACGTCCGCGTCCAGCGGAGAGGTCTGGATGGCGACGCCGTGCGCCAGGCTGTGCACGTACCGGCGTTCGTCCTCGGACAGGCGCAACACCCTGGCCAGGCTGTCCAGCACCTCCTGAGACGGCTGGATGCCCCGGCCCTGCTCGAGGTAGGTGTACCAGGTCGGGCTGACGCCGGCCAGCACGGCGACCTCCTCGCGGCGCAGCCCCTGGGTCCGCCTGCGCGGTCCCGCGGGCAGCCCTACTTCGGCCGGAGTGATGCGCTCCCTCCTGCTGCGCAGGAACGTGGCAAGTTCCTGCCTACTGGCATCGGTCGACAAGATCGCCCCAGAATGTCGCAAAACGGCTAAACCGCGAGGTCAATCCATCATGACACGGGGGCTCCCATTTCCGGCACACAGATCCACCAGCACGCCGACGTCTGACCGAACGTATCCCGGCGCCTACTACTCGTAGTGAGACAGGGCCCGGCCTCACTGCCTGCCAGGGAAGGGGATCTCGGCCCAGACCGTCTTGCCGCCCCGGCCTTCGACTGTGCACCGGACACCCCAGGCGCTGGTGAGCTGGTCGACGATCTGCAGACCGTGGCCTCGGCAGGCCGCCTTCCCGAAGCGGGAGGTGCCGAGCGTGAGACGCCCGAGGGGAGACGTGTCGTCGACCTCGACCGTGGTCTGTCGCGGCGCGGACCGGTGGCAGACATGCACGGCTCGCGGGCCGCCCGCGTGTTCGTACGCGTTGGAGGCGAGCTCGTCGGCGACCTGGATGACGTCGAGAACGTGGGCATGGCCGACACCCACGAGCATCTCGCGGATCCAGCGACGCACCCGCGTGAGCGCGTGGGCGTCGCTTCCGGTCAGCTCGAGCGTGTGGCGGTGGCGGTCACCTTGGGCGGCCACCGGCACGTCTTCCTTGGCCATCCGGCCTCACTGCCTCCGTTGGGGCCCTTCACGTCGTCTCGACGAGACGCTTGATGTTCAGGGCTACCCGGAACCGCACGCCCGCAACCACGAAGATCTGTTAGGAAGTCACCTTCATCGCGTCGTCGAGGGTGTCGTACACGGTGAGCGTGTCCGACAGGCCGGTCATCGCGATCGCGCGGGCCACGAACCTGTTGCCGGTGACCACCCACAGGACGCCACCCGCGTCCCGGTGCCGCTGGCTGTGTTCTACGAGCAGACTCAACCCCACCGAGCCGAGGAACGTCACCTCGGTCAAGTCGACGACCACGGGTCCCGCCGACACGGGTCGTACCTCGACCCGGTCGAGCGCCTCCCTCAGCTTCCATGCGCTGACCAGGTCGATCTCGCCCGCGGCACGGATGACGACACCACGGTCCGCCACGTTGCCCGACTCGTACCACACGCGCAGCAGCTCATCGAGCTGTGGCGCGTCATCGATGGTCTCATCTGTCATGTGCCCTCCAAGGGGTCGACTACGCCGACCATACCTTGGCGTGGCCCCCGAGAGCGGCACTGAGCAGGCGCGGCCGGGATGTGCGCCACCAGTAGGACATCGTCGTGGCGGTACGTGCCCGCTGCTACCCAGCACGATCGGAGTGGTGGTCAGGCGAACTCTCGCCGTCTGCCGATCACCAGCTCTGCAGACCCGCGCCGTAGGGGTAGAGCGGGTTCCCGTACGTGGTCGCCGGGCTCTGCCCGGCGTCGATCCGCGCACGGATCTCGGCACGCTGGGCGGCCGTGGCACCCAGGTCGTAGGGCAGGTCCCAGTTCTCTGTCGCGTCGGCGGGCACGTCCGTGCCGCCGGGGCGCAGCACCTGGTCCAGCGAGCGGGGCAGCTGCCATGGCAGCCTGCCGCGCGGCTGGTAGTCGCCGAAGAGCAGGCCCGCCGCGGCCGGGCCCATCTCCTCGCCGCCCCGGTAGGTGACCACGATGGCGTTCGCGAGGCCGTTCCACTCGCTGATCACGTACGGGCGCGGCAGCACCAGCAGCACGACCACCGGGATTCCCTGGTTGCGGAAGTTCTGGATCACGGCGAGTTGGTCCGGCGGCAGGTACGGCTGTTCCTTCACCCAGCTCGTGGCGTGGGTGTACGAACCCTCGCCGACCGCCACCACCGCGAGCTTCGGCGCCGGGCCCGTGTCCTGGTAGACGTTCACCCCGGCCGTCGCCGCTCGTGCGCGGATCGCGTCGAGGATCGTCTTCGAGCCGTACTCCTGGTGGAAGTAGCTGGTCCAGATGCAGCACGCCAGGCCGTCGGTGGCCCGAGGGCCGGCCACGACGATGTTGTCGCCGCGGTTGAGCCGGATCGGCAGCACGCCGTCGTTCTTGAGCACCGTCAGCGACTCGCGCGACGCCTGGTTGGCGAGCGCCGCGTACGCGGGCGTGTGCTGCCGGTACGGCCCGTTCACCGGATCGCCGTACGGGGTCTCGAACACGCCCAGCGTGAACTTCAGCCGCAGCACGCGGCGGACCGCGTCGTCGATCCTGGCGATGGGCACGTTCGCCAGGAACTGCGCCATGGTGAAGCCGGGGGCTCCTGGGTCGGCACCGCCCATGACGTCCGAGCCCGCGTTGGCCGCGCCCACCCACGACCCCGACGGCAGCCAGTCGGTCGTGATGAGGCCGGTGAAGCCCAGGTTCTGGCGCAGGTAGGCCAGGATCGGCGCGCTGTCGCCCGCGCCGGGACCGCCGGGGTCGAGCAGGGAGCTGCCCGCGTAGCCGGGCATGATGTTGACCGCGCCCGCCTCCATCGCGGCCCGGAACGGGATCATGTGGTACTTGATCGTGACCGCGTCGTAGACGATCAGCGCCTCACCACCGGCCCCCTCCCCCGGCCAGTGCTTGACCGTGGCCAGCACGGAGCCCGGGTTCAGCTCCGGCCCGCCCTGCAGCCCCGCCACGAGCGCCCGGACCTGCGCGGCCGCCACGTCGGCGTTCTCGCCGTTGCCCTCCTGGATGCGGGGGTAGAGCACCTTCGTGCCCACCTCGGCGAGCGGCCCGAGCACGCCGCGGGTGCCGACCTCAAGCTGCTCGCGGCGCTGCATGTCGCCGAGCCGGTAGTCCAGCCCGTAGTTCTGGCCCGCCGCGAGCGCGCTCTGGGTCGGGTAGCTGGTCTGGTACCCGTGGATCGTGTCGCCCGCCGAGACGAACGGGATGCCCAGCCGGGTGCCGGACGAGGCGAGGAGCGTCGCGTGCAGGTCCGGTGCCTGCGACGGACCGAAGTGCCAGCCAGACCGAGGGAAGGACTGTGCGTTGTAGAACATCTGGTAGGCCTTCTCCTCGGCGGTCATCCGCCCGAGGAGATCGTTGACCCGGGTCTCCACCGGCCTGCGCCAGTCTTCGTACGGCTCGATCGTGCCGTTCTTGTTGAGGTCGCGGCTGCCGTTCACGATCCCGACGCCGTCGGCGACGTTCTCCAGTGCGGGCAGGTAGACGCTGAAGGTCCGGATGTTCGACGTGGTGGTCGTGCCCGCGCCGTTGACCGCGACGACGAACCACTTGTAGGTCCACCGGTCCGGCAGGTCCCACGTCGGCGTGTAGCTCGTGCCCGTCGGTTCGGCCACCTTGGTGTAGAGGTCGATCAGGTTGCCGGAGCGGGTGAAGTCGTAGTCGGTCCGGCTGACGTTGATCCACACCTGGTAGCGGGCCGTGCCGGACACCGCCGCCCACGACAGCGCGGGCCTGCGCGTGGTGGTCACCATCGCCGCGTCGGCCGGGGCGGACAGCGCGAACTGGCCGGTGGTCGTCGGCGGGCGCGTCGGCGCGGACAGCAGGGGCGGCGTCGTCGCGGAGTCGTCCACCGTGCCGAGGATCTCGAACTCCCACAACGAGTACCCGTAGCCCGTCGCGCGTGCCGTGCCGTACATCCGCACGTACCGGCCGGTGCCGCTGACGGCGAGGTTCTCAACGCCGCCGCGCCCGGTCGTGGTGCTGTACACGGGTGTCCAGGTGGCCGCGTCATCCGACACCTCGATGCGGTACCCGGTCGCGTAGGCCGCCTCCCAGTTCAGCGTGACGCCGGTGATCGTCGCCCGGCCGCCGAGGTCGACCTGAAGCCACTGCGGGTCGCTCGCGAGACTGCTCCACCGCGTCGTGGTGCGGCCGTCGAGTGCCGCCGCAGGCGCGTTGCCGCCTTCGTACGAGGACGCGGCGACCTTCTTGAACCGCGAGATGACCGGGCCGGGGTCGCCGCCCGCGTCGCCGGTCGTATGGATCCCGAAGTCCCACAACGAGTACCCGTAGCCGGTGGCCCGGGCCGTGCCGAGCACGCGGACGTACCGGCCGGTGCCGGTGACGTTCAGGGTCTGCGTGCCTCCGGTGCCCGTGGTCGTCGAGTAGACGGTGGACCAGGTGGCGGCGTCGGAGGAGACCTGGAGCTGGAACGCCGTCGCGTAGGCGGCTTCCCAGTTCAGCACGACCTGGCACACGGAGGCGGACGCCCCGAGATCGACCTGGAGCCACTGTGGGTCGCTGAACGCGCTCGCCCACCGGGTGCCCGCGTTGCCGTCGACCGCCGCTGACGCGGGGGTGCCCGCGTTCTCCGTCGAGGACGCGGTGGCGGGCCGGTTCGCCGCGACATCGGCGGTGCCACAGGCCGCGGCAACGGCCCGCACGTCCGACGCGACGACCGCACCGGCCACGGCGACGGCCACGGCCGCCGCGAGCACCAGCAGGCGGAAAGAAGGACGAAAGCTCATGGCCATCTCCTTTGACAGCAACGCTTCCCGGCGAGGGCAGGGATCTCGGAGAGCGCTCTCTCAGAGATTGGCCCGGCCACCACTCCCCTGTCAAGACAAATCCGGAACCGGTTCCGGAGCATCGTGGGATACACGGCCGCCCCGGGTTCACGCCCACCCGATGTCACATCCGTGGCCGAACCGAGACGTGGGTCCTCTGTGGAACCGACCCGCACCGGGCGCACTCCAACGCGCACCAGATCACCTTTCTTGAGGGGGCAGGCCATGGACGTGCCTTACGACCACATCGAGGACTTCGCCGAGGGCACGAGCGGCGACGACGAACTGACCGTCGACATCGACGGACAGGAGTACACCGTCGAGGAGAACGCCGACTTCGACAACGACGGCGCGAACGACACCGCGATCGTGACGACCGAGGACGGCGGCGCGATCGCCTTCGCGGACACCGACGGTGACGGCGTCGCCGACGTGGCGGTCGAGTACGACGCGGACGGCGACGTGGTCACCGGCGCGGAGTACGACGAGACCACCGGCGAGTGGCACGAGGAGGACGTCGAGGCACTCCCCACCCCGACCGGCGACGGCGCAGACGACACCCCCGGCTCACGCGACACCGACGACTCTGGTGGCACCGGCGATGCCGAGAACACCGACTACTCCGACGACGACTCGAGCGCGGACTACGAGGCCGGCGAGGACGACATGACCGTCGACCTGCCCGGCGAGGACGTGAACGCGGGCCCGGCCACCTACGACACCGACGCCGACGGCGTGGCGGACACCGCCGTGGTCGCGGGCGAGGACGGCACCACCTACGTCTTCACCGACACCAACGACGACGGCCGGGCCGACGAAGCCGCCGTGGTCGAGGCCGACGGCGACGTCATCATCGTCACCCACACCGACGACGACGAATGGACCGTCATCGACGAGGGCCACCTCAACCCCGACGGCTCCTACGAGAGCACCCAGGACCAGCACGCGAGCGCCCACGCTCTCGATTGAGTCGTGGTTACGGCCGGTGCTGGTTGCTGCCGAGCGCGTCCGCTGGCGTGTTGGGCATGCCCAGGATGGCGGCGCATGCCGCGGAGGCGAGGATGCTTTGGGTTCGGACGTGTAACCCGAGGCGGTTCCAGTGGAAGATCACCAGGTAGCTGATGATCTCGCGGAGTCCGCGCCGCAGGGTACCTTCGCGTGCGGCGAGTCCGAGGGTCCGGCCGGCTTGGCGGAATGCCTCGGCCCAGTCAGCGAGGGAGGCGAGCGGACTGTTGACGCCGAGTAGCGGGCCACCGGCGGCAGTGTCGGTGAGTGACAAGGTCTTGACCTGGTCGGCCATCGCGGCGACCTTGGCAGCCGGGACGCTGTTGGGGAGCGGTCGTTCTTGGGTGACGCGGTGCCAGACGTCACTCTGCTCGTACCACTCCAGGTTGGCAGCACGCATGAGCGTGCTGCATAGCAGTAGGGATAGTTCACGCCGGCCGAGTGTGGCTTCGGTGCCGGGAAGCACGGTGACGATGGCGCGGCTGTCCGCGCAGAACAGGTCGTGAGCGATCTCGGTCCCGGTGCTGTCGCCGAATGCGGCTGTTTCCGCTTCGTAGATGCCGGGCCACCACCGGCCGACGTGGCCTCCTGCGACGAGTTGGTCGAGTTCGGCGGAGACTTCTGTAGTCATCGCGCGCCCAGCAGGGCCGGGTCGAAGGCGTAGCCGCCAGCAGGGGTGTTTGCGCATGAACCACCACGCGGCGATCACGCCGTCGGCCTCGGCGCGCAGGAGCAGCGGCGCAAGGTGTTCGGCGGCGGCTTGCTCGGCCTGGTCCCAGTCGGTGAACTGGATGTAGACCTGCCACCAACTCGAATCCGTGTGGTGGTCGAGTGCGCGCCTGCCTGCCTGCCGGTAGACCTCGATGGCGTCGTCCAGCGCGGCTGGTTCCATGCCTACCGCCACGGCGGCGTCGGCCAGCGGTGTGCCAGTCATGACTTTCGCGGCGGCGGCTTCGATGGTCTCAACAGGCGTTAGGTGATCAGCAGGCATGCGTCCCATCCTGAGATCGGCGCGGCGTTTTGTGCGACGGTGTGAGCGGCGAGGGCCAGTCCTGCTGTGCCGACCAGCAACCCGGGTCCCTCCTCGTTGCCCGTGCTGGCGTGGCGGGTGAGTAGCGCGGCCAGGCATGGCAACTGGTGACTGATCTTGGAGGTGAGCGCGTCCTGGGCGGCGCGCCAGGCGGTCTGGTACAGCCCGGCCCAGCCGTGGCACAGGCTGTTGTCGGTGATGTGGGCGAGCTGGTCGGCGTCGGACAGACACGCCGCGAGGGCGTGTTCGGCGAGGCGTTGGCGGGCCGTGTCCGCAGTGGCGATGGCGGCGATCTGTTGGGCGCGGGCGATGCCGGGGGTGCCGTAGCACCAGCTTGGCCGGTGAGGGCCGGGTTGCTGTGATCGACCAGTGCGCAGCTCGTCTCGGGTGATCCATTCCGGCCACCAGGTGCCGCGTTCGTCGTCGTGTTGCCAGACGTCCAGGTGAGTGCAGATCGTTTCGATAGCTTCGCGGTGTCCGTCGACGGCGACGCCACGCCGCAGCGCGGTGCCGAGGAAGGCGAGCACGCCGGAGATTCCGTGTGCGACGCCGTGATTGGCGTGTCCGCCGGGGGTGGGCAGGGTGATGTCCGGGTCGCGGGTGGTCCACCAGCCGGGGAGGTAGTCGGCGCGCGGTGTGGTCAGTCGAACGAGGTAGTCGAGGATGCGGCCGAGTGCGTCGGTTCCGGGCGTGTGCTGGAGCAGGAGTTGGCCGATTCCGGTCAGGCCGGCGAACAGGTCATATTCGATGAATGTCGTTGTCTCGCCGCGTTGGGCACGTGCCGTGGCGGCATCGACACGTCGATGTGCCAAAGCGATGACGTGGGAGTCCATAGTGGACAGCGCCTGGTCGTAGCGGTGGTTCTGGTCGGCTTCGGTGGCGTGCAAGATGAAGGAGATTGCCGGGGCGCCGAAGTAGAGGCCTGTGTCGTCGGCCGCGCTGATCCCACGACCGGTCGCTGCCCGCACCCACGCGTGCGCAGTGCTCCACGATCCCACTCCTGCGAGAGCGCGTTCGATGTGCAGCAGGGCGACGCCGGCCGCCCCGCGAGCGAGGGACTGTTCTCGCCCGGTCGTGTCGTCGGTGTCGTGTTTAGGGATCGCGAGCTTCGCGGCGTACGCCTCGGTGAGCTGGGCGGCATCGTCGGTAGTGGTCACGACGCGCCTGGGTGGCTGAGGGCGAGCTGGCGCCGGGCGACGGCGCGGGCGAGGCGGTTGGTGACCTTCTCCACGCCGGAATCGACGCCGACGGCCCGGAGGTGGTGGTCGTGCAGCAGCGTCCGCAACACCAGCTGGTCATCACCATCCCGGAGCGCCCGGTCTCGGTAGGCGGCGAGCGCGGCCCGGCGCTGGTCCCACACGCGCGTCACGGTCTGACCGTCCGGAAGGCTTTGCAGCCGTGCCCGGCCGTCGGCACTGACCAGCCCCAGCGTTGTCTCACTGAGTCCGTGGTCCAGTTTTCCGTGTTCTTGTGGGAGGAGATCGAGCAGGCTGCGTAGCCCCGTTTCCGGGCTCGGAGCCAGCGAGGCGGCCAGGTCTGTCATGGACGCCGCAGCGATGGCCTGGCTGGGCGTTCCGGTGCGGGTTGCCCACCAGCGTTGGGCAATGGCGGCTGCCGAGTCCGTCGCCAACACCTCTTCGACGGCGTCGTCCGTCTCGGTGCCGTGGCTTAACACACCACGCGGCGGCTGGTATGTGCCGAGGGTGAGGTATGCGAGCAGACCTGTTGTGCGGAGATGTGCCGCCCAGTGCGCGAGTCGGGTCGCGGCGGTCCCGTAATCCCCGGCGGTGCGCAGTCGCAGGCACAGCACCAGGTGTTGGTCGCTGTCGGGGCGGGCCGGGTCGTGGTGGCGCCAGAACCACCACCGGATCACGGGATTGTCGGTGTCCGCGAAGAGTTGGGGAAGGTGGCTACTGAGGATGTCGTCGAAACGCAGCGGGTGCGCATGGAGGTGAGCGCGCAGGACGGACGAGTGCCCTGGGAGCTGGGCGTCAGATCGGGTGATGGCAGGCAGTGAAACTGCCTGCCGGCGTGGTGGCGTGTTCGTGCGCGGGACGGCGGTGAGTGGCACGACCAGTTCGCAGGCTCGGCCGGTCCACGCGCGGCTGTTGTGGACACTGGTTTCGCGGAGTTCAACTCTGCCGGTGCGGTTGCGCTCCAGCCGAGTCCGCAACAGGGTCCGGTCATGGCGGTCATCCAGGTCGAGCGGCAGGCGGAGGTCGCTCTCGCACAACACGACTGTCGAGGGAACGCGCCACCGGTTGCGCCACGTACTCAGTGCCTGGTCCCACGCGGCGGTGCCATTCCGGGCCGGGACAAGGTCGGTGGGCTTCAACAGCCACCGGGCCGCGGACAGCACGACGCGGCCATAACGCAGCCGTGGGAGCAACGGCAGGTTGTGTCCGGCTCCGAAGCCGACCGGGCCGAAGGCGCCGCATCGCGCGGAGGCCACCTCGGCGAGAAACCGCGCAAGGGGCGGGGTCTGGGTGGTGGTTTCGAGCGCGTGCAGGCTGTGCGGCTGGACTCGTTCGCCTGTCGAGATCCGTACCAGGGACATCTGTGTGGTGTCGGCGGTGACCGCGAGATCGTCCAGCCGGATCACGGTCTCGTCATCGCCGCGGTGCTCGTCCAGGGGAATCACGTGCGGCAACAGCCGATGGGCGCGGGTGATGTTCTCGTTGTGCTCACGGCGGGGCAGAAAGGACAACTGCGCCGCGATGGTGTGCTCGCTCGTCGGCGCGTATGAGGCTGCGAAGCGTTGCTGGTCCTCGTCGGGTAGGAAGTGGGCAAACCGACCGATCATGCTGTTGGCGTGCATAGGTGCCCCGGTGAGCCAAAGCTGGAACTGGCCGCGCTCCAACGCGTCGAGTGAGGCGGCGTGGACCTGGAACGCTAGTTCCACCCGTGCAGGGGCGACCATCTTGGCGTGGTCGCCGACCCGCAGGCCGTCGATGATCTGCTCGGTCAGCGTGATCTCGGTGCGGCCTTCGGCGGTGGCTTGCTGGATCAGCGCCAGCAGGGTGACGTCGCGTTCGGTCAGCAGGTGAGCAGCGCGGGGCCGGGGCGCGCCGAGGAAACCGGCGGGAAAGCCAAGACCGGAGTCCGCGACCACGTCGCGCACGCCGACGACCGCGCCGACGCCGTAGCGGTCCAGGAATCGTGCGTGGAAGTCCTTCCACACCGGGTCACCGAAGGGAAAGGGCGTGAGCCGCAGCAACGCTGTCGCGGCGGCCTCCGCCTCGTGCAACACCGCCTCGGGAACCGTGAGCTTGCCGGCAAGCGCCACGTCCACGGCGAGCACTCGTCCTGGAACCGCGTGCACTGCTCGCATCCGTTCCTCGGCCCCCTCCAGGGCCACGGAGTAGTCGGGCGCGGGCGCCCAGGACGGCAGCGAGGACAGCTCCTCACGGATCGCGCGGAGCTGCTTGACCAGGTCCACGAGGTCGGGCAGATCCTCGACGCCAACAGATTCCAACTCGGTCACCAGGTGCGCCAACGGGTCAACGGTCGTCGTCGGCGCCCGCAAGCTGGTGAGCATGACCCGACCGGCGACCAGTCCAGCCAGCAAGCGCTGGATCTTGTCCGGCGCCGCGTCGGGAAATTGCTCGCCGACACGGTGGGCCAGCTCGGCGACAGGGAGCGGCCTGGTCGCGCCGGCCAACGCGGCTGCTACCGCCTTGGTGCGGCGGACGGAGGTGTCCAACGCCGCGCCGAGGTGCGGTTGGCGCTCGTCGGGCCGGGCAGGCACAACGAACCGGTCCCCACGCGTGAACCCGGCGTCGTTGACGACTACGAGCAGGCGGGACAGCAGGTCGGGGCGATGCTCCAGGCCGTCGATGATCTCGCCCAGCCACCGCGCATCCGCCCGCGCCACCACCTGGTGTTCGTCGCCGAGCCGCACGGACACCGGAGCACCCGCGGACGCAGCGGCCACCCCGGCGAACAAACCGGCCGGGGTGGCGCGCCGCTGCCAGCGGCGGAGATAGGACGAGGTCGTGATCAGGACACGCCGAAGCTGACGCCCATCGACACGGTCACCATCGACGATCGCGTCGATCTGCTGGGACAGCGCCGGACTCGCAACCCGGAGCGCTGCCTGGACCTCGGCACGTCGCCACAGATGTGCCAACCATGCTCGGCCCTCGCTGAGGGCGTCCTCGGTGTCGAGGTCGAGTGAGTCGGGCAGGTCCAGCCCGCCTGGATCAGTATTGGCGCGAGCCATTACCACGCCGACGTGCCGAAATAGCGTCCGTTTCGCGCCCACTGCCCCCTCCTCGGCCTATCTCCCTGACGGTCGGTCGATGTCAGAGCGGCTGAGTGACGCTGCTGGTGCAGGCACTCCCGCAGGTCGAGCCGCCGCAGTTGTCGTCGGTATTGCAGTCCATCTTGATGAGCGGCAGGCTGTCGGCGATCACCTCCAGGTCGAGCGAGAACTCGTCGACGTCGTCAACCGGTGGTGTGATGGCCAGGGTCATGCTGATCACTCTCCTTCTTGTTGTTCCTGGTTGCCCTGGCCGGTCGCGGCGGTGGTCGCCGCTGGCCAGGAGATCGTGACGCGGTGATGCCGCTTGTTGATGACGATGCCCTCCGGCAACCGCTCGTCAGGGGTGTCGAGGGGCCAGACACCGAAGGTCGGGCCGGCACCGTGGCGATGCTGGCGGTCCCAGATACACACCTGCTCAGCCATCACCTCGGCGAGATCGGCGGCATGCGGGCCGAACGCGTGCACACCGAACTCGGAGACACCCGATTCCACCCGGCGTGTCGTCAGGTAGGCGACCGAGTCGTCGGCGACCACCGCTGAGTCGAACCACATGTTGTCGTCGTCGACCAGAACAGAGCGCTGATCGGCGTCGGCCCGCAGCTTGCCGAACCCAGGAAACGCCGTGGCCAGCCAGAGTTGCAGCGTCTCGAACGACTCCATGCCGCCGATCGTCACACCGGTCCACGCCTCGGCGCGTTCGGTGTCGAGGACACCCTCGAGATCGGGTACCTCTTCGCCGGGCCAGCCGTCGTCGAACCGAAGCTCGACCTTGGTGCCACGCAACTGCACCAACTGCCCGCGATTGGCGCCCGCGCCCTGCATGGCGACGAACCCGCAGATGATGGCCGATCGGCTCACCAGGTGGTCACCCTCGCGCTCAAGCTCCAGCGACCGCGTCAACCCGCGCATCCGCAGCGGGACCACCAGCCGCCCGTCCTGCGCGAGCTGGTCTATCCATGCCGGGGGGATGTCCCAGGCGCCGACTGTGACGATGATCCGGTCATACGGGGCATCCGTCGCGAACCCGTTCTCGGCGTCGGCAAGGACGACGTTCACCTGCTCATACCCGGCCGCGTCGAGCAGCCGCCGAGCCCGCTCGGTCACGTCCGAGTCAATGTCCACGGTGGTGACGTGCCCCTCGGGACCGGCCAGCCAGCTCATCATCGCGGCATTCACGCCACCGGACCCGATCTCCAGCGCGGTCATTCCGGGGCGAACGTCAGCTTGCTCCAGCATGGAGCCTTGCAACTGCGGCGAGGAGACCGTGCTGATCGGCCGCCCCCGGTCATCCCGCTTCACGTGCACCGCGTCGCGGGGGTCATAGGCATCCGCCAGCGCCGCCCCCGGCGTGAACAGATGCCGAGGAACCGCCCGAAACACCTCGGCCACCCGATCGCTTCGAATCGCCCCCATCTCACGCAACGCGCCGATCATTTCTTCACGCAACTCGGCGGCCTGCGAACCATCAACCATCGTCATGCTACGAACAGTAGCCACATGACTACGCCTTTCTGTTGGGCCTACTTCCCATATCGGTACGTCCGGCCATGCCCCGACTGGACCGACCGACTTGGCCGGTGGACGTGGTTGGTCAGCTCACGCTCGTCCAGCAGTCGCAGCATCTCGAAGGTGTGTGACTTCACGACGGGCAACATGGGGTCGGTCACCCGATTGAGCAGTTGGATCGGTGTGATGTGCGGCTGGAGGTAGTGGTGCCAGGTCAGCAGCAGTTCGGCGGCCTCGGCCTCCCGCATGATCGCTCAAGGCACCTTCATGCCGAAGTTATCGATCAGGTGGCGCACGCAGTACCCGCAGTCGAGTGGGCAGCCCACGATCCAGTTCGCGCTGAGCCCGGACTTGCGGTTCTCGATCACATCCAGCAGTTCAGGCCGCAGCGAGGAGCGCTCAGTGTCGGGCAGCAACGGCACCGATCGGCGGATCGCCATCGCCAGCCCTTCGGGGGATGCTGCCTGCCTGTCCGCGGTTGTGGTCACGGGCTCCTCCTGGCTCCTGAGGTCTTGCCGGGCTGACCTCACAGAACCAGGAGCAGCTAAGATCGCGTAACGAGGCAATCAACTACACCTAGTATTTGCCCCCCTTGACCCAGGCGTGCGGAGTCGGCTGTGACAGGAGATGGAGCGACCGCTGACGACCAGCCGGCTTCGGCAGCAGAACTCCTCGCCCACGAGATCAGACGTCTTCGGAACGCTGCTGGCCTCAGCCAGCCCCAGCTCGCCGAGGCGGTCGGCTACACCCGCCAGTACGTCTCGCTGGCCGAACGAGCGGGTAAGAACCTGCCGTCTCGCGACTTGGTCAGTGCGCTTGACAAGGCTCTCCAGGCGGGAGGCGCCCTCCTCAAGCTTCGCGAACAGGCGAAGGTTGACCAACTGGCGTGGCGTCGAGGCGTGCTTGAAGGACCACCAGCCATACCTCACGGCCAGCAACGCGTGGCGGCCGAACGCGTGCGACGTAGCCAGGAGGAATGGCTGCGAGTACGGCAGGCACCCGGTGTCCGTGGTCGCGAGTTGACCGAGTTGGCCGCCTGGCTTTATCCGGTAGCTCAGCGCGCACCTGGTGGTCATGTGTTGGCAGATCGAGGCTGGTTGCTGGATGAACCGGTTGACTTGGATTCGGTTCGCTTGCTCTGGTCTGAAACTCAAGTCCCAGTTCCCCAGATAGAGCCGCTGGATCACGTGCTGCCAATGACCGACCGGGGCGAGCGATATGCCGGGTACAGCCGCGCTGTTCGGGATCTGGTGCGTCCTCGGCTCCTGGAAAACCGCCTGAGTTACCGACTCCTGAACGTGCAGACACAGAACGCGTTGTCCCTGACCTTCGGGACCACCACGTTCTTTGAGGTGTTCAACGTCAAACAAATGGTCGCGCACGAGTTCAAGGCAGCGTGGTTGACTTCGGACCGTTCGGTTCCCACGTGGGATTCGCTGCCTCTCCGGTCGACGATCGGCGACCCATTCGATCCCCAACGACTTCTCATGTCCCCCGGCATCAGTACATTGACCATACGAAGGGACAGGTCGGGAGAGCATCGATTCGTGCTGCACGAGCGCGACGGCGGAAAGGTAGCTGACGGCGGGGGCCTGTGCCACGTCATGCCGGCAGGAGAATTTCAGCCATCCTCCATGCACCCCGCCGACCTGGCCAACGACTTCTCCCTTTGGCGCAACATCATGCGCGAGTTCTCCGAGGAATTTCTCGGCAATCCGGAACACGACGGAAACAGCACTGCACCAACCGAATACGCGAGCGAAGAACCATTCCGCTCGTTCGAGCGAGCACGAGCGGCAGGCCGTTTTCATCTTTGGCACTACGGGTTGGTGATCGAACCCCTGGAACTTGGCGCGATACAGCTCACAGTGGCCGTCGTCGACGACGAGGTGTTCGACCAACTGTTCGCTCACCTAGTGAGAACCAATGACGAGGGCCGACTGGTTGGCGCGGGCGGACGGACCGACATGCCCTTCACCGAAGAGGCAATCGACCGCCTTGACCCACGGCTGTCGGCCAGCGCGCTGACCCTTCTCCGCCTAGCCTGGCGCGACAGACAACGGCTGCTACAACCGACAACCTGATCTGCTACGCCCCAGACCGGACTGCGCTCCTCACCTCAGACGTGGTTACTCAACTGCGATCCGCCTGGGTCAATCACCACTCCTAGTGCCGTCACGTTCCCCTGAGGTAACTGCTGGTCCCCGCGCGGGTGGCCGCCCATACGATGGTGAGCCATGAAGGAGCGGATCCTCGCGGATCTCGATGCCCGCATCGCCCGGCATGCCAATGGGGACCCTTCGGGCGTGCTCGACGAACAGGCGCTCGCCCTGGTCACCGAACTGACGCGGTCGGGCGAGCCGGACGCGGGCAGCCTCGTGCGCGTCGCGGCGTTGCACCTGTGCCGGTACGAGGCCCTGCCACGTGAACACGGCGGGGCCGACCTGCGGCTGGCGCAGGCGCTCTACACGAACCTGCACACGGTCGACCCCCGCCTGGTGCCACCGAAGGTGCGTGAGTTCTTCGGGCTCGCCTCACCGCACGACAGTGGCGTCGCGCTGATGCGGGAGTACGAACGGACCGGCAGGCTCGACGACCTCGATCGCGCGATCTCGCTGTTCCGGCAGGAAGTGCTGGAGCACCGGACCGAGAGCCTGCACAGCCTCAGGAAGGCGCTGAAGCTGCGGTCCGAACTCGGCCGCTCAACGCACTGAAGGGCGCCCGTGAGTGGGTTTAGCGACGGGGTCACCTCGTGGTCAGCGGCGTGATCCTGGCGCAGGCGGCGAGTGCCCTGTGCAGTGCGATTTCCGCCGTCGGCCCCTCGGCGAGGAGGATGCCGGTGCAGGAGCGCTGGTCGGTCAGGTGGTGGAGCCCGTCACCGATGGTCGCTGTCGGGTACCACTCCGGCGAGCCCGGCAGACCGGGCAGGCGGTCGAGACCGGACCACCCGGTCAGCACCCCCGGCTCCGGTGGATAGGACAGCACGAACGCGACGCCGGGGCCGGGGTCGATGGGCTGTGTCAGCAAACCCGGTTCCTCGCCGAGAGCCATGGCGATCATGCTGTCGTAGACGTTGGTGCGCAGCGACCGGCAGAGGGCTTCTCCGATCATGGCGCCGCCGATGCGCTGGTTGATCTCGACGACCTCCGGGCCGTCCACGGTGAGGATGAACTCGGTGTGGGCGAACCCCTGGCTGTGGCCCGCGGCGTCCAGCACGTCGCCGATCCACGTGCCGAGCTCCGCGAAGTCCCCTGGCGGGAACGCGACCGGGAACGCCGCCGCCTCCTCGCGGCGGGCGGGTTCCGGCGAGAGCTGGCGGCTCGAAACGCCGAGCAGCCGGGTGCGCCCCTGCCATGTCACGGTCTCCGCGCTGTAGAGCGGCCCCTCGAAGTACGGCTCGGCGATCAGGTGGCCCTTCAACGGAGTGTCCTCCGCCGCCCGGAGCGCGTCCGCCAGCTCCGCGTCGTCGCGGACCAGCCACACACCACGGGAGGACGTGCCGGAGGAGTCCTTGAGTATCAACGGGAACTCGATCTCGTCGATCGAGGACACGGGTCCGGCGGCGGACCGGCTCAGTCCGCCCTTGTACAACAGTGTCCGCACCGCACCCTTGTCGCGGAGCACGCGGACCGCCTCCGGGTCCGGGCCGGGCAGCCCGAGGCGGGCGATCAGCTCGGCACCGGGAAGCGCCCACGTGTCGGTGGAGTTGATGATGCCCGCCAGGTCCGGCATGGACCGCAGGACCGCCTCGCACGCGGGAATGTCGGTGGTGTCGATGTCGACGACGTCCAGACTGCCCGGGTCGAGCCTGCTCAGCTCGTACGAGTAGATGGACCGGTTGCCGGTGAACAGGCACAGTCGGTGTCCCGCCCCGGCGGCCGCGTCGACCAACCTGCCGAGCCCGAAGCTGAGTGCTTCCAGCAGGACGATGGTCATGCCGCGGTCACCTCCCTGAGCTCCGGGACCACCTGGGTCTCGTACGGGCGGCGCTGCCAGTCCATTGTGGACCACGGCAGCGTCAGCCCGTCGAGTGACGTGACCTCCTGTGGTGCGAGGGTGTTCGAGTCGAGCGCCTCGCGGTGGCGGGCGAAGACCCGCTCGGTGTAGCGGTGCCCGGTGTCGGGGCCGAGGACCACGTAGGTCCGCTCCGGGTCACGGACGGCCTCCCAGCGGGCGGCCAGGTGCGCGGCGCCCGTCGACAGGCCCGCGAACACCGCGTGCTCACGCAGCAGGTCGACGGTGGCGGCCATGGCGTGTGTGAAGTCGAGCCAGTGGATGCGGTCGTACAGCTCGTGATGCACGTTGTCGAACTGGATCGAGCTGCCGATCCCCGCGATGATCGCGTCCGGGTCGGACAGGTGCGCGCTGCCGAACGTCACGCTGCCGAACGGCTGCACACCGGTCAACCGGACACCGGGGTCCTGGTCACGCAGCGCCTCCGCGAGCCCGCCGGTCGACGAGCCGGTGCCGACACTGCCCACGACGGTCAGCTGTTCGCCGGGCAACGCGTCGCGCAGCATGTCGGCCAGTGCCGCGTAGCCCAGGTAGTGCACCGGGTCGTGGTACTGGCGCATCCAGTGCATTTCCGGGTCGCGGGCGAGTAGCTCCCTGACCCGCGCCACCCGCCTGCGCTGGTCGAGGCGCAGGCTGTCGGACGGCGGCATCTGGTCGACGGTGACCCCGAGGATCTCCAGCTGGGCGCGCATCGTGGCATCGACCGTCGTGGACGCCACGATGTGGCACCGCAGGCCGTAACGGTTGCAGGCCATGGCCAGCGCGAGCGCGTAGATGCCGCTCGAGCTGTCCACGAGTGTCTGTCCCTTGCGGACGGTGCCGTCCGCGAGCAGGGACCGCACCGCGCCGAGCGCGGCGTAGACCTTGAGCGTCTCGAAACGTACGAGCACCACGTTCGGGGCGAGGCGGACGAGCGCGGGAGTCTTGATGGCGTCGGTGATGTGCTCGTGGATCTGTGCTGTGGACTCCATCGCGGTCACCTCCCGATCGATCGCAGGTAGGTGCCGAGGGACTCGGCACCCTGCGCGTTGCGGGGCCCGGACACCATGTCGCCGTAGGAGATGACGTGGAAGTTGTTGTCACGCACGGCGGGCGTGTTCTTGAGCTGCGGCGCGGACTTCAGGTAGGCGATCTTGTCCTGTGCGGGCTGGTCCGCGTAGTCGACGACGACGATCACCTCGGGCTCGGCCTTCACGACCGCCTCCCAGCCGACGGCACCCCAGCCGTCGTCGAGGTTCTTGAAGACGTTCACGCCGCCCGCGACGTCGATGATCTGGGTCGGCGCCGCGTGCTTGCCCGCGGTGTAGGGCTGGTCGGTGCCGGAGTCGTACACGAACACGCGCACCGGCTCCTCGCCGTCCGGGACGCTCGCGGTGACCTTGTCGAACCGCGACTCCAGGTCGGCCACCAGGTCATCCGCGCGGTCGCGGACACCGAAGATGTCGCCGATGTTGCGCAGGTCGGCGTACAGCGCGTCGAACGGGCTCATGTCGCTCTTGCCCGCGGTGAAGTCCCAGCAGGTCTCGGAGTGCAGGTAGCTGCGGATGCCGACCTGCTCCAGCAGCTTCGGCGTGATCCCGCGCTCCTCGCTGAAGCCGGAGTTCCAGCCCGCGATCACCCAGTCGGCCTTGGCGTTGACCAGGATCTCCCTGGTGACGCGGGAGGTGCCGAGCCGTTCGACGCTGGCGTAGTCCTCCTTCCACGGCGAGCCCGCGATGGACGGGTCGCCGAGGGAGTTCATGACGTAGCCGCGCATGCGGTCGGCGAGTCCGAGGGCGAACATCTTCTCCGACCCGGACACGTCGTAGGCGACGGGGCGTTGCGGGACGGGGTAGGTGACCTTCTCCCCGCAGTTCTCGATCGTCGCCTCGGTGGGCGCATCGGAACCGTTCTGGCTCTGTGCTTCGACCTGGGCTCCGCAGGCGGCGAGCATCGCCGCCGAGGCGAGCAGGGCTGTGGCGCGCACCATGGTCGCGCGTCGCTTGTTCATCGCGAGGTCTCCTCGAGAAGTGGCTTGTCGGTGGGGAGGTCGTAGAGCAGTTGCAACGCACCGGTGACCGGATGGGTGACCGGGGTGACATCCACCCCGAAGACGGCGCGAACCGTTTCCGGAGTGAGGACCTCGTCCGGGGTGCCACAAGTGACGAGGGAGCCGCCGCGGAGCATCGCGATCCGGTGGCAGACCGCGGCAGCAAGATTGAGGTCGTGCAGGGCGACCAGGACGGTCAACCCGCACCCGCGCAGGAAGTTCAGCAGTTCCACCTGGTGGCGGATGTCCAGGTGGTTGGTCGGTTCGTCGAGCACGAGCACCGCTGGCTCCTGCACGAGAGCACGCGCGACCAGCACGCGCTGCCGTTCGCCGCCCGACAGGGTGAGCACGGATCGTTGCGCGAGGTGCGTGATGTCCAGGCGCACCAGCGCGTTCCGGCACAGCACGCGCTCGCGGGGCGAGAGCCGGACGTTGCCGCGCTGGTGCGGCGCGCGGCCGAGCGCGACGACCTCCTCGACGGTGAAGTCCAGGTCGACGGAGCTGTCCTGGGTGAGCGCGGCGATCCGGCACGCGGTCTCCCGCATGTCCTGCGGCGCCAGGTCGTCGCCGTCGAGCAGGACCGCACCGGCCGACGGCCGCAGCGCGCGGTAGACGCAACGCAGCGCGGTGGACTTGCCGCTGCCGTTGGGGCCGAGCAGGCCGACGATCTCACCGGCGGCGGCGTCCAGATTCAGCGCGCGCACCAGCGTCTTGCCTGCGACGTCGACCGAGACACCTTGCACGGTCAGGGAAAGCGGGGTCATCAGCGCCCTCCGAACGAGTAGCCACGACGGCGCATCACCACGATGAACACCGGTACACCGATAAGGGCGGTGATCACCCCGAGCGGAAGCTCCTCCGGCGCGACCAGCGTGCGCGCCAGCAGGTCCACCCACACCAGGAAACTGGCGCCCGCGAGCGGCGCCACGATGAGCACGTTGCGGTGCCCCGACCCGACCACCATCCGCACCACGTGCGGCAGCACCAGGCCGACGAACCCGATCGCGCCGCTGACCGCGACCAGCAGCCCGGTGACCACCGCGGTCAACAGGAACAGCCAGCGGCGCAGCGACGCGACGTCGGTGCCAAGGCTCGCGGCGGTCTCGTCGCCCATCGCCATCACGTCCAGCGTGGTGGCCTTGCGAACCAGCACGACCATCCCGACCGCGACGCCTGCCGCGGCGAGCGGCAGCGAGGCCCAGGTGGCGGCGCCGAGGCTGCCGAGCAGCCAGAACAGCACCGACGCGGCGGCCTGCCCGTTGGGCGACATGAAGATCAGCACGCTCATCACGGCCTGGAACCCGTAGGCCAGCGCGACGCCGGTGAGCACGAGCCGCAGCGGGGTGAGTCCCAGCTTGCTGCGTGCGGCGAGGTAGACCAGTGCGGTGGCGCCGAGCGCGCCGAGGAACGCCGCGGTCGACAGCGCCAGCACGCCGAGCCCGGCGAAGAAGCCGAACACGACGACCGCGGTGGCGCCGACCGACGCGCCGGAGGAGATCCCCAGCACGAACGGGTCGGCCAGGGCGTTGCGCACCAGTGCCTGCACGGCGACGCCGACGAGCGCGAGGCCCGCGCCGACCACCGCCGCCAGCAGGACGCGGGGTGCGCGGACGTTCCACACGATCGAGTACGAGGTGACCTCGTCGGGGTGGATCGAGCCGCCGGTGATCGCCTTGCCGAGATAACGCAGCACGTCGGGCAGCGCGACGGTCGTCGGCCCGAGCGCGATGCCGGCGACGATCGACACGAGCAGGGTGATGCCAAGCAACAGGACGGGAGTGGTCAGCCGGAGCGACCGCGTGGTCGGTCCGGTCTCGGTGTCTGGCTCCGCGAACAGGCGCAGGCCGGCCTCAGTCGCCACGGAAACCCCTCACGATCAGCCTCTTGGCGTGGTTGTCATAGGGCGCGGTGTCGAAGCCGCCGAAGAACTCGATGTCGACGAAACCGGCCTGCTCGAACAGGGTCCTCAGCTCGACGGCGCTGTAGAGGTGGGACAGGATCGTCGAGCGCCGCACCTCGTTGCCGCGCACCAGCGTCCAGTCGGTGCGCAGCCGGGACCAGTCGTCGAGGATCGTGTCCTCCATGAACACGGTCCCACCCGGCACGGCGACCGACTGCGGGCGACCGACCCAGCCCGCGAGGACTTCCTTGCCCAGCAGGTCGATCACGGCGGCGCCACCGGGGACGAGGCTGGCGCGGATGTTGCGGAGGACGGTCAGGTTGTCACCGGGATCGGTGAAGTAGCCGAACGAGGTGTACATGTTGATCACGAGGTCGAAGGCGTCCTGCTCGACGAAGTCGAGCATGTTCGCGTGGATCAGTCGCGCGGACACCCCGGCCCGTTCACATGCCGCCCTGGCGCGCTCGAGCATCGCCGGGCTGAGGTCCACACCGGTCACCTCGGCGCCGGCGCGGGCCATCGGTACCACGTGCACGGCGGGTCCGCACGCCAGATCGAGGACCCGGGTGCCCGCCGAGACCTTGAGCAGTGGGGACGACGCGATCAGCTCGGTGGCCTCCTGTTCACGTCTTTCGGGGAACATGACCTCCGCGAACCCGACCCACAGGTCCTCTTCCTCGTACCAGCTCATGCCAAATTCCTTCGTCCCGTGTGATCCGTCTGTTTGAAATGTCGCACAGCGATCACGTTGAGTTCCGAAGACGTGACGGATTCATATCCCCCAGTTACCGGAGACTGGTGCGAGTCCAATGCGATGAGGGATCGCTACCTTTGGGTGCGATGGCAACGACTGGAAGATCGATCCTGCGCGAGGCCGCGTTCGTGCGGCTCTGGCTCGGCACGACCGCGTCCGGGCTGGCGACCTGGGCGTTCCCGTTCGTCCTCGGCCTCGCCGTACTCGAACGGGAGCTCACCGCGACCGCGCTCGGGATGGTCCTCGCGGGACGGTCCGTTGGTTTCCTGGTGGCGGTGCCGGTCGGTGGTGTGCTGGCGGACCGGCACTCGCGGCGCGGCGTCGTGCTGTGGGCCGGGCTCGCCGCCACGCTGGCCACCCCGGTCCTCGCGGCGGGCATGGGCCGGTCGGTGCCGCTGATGATCGTGGCCGCGGTCGTGATCGGCGCGGGCCAGGGCGCGTGCCGCCCGGCATACCAGGCGATGGTCTGCGAGGTGGTCGATCAGGACCGCCGCCAGCAGGCCAACGCGGCCACCGCGCTGGCGGTCCGCGTGGTCACCCTGACCGCGCCGGGCATCGTCGCGCTGCTGGCGCTCGTCTTCGACATCACCGCGCTGCTCGTCGGCACCGGGCTGGTGTGGCTGTTCGCCGCGCTCGTGCCGCCGAAGGGCCGTGCCACCACACCAGAACCCGGGCCGAAGCCGGGGATCGTGCGTGCGTTCTTCGAGGGGCTGCACGAGGCACGCAGGCACCCGTGGTTCCTGGCCGGCCTCACCGCGCTCACCGTCGTGATCGCGACCGGCTACTCGGCGACCGCCGTCGCGCTCCCCCTGGTGAGCCGGGACCGCTACGGCACGGAGGCGGTGCTCGCTGCCGGACTCACGGCCTACACCGTCGGTGGTCTCATCGGCGCGGTGATCGTCGGGAAGTGGCGCCCACGCAGGGAAGGGTGGACGGCGCTGGCCGCGCTGGCGTGCTACGGCATCGCCCCGCTCGCGCTGCTGTTCCCGGTGCCGGCCGTCGTCGTCATCGTCGCCTACGCGCTGTCGGGCATCGCCATCGAACTGTTCAACGTGCCGTGGTTCACCGCGACGCAACGGGAAGTGGCCGAGAACAAGCTCGCCAGGGTGTCCTCTGTGGACTTCCTGCTCTCCTACGGCCTCGCCCCGGTCGGCCTCGCCCTCATCGCGCCGGCCATCGACGCGTACGGCACCGCGACGGTCCTCGGGGTGTGCGCGGCCGCCTGTTTCCTCGTCCCCGTGGCCGCGATGCTGGTGCCCACCACCCGCGAGTTCCGCCGGGACACCCCCGACCGCGACGCCGTCACCAGCTGACGGGCAGGCAGTCCAGTCCGCGCACCATGCGGCCACGCCGCCAGGGCAGGTCGTCGGGGCCGACCGCGAGACGCAGGCCGGGGAAGCGGCGCAGCAGCGTGCCGAGCGCGACCCGCAGCTCCGCCTTGGCCAGCTGTGCGGCGACGCAGAAGTGCGGCCCGAACCCGAATGCGAGGTGCGGGTTGGGTTTGCGGGTGATGTCCAGCCGCTCAGGGCACGCGAAGACCCGCTCGTCGCGGTTGGCGACGTCGAGGTTGACCATCACCGCGTCACCCTCCCGGACCAGCACGCCGCCCAGCTCGACGTCCTCGGTCGCGATGCGGGTGAACCCGGCCGAGGTGACGGTCGGCGTGTAGCGCAGCAGCTCCTCGACGGCCCGGTCCAGCAGGCCGGGGTCGGCGCGCAGCGCGCCGAGCTGGCCAGGGTGGGTCAGCAGCAGGTAGACGTAGTTGCCGATGTGGGCCGACGTCGTGTCGAGACCGGCGTACAGCAGGGTCACGCCCAGCGCCACCAGTTCGTCCTCGCTGAGCCGCCCGTCGTTGTCCCTGGCGGCGACGAGCGCGCCGAGCAGGTCGTCGGAGGGCTCCCGGCGCCGCGCCGCGACGAGGTCGGTGAGGTAGTCCTTGAGCGCCGCGAACGCCGCGTGGATCTCCTCGGGGCTGTACGCGGTGGTCGCCAGCGCCACGTCGACCCATCCGGTGAACCGGTCGCGGTCCTCGACCGGCACGCCGAGCATCTCGCAGATGACGGCGATGGGCAGCGGCATCGCGAGTCCCGAGATGAGGTCGGCTGGCGGGCCCGTGTCCTCGATCCGGTCGAGCAGGTCGTCGGTGATCCGCTGGGAGTACGCGGTGAGCCGCTCGACCTGCCGGGGGCTGAACGCGGCCGCGACGAGGCGCCGCAACCGGTTGTGCTCCGGCGGGTCCACCGTGTGCAACGTCGGGTCCGCGAGCCGCCGGGGCGAGGTGCGCGGCACCTCCCGCTCCTCGTCCAGCAACGCGGCGCGGCTGAACCGGGAATCGCTCAGCACGGTCCGGACATCCTCGTGCCGCACGGCGAGCCACGCGTCACCGCCGTAGGGCAACGCGATCCGGCTCATGGGTTCGTGCTCACGCAGGTGGGCGTACTCGGGTTCCAGCGCAAGGGCTTCCGCCTCGCGGAACGGGTAGGCGCGTGTGGTGAACGTGCGGCTCATCGAGTTCCCCATCCGGCAGTCGCGTTGTCACCAGTGTGGTCGTGTGAGCGGATCAGCCGGTTCCCGTCCGGTCGCGGGTCGAGCGAAACACCAGCCGCGGGTTTACCTCGACTGTGCGGTCGCGACCGCGACCTCCGCCGCGACCGGGTCCGCCACGGGCCACAGCCGGACGGCGAGCACGGTCGCGGCGATGGTGACGGCGGCGAGCACGCCCAGCGTCGTCGCCATGCCGGTCTGTGTCGCGAGCCAGCCCGCGAGCGGGTAGCAGAGCAGCCAGCAGGCATGGGACAGCGAGAAGTCCGCGGCGAACAGGGCGGGCCGGTCGGCCGGCGACGCCGACCGGCGGAGCAGGCGGCCCGCGGGGGTGAGGACCAGCGAACCACCCGCACCGAGAGCGGCCCACACGACGAGCAGGGCGGGCCACCGGGCGCCGTCGAGGAAGGTGGTCGTGAGGACCGCGATCAGCAGTGCCGCGGCCAGCCCGCCCGCGGCACGCAGCATGACCGTCCGGTCGCGGCACCGGTCGAGCAGCCGAGGCAGGGTGAGCGCGGCGACGAGCGAGCCGAGCCCGTAGGCGGCCAGCGCGATCGCCACCGCGGTGTCGGTGCGGCCGAGCAGGTCGCGGACGTAGGTGACGGTGTTGACGATGACCATGGCACCGGCCGCGGCGACCGCGAGGTGCACGGCGAACAACCCGCGCAGCCGTGGTGTGCCGAGGTAGAGCCGGATGCCGTGGGTCATCGACCGCAGGCTCCTGCTGTTCGGCACGCGGCCGAGGGATGCGGGCAGGAGCGCGGAGACGACCAGCACCGCGGAGGCGCAGAACCCGATCGCCGTGCCCGCGAACAGGACGTCGTAGGTGACGACGGTGAGCAGGACCGCGGCGAGCAGCGGGCTCACCAGACTCTCGAGGTCGTAGGCGAGACGGGACAGGCTCAGCGCGCGGGTGTAGTCACGCTCGTCGGACAGCACGTCCGGGATCGTCGCCTGGAAGGTCGGCGTGAACGCCGCGGACGACGCCTGCAGCAGAAAGATCAGCAGGTACACCTGCCACACCTGGTCGACCCACGGCAGCGCGAACGCGATGCCGCCACGTACCAGGTCGAGGGAGACGAGGATGGTCTTGCGTGACAGGAACGCGGTCAGCACCGCGGCCAGCGGGGCGATGCCGACGTAGGCGACCATCTTGATCGCCAGCGCGGTGCCGAGCACGGCGGCGGCGTCCGCACCGGCGACGTCGTAGGCGAGCAGTCCCAAAGCGACAGTCGCGAGTCCGGTACCGGTCAGGGCGACCACCTGCGCGGTGAACAACCGGCGGTAGGTGGGGTTCGACAACACGGCGAGCACACGGGCCTCCGTCGGTCAACGCGATCAATTCCTGAAACGTTAGGAATCAAAAGCCAACGCGACAATCCCGTAACAGCAAGACAGTTGCAACAAATACCCCGGCGCCGCCGGAAAGTCCAGAAAGACTCCGGATTTCCCGGGCCCGCGAACTTCGGATACCACCGGGATACAACCATGAAACAAGTGCGGCCCACCCAGGGGAACGTCAAAGTCTGTGATCTTGGTGTGAAGTCCGGTGTGGACGCGCTCGGTGTGTCGTCCGGACATGGGTGATGGCCTCCGCCCTGGGATGATCAAGGTTCCTACGCCGCGATCGTCACAG